>NZ_CYUO01000005.1 GCF_001407835.1 Lagierella massiliensis
GGAGGTATTTAATGGGAGTAAACTTAAGAGGAAGAAGCTTTTTATAATTATAAGAGTACATAATAGAAGAAATTGAATATCTAATGAAGTTATCAGAAAACTTCAAAGATTTAAAACGTGCAGGAACACCACACAAGTACTTAGAAGGAAAGAACATAGTTCTTCTATTTGAAAAGACATCAACAAGAACAAGATGTTCCTTTGAAGTAGCAGGATATGACCTTGGAATGGGAGTAACCTACCTTGACCCAGGCAGCTCACAAATGGGACACAAAGAAAGTATCAAAGATACAGCAAGAGTACTTGGAAGAATGTATGACGGAATCGAATACAGAGGATTCTCACAAGAATTAGTAGAAGACCTTGCAAAATATTCAGGAGTGCCAGTATGGAACGGTTTAACAGACAAATTCCATCCAACACAAATGATAGCAGACTTCCTAACAGTAAAAGAGAACTTCGGATACCTAAAAGGACTTAAATTCGTATACCTTGGAGATGCAAGAAACAACGTAGCAAACTCACTAATGATAGTATCAGCAAAATTAGGAGTAAACTTCGTAGGATGCTGTCCAGAAAAATTAAAACCAGAAGAAAGTCTAATAGAAGAAGCAAAGAAGATAGCAAAAGAAAACGGATGTACAATAGAATTTGAAACAGACGTAAAGAAAGCAACAAAAGATGCACACGTTCTATACACAGACATCTGGGTATCAATGGGAGAACCAGCAGAAATTTGGGAACAAAGAATAAACCAACTAAAAGCATACCAAGTAAACAAAGAAGTTATGGAAAACGCAAACGAAGAAGCAATCTTCTTACACTGCCTACCATCATTCCATAACCTTGAAACAACAACAGCAGTAAAAGTAAATGATCAATTTAACATTCCAGAAATGGAAGTAACAGACGAAGTATTTGAATCAGCAAAATCTAAAGTAATGGATCAAGCTGAAAATAGAATGCATACAATAAAAGCAGTAATGTATGCAACATTAAAATAAGGTAATAATTGCATAGCAATTAAATATAAAATAGGAGGAACAAAATGAAAATAGTTAATTCATGGAACGACTTTGACCCTTTAAAAAGAGTTATAGTAGGTAGAGCAGATAATTGTTGTATTTCACCTTCAGAACCAGCTTCTGAAGCTAAAGTACCACTAGACAGCCCAATGAGAGGTATGACAGGCCCAAGACCATTGGACACAGTTGAAAAAGCAAATGCACAACTTGATAATTTAGTAAAAGTATTAGAAGATCATGGTGTTACAGTAGATAGACCAGAACCACTACAATTTAACCAAGCTATAGTAACTCCATTCTTTATGACAGGTTCTCAATTTGGCTGTATGCCACCAAGAGACGTATTACTTACTATTGGTAGCGATATAATCTGTGCATCTATGTCATTTAGATCAAGATTCTTTGAACATTATTGCTATCATAAAAACCTTCGTGAATATTTCGAAAAGGACCCAGAATTTAGATGGTTCTACGGACCAAGACCACAATTAAGTGACGAAAGTTACGATATGCACTACTGGGACGACGTAGATGGACACCCAGTTACTGAAGAAATATTACTTGAAAGAACTGCTAACTTAGAAATGGTTACTAAAGAACACGAAATTCTATTTGACGCAGCAGATGTTATGAGACTTGGTAAAGACTTATTCATCCAAAAAGGTTTAACAACTAACTGGAAGGCTATGGAATGGTTAAGAAGAATGTACCCTGATTTCAGAGTTCACTCACTAAACTTCCCTGGCGACCCATACCCAATCCACATTGACGCTACATTTGTACCATTAAGACCGGGTCTAATTATAAATAACCCACATAGAAGATTACCTGAAGAACAAAGAAAGATTTTCGAAGCTAACGATTGGGAAATTGTTGACGCAGCAATGCCAGCTCACAAGGAACCACCAGAATTATGTTACTCAAGTGTATGGCTATCAATGAACTGCTTAGTTCTTGACCACAACACAGTAATAGTAGAAGCTTCTGAAACTGCACAATGTGAACAAATGGATAAATTAGGTATGAACGTAATACCTGTACCATTTAGAGATGCATATCCATTTGGTGGAGGATTACACTGTGCTACAGCTGACGTTTACCGTGAAGGAGAATGTCAAGATTACTTCCCTAACCAAGTTGAAGATCCTACTCTTATCACTTACGCAGACAAGAGATGGTAATTCATTAGTTAAAAACAAAGCTGTTACAAGAAATTGTAACAGCTTTACTTTAACAGAAAAAAATTAAAATAAACCTTTCAAGGAGGTAATTATGACAAGTTCATGGGCAGTTAACTGCTTTATAATAGGAAGTATAATACTTTTGGTCTATCCTGCAATAACGTTTATCTACAGAGAGACCAAATCTAAAGGCAAAAAGAGGTAATTTATGGCTAATTGGATAATATTTATAGTGGCTTCATGTGTCCTAATTGGTGTAGGATACATGTCAGGAAGAAAAATACAAAAAGACCAAGTAGAGGGAGAAGGTTTTCTTCTGGGAGCAAAACAAATTGGACCGTTTATCGGTGCTGGAACATTAATGGCAACAGGATATAGCGGTTGGGGATTTATAGGTTCTCCTGGTACTGCATATGCCTATGGAACAATTGAGCTATTGGCAAACTTTTTCTTTGCACCTGCAATAACCTTTGGTACACTTTGGTTTGCAAATTACATGAGAAAAAATGCAGAATCCATGGGTGGACTTACCGTACCAGAGTATCTATCAAAGATACATAGAGGTACAGAAGCAGAACAAAGAAGAGTACACTTGTTAGCAGGATTTGCTACACTTATGTTCTTAACTGTATATATAGTTGGACAAATCAGAGCTGTCGGCCTTGTCGCATCAAAATGGCTTGGAGTATCTGAAGCTATAGCAGCAACAATATTGTTATTAGTAGTAATCATATTCACTATGCAAGGTGGACTTTTAGCGGTAGCTATAACAGATACAATCATGTGTGTAGGAATGTTGGTTTCAGCAGTTATAGTAATAACAGTTATAAAACAAGATATTTCTATAATGGAACTTATTGATAAATTAGGTGAAATAGATCCTAAAATAACAAACCCTGTTACATCAGTACCTTATGGACGTAGCAAATACCAGGTATTTTTAGTATTTATCTATGCCTTGTTATTTACAACAACACTTCCATATATGTCAGTAAGATTTCTGTCATTGAAAGAAGATTTAAAAGTTCATAAAATGGCTCTATATATGGCACCTATGGGACTAATACTTAGTTTTATTCCTATGGTAGGTCTTTATATGAGATATAAAAATCCTGGACTTGACAATCCAGATGCAGCAATGCCAGTATTTCTAAACACCTATGTACACCCTGCAATAGGTGGTGTAATAACACTATTCATACTATTTGCGATGCTATCAACAATTAGTTCAGTATTACAAACACAGGCATCAGCTTTATCTCACGATATGTATGTTTCAATAAAGAAAAAAATGCATCCAAAAGGAGATAAATTCAACAGACTTATGGTGCTTGTAATAGCGTTAGTATCTTTATGGTTAACATTCGTTGCACCACAAGGTATGTTAAATCAAATAGCATATATAGGAACAGGTGGTCTTATAGCAATGTTCTTAGGACCTACAATTGTACAAATTTTCATAAAAGCTAATGCTAAGACATGTTTTGTTTCAATGCTTGCAGGACTTATTACAAACGTAGTATTAGTATTAGGTGTAAATACAGGTTGGGTAGAAGCTCCAATTCTTGGAGGACTTGCTTCAGCAGTTGTATATGCAGTTATGGGATATATAACAAATGGAAATAAGAGAATACCTGATGGTTACAGTGAAAAGAAGGTACAAGCAGCTCTTGACGATGCAAAGATCCAAGAAGAACTAAACTAAACAACAATTCAAATATTTAAATAAACAAAGAAAGAGGAGTTCTATAACAATAGAATCTCCTCTTTTATTCTTAAAAAAAGTGATTAAATTAAATCTTCAAGTAAATCTGGGCGTAAAACTTTTATATTAACACCATTTACTTTTATAATTCCCTCGCTCTCCATATATTTTAATTCTGTATTTAAACAAGATCTATTAACTCTTAAAAGGTCTGCAAGCATCTCTTGAGTTTTTGGAAGCTTTAAAGAATCTATTTCATCTATATGTAGAAGCCAATAGGCTATGCGTTGATTTATTTTGTAGTACTGGGTAGCACGAAGTACAAATTTATTGAAGCATAGATATTCGGAAACGAAAGCCAACACATTTTTCATAAGAATTGGATCCTTATCTATTATTGGTTCAAGTTCATCAAAGGGAACAAAATAAACTTCTGATTTTTTCACTGCATATACATCATATGGAAAATTTGTATAGTTACCATAATGAAGATAAAAAGGAAAAGCGTCTCCTTCACTATAGTAGGAAGAAACAATTTCCTTACCATTAATCATATATTCAGTTGTCTTTAAACATCCCTTCTTAATAAGTAATACGTATTTTAATGTTTCGTCATTTCTTATAGAAATATTCTTTGGTTCATAGTAATAAATTTGTGGATTTATATCCATAATCGCATTTTTACTATCTTCTGATATACCTTTAAATATTTTAAAATCCAATAAATCCATGAAACTCTCCTTATAAAATGTAATTTCAATTAAATAATTCTTCAGCTAAATTGAAATAAAAATATTTATTGATTGTAAATTACAAGACTGAAAACAATATTATTTGTTACTTTAAGTTTAACATATTACAGTTATAACTAAAAGAGTAAATAATAGTTGACAAAACATATTAGTAATATCAAATTATTAGCATTTTATAGAAGTAGACAGATAATTATTCTTTCGTATTACTTAAAGTTGTAACAAGTTCTTTTAGAAATATCCATACTCTCCTTACGGAATCAATACTAAGTCTTTCGTTTGGGGTGTGTACATCATGCATAGTCGGACCAAAACTTATCATATCTACATTTGGTAGATGTTTTTTTAAGATTCCACATTCCAGACCACAGTGGATTGTGTGAACGGTTGGATTTGCATAGTATATTTTTTTGTAAACATCAACGGCAATGTTTTTTAAAGTAGAGTTCTCATCATGCTCCCAAACAGGATATCCACCATCATCAGTCAAAGTAAAACCAAATGCATTGACTATAGTTTCATAAGATATTCTATATTCATCAAGACATGACTGTACTGTTGAACGAAGAAGAGCTACAAGGGATATTTCGTCATCAGTTTGCCTTAATACACCATTTGAAATACTTGTTTGAACAAGACCCTTAAACTCTGGATCCATATATATAACTTGGTCAGGAACAGAAATAAGACAATTTAAAACATCTACTTTACTTTTTTCGCTCCAAACCATGTCAAAGACCTCTTCTTCTTTCTCAATATCTATCTTCATAAGAGGATCAGTTTTTCTATGTTCAAATTCTAAAACTCTTGCTCTTTTTTTTATTTCATCAATAGAGTTCTCATCAGTATAAAAATAGACTTTTGCATATGAAGGAATTGCATTTCTTTTGTAACCGGCATCTACATAAGCTATTTCAACATTTTTTAAATTATGAAGAAGTCTTGCCACAAACTTAATCGAGTTTGATCTGAAGTTTTCTATCTGCATACCAGAGTGTCCACCTTTTAATCCGTATATACGCATACAGTAGTGATCACTAAGAGAAGGCTTTACAAAAGTAATCTTCTTTGTAGAAGTCATTGTAACAGCTCCAGCACAACCAACTAATAAATCACCCTCAAGCTCTCCATCCATATTTATAAGATACTTGCCTTCTAAGTCAGAACCATCAACCTTGGAAGCTCCACCCATGCCGAGTTCTTCCATAGTTGTAAAAAGTATCTCTAAGTTTGAGTGGGGAATGTCCTTGCTATCTAAAAGAGCAAGACAGTAAGCAACAGCAATTCCGTTGTCAGCACCAAGAGTAGTCTTATCTGCACGAATCCATCCATCATCAATCTTTAACTTCAGAGGATCCTTTAAGAAGTCATGTTTCGAATCTTCAGTCTTAACACAGACCATATCCATGTGACCCTGCAAGATAATGGTAGGACCATCTTCAAGTCCCTCAGTTGCAGGTTTTTTTATGATTACATTGTATACTTCATCCCTCTTTGCATAAAGACCCCTCTCCTTTGCAAAGTTTAACATATACTCACTTATTTCTTTTTCATTTTTTGAACCCCTTGGGATATTGCTTATCTCTTCAAACCAGTGTAGAACATCCCTTGGTTCCAATTCTTCAAACATATTATCTCCTATATTTTAAATCTTTCAATACTATTGTACATCAACTTAATACATATGTTAAAAGTTATATTCTTCATAAATCAACAAAAGTGTAATAACCAGTAAATTAGGGATATGTTTAAGGCAAGTTAAAGGTAGCTAATCTAAAATAAAGTCATAAAGAGGTGATAAAAAATGAATGATGACAGATTCGAAAATAATGGATACGAATCAGATAGCGAAAGAGATGAAAACAGATATTATTACAATGGCGGAGGCTATGATTATTATAATGGAAACTATAGAGAAGCCTCTCCTTCAATGGACGATATTAAAAAAGTTGTAAGAGATGAAGTAAAAAGAGTTCCTCAAAAAAAGACTCCATGGCTTAGAATAATTATTATTACACTTTTATTCTCTGTGCTTTCATCAATGGCTACTGCAGTCAAGGTGAAAGACATTGTGGAAGCTGAATATGGAAGAGAAAGTCAAAAAACTACTTCTGCAAAGACCACAATAAATGTAAAAGGCGATGAAAATGTAGAAAACGCAGTTGCAAAGAAAGCTATTCCTTCAGTTGTAGGTATCACAACAGTAACTCAATCAAACGACATATTCAATTTAAACAAATATGTTCAAGGAGTTGGGTCAGGTGTAATAGTAAGTTCAGATGGATACATTCTTACAAATTCCCATGTGGTTGGAAATGGAAATGCAAAAGAGATGAATGTAATATTTAGCAATGGAGAAAAGACTCCAGGAAAACTTATCTGGCAGGACGAAAGCTTGGACTTAGCTGTAATAAAAGTTGAAAAGACAGGACTTCCTGTAATGGACATCGGCGACTCAGACAAAGTATCAGTTGGAGACAAGGCAATAGCAATTGGAAACCCTCTTGGACTTGACCTACAATCTACACTAACTTCTGGATACATCTCAGGACTTAATAGAACGATAAATATGGAAAATGGAGCGTCAATGGACGGACTTATCCAAACGGATGCAGCTATAAACGGAGGAAACTCTGGAGGAGCACTTTTAAACGCAAAAGGTGAGCTAATAGGGATAAACACTGCAAAGGCAAGTGGCGGTGAAGGAATTGGTTTCGCTATACCAATTAATATTGCAAAGACAATCGTTAACGAAATAAAAGAAAAGGGTAACTTCGACACAGTTAAACTTGGAATACAAGGTGTAGACTTGAAAATATATGAAAAGTACTTCCAAGTTGAAACAGGAGCAGAAAACGGTGCAGTAGTAATTAAAGTTGAACCTACATCACCTGCAGGAAAAGCTGGACTTCAAGCAAATGATATAATTTTAAAACTTGGCGACAAAGAGGTAAGTGGAATGAATGACATTAGAAAAGCACTTATAAACTATAGAATTGGCGATGAAGTTGAGCTTGAAATATTAAGAAATGGAAAGAACGAAAAAGTAAAATTAAAGTTTGAAGAATTTACACAAACTGAAAATTAGAAAAAGGGCGTAGAGATACGCTCTTTTTTAGGAATTTTTTTAAAATTAAGATATAATTAAAGGGAGGTGAATTTATGAAAAGAAAAATAATATCATTATTAATGATTTTTGTATTTGTACTTACATCATGTAAAAATAATCAAGATAATGTTAATCAAAGTGAAGATAATCAAAAAGAAACTACTCAAAATATTGCTACAAAAGATAATACTGAAATAGAATACGAAAAATATTCAGATACATTTTTTGACGTGTTTGACACAATAATAAGCTTTACTGCATATACACAGGACAAAGAAGAATATGATAAGTATTATACAGTAGTTAAGTCAGAATTTGAAAGACTTCATAAACTCTACACACATTTTGATGAGTACGAAGGAATAAATAACGTCAAGACCATTAACGATAATGCAGGAGTAGAACCAGTTAAGGTGGACAAAGATCTTTTTGACCTTATAAAATTTTCAAAAGAGATGACAGAAAAATACTCAGATAAAACAGACATGGCGTTTGGCCCAGTTTTAGATGTGTGGCATAATTATAGAGAAGAAGGAATGAAAAACCCAGACAGTGCAAAAGTTCCTACAGAAGAAGAATTGAAGAACGCTTCTACACATACCGATATCAAAAAGGTAATTTTAAACGAAGAGGACCAAACAGTATTCTTAGAAGAAAAGGGAATGGCACTTGACCTTGGTGCAACATCAAAAGGCTTTGCCTCACAAATCGTTATGGATAAAGTAAAAGAAGCAGGATGTAAGTATGCCATCCTTTCAGCAGGAGGAAATATTATTGCACTTGAACGACCAAACATTGAAGGTAGAGATAAATGGGCAATAGGAGTTCAAGATCCAGATGTTGAAGGAGAAGAAGAAAAACAACCAATAGAGATAATTCGAGGAAATAACCTCTCTATAGTTACAAGTGGAGACTATCAAAGATTCTATACAGTTGATGGAAAAAGATACGCTCATATAATTGATCCAGAAACCCTACAACCGGCAGAAAAATTTAAATCAGTAACCATAATTACAAAAGATAGCGGTCTTGCAGACTATCTTTCAACAACACTTTTTATATTAGACCAGGAAAAAGGGCTTGAATTGTTGAACAAATTTGAAGATGCTGAAGCTATGTGGGTTGACAAAGATGGAAATATAAAACAGACAGAAGGATTTAAAGAATATACAAAAAATTAGAGGCTTAGCCTCTTTTTTGTTGGAAGAAAAAAGCTTTTGAGGTTTTGATGTGTACCCATAAAACTGGACACATTATTAAATTAATTATTTGCAAGTGGATGCTAACTTTAAGGGAGAGCATCCCCAATGGATTCTTTAAAGCCATAACTTTTTCCACCACAGGGTGGCTTTTCTTTGCTAAATTTTATCAAAGCATTGAAATTGACAATCTCTAAGCAACAGGCTAAAATAGTGTTGAATTGATATAAATAGATAATTATTAATTAATGATGAAATAGAAGGAGATATTATGACACTAACATTACCGGAACGTTTTGAAGAGCTTTCTGATGCAAGAAAAGAAGGCTTTGTAAAAGTTATGAAGTTAAAGGAAGAGGGCAAGGGCATTGTAGGAGTTTTTTGCGCATACACACCTACTGAAGTGCTTGATGCAGCTGGACTTGTGTCTGCGGGGTTATGTGGAACAAGTCAAGAGACTATTCCAATTGCTGAACAGACTCTACCAAAAAATCTTTGCCCCCTTATTAAGTCATCTTATGGATTTGCTGTTTCTGAAAAGTGTCCGTATACATATTTTTCTGATCTTATAATTGGAGAAACAACTTGTGACGGTAAGAAGAAGATGTATGAATTATTAAGGGACTTAGGTAAGGATGTTTATGTAATGCAGCTTCCTCAAAGTAACAAAAGGGCATATGCAGCACAGGTTTGGAGAGAAGAGATAAAGCTCTTAATAGAATATATCGAAAAGAAATTTGATATTGAAATTACAGACGAGATGCTTCGTGAATCTGCAAGAAAGATGAATAGACTTCGCAGGGCAAAGCATAGAATGTTTGAACTTCAAAAGATGGATCCACCTCCAATGTATGGTATAGATATGGTAAAGGCAACTGAAGGAGAAGGATTTAAACTTACAGTTGATGACAGAATAAAAGCGATTGAAGACCTATGTGAACATATTGAATCAAATTACAAGGAAAATGGTACCGACGTGCCTAAGACTCAAAAGAGGATTATGCTTACAGGTTGCCCAATGGGTGGAGTTATGGACAAGGTTGTAAAGACCCTTGAAGACAGTGGCGGAGTGGTTGTAGTATATGACACTTGCGCTGGAACCAGAACTTGTGAAGATCTTGTTGACGAGGATGCAGATGATATATTACTTGCAATTGCAGAAAGATATTTAAAGATCGGATGCTCTGTAATGCATGACAACACAGAAAGAACTGACAACATGGAAAGACTTATTAAAGAATATAAAGTTGATGGGGTTGTGGAAGTTATTCTTCAAGCATGCCACACATTTAATGTAGAAGCAGTTAAGATCGAAAGAGAAGTTCGACGTGCAGGAGTTCCATACACAAAACTTGAAGTAGACTATTCAGATACCGATAGAGGACAAATTTCAACAAGGATTGAAGCCTTTCTTGAAATGATTGACAAATAGTAGAAAGTGTACCTTAACTGGTGCACTTTTTTAATGATATACTAAAAATAAAAAAGGATAAGATATGAAAAGACAAATTATTATTGACACAGATCCTGGAATTGATGATGCTATTGCCATTGCATTGGCACTTTCTTCAGAAAAACTTGACGTAAGATTAATAACCACAGTAAATGGCAATGTAGGTATTGAAAATGTTACTGAAAACGCCCTAAAACTACTTTCCTTTTTAGATAGTGATGTAAAAGTTGCAAAGGGAGCTTCAATGCCACTTTTACGTAACAGAATAAACGCAGCCAATGTCCATGGTGAAACAGGAATGGAAGGATACGTTTTTCCAAGTGCAAATAGAAAAAAACTATTAAAAGAAAATGCAGTTGAAGCAATGTATCATACTTTGTCAGATTCAAAAGATAAGATTACCCTTGTCCCAATTGGGCCTTTAACAAATATTGCAATGCTTATTAGAAGCTATCCAGAAATTACTCCAAAGATAGAAGAAATTGTAATGATGGGAGGAGCATTTGCAAGAGGAAATTTTGGAGTATATTCAGAGTTTAATATTGCATGTGACCCAGAAGCTGCAAAAATAGTTTTAGAATCTAAAATACCAATAATTATGTGTACCCTTGATGTTGGATTAAAGATACCGATATATAAAGAAGAGATTGAAGAAATTCGTAATATGAATGAACTTGGTGAGATGTTTTATGGATTATTTCAAAGATATAGAAGTGGAAGCTTTGATGATGGATTAAGAATGTTTGATAGCTGTGCAGTGGCATATTTGTTAAAACCAAACATGTTTCAGATGAAGGATGCCTATGTTGCAGTTGAAACAAAGGGACACTACACCTATGGAGCAACCTGTATTGATTACTTGGGAATACTTGGTGAAAGTCCAAATGTAAAATTCACCTATGATATAGACGTTGAAATTTTTAAAAAGTGGTTTTTAGAATCCATAAGACAATGGAAGAAGTAGATATTGAAGGAGAAGCAAAATGATTTTATATTTTTCAGGAACTGAAAACAGTGAATATTTAGCAAAAAGACTTGGTGCTTTTTTGGACGATGAAGTAATAGATTTATTCAACTACATTAAAAACAACGATAAGAAAAACTTTAACTCAGAAACACCATTTGTACTTGTATCTCCAACCTATTCATGGAGAGTACCAAGATTTTTAACAGATTATCTTGATAGATGTAGCTTTACGGGAAATAAAAATATGTATGTTGTTATGAACTATGGAGATTCATGTGGCAATGCTACTAAGTACATAGGAGAAGACATAAAGAGATGGAATTTAAATTACAAGGGATTATACGGAGTAAAGATGCCTGAAAACTACCTTGCACTTTTTGAACTGGATTCAGATGAAAAAAATAGAAGTATAGTAGAAAATGCGGACAAAGAAATTAAAAAGATAGGACAAGTTATAAAAGAAGGAAGGGACTTCGATAATATAGAAGTAAGTTTAGGCGATAAGTTTTGCTCTGGAGTTGTAAATAAAATATTTTTCAAATTCATAGTTAAAGATAAAAAGTTTTATTATACCGATAAGTGCATAAAATGTGGAAAGTGTGCTAAAGTATGCGTACTTAATAACATTAGCTATAAAGATGGATACCCTAATTGGAATGGAAACTGTACTCACTGCATGGCTTGCATCTGTAAGTGTCCAACAGGAGCGATTGAATACGGAAAGAAGACTGTGGGCAAAGAAAGGTATTTACTTAGTAGGACTGTTGGAGGGGAAAAGAATAATTAAAAATGGGATTTTCAGGTATAGGATATAGCATATTTTCATGGGTGTAAATTCAAATTAAATTTATATATAAAACTGTAGTTAAGAGCCAAAATATATTAGCTCTTAACTAATTTTCTAAATACTCTTCAAAGCCAGTAATTTCTTTTAATACATCCCTTAGCGACTCCACTTCAAAGCCATTAAATCCCGTTATTTTTTCTGCATGGAGCATGGAACTTAGGATGGATTCGTGAATAGCTTCTATTGTTGCGGAGAAAACAGCATCTATTTTATCGTCTGCTAAGCACTTAATATTAAAAAAATTATCTTCTTCGTGAGGGATTTTGTTAAAAGTTGAAAAGGCGAGAGCTACTTCACCACTTCCATTTCCTGAGTTTGCTCCAGTTCTTGAAATGCCAGACATAGCTCTTTTACAAACTCTCTCTAATTGTCTTGATGACAAGGGAAGGTCTGTAGCTATAACAACTATAATTGATCCCTGTTCTTTTTCTTTATTAATAGGTATTTCATTTTTTAATTTTTCTTCTTTTAATTTCTTAATATTTTTCCCATCTATGGTGAGTTCGTTAAATTTTGCATGATTAGTAAGAACCAAAACACCTATAGTATAGTCTTTGTCATAACGAAGTACTCTTGATGAAGTTCCTATTCCGCCCTTTAGTTCATGGCACCTCATGCCACGACCTGCACCTATAGCACCTTCTTCAACTTGTTCAGATGAATTTTCTATTGCGGCTATAACATCGTCTTCTCTAATGTGAAGACCTCTAATGTCATTTAATCTCATATCGTTACATTCTAAAATGGGACAGTTTATGGTTCCAGTGTTGATACCTATTTCAGGATTTTTACTGAGCATATATTTTACACAGGCTGTCAATGCAGTTCCTACAGAGAGTGTATTTGTCAACACAATAGGGGATTCAATTGTACCGAGTTCATCAATTTGGATTAGGCCCTGTGGTTTTGAAAAACCATTTACAACATGGCTTGCTGATAGAAGTTTCTCTTTAAAGATGTTTTCCTTAGGGACTATTGCTGTTACTCCAGTCTGTATTCCGCCTTTATTAATTGTAACTTGACCGACTTTAACACCTTCTACATCAGTGATTGAATTTTTAGCTCCTTTTTTGTATATGCCAATTTGTTTTTTTATTCCCATAAGACACTCCTTTTGAAATATTATATCATCATATTTTTTGAATAATTTTGTAAAAAAACTGTTGAGATGACAAATACCAAACTCAACAGCTTCTTAAAATATAATAATCATTACATGCCATATCAATTTTTGAATACAATTTCTCCATCAATTAAAACATATTTAATTTCTGTTTCAAGTTTCATAGGGTTGCCGTTTGTGATTACAAGGTCTGCATCTTTTCCATTTTCTATGGAGCCAACTCTGTTTTCAATCCCCAAGTGCTTGGCAGGATTTATTGTTATCGCCTTTAATGCTTCATATTCATCCATTCCCCATTTTACTGCAAGGCCTGCACAAAGTGGCAGATACTCTTGTGGGATTACTGGAGCATCTGTGATTATCGAAACATCACAACCTGCCTTTGAAAGAACTCCTGGTGTCTCAAAGGTAACATGTTGCATTTCAAATTTTACTGGATGACTAAGTGATGGACCTACTGCCATTCTAACATTTTCTTTTGCAAGTTCATCTACTATTAAATGGCCCTCTGTAACGTGTTCTAATGTTATATCCAAATCAAACTCTCTTGCGATTCTAAGGGCAGTAAAGATGTCGTTTGCTTGATGTGCATGGGCTTTTAGAGGAATTTCTTTTTTTAGAACGGGTATAAGGGCTTCGTACTTTGAATTGAATTCAGGTTTTTTGCTATTATCGTCTTTGGCGATCTCTTTCTTTTCCATGTATTCTTTTGTCTTATTCAACATATCTCTAAAGTTTGCTGCAGTAGACATCCTTGTACTGATTCCCTTTTCTCTGTAGACTCTCTTTGGATTTTCTCCAAATGCACATTTCATTGCAACAGGATCTTTAACTACCATGTCATCAATTCGCTTTCCAAAAGTTTTAATAGCAACAAAAGTTCCTCCAATTATATTTGCAGAGCCAGGGCCAGTACCTACAGTTGTAACTCCACCCTCATATGCCTTTCTCAAAGATGGATCCATAGGATTTAACCCATCGATTCCTCTAAGCTCTGGAGTTAAAAATTTATTAAGTTCATTGTAGTCTTCGCCCTCATATCCAATACCAGATCCATCAAGTCCAAGGTGGCTGTGACAGTCGATAAATCCAGGATAGATTTCAAAATCTGTTCCATCAATAACTTCACCTGAAAAATCTTTTTCATAATTTCCCTTAACAATTTCTTTAATTTTTCCATCATCAACTAATATTGAACCTAAAAATCCTTCTTTAGAATCTTTTTCGTCCATTGTGTGAACGGTTATATTTTTTATAAGTAGCATTTTTCTTCCTTTCTGTAGTGTTTGTTAATATTAGTTTATTACAATTGATTGACAAATACAAGAATATAAAATTTAGTTGTTGACAATGTAAAATTTAGGTGTTATATTAAATATGTAATCGGTTACATATCTAATGCTGGAGCAAACGATTACAAGGAGGTGAAGGCTTGAACATAAAGGATATTGCACGGATTGCAGGGGTATCTTCGGCAACGGTTTCAAGGGTTATAAATGACTCTGGGTATGTGAGTGATAAAACAAGAGAAAAAGTTACAGAGACTATAAAAAAATATGATTATGTACCTAATCTCACTGCCAGGAGTTTAAGTAAAAAAGTTTCAACATATATAGGAGTGGTAATTCCAGATATTGAGAATGAATTTTTTTCGAAGATGACTACTGGTATAAGCACTGTTGCTGGAAGTGGTGAGTTTAATATTCAGCTTTTAAATTCCAATGAAAATGTAGAAATTGAAAATAAATTTTTACAGGGCATAGTGGGACACGACTTAGCTGGATTAATTATTGCGCCGGTTGCCTGTGACAATATCTATTGTAAGGAAAAATTAAATTCATTACATGAGCAAGGCCTTCCAATTGTCCTTATTGATAGAGATATTGACGGATTAAAATTACCTTCGGTATTTGTAGACAATATAAATTCGAGTTTTGAAGCTGTAAAGGCATTGATTGATGAGGGTCATAAAAAAATTGGAATAATAAAAGGTACTATGAATTCTAAACCAGGAAGGGAAAGATATTTAGGTTATTTGAAAGCTCTTGAATATGCAGGAATAGAGATAAAATCTGAATACATAGTCCAAGGAGACTTTAGACTTGAAGGGGCTTATCAAGCTTGTAAGAGTTTGCTTGATTTAAAGGATCCTCCAACTGCAATCTTTTCTTCAAATAACTTTTCCACATTGGGATGTATTAAGGCTTTTAATGAAAAGGGATTAAAACTTAGCGAGGATATTTCTCTGATAGGTTTTGATGATATTGAAGTGTTGAGCATTTTGAATTTTAATTTGTCGGCAGTTCATAGACAGGCGAAGATGCAAGGAATGGAAGCGATGAAGCTTCTTCTTAAAATGATTAATGGAGAAGATGTAAAGAACAAAGAGATTATTGTGCCCAGCAAATTGATTTTAAGGGGTTCAGAAAAAAGAAAGGTGGATAGAAATGAAACTGAATAAGATGATAGATCATACTATCTTAAAAGCAGATGCGAAGAGAGAAGACGTTTTAAAATACTGTGAGGAAGCAAAGGAATATGATTTTATGTCAGTTTGTGTAAACAGCTGTAATGTAAAAATTGTAAAAAAAGCGCTTGAAGGTTCTGATGTTAAAGTGTGTTGCGTAGTTGGTTTTCCTTTAGGTGCCATGGCAACTGAAACAAAGGCCTTTGAATCTAAGTACTGTGTTGATAATGGTGCAGATGAAATAGATATGGTTATAAATATCGGCGCATTAAAAGACGAAAATTATGACTATGTAAAAAAAGATATTGAAGAAGTTGTAAAGGCTTCAAACGGCAAGGTTGTAAAGGTAATTATTGAAACCTGTCTATTAAGTGATGAAGAAAAGAAAAAAGCATGTGAACTTGCAAAGGAAGCAAAGGCTGATTTTGTAAAGACTTCAACAGGTTTTTCATCAGGCGGTGCTACTGCGGAAGATGTTAAGCTTATGAAGTCTGTTGTTGGAGATGAACTAAAAGTAAAAGCTTCTGGTGGAGTTAGAACTAAGGAAGATGCCATGAAGATGATAGAAGCAGGAGCAGATAGAATTGGTGCAAGCTCTGGTATAAATATAGTTAAGTAGGTGAATTAAATGGGAAAAAAAGCAGTAGTTTTCGGTAGCTTTGTAGTTGACCTTATGTCAAGAGGATCACATTTGCCAAGTCCTGGAGAAACTGTAAAAGGTACGGATTTTGCAATGGGTCCTGGTGGTAAGGGATTCAACCAATGTGTTGCGGCTCACAAGGCAGGTACAGATGTTCTAATGATGACAAAGCTTGGTGATGATGAGTTTTCGAATGTGTGTCTTAACACAATGGATTCACTTGGAATGGATAAAAAACATGTAATTATAACTGACAAGAGTTCCACTGGTACTGCACTTATTATGGTGGATGAAAATACTGGAGAGAATCAAATTCTTGTAGTTCCAGCAGCTTGTACAGAAATTACAGATGAAGAGGTAGAAAGTTTAAAGGAAACTTTGAAAGATGCAGAATATGTCTTAACGCAACTCGAAACAAATATTTCAGCTGTTGAAAAGTTAGTTGAAGTTTCAAAAGAAACTAACACTAAAGTAATACTTAACACAGCTCCAATCCAAAAATTTGATGAAGAAATGTTAAAAGACATCTATATGGTTACTCCAAATGAAGTAGAGGCTCAAACTCTTACAGGAGTAAAAGTTACAGATTTAGATTCTGCAAATGAAGCTTCAAAATGGTTTATGGACAGGGGAGTAAAACAAGTAATTATAACTCTTGGAAGAAACGGAGTCTATGTAAATGACGGACACAAGTCCGATATAATCAAAGCTTTTAAAGTTGATGCCATTGATACAACAGGAGCAGGAGACGCCTTTAACGGAGGACTTTTGGCAGGCCTCAGCGAAGGAATGGATATATGGGAAGCTTCCAGACTTGGTAATGTTGTTGGTGCACTATCAGTTCAAAAACTTGGAACTACACCCTCAATGCCGACAAGACAAGAAATTGATGAATTTAGGAGGTCTTTAAATGATTAAAAAGGGAATTTTTCATCCTCAACTTCTAAGAGTTTTAGGAGAATTAAGACATAGAGATATGCTTGTAATAGGTGATGCAGGTCTTCCAATACCAAAAGGCGTTGAAAGAGTTGACCTTGGATGGATTGAAGGAGAGCCTTCCTATTTAAAAGTTCTGTCCGAGATTTCTAAAGTTATTGTGGTTGAAGATGCCATTTTTGCAAATGAGGCAAAGGAAGTAAGTCCTGAGATTCATAAAGAAGCATTAAAACTACTTCCAGAAGATGTCAAACTAAAATATGTGGATCACTCAGAATTAAAAGAAATAAGTAAAGACGCAAAAGCAATAGTATTAACAGGAGAATTTACAGGATATACGAATGTGATATTAGTTTGTGGATGTGCGTATTAGGATTAGATATGAATGATAAACCAATACTTGAATTAAAAAATATTGTAAAAACATTCCCAGGAGTTAGAGCTCTAAAGGGAGTTGATTTAAATATATATCCTGGAGAGGTGCACGCTCTATGTGGCGAAAATGGTGCAGGTAAATCTACATTGATGAAGATTATTGCCGGCGCTCAACCATATACCAGTGGAGAAATGATACTGGATGGAAAAAAAGTTGAGTTTAAGTCTACAAAAGAAGCTGAAGAAAATGGCATCGTTATGATCTACCAAGAGTTTAATTTGATTAGAGATGTCAGCGTAGCCGAAAATATGTATATGGGCCATCTTCCAAAGGGAAAGTTAGGAACTGTAGATTGGAAAAAATTAAATACTGATGCTAAAAAGATGTTGGATAAATTAAAACTGAATCTAAATCCTGAAACCAAGGTGAGAAATCTAACTATTGCAGAATGTTCTATGGTGGAAATAGCAAAGGCTTTAACTGTGGGAGCAAGAATAATTATCATGGATGAACCTACAGCTGCTCTTGCAGAAGAGGAAATGCAAATTTTATTTTCAAAGATAAAAGAACTGAAGGATGAGGGCATAGCAATTATCTACATCTCCCATAGGATGGATGAAATTTTTGAAATTTCAGATAGAATAACTGTTTTTAGAGATGGTCACTTCGAAGCTGAAAAGAGAACCAAAGATACTGGATATGAAGAAGTGGTGTCACACATGGTTGGTAGAAAGATGGATAGACTTTACCCGGACAGACACTATGTGGAAGATGAAGTTATATTTGAGCTTGAAAATATTTCAGGAAGTATTGTAGATGATGTTAGTTTAAAACTACACAAAGGTGAAATCTTAGGAATAACTGGACTTTTAGGTGCAGGTACCCACGAGCTTTCAAAAATGATTTACGGAGCAATGAAGAGAGATTCTGGAAATATCATTTTAAATGGAAAGAAGGTTGAAAACAAAAATCCTAAGCAAGCCCTTAGAGAAGGAATAGCTCTTATATCAGACGATAGGAAACAGGAAGGATTAGTTCTAATCAGACCGGTAAATGAAAACATATTGATGGCTTCACCAAAGAACTATACAAAAAAATCTATTATTGATTCTAAAAAAGAAAAGGAAATAGTAGATGAACAGATAAAAAAACTTAATATAAAAGTTTCTGGACAAAATCAAATAGTTAATAATCTATCTGGAGGAAATCAACAGAAGATTGTATTTGCTAAAGCTTTAGAGTCAAATCCCGATGTCATGATATTGAACGAACCAACAAGAGGTGTTGACATAGGAGCAAAATCAGAGATATATGACATCATAAACGACCTTACCAAGGAAGGAAAGAGCATTATATTGATTTCAACTGATTTACCAGAAATAATTGGGATATCAGATAGAGTCATTGTAATGAGAGAGGGTCAGATTGTAAAAGAACTTTCTAAAGAAGAGGCTAATGAGGAGATAATATTGGCATATGCATCAGGAGGAGTAAATGGATAAAAAGAAAAAGTTTGTAGGTAAACTAAATATTTATAGATCCCTTATTATACTTGTGATAATGTGTGCAGTTGCATCCATACTTTCACCAAGTTTTTTAAGGCTTAATAACATATTTAATGTCTTTAGACAGGTGGCAATAGCAGGTATATTAGGTGCTGGGATGACTTTCGTCATTTTAACTGGAGGCATAGACCTTTCAGTAGGCTCAATATTGGGACTTGCAGGTTCAGTTGCAGCAGGGGTTTTGGCTAAGACAAACAATGCGCTTTTAGCCTGCCTTGTAGCTATTTTAATTGGACTTATAGCAGGAACATTAAATGGATTTTTTGTAGCGAAACTTAGAATTCCTCCTTTTATTGCAACTTTGGGAATGATGACTTTACTTAGAGGTTGCGTGCTTGTGTATACAAAGGGATCGCCAATACCTATCAAGTCAGATGCATATAAATTTATTGGTAAAGCGTCAATAGCAGGTATACCTTTACCGGTATTAATTTTGATTGTGGTATTTTTGATAGCCCATTTTATTTTGTCAAAGACAATTTTTGGAAGAAATGTGTATGCACTTGGTGGAAATAGAGAAGCAGCAAGACTTTCAGGGATTGATACAGTGAGAACTGAATGGTTAGTATATATAATAAACGGTTTACTTTGTGGATTAGCTGCCATTGTATTAACTGCAAGACTTGGTTCGGCACAATCAACCCTTGGAGAAGGAATTGAAATGGACGCCATTGCGGCGGTAATACTTGGTGGAACAAGCCTTTCAGGAGGAACAGGATATGTGCTTCCTACTGTAGCTGGTGCGATGATTATGGGGATTATAGATAACATTCTAACTTTGATGAATGTAAACCCACATGCAACAAGCATAGTAAAAGGCGTGGTAATATTGCTTGCAGTTATTTTAGATAAAAAGGTTAAAGACCTATCTGAAAAAACTGAAATAAATCAAAAAAATAAGAAAGGGGCAAAAAAATGAAAAAAATTTTTAAATTAGGAGTTTGCGCACTGCTAACAGTTTCATTGTTCGCATCATGCACAGGTAAAGGTGGAAATGATTCAACAGAATCAGCAAGTGACAAAGGTGGAAAAAAGAAATATGTTATTGGCTTAGCCATGAATACACAAACAAATCCATTCTTTGTAACCGTTAAGGAAGGTGTTCAAAAGGCAGCAGATGAACATGGAATCGAACTTCATATAACTGATGCTCAAGATGATCCGACAGTTCAAATGAAGGATATGGAAAACTTGATAACAAAAAATGTAGACGCTATTTTAGTTGACCCTTGTGACTCCGATGCGATAGTTTCCTCTATTGAAGCTGCAAACGAAGCAGGAATACCTGTTTTCACAATGGATAGAGAAGCTAAAGGTGGAGAAGTTGTAGCCCATATCGGATATGATGCAATCAAATCAGGAAAGATAGCAGGACAATTTTTAGTTGATGAACTTGGAGGAAAGGGAAAAATCGTAGAACTTCAAGGTATAATGGGAACAAATGTTGCACAAAACAGATCAGAAGGCTTTCACTCAATCATAGATAAAGAAAGTGGAATGGAAGTAGTTGCTTCTCAAGTTGCAGACTTTGACAGAGCAAAGGCAATGAGCGTTATGGAAAATATTCTTCAAGCAAATAAAGAAATAGACGGACTTTATGCAGCAAATGACGAAATGTTATTAGGTGCATTAGAAGCTATTGAAGCGGCAGGAAGAAGAGATGAAATAAAGATGATTGGATGCGATGCACTTGATGAAACAATAGAAGCCATTAAATCCGATAAAGTTGAAGCAACCATTGCAGAACCACCTTTCTTCTTAGGTAAAGCCATTTTAAATACAGCTTTTGACTACCTTGAAGGTAAAGAAGTTGAAAAAACAGTTATTTTGGATAACTCTTTAGTAACTAAAGAAAATGTAGACGAACTTGTAACAAAAGAAGAATAGAATAACAAAAGAAGAATAGAATAACAAAAGACGGCATAGAAAAAATTATGCCGTCTTTTCTATTTTGATTATCAAATTATTAAAACTAAAAAACTTATGATAATATCTATAAGAGGGCAATAAAATTGTAATAAAGGGGGATTATTATGAGATATTTTGATATAGGGGGAGTAGAGGTTTCAAGACTTGGATTTGGATGTATGAGATTTCCAGTAATTGATGATGACAATGGAAAGATTAATAAGGAAGAATCTGAAAAGTTACTCTTAGATGCTATTAAAAGAGGACTTAACTACATAGACACAGCCTATCCATATCATGAGGAAACTTCTGAAGATTTTGTAGGAGAATTTTTACAAAAACACAATCTTCGTGATAAGGTACAGCTTGCTACAAAGTTACCATGCTGGCTTGTAGAAAAGGAAGAGGATTTTGAAAGACTTTTAAATATTCAGCTTGAAAAACTTCAAACGGATCATATCGACTTTTATTTATTACACTCCCTTGACATAAAGAGATTTAGAAAAATTATGGATTTAGGAGTGCTTGATTTTTGTAAAAAGATTAAGGAGAAGGGAATTGTAAAACATATAGGTTTTAGTTTTCATGATGAATATAAAGCATTTGAAGAAATTTTCAATGCCTATGACTGGGACTTTTGCCAAATTCAATTAAACTACTTAGATATAGATTATCAAGCGGGGATGAAGGGCTATGAACTTGCAACAAAAAATAATGTTCCTGTTATCATAATGGAGCCACTTAAGGGAGGAAGACTCTCTAATCCACCAGAAGAGATAAAAGATATGTCTAAAAAATTTGAACCGCTATCATATTCACAAGTTGCATTAAAATTCCCCTTAAGTCTTCCAAATGTAATGACGGTTTTAAGCGGAATGAATAGTTTTAAACAGGTCGAAGAAAACTGTGATATGGCAGATAAGGTAGATTACAATAGCTTGACCGACGAAGAAAAAGAATTTTATAAGGTTTCAAGACAGGTGTATAAAAATAGAGAGCAAATTGGATGTACAGCTTGTGAATACTGTATGCCATGCACTGTGGAAATAAATATACCAAAAGTTTTTAGTCTTTGGAACAAGGCCTTTTTATATGACGAAGAAGAAAAAAGCAAAAGTGACTACGAAAAGTATTTAAAAGATGGAGTAAGCCCAGAAGAGTGCATTGAATGTGGTAAATGTGAAGACATCTGTCCACAACATCTTGAAATTATTAAGGGATTAAAAGATGCTCATGAATTTTTAAAATAAGCCCATAGGGCTTTTTTTAATGAAATAAAAATTTAAATTAAAGAGGGCTATTTCAATTAGGGATAAGTTATTGAAATAAGAATTTAAAAATCGACTCTTTATTTCAACTAATATTGACTTACTGAAATAACTTAGAAAAATTCGTATCTATTTAAAAATAAAAAGGTAGTAAGGTCGTCCCTACTACCTTTAATAATTATAAAATTTCTAAAACTTTTTCCATTGGAAGAATTTCCTTTGAAATAGCCGCTCTTATTGTAACTTTTGGGTCAACCAGTTGAGAAATTCTTAAATCAACAGCAAGACTTGACAATATTAAACTCTCTTCAAAGCTTAAGTCAAGAGATTTTTGAATTAACTCCATTATGCTTTCGAGGGCTTCTTTATTTGCTTCATTTATATCTTCTTCGCTTGAAAGAATCATTACTTCATTTTCAGTTTCAAGGATTGGCCAGTCAAAGCTCTTTCTCTTTAGAACTTTTACTTCTAAAGTCACTTCTCCAGGTATTTCAAGACCTGTTCCACTGACTTCCCCATCTCCCATTACAGCGTGCAAATCTCCAAGTGCAAGCATTGCACCTTCAACTGCCACAGGAAAGTATAGAATTGAGCCTTCAATTATTTCAGCTGTATCCATGTTTCCACCATGTCTATAAGGAGTGTCTGTTTCCCACTCGCCGTCTTCTTTATAGGTTCCAACTCCAATAACGCCAATCATAGGCTTTATAGGAATCTTTATATCTTTTGAGAAGTAAGCATAACCATCTTTAACTTCGATAATCTTTGTAGCGGGAGTTGTGACCTTGTCGCCCAATACTCCAAACTTTGGAATCGCCAAAGAACATCCTGAGTCTGATACATCAATTTTTTTTATTTTTACTTTTAGCAAATCTCCCTTTTCAGCACCTTCAACATAAATTGGACCTGTTGCAGGGTTTAAGTTATCATGATTTATTTCATCAAGAACCTTGTCTTCATTTTTGATTTGTTGGTAAAAGCAGTCATTTGTTTCAACTATAAATTCTTCATTCTGTTTAACTTTTTGAACTTCTTTAAGGTCGTTAGTGAACTTGTAAATTACATTGTCTGAACTAATTTTTTGCATTTTTTACCTCCAATTTTTTTGCTTTTTTGTCGATGATAGTTATTATTGCGCAGTTACCTGCAACTGAACAAGCTGTTCCAAAACTGTCTTGTGCAAGGTATAGGGCAATCATCAATGTGCTTTGAGTGTCATTAAATCCAAGATGTGCACCTAAAAGTCCAAGTGCTGCCATAATTGCACCTCCAGGAACTCCTGGCGCTGCCACCATGGTTACACCCATTAATAAAATGAATATCGCAATAGAACCAATGCTTGGACTCATATTGTCCATTAACATTACTGCCGTTGCAAACATAGTAATTGCGATTGAACTTCCAGGGAAGTGAATAGTTGCAGATAATGGTATAAAGAAATCTCTAATGTCCTTTGAGGTACCATTTGCCTCTGCAGTTTGTAATGTGATAGGTATTGTTGCCGCTGATGATTGAGTTCCAATAGCTGTAAGCCATGACGGAATTTGATTTTTTATAAACTGTGCAAGGTTAGGAGCTTCTTTATTGTATGCTTTCGCAATTATATACTCTAAAATATTTGCGATTATTTGGAATAACACAACTGTTATAAACACGGTTCCATAAGATTTTAAAATCTCTTTTATATTTCCACTGAAAGTCAATTGTGCAAATATTCCAGCTATATACCAAGGTAGAAATGGAATGATTGACTTTTCAAGCACCATATTTATTATTCCGTGAAATTCGTTGAATAGACCCTTTATCTTCTCAGCTTTTAATATAGAAATACCAATTCCAAGAATGAATGCAAGGATAAGTATTGAAGTTATATTTGCAAGGGGAGGCATTTCTATCTTGAAGAAGGGTTCTATATCTCCCATCTCTGACACGATTGAAGTCCCTGAAAGATCTAACATCTTTGGAAATAGCAACATTGAAATTATGTATGCAATAACTCCCCAAAGAACTGTTGAACCATAGGACATAAATACAGAAAACCCAAGTATCTTTCCAGAACCATTTCCAAGATCGGAAATTCCTGTTACTACAAAAGCAAGAATAATAAGAGGAACTACAAAGTTAAGATAGTTACTGAAGATGTCAATAACTGTTATAACGCCTCGCATAAGAACTTCTGGAGCGAAGGATCCTATTAAAATTCCTGCAATTACACCAATAATGAGTTTAGGTAATAAACCCAATTCAAACGTTTTCTTCTCTTTCATAATACACCTCTTTCAAAATAATAAAAGCTCCAACACTTTACTTTACTATATCATAAGATTCTGTTACAAACAAATAAAAAAGTTGATATGGATATCCACATCAACTAAAATTATTTTATTAAAGATTTTTTTAGAGGTCTAATTATAAATCCTACAAGCACAGAAGTAGCAAGTATTTCAAGGGGCAAGTTTGATGCTGCAACACCAAGAAGTACTTTTCCTGCATTTGCTGAGTCAAAAGCTTTTGCTATCTTAGGTGCATATAGAATATAACCCATACCTAAAACAAGAACTGTGTTTATTATCGCTCCAATAGCACCAACTAGAAATGGAACAAAGAAGTTGTTCTTAAATTTTTCATTTAACTTTTTATATAACAGTCCAGTTAATACTCCTATTAAAACCCTTGGAACAACAGAAACGAGAGGATTTATAAACATAAAGTAAAGCACAGATGATGGAGCTGTCAGGTTTGTGAAAAGAGAAAACAGTCCAAACACCAGTCCAACCAGTCCTCCTATTAAAGGTCCACATATGATTGCACCGATTATAGTTGGTATATGTAATGTGGTTACTCTTATTACTCCAAAGGGAATATATCCTAATGGAGTAAGTCCAAACAAAATTGTTATTGCTGAAAGAAGTCCAAGTATTGTTAAATCTTTTGTAGTTAATTTTTTCATTTCTCCTCCTAAGTTAAATAATAAATAATTTCATAAGTTATTATAACAGATATTTCAAACGAAAAAATTCGACTTTAACACATGTTGAAAAATAAATTCATTCGATAAGTTTTTAATTTAAATTTAGTCCAAATGTTTATTATTTTTTTTATTTTAGGCATATAATTATTGAGAACCTGTTATTGTTAAGCCTTTGTGGTATAATATTAGAAGTTAATTAGTTAATTTTTTTTGGAGGAATTGTGGAAAAAATAGTAGTAAGTAATAGTGGTCCATTATCCGGAAGTGTAAAGGTATCTGGTGCAAAGAATGCTGCACTACCAATTATTGCAGCTTCGCTTTTAGGAACAGAACCGATTATTTTGGAAAATGTACCCAAATTAAGTGATATTAATGTAATTTTAAAAGTTTTAGAATCTTTAGGTTCTAAAGTTAAATATTTAGATGAAAACACAGTAGAAATAGACTCATCAAACCTTACAGGTCATATAGCACCTATGGAACTTATGAATAGAATGAGAGCTTCATTCTTAGTTATGGGTCCTCTTCTTGCAAGAAGAAGAGAGTCTATGACATATCTACCAGGTGGTTGTGCCATTGGTAAAAGACCAATAGACTTACATCTTAAAGGATTTAAGGCCCTTGGAGCAAAAATAAATGAAAGTCTCGACAGAATAGAAGCTGTTGCAGAAGACGGACTTAAAGGTGATGTTATATACATCGACTTCCCTTCAGTAGGAGCGACTCAAAATATAATGATGGCTGCTACCCTTGCACAAGGAGAGACAGTTATCGAAAACGCAGCTAAGGAACCAGAGATAGTTGACCTTGCAAACTTTTTAAACAAACTCGGTGCAAATATAAAGGGAGCTGGTACTTCAGCCATTAGAATAAAAGGTGTTGAGAAGCTTGGAGGAGGACAACACGCAATTATACCTGACAGAATAGAAGCGGCAACCTACATGATTGCGGGAGCGATTACAAGAGGAGATGTAACTGTAGAAAATTGTATTCCAAGCCATGTTATGCCAATAGTTGCAAAGCTTAAAGAAGTTGGATGCAAAGTGTATGTAAATGAAGACAAAGATGTTATAAGAATTATCGGAACAGATAACTTAATTGGAACAGATGTAAAAACACTACCTTATCCTGGTTTTCCAACTGATGCACAGGCGCAGTTTATGGCTCTTTTAACAACTGCAAAGGGTCAGTCAATGGTTACAGAAACTGTATTTGAAAATAGATTTATGCATGTTGATGAGCTTTTAAAAATGGGAGCAATTATTGCAACGGACGCAAGAGAAGCAAGAATTGCAGGAGTTCCTACCCTTAGAGGAGCAGAGGTAAAAGCAACAGACCTTAGAGCAGGAGCAGCCCTAATACTTGCAGGACTCTGTGCTGAAGGAAAGACATATGTATCTGGTGTTGAACATATTGATAGAGGATATGACGATATTGAAGGCAAGTTAAGAAAACTTGGAGCAAAAATAGAAAGAATCAGTGAATAGATGCGGGGGAAACCCCGCTTTTTTAAGATGGGAACATTATGAAAATTGAAGGTATAGTAGAAAATATTATCTTTAAAAATCAAATAAATAACTACACGGTTTTAAAAATGAAAACTGATGATGGAGAAATAGTTGCAGTAGGATACATTGCAGATGTAAAGGTTGGAGATAGTATCGATGTGGAAGGCGAACTTATCTACCATGATAAATACGGTGAGCAACTAAGTGTTTCTAATTATTATGTAACGGAAGGATCTTCAATAATTTCAATAATAAAGTATCTGTCATCTGGTGCTTTTCCTCATATTGGACCAGTTATGGCAAAGCGAATCGCAAATAGATTTGGCAAGGAAACTTTAAACATTATTAATGAAACACCATCAAGACTTCTTGAAATAGATGGAATTGGCAAAAAGAAATTCGAAGATATTGAACAGGCTATAAAAGAGCAAGAGAAGAGCCAAGAGACCATTATGTTTTTACAAAGTTTGGGAATTTCTCCAACTCAAGCCCAAAGGATCATAAAGGAATATGGCGATGATACAGTAGAGCAAATTAAGACAAATCCCTATGCGCTCATTAACGATGTTTGGGGAATTGGATTTAAAAGAGCCGACGAAATTGCCCTTAAGACGGATATTAAAAAAGATTCTCCATTTAGAGTTAAGGCATGCTTGTCTTACTTTTTAACCAACGAAGCAGTTTCAAATGGTCACTGCTACATGCCCTATGAATTTACCCTTTCAAAAGTATGTGCACTTTTAGACCTTTCAAGAGAGGAAGTGGAAGAGCATATTGCTCCTGCAGTCTTTGATGCAACCTTAGTCTTAGATGAGTACAGTGACGAAAAAATTCTTTATACTCCACATCTTTATGAATCGGAACTAAAAGTAGGAGAATCCTTTGGAAGACTTTTGACAAACGAAGACATCTTTACGGGAATAGATTGGGATAAAGAAGAGAAAAAGATTTTAAAAGATAAGTCCATTACCTATGACGAGGAGCAGATTAATGCAATTAAATATGCCTGCACCGAAAATATTCTTGTAATCACAGGGGGGCCAGGAACGGGAAAGACCACTATAGTAAAACGAATTGTAGATATCTATAACGAGCATAAGTTAAAGGTGTTACTGGCTGCACCAACGGGACGGGCAGCAAAGAGGATGGAAGAAACTTCGGGCATGGAAGCGAAGACTATTCATAGACTACTTGGATACACTCCAGTGGATTCAGGAAAGGGAATGATATTTGAGCACAATCAGGAAAATCCTCTTGAAGGAGATATACTTATAATTGACGAAGCATCCATGATAGACTTAGTCCTTTTGGAAAATTTATTAAAGGGAATTTCAGCACAGACTAAATTAATATTTGTAGGAGACATTGACCAATTGCCCTCCGTTGGAGCGGGAAATGTATTAAAAGACATAATCGACTCAAATCTAATTAAGACGGTAAAATTAAAAAAGATTTTCAGACAGGGACAAGAGAGCAATATTGTTTTAAATGCCCACAAGATAAATAAAGGAGAGTTTCCAATCTTAAATGAAAAGGGAAAAGACTTTTATTTTATAGAGGAGAATGATCAGCTAAATATAAAAAAATCCCTACTGAAACTGGTATCAAAAAGGCTTCCCGACTTCTACAATATTGAGAGTATAGAAGACATTCAGGTGCTTACACCGATGAAAAAGACAAGTATTGGTACGGTGGAACTTAATAACAGTCTTCAAGAAGTGTTAAACCCTAAGACTCCGGATAAAGAAGAATTTGTAAAGGGAGATAGGACATTTCGAGAAGGGGACAAGGTTATGCAGATTAAGAACAACTACGAAAAGGAATGTAAAAGTATTGAAGGACAAGTTACCCAGGGAGTTTTTAACGGAGATTTTGGTACGATAAAAAATATAGATACTTACTATGACAAAATAGAAGTTCTCTTCGATAACGATAGAACCGCTTCCTACAGCTACAACGAAGTGGACCAACTTTCCCTTGCATATGCTATCACCATACACAAGTCTCAAGGTTGTGAGTTTCCAGTTGTTGTTATTCCAGTCGGTCCGGGACCATACATGCTTATGACCAGAAACCTAATCTACACAGCCATAACAAGGGCAAAAAAACTGGTTGTAATGGTTGGAGATAGGAGATATCTTGGTGCAATGATACAAAACGAATATGTAGTTAATAGAAATTCAACACTAAAAAAGAGGATTGAAGAATATTATAAAGTATATTCAGGGATAGGAAAATAATATGTTTAACTTAGTAGACTTAATATTTCTTCCAAAAAACACATGCTATTGTTGTCGTGAAGAAAAAACAAAAGACTATATCTGCGATGATTGTATAAAAACTCTTGAAAGTATAAGTGATTTTAAGACCATTGAAGGCTCCACTTGCTACAGTCCCTATCTCTATGCAGGTCACATTGAAAGAATGATAATAGAATACAAGTTTAGAGAACAAAGGTACTATGCAAAAGTATTTGCAAAATTACTCTCTGACTTTTACATTTCAAATGGGCTTGATTATGATATTATCCTTCCAATACCACTGTCTCAAGAAAAACTAATAAAAAGGGGCTTTAATCAATGCGATTTAATTTGTGATTTCTTGTCGAAGCGCATAGGTGTTCCCGTAGATAAAGAGATTTTATTTAAAGTGAAAGACACTAAAGATCAACATCTTCTTTCAAGGGCAGAAAGAAAGGACAATTTAACTTCAGCATTCAAAGGAAATAGAAAAGAAGGAACTTTAAATAAAAAAATATTAATTGTAGATGACATTATAACTTCTGGTTATACTTTGCAAGAAGCTATAAAAACACTAAAAAAAATTGGATACAAAAATATAGATGCGCTTGTGATCGGAAAGGCAAAACCAGAGAGCATTTTTAAAAGTGGAAGATAAAATTAAAAATATTTATTAAACATACCCCATTAAAACTATAGATTAGAAAAATAAATATAAGTTTAAAATATCTTGAACAATTCTATTTAACGTGCTAACATAAAGATGTACTCTTTAATATACTAAATTTCTTTAAAAGTGTGGTTAATATGATTAGAAAGAAAGTTAAAAAAGTTGAAAAGGTAGATAATATTATTTTAGATGTAAATGAATTAATTTTTGAAGCTGTTCAAAGAGGTTGTTCCGATATTCATATTGAACCCTTTTCGGAAACTGTAAGGGTAAGGTTTCGTATTGATGGGAGACTTTATAATGAAAGAACTCTTTTGAAATCAGAGTATGAGAGGTATGTTAGCAGAATAAAGGTAATGTCAGGACTTAATATCGCTGAGAAGAGACTCCCACAGGATGGTTCTTTTAATTTTGATTATGAGAATTTGAATGTGGATATTCGTGTATCTACAATTTCTACTATCTATGGGGAAAAGGTTGTACTTAGGATTCTTGAAAAAGATGAGAAAAAGATTAGCCTTAAGAACTTAGGGCTATATGATGAAGATTTAAATATGCTATTAAACTTAGCTAAGGTTGATAATGGTTTAATTTATTTAACTGGGCCTACTGGTTGTGGCAAGACTACAACTCTATATTCTTTGCTTAGGGAATTAAATGATGAGAGGGTAAATGTTATCACAGTTGAAGACCCTGTCGAGTTTAAAATTTCTGGAATAAATCAAATTCAAATAAACGAAAAAGCGGGGATTAATTTTTCTACAGCTCTTCGTTCAATCTTAAGGCAAGATCCAGAGATTATTTTGGTTGGAGAAACCAGGGACAAAGAGACTGCACAAATTTCCGTAAGGTCATCTATTACTGGACATAAAGTTTTTTCAACTTTACATACTAACGACGCCTACTCTGCTATTATTAGACTACTTGATATGGGTGTTGAGGATTATTTGATTAGGGCAAGTCTACGAGGTGTGGTATCTCAAAGGCTTATTCGAATTTTATGTCCTCACTGCAAAAAAGAAGTTTCTTTAGACTCTAAAAGGATAGATTATCTAAAATCTTTTGGAATTTCTGAATTTCCTGAAAAGGTATATGAACCATGTGGATGCGAGCTTTGTAACGAAGGTTATCTTGGAAGAAAGGCTCTTGTTGAAATAGTTATTATCGACAGGGATTTTAGAGATCTTATTAAACACGATGTTAACTTGGACGAATTAAAGGCACTTGGTAAGAAAAAGGATATTAAAAATTTACAGTATAAGGGTTGCGTTGAGTATTTAAAGGGTAACACTTCCTTTGAAGAACTCGCCAATCTTTCTATAGTATGATTATGGATATTTCAACTGTTAGGGAAATAATTAATAAGCCTATATATCTAAAACAAAATAATAAAGAATTATCGATTTTTCTAAAGGAGTTTTCCTCTTTGCTCAAGGCTGGAATTAACTCTGAAGAGGCGATTTTTATCCTCAAGGACCAAAAGGAAATTAAAAGTTTAAATTATATTTTAAATGCAGTATATGATGATCTTTTAATGGGACATAGTCTTTCCGAGAGTTTTTTAAGACATGGAAAATTTGAAGAATTTTTTATAACTATGATTAAAACTGGCGAAGAAACTGGTAGAACCGAAGAGATTTCAAGAAATCTTTCCCTTTACTACAAAAGAACTGACCAGATTGACAAAAAGATAAAGGGTGCTTTAGTATATCCAATTATTTTGGTGTTGACAGCAATCTGTGTTCTATTTTTTATTTTTACATACGTTATGCCAACTTTTTTAGAATTGTTTAAGGAAAGTGAAACATCTCTTCCTAAGTCTACTAAAGTTTTAATTGCAATAGTTTCTTTTTTTAACAATCACGGTGTTATACTGCTGGTTGCTATTTTAATGCTTATTTTTATCTTTATTCTTTTGTATAGAAGGACCGATTTTAAAGTGCCTGTTGATAAAGCTAAATTCAAAATTCCCATAATTGGGAAGAATTATTCAAAAGTTTTAACTTCGAAATTAGCGATGGCGTTGTCAATTTCAACAAATGCAGGGCTTAATTTCATAGATGCGGTTTCTATAATTTCACAGGGTCTTGGAAATGGATATTTAGAAAAGAGAATTAAGGATGGGATTTTAGAAATTGAAAATGGAACAAGTATTTCTGAAACTTTTCACGAGATAAAAGAACTTCCAAAATTATTTTCATCTATGATTGAAGTTGGGGAACAAACAGGAGAACTTTCCGATATATTACAAGTTATCTCAACTCACTATAGCGAAGAAAGTGACTATGCTATAGATAACATGCTAAGGGTTTTTGAGCCTGTAATCATCATAGTGATGGCTATAATAATTGGATTTATTGTTATTTCCATTGCCACTCCTATGTTTGATTTAATAAATAATTATAATTTTTAAGGAGGAGCTATGAAAAAACTTATTAAAAAGAAGTCAAAGGGTTTTACATTAATCGAACTTATCATTGTTATTGCAATTCTTGCAGTTCTTGCGGCGATTGCACTCCCTAAGTACAACAACTCCAAGAGGAAATCTGTTATAACTGCCCACAACTCAAATGTTAGAGTGCTTGAATCAGCAGCACTTAACTATGTTGCAAATGGAGGAGTGGCTGTTACTTGGCCAGATGAAACTAACAGTCAAAATGACTATATAAAGAACTATCCAAAGGTCCCAAAGGGAATTGAAGAATTAAAGGATAAAGCAGGACAGGACTACACTGTTACAATTACTGGAGATGGAAATGTTACAGTATCCCCTGGGATTATAGAGCTTGATGATTAATGGAGTTTTTTTATTTATACTGGGTTCTGTTATGGGATCATTTTTTAATCTTCAAATAATGAGAAAGACTTCTGAAAACCCTATAACAGAACCTTTTTCAGTATGCGATTACTGTCATAGAAGGCTTCGATTTTATAATCTTATTCCAATATTATCCTTTCTATTTCAAAGGGGACGAAGTAGCTGTTGTAATAAAAAGTTATCAAGTAGGTATCTGATTACGGAAGTTTTATTTGGATTTTTATTTGTCATAGTCTACTTAATGGTTAAAAATTTTTACAAAAGTATTTTTATGGCTACTTTAGTTTCTACACTAATCGCCATGTCTATAATAGATTTAAAGACAAAAGATATTTATTACTCCCATATAATTGGCGTATTTTTTATTTGCATTATTCTTTCCTATGATAATTTTTGGTTTAAAGAAGAGGCTATATATAAATTTATTTTTTCGAGCCTAATCATTTTGATTGGATATATGCTTAGTAAAAAAAACTATGTTGGCTTTGGTGATATTTTACTTATAGTATGTCTAAACCTTAGCCTAAATTTTTATGAAACAACAATTTTTCTATTTCTTATTAGTGTGGTAGGTGGTTTAGTGGCACTCGTGTTATACTTAAAGAAGAGAGATAGAAAGATGGAGATTGCTTTTGTGCCAATTATTTCTTCGTCTTTTGTCATACTTGAAATAATAAAGGGCATGATAGGATGAAAAAATTACTAAAAGTATTTATATTTTTAATAATGTTAATAACAATTGCCTGCTCAAGGGGGCAGGTAAAAGAAGTGGAAAAGGAAGAGTACAACATTCAGGACATGGATATTGATTACAGCATGATAGAGTATAAGCTTCCTCAAATAAAAGAAGAACATGAGATTTTAAAGGCAAATAAAAATAGACTCTACATCTTAATTCATGATGTGGAGGATGAAGAAAGTAAGAAGTTGATGGATTCTCTAATGGTATATGACTTTCAAAGTGAAAGAGAAGTTAAAAGATATAACTTTCAAAATGGAATGAAGATTCACGACCTAATGGTCTACCAAGGAGATATTTATATAAGTTTTGGCGATGGAGAAAAAGCCTTTTTTAATGAACCAACGGAAGGAGTTTCCACTGTTGATACCACAGAGAGTTCAGAGGAAAGAACTGAAGCAACGGATATACAAAAAAAAGTTGAAAAAAATATTTTTCCGACAAATAATAGACAAACCGAATCATATTTTGGGAAGAATATTGAAAACAAAACCTATTCTATCGGAAAGTTAAATCATAGTGGAATAAGCCTGATTAAGACTTTAGAAAAACAAAAGTTTGCACCAAAGTTTTTGTTTGTGTTTAACGACCTTTATTACCTTGGGCTAAAGGATGGAAATTATATTGTATCTCCACTGCTTGACGAAAATCAAAACAATGAATTTTCCTTCGAATTTGTAGATGAGATACAAGATAGAATATATACCAATGGTAACCGTTTGATTGCCCAGGGCAAAGAGAAAAAAGAAAGCTATTTTTATATTGTTGATGAAAAGAACAATGTTGAAAAAATTCCTATAGAGCCATCAGAACAGTTTTTTTCTTTTATCGCACTAAGAAATGGGATTTTTTCTTCCTATACCGATATATTTGACAGAGAATCTTTAAAGATTATGTATATTGACACCAAGCCAAAGGGTGAAGAGAAATATAAGAAAAAAATCGTGTCATCAGATAGCCTTTATAAATTCTATTCAAATAACACAGATAATATCTTGGCAGAAGGATCTAATGGAGAGATTTACTTTATACGTGTTAAAAGAAGTCAAATCTATCGAGGAAATGTTAATGGTATCGGAGACAATAAGTATAAGATACTACCAAATGAAGATGCAAGGTATGGTTTTATAGATGAAGAACATGGAATGTATTTAGATATTTACTTTAATTAATTATGAAAAAGACAAAGGGATTTACATTAATTGAACTACTTTTAACCCTACTTATAATGGGGTTATTAGTCGGAATTGCCTCTTTGCGATTTGATTTTTTGAACCAGTATCAGGAGAGGCTCGAAATAAAATCGGTTATTATGACTATAAACGAGGCGAGAAACAAAGCTGTTGTAAGTGGATATTCTTCAATTGTAGAGTTTGATAGAAGAGAAAATATAGTACAGCTATATGAAGAAGGGGAAGTAGTAGAAAAAATATATCTAAAACACATAGCTGTTAAGGGAGATAATAATAGAATCAAATTTAATTCTACAGGTGCGCCTAATAAAGCAGGAGAATACCTATTTGAAGGACAAAAAAAGAAATATTTTATTACTATTGAAATTGCCACAGGGAAGGTGAATCTTGATGAAAAAGAAATTTAGAGGATTTACATTAATGGAATGCCTGGTGGCACTTTTTATTTTAGCTATAATAGTGGTGTTTACACTGCCAGCTCTTGGTAATATTTCAAATCTTCGTAACAGACAAAAAAACTACCTGGAGTTTACAAACTACTCTAAAACGGTTACAGAAAAAATAATTTCGGAACTTTCAACGAATAGAGAAATTTCAATAAGAGAAAACGAAAAGTATATTGTAAACTACGATATATCTTCAGAAGGTGACTTTAGAAAAGTAGAAGTTAGAATAACTGACAGAGAAAGTGAAATGGAGCAAATTTATGAAACAATCATTCCTAAATAAAAAAAGCAAGGGATTTACTCTAATTGAAATTATACTTGCAATGGCTATTTCTCTTATAATACTTTCAGTTTTAACGGTTTTGCTTGGATTTTCATTAAATATCTTAAAAACTGACTTTGACTACAGCAAAAGAGAAGCCTCTGTTTCATATGCTCAAAGTTATATAGAAAAGGAAGTTGCAAGGTCATATAAGGTATATGAAGCAAGTGAATTTCCTTTAAATCTTAGGGAAAACAACTTAGGTTTTGTAATTGAAATACTACCCTATAACAATTCAGATGGATATAATCATGACTACGTATATTATTATTTAAAGAAAGACAAAATTCAACGAGCTATTTACAGTAGCCCTACCCCTGTGGAAGAAAAAGGCTACTTAAATTATCAAGGCACAAATGTTATCTGTGAAAACGTGACTTCAGTTGAAGGAAGTTACTTTGATAAAGCTTCTAACTATATGGAATTAAACTTTTCTTTTGAAGAAAGTGGTTTAGAAAAAGAGAGCTTGTTAGGTATATTTGTGGAGGCTAAAAGTGAAGAAGACTAAGGGATATGTTTCAATTTATACTCTGATAATATTTATGCTTTTAGTTTCGATAATAACTGTGCTTATATTGGGAATTAGGATGGAGTCAAAGAAAGTCATAAACAAAGGAGATTATTATCAAAATAAGTTGATTGCAAGGTCAATCTACTACAAGATTATAAACAGTGAAGACTTTATGGAATTTGCAAAAAATCCTTCAGAACAAAAATTAAAACAGATTCAAATAGAAGATACAGGTCTTGACTGTTACAATGAAAAAATCAATTTAAAACCAGGAAAAAATGATAGAGGATTTTTAATCAATTACAATATAAAGTATAAGGATACTATTACAAAAAATACAATTGTAATAGAAAAAAACAAATCTGAACTTCTAAGTAAATATTCCATAATCAAGTTAAGTGATGAAGAAATTGAAAAAATAATTGATAACAATCTTGAAAAAATTGGAGATGATTTGGTTTTTTATCAAGATGGAGAAACTCTTTATTATCTACAAAGGGATGAGTATGAAAAACTTCTTAATGAAATTATAGAAAGTTTAGAAGATAATTTGATAGAAGGTACTGAAGATGAAGAAGTTGAACCCAACGAAGAAATAGAAATAGATATAAAAGAATATTTAAATAGATTTAAAGTACTGGAGGGAGATTATTTTTATACTTTAAAGAGTTTTGAAGTTCTATCGGTAGATATGCCACAACTTAAAGGAATAGCTGTTTTAGAAGAAGGTGAAAAAGTTGGGAAGATAAAGTTAGATGGGATACTTATTAATTACTCACCCTACTCCGATATAAGAGTTTTGGGAAAGGTTGTTGAAGTTCAAAAATATGAAGGAAGAGCAACCTTATCAATAGATAATATTTTTAGACTAAATGAATATATTGGACTTAATTTAAATCCAAAGGTTCATAGTCTAATGATTAAATAACCTATGCTATAATTAAAATAGGTGAGAAGATGAAAGATAGATTTGGACGAGAGATAGATTATCTAAGAATTTCCATTACAGATAGATGCAATTTAAGATGTAGGTATTGTATGCCAGAAGATGGTTTCCACAAGGTGGACTCAAGGCAGGTACTTACCATTGATGAATATATAGAAATAGTAAAGGCTTTCAAAGAGCTTGGCATAAAAAAAGTTAGAATTACCGGGGGAGAGCCACTGGTAAAGTATGGAGTAATAGACCTAATAAAGGGGATAAAAGAGCTTGGAATTGAAGATATTTCAATGACCACCAATGGAATCCTCTTAAAGGACATGGCGAAGGAATTAAAAGATGCTGGACTAAATAGAGTAAACATATCTTTAGACAGTTTAAAAGAAGATAGATATAGCCACATAACCAGAGGTGGCAAACTAAAAGACGTACTTGAAGGCATTGAAGCTTGCAAAAAGTATGGTATCAGTCCAATAAAAATAAACACTGTAGTACTAAGGTCTTTTAACTTAGATGAGTATAAAGATTTTTTAGAACTTACGAAGGACGAAGATATTATCGTAAGATTTATCGAGCTAATGCCAATTGGAGAAGCTATAAAGAATAAAGACGACTTTATTTCAAACGAAGAGCTGATAAATTTATGTGGCAATTTGAAACCGGTTAGAGAAAGTATTGGATCGGGACCAGCAAAGTACTATAAGATAGATGGCTACAAGGGAGAAATTGGATTTATAAACCCAATATCATGTAACTTTTGCAAAAACTGTAACAGAATTAGACTTACAGTTAAGGGGAATTTAGTTTTATGTCTACATTCTAAAAAGACAGTGAATATTAAGACGCCACTTAGAAATGGCGAAGATATAAAACAAGTTATATTACAGGCAATTGACGAAAAGCCCGAAAGACATTCCCTAATACAAGGCAAGTACAATGAAACCGACATGAATGAAATTGGAGGATAAATGGATTTAACTCATATTAACGAACAGGGTAGAGCCAAGATGGTGGACGTGTCATCAAAGGAAGATACCCTTCGAGTTGCTACGGCAAAGGCAACTATAAGAATGAAAAGAGAAACCATTAATAGGGTTAAAAGTGGTGGAATAAAAAAAGGCGATGTGCTTTCAGTGGCACAAGTTGCAGGAATTATGGGAGCAAAGAACACTCCACAGCAAGTTCCAATGTGCCACACCATATTACTAACGGGAGCAGACATTGAGTTTGAAGTAAAAGAAGATTGTATTGACATATATTGCACAACAAAGACAACGGGGAAAACCGGAGTTGAAATGGAAGCACTTGTAGGTTGTTCAACAGCAGCCCTAACAATATATGATATGTGTAAGGCTATAGACAGAGGCATGGTAATAGAGGAAGTGAAATTAATGGAAAAAGTTGGAGGAAAGTCCGGTCACTACAAAAGAGGCGTTGGAGAAGTAATTGACGTAAACATCTCAAGGGAAAAAGGTGTAATAAAAACTCCTGTAGAAGTTGGAAATTTAATAGAAAACTTTGGACTGGAAGGAGACGCCCATGGAGGAAACTGGCATAGACAAATAAGTTTACTTGCAGTTGAAAGCATTGACAAGATGAAGGCCATGGGGCTCCCTGATTTAAAAGACGGAGACTTTGCAGAAAATATTACAACAAAGGGACTTGTTCTACACGAAATTCCCGTTGGAACAAAGTTTAAAATAGGAGATAGCCTTTTAGAAGTTACACAGATCGGAAAAAAATGCCATAAGGGCTGTGCAATAAAACAAAAAGTTGGAAGTTGTATCATGCCAACGGAAGGAATTTTTGCAAAAGTATTAAAGGGAGGACTTATTAAAAAAGGTGACAAGATAGAGCTGTTAGACTAAGGAGTTATTATGTATTCAAAGATATATACCTGTTTTCTTGAAGGTTTACAAGGATATAAAGTAGAAGTTGAAGCAGACATAGCGAGAGGACTTCAAGCATTTAATATAGTCGGGCTGGCAGATGTATCAATAAAAGAAGCAAAAGAGAGGGTTCGTTCAGCAATAACAAACTCTGGATTTAAATTTCCCGTTGGAAGGATCACCATAAACCTGGCACCGGCAAATTTAAAGAAGGAAGGTTCACAATTAGATATTTCAATTGCAATCTCAATTCTTACAGCCTATGGAACAATAATAAAAGAACCAAAGGACAACATTGCATTTATAGGAGAGCTTGCCCTTGATGGAAGGCTTATGACGGTGGACGGAGCCCTGCCCATGGCAATATCACTAAAGGAAATGGGCTTTGAAAAAATTATAGTACCTGTCGACAACAAAGAGGAGTGTTCATTAGTAAAAGACGTTGACATAATACCTGTGGACAATCTTACAAACCTTGTGGATTATCTAAATGAAAATATAGATATAGAACCATTTAACGAAGATGTGTTTAGCGACTTTGAAGAAGAAGTAGAATACGACATAGACTTTTCTGAAATAAAGGGACAAAAAAATCTAAAAAGAGCTATGGAAATAGCAGCAGCAGGAGAACATAACCTGCTTATGATAGGGCCACCAGGGGCAGGAAAGACAATGGCGGCAATGAGACTTCCTACCATTCTACCACCACTGGACTTTGAAGAGTCAATGGAATGTACAAAAATTTATTCGGTGAGTGGCGAATTAAAAGAAAATCGACTTATAAAGAAAAGACCATTTAGAGCACCACACCACACAAGTTCTTCAGTGTCCATCATAGGTGGAGGTCGAATTCCAAAGCCGGGAGAAATATCCTTAGCACATAACGGAGCGTTGTTTTTAGACGAGCTTCCAGAATTTCCGAAATCAACCATAGAAGTTTTGAGACAACCCTTGGAAGAAAAAACCATAACAATTTCCCGTGCAAACGCAACACTTACTTATCCTGCAAATTTTTTATTTATCGCAGGGGCAAATCCGTGTCCATGTGGATACTACGGTAGTGAAGAACACGAGTGTACATGTAGTGCGTCACAAATACAAAGATACCTTGGCAAGATATCAAGGCCAATCCTTGATAGAATAGACCTACATGTAGATGTTAAGCCAGTAAAGCTAAAGGACTTAAGAGACAAAACACCAGAAGAGTCTTCTAAAGAAATTAGAAAAAGAGTTGTTAAGGCGAGAAATATTCAACGAGAGCGTTTCAAAGGAGAAAAGACCAAGACCAATGGTCAAATGAACAATAGACTTATTAAAAAATATGTTAAACTTGACGACAACTTAAATGAGTTATTAGAAGCGGCGTACCAAAAATATAAATTCTCAGCAAGAAGTATCAATAAAATTCTAAAACTTTGCAGAACCATAGCAGACCTTGATGGAAGCGAAGATATAAAAGAAAAGCATTTGCTTGAAGCGATACGCTTTAGAACAGTTGATACAAAGTATTGGGGATAGATAATAACACTGGAAGTTTTTAAGATTTTATTGTAGCTTATAAAGAAAAATATTTCATTTAAACTTTAAGAAGGTGGTAAAAATGAAAAAGAAAAATATATTAACTTTATCATGTATATTTCTTATTCCAATCATGCTTTTATTATCAGGTTGCAGAGGGGCTGAAAATAAAACGACAAAGACAGACTTTCCACTGGATGAAAAAGGATATCCGAAGAATGATGTTGTCTTAATTAATGACAAGTCCTATCCAATAAAAATTGCAAAAAGTTCAAAAGGAAATTCTGAAATTGTTATTAAATTGGAAGAAGAAAGCGATGTCGTTGATCTTGTTGTTCCTCAATATCTACCCATCAATATTTGGAGTGTAGACGAAAAAAATATTTTAGATTTAATATCATATAGCAGAGTTGATTGTTCAATAAAAGATAAAGATATGGTTGAAGGAATATCAAATTCAGTACAAAAATTTAAGTTTCAAGTTACACAAGGTGAAACAATATTTTTAAAATGGTCAAATATAAATGAAATAGAGAAACCATTTAAAGATAAAAACGAAGACTACTTATTAAAGGTTGTGGTTTCAAAGTAAAAGAATATAAAGCTATCACCCTGGAAATTTCCAGGGTTTTTATTACAAAATTTAAGATGTATAACGTATATTTGAAATAAATATATCATATTGTACATAGATTGATTTTATATTATAATATGGCAAGGTGATTAAATGAAATATTTATTTTTGCTCAGCAAAAAAGCGGGGAGTGGTTTTTTTACTGAGTTGGAAAATAAAATTGTTCGCTGTTACAGTGAAAAAAATTTAGAGTATGAAATCATAAAAACTGAATACAAGAATCATGCAAAGGAAGTTGTTAGTAAGTATCATGATGAAAAAGATTTGTTTTTTTATGTTTGCTCTGGCGATGGAACTTTAAATGAAGTGGTAAATGAGATGAAGAAAACTGATGCAAAGTTTACTCTGGGACTTATTCCATCTGGTACTGCCAATGATTTTTCAAAGAATTTCAATTATAAAAATTTTAGTATAGATAAAACTATAAATCCAATTGTTGAAGATATCGACTTAATCAAGGTGAACGACAGATATTGTATTAATGTGTTAAGTTTTGGATTTGATACAATAATTTTGAAGGATGCCTATGACTTGCTAAAAAAGAATCCAAAATTAGGAGAAAGAGCATATCCAAGGGCAGTGTTTAAAAATATATTTAAGATACCTAAGTTTAAGATAAAATCTACAATTCAAAATGTTGAAAATACTTCTGTTAGTGTAGATGGTGAGTTTCTTCTTGGTGCAATTTGTAATGGGGGATACTATGGTGGTGGGTTTAATCCATCTCCAAATGCAAATATAAAAGATGGTGTGCTGGAGATTTGCTTAGCGGAGAAGATGTCTTTAATTAAGATGGTCCCTCTTATTTTTAAATACAAAAAAGGAAGGCATCTTTCACATAAATTAATTCACTTTCATAAGCTAACTAAGGGACGAATAGAGTTTGAAAAAGAGATTATGGTCAATGTTGATGGTGAAATTTTTAAAACTGATTATTTAGATTTTAGAGTTTCACCAAAAGCTTTGAAATTTGCAAACATATGTAATGAAAAAATATAAAAATGTCTCTTTACCATGTGATTTGGTAAGGAGACTTTTTTATGCTTTTAAATCCTATTAGATTTTGAATTCTTTGTGTAGTCTCAAGATTTCAAGGAGCATTCCATCTCTGTACTTTGCGAGACTTTCGTTGGTGTTTCCTATATTGGACGGTCTGTTTTTGATAGCTTCTTTAACTCCGTCTACAGTTTTTTTCTTTATGTCATCGGTAAACTCGGTCCATGTGGCTGCGTCTTTTAACCAGGTTTCCATAGAAGGACCTATATGATCAAGAAGTCCTTTAAGCCCGTGTTCACCTCCACCGAGTTCAAATATCTGTCCCGGTCCCATAATCGCCCATCTTATTGCTGGACCAAAGGTAAGTGCAGTTTCAGCATCTTCCATACTGACTACATCTTTATAAACTAAGTCCATCATCTCTCTTAATACCACAGCTTGAAGTCTGTTAGCAATAAATCCGGGAACTTCGTTTCTTATAATAATTGGTTTTTTACCTAATTTTATAAAAAGTTCTTTTATCTCATCTGCCAATATAGGGTCTGATTTTTCTCCTTGTGAAATCTCTATTAGAGGGATTAGGTGAGGAGGGTTGTAGGGGTGAACTCCAAAAATTCTTTCGGGGTACTTGGCGTCTTCTGCTATTTTTGTAATGAGTAGTCCAGAGGTTGCAGAACATAGAACGCATTCTTTATCTGAAAAACTATCAAAAGTCTTTACAAATTCTTTTTTTATATCATAGTTTTCTGGAAGAGCTTCTTCAATTATGTCAGCGTATTTGATAGCATCTTCTTGACTATTGGTAAAACTTATTCTTGAAAGAATAATATCTCTGTCTTCTTCTGAAACTACATTTTTTTCCACTAACTCGTTTAAGTAGGTTTCGATCGTATTTTTAGATTTTAGTTCTCCTTCAGAACTTCTGTTATAATTTTTTACATTCATTCCGCCCATCGCAAAAAGCAATGTAAAAGACGAACCTATTACTCCACCGCCTATGACGGATGCTGTTTTAAATTCTCTAACCATTATATCCTCCTTTTTAATTTTCTATTTTTATATTATATACCCAAAAGCATAGTTGTTTTTATAATAGATTAATACTTTATTTAAAAATAGACATACCCATTAAATAAATTGGACATTTTAACGATTGACTGATATTATAAGTGTGTAAATAAATTTATTCAGGAGGGAAAAAAATGAACTTTTACGAAAAATCAAAGGAATTTGCTAAGGAACATGTTGAACCATTCAATCGTCGTAGTGACGAAGAAGGAAAATTCCCAGTAGAAACATTTAAAGCTATGGGAGAAGCAGGATATTTTAAACTTCTTATTCCAGAAGAATTAGGAGGACTTGGAAAAACTGCTGTAGAACATCAACAAGCTGTTTTGGCATTTGCAGAAAGCAATCCAACAACAGGTCTATGCTATATGATGCACAACGTTGCACTTATGACAGTACTAACTAATGGAAATGATGAATTAAAGAAAAAAGTTGTAGATGACATTGTTAACAACAACAAATTTATGGCTTTAGCTTATTCGGAATTCGGAACAGGAACACATTTTTACATTCCTGAAGTTAAAGTAACTAACAACAATGACGGTTCATTTACATTTAATGGAACTAAGTCAATGGTTACAAGTGCTTTAAACGCAAGTTATTACTTAATCTTAACTCCATCAACAGAAAAAGAAGGAGCTATAAACAACTGGTTGGTTCCGCTTGAAGCTGAAGGATTAGAATTTAAGATGGAACACTGGAAAGGCATAGGAATGAAGGGAAATGTTTCTTGCCCAATGAGATTAAATGATGTAAAACTTGATGAAGTTAATAGAATCGGTGAAGAAGGATCAGGACAAGACCAAGTATTTAATGTAGTAGCTCCATACTTCATCTTAGGACTTGCAAGTGTTTACACTGGATTAAACTTAAGATTATCAGGTGTTACAAACAATTACGCTTTAAATAGAAAATATCCTGATGGAAAGAACTTAGCTAACATAGAAACAGTTCAAATACACCTTGCAACAATTTACAAGAATGCAATGAGTTCAAAGGCTCTTACAGAACTTGCTGCAAGATCATTAGTTGATGGAGAAGCTGATGCAGTAGCTAAGATTATCGCTGCAAGAATCGCTGCAATTGACAACGCAATAGCTTCTTCAACACTTGCAATGAGAGTTGGTGGTGGAAAGACTTACAACAAGGCAAGTGAAATCGAAAGATTGATGAGGGATGCTTATGCAGGACAAATTATGGCTCCATCATTAGACGTTCTTAATGTATGGTTAGGCAAGGCAATTACAGGACAACCACTACTATAATATAAAAAAAGGAATGATATAATGAAAAAATTAAAGGTTGGAGCAGTTATATACGCTCCTCGTGTTACAGTTATTTGGGAAATGATAGAAAAGTTTTATAAGGATCATGGAGCTGATATAGAACCAGTTTTCTTTAAAGACTATAAACTTCAAGTAGATGCTTTAGTGAATGGAGATATTGATGTGGCTTGGAACTCTCCACTTGCACAACTTGATGCAAGACTTAGACTTGAAGGAAAAGAAAAAATAGGCTGCATGAGAAACACCGACAGAGATAGAAGAACTTATCTTGTTGTAAAAAAAGATAAATTCAAAGAAGTTAATGACCTAAAGGGAAAGACTATTGGTTTTGGTGCAATCGACTCTCCTCAAGCAAGACTTATTCCTATTAACCACCTTCATAAAAATGGTTTAGAATTTGGAAAAGACTATGAAGAAAAGAGATTTGATATTGGTGTAGGATTACACGGAGACCATGTTGGTGGAGAACTTGACAGCATGAAAGCTATGTTAAATGACGAAGTTGACGCAACTTTCTGTCTTGACTTAAACTATGACGCATGGGTAGCTGATGGAACTATTGACAAAAATGCTGTCGAAGTTTTAGATAAGACTGACCACTTTGACCACTGTATCTATACTTTTAATCCAGAAGTTTCAGATGAAGATATAAAAGCTTTTGACGATATAATGTTCAAGATGGATTACAACAAAGAAGAAGACAAGGAAATTATGGATCTTGAAGGACTAACTGAATGGGTTCCTGGTAGACGTGACGGATTCAAACAAATCACAGAAGCCAATGAATATTTAGACAATTTCATAGAAGGCTTTAATAGTGGAAAGTAAATTATTTCAAACTGCTCTTATAGGCTCTATGCCAAGGGGTAAAGAGATTTTACTGGCCCGTAGAAAACTTTCAGCAAATTTGATAGACAAAGCGTCTTATGATAATTTGGTAAAAGAAAAAACTAAAGAAGTTATCAAATTACAAGAGGACTTGGACATAGATATCATCACAAGCGGAGAAATCGAAAGAGATAACTATGTTTCATTTATATCTGACAAACTTGGTGGAGTTACCCAGATGAGCATGGCAGAGATGCTCGATTATGTAGATGACAAGAGAGAATTTGAAAACATCTTGACAACTTTAGATGTTCCCGCATCTTCAATAAAAAATGCTATATGTACTGGCAAATTGGAATATAAGGGAGACATAGTTTTAAATGAATTAAAACTTTTGAAATCCCTTACAAAGAAACCGGTTAAAATAACAATGCCAGGACCATACCTTGTGACAAGAAGCATGTGGTTAGCAAATGTTAGCTCAAATTTCTACGATAGCAAGGAAGATCTTGGTGAAGATGTAATTAGAATTTTCAAAGAAGAAATAAAAAATCTACAAGAAATTGGAGTTGATGTAATTCAATTTGACGAACCAGTTCTAACAGAAATTGTATTTACTGAAGGTAGACCGAGAACTTTTATGTGCGCATCTTTATCACAAAGAAAGGATCCGACAGAAGAGTTAAAGTTTGCAACTCATCTTATAAAAGGTGTTATGAATGGAATAGATAGAGAAAAATCCATTGCATCAATGCATGTGTGTAGAGGAAACTGGAGTAAAAATGAAAGTATTTTATTAGAAGGACCATATACACCATTACTCGATTTATTTGCAAATATTAATGCAGATTTACTTTCCCTTGAATTTTCTACACCAAGGGCTGGAGAGATAAAATCTCTTTTAAGTGACGATAGGATTAGGGACAAAATAATCCTTGGACTTGGTGTAATCAATCCACGCTTTGATGAAAAAGAAAATGAAGATGTGATATATAATAGGGCTAAGGAGGCGCTTGAATATATTGAACCAAAAAATCTGTGGTTAAATCCAGACTGTGGCTTTGCAACTTTTTCAAATAGACCGGTAAATGAATACGAAAACATCAAAAACAAATTACAATCTATGATTGATGCTCGTGACAGACTAAGGAAAGAATATGGAAGATAATATTAATTTCTTTGAGAAAAACTATAGAGCAGTAGTGAAGAGTGACGAGGTAAAGGTATATAACGAAAAGTCACAACTTGCCATAGACTCCGCAATTTCATTTGACTCAGAGAAAGAAGAATTTACATCCATAGACTATTTTATTTCAGCAATAGTATCTGAAATAATCCTTACAATGGAAAGAGTAGCAAAAAAACGTGGAGAGATTCTTCAAGATATTGAAGCGAAAGTCAGTTTAATAATAAAAAATCCGATGTATCTGCTTAATGTAATTGGATTTGAAGAAAGTGCTTTAATAGAAAAGATAAATATAGATATCTATTTGTTTTCGTTTTTAGAAGGTGAAGAGTTAGAAGATTTTTTAAAAGAAGTTTTAGACAGGACATTAATCTACAACTCCTTTAAAGAAAAAATTGAGGTTAATTTTAAAACTGTCTTATAGGACTGTTGGGGTGTATGAAAGTACGCTCCAGCAGTTTTTTATGTTTTTATTCTGTTTAAAAACTTATCATTTTGGTATAAATTTACTATAAACCTTAGAGGTGATAAAATGAATAGAAATAAATTTTTTGTAATTTTGGTGATAATTTTAATCGCCATTGGAGTTAAGTTTTATAAAAATAACTTGAGCACAAATTCGAACAAGGGAAATACGGAAGGGACTGATATAGATATGAGTAATATAAAAAATAGAAATGAAATCTACTTAGCTGGTGGTTGTTTTTGGGGAGTGGAAGGCTACTTCAAGAAGATTCCAGGTGTTCTTGACACATCTGTTGGGTATGCAAATGGCAAAACCAAAGACACCACCTATAGAAAGGTAAAGGAAACCGACCACAGCGAAACAGTAAAAGTAATTTATGATGAAGATAGAGTTTCACTGCAAGAGCTATTGGAGCATTATTTTAGAATAATTGATCCCACATCTGTAAATAAACAGGGCAACGATAGAGGAAGACAGTATAGAACTGGGATTTATTATACAAATCGAAACGATAAACTCATCATTGATGAAATTATTAGGCAAAAACAAGAAGAGTATAGTGAAAAGATTGCAGTTGAAGTTGAACCATTGAACAACTTTGTTCTTGGAGAGGACTATCATCAAGATTATTTAGATAAAAATCCAGGAGGCTATTGTCATATTAACCTTGCACTGGCAGATGAACCACTGGACACAAAGGGCAAAGTCATCGAGAAGGATCAAAAGGAATTAAAGGAAAAACTTACAGAAGAACAGTATAAAGTAACTCAAGAAAATAAAACCGAAAGAGCCTTTACTTCTGAATTTGACGACTTCTATGAAGAGGGAATCTATGTAGATGTAGTAAGTGGAGAACCGCTATTCTCATCAAGGGACAAGTACGATGCAGGCTGTGGATGGCCTTCATTTACAAAGCCAATCGACTCAAATATAAATTACAAAAGCGACAACTCTTTTAATATGAGTAGGGTTGAAGTGAGAAGTAAAAATGGTGATTCCCATCTTGGTCATGTGTTTAATGACGGTCCAAAAGACAAAGGTGGTGCAAGGTATTGTATAAATGGTGCATCACTCAGATTTATTCCGCTAAGCAAGATGAAAGAAGAAGGATATGGAGACTATATTGACAAAGTAAAATAATTAATAGGGAGACGAAAGTCTTCCTTTTTTTAAAATTCAAATGTCTTTATCCAAGGGATGGGGGTTATTGCTATAGAAAAAATATTATGGTATTCTAAGCTATGAAGTGTTTACTTGGCACCCACTTAAAAAATCAAGATGTGATGGATATCTGTCTCGTCTTTTAGCGAGACTTTTTTTATTTTATATATCCTTGGTGTCATAAAACATAAATATTTTTTAAGGAGATGTTTTATGAACAAAAAATTTAATCAAAAATTCTTAGTTAGACAGGGAATCGTTGCGGCGCTTTACGCAGTGCTAACACTGGCATTTCCAAACCTTGCCTATGGACCATTACAGTTTCGGGCATCAGAAGCAATGACTCTGCTTGCATTCTTTAACCCAGAGTACGTTTGGGGACTTACTCTTGGATGTTTTCTTGCAAATATTTTCAGTCCATATATACTGGATATAATAGTAGGAACATTTGCATCCTTCATAGCAGTTTACTTTATGAGCAAATGTAAGAATATTTTTGTGGCGTCTATTATACCAGCCATAGCAAATATTTTAATCGGAGTGCAAATCTACTTTGTAACGAAGGGAGAGGCGGCGTTCTTTTTAACAACAGGACAAATAATGCTTTCTGAGATAATAATTGTTACAATAATAGGTGTACCACTATTTAAACTACTTACAAAAAACAAAGAGTTCGTAAATATTTTAGACTTAGATAAGAGAGGACTCGTTTAAAGGAGAACAAAATGAAATGTATAGGAACCATCGGTAGATATTTCAATGGACCACTTTATAAATCTTCATATATAAAAGAAAGTTCGCTAAACTTGGCGAAAGAGTCGGACATAGTACTTTTTTCACTGCCAATAACTAAGGATGAATCAATAATAGATGAATTACTTTTAAAACTGGACGGGCTTTTTATCAGTGGAGATGAAGAAGTAAATCCATTTTTATTTGGACAAGACCCTATAGACAATAGAGGAAAGTTTGACCTATTACAAGATGATGTAGAACTTATCTACATTGAAAGGGCAATAAAAAATAATATTCCACTACTTGTTACAGGTAGGGGAGCGCTTTTATTAAACATCTACTTTGGTGGAAACCTATATCGTGATTTAGAAAAAGAATTAGGTCAAGAAGTGTATCACAAAGGTGAAGAAGAAAGTACATTTCACTTTGTGGAATTAGAAAAATCATTTTTAAAAGATGTTTTTAAAGAAGAAAAAGTTGTAGTGCCGTCAAACCACAGACAGGGAATTAAAGTCCTGGGAAGTGGTGTTAAAGTTACAGGAGAGTCTTTAGACGGAGTTGCGGAAGTTATAGAACCTGAAGGGGACGAAAAGTTCCTGGGACTACAATTTAACTTGGAAGATATGGAAATGGAAGCAGCAGTTAAGATATTAAAAAGCTTTTTTGAAGGGGGACAAAATGAGTAAGATAATAGGAATACCTCTTTGGACACATTCAGATGTAGTCAGGCGACAAGAAACAAATAATAGTTTTGTGGAAAAATTAATATCACTTAATGCCATTCCTCTAATGTATCCACAACAAAAAGACGACAGGGCAATTGATGAGTTTATAAATCGAATAGACGGACTTATCCTTACTGGAGGTGCAGATGTGTCCACAGTGTTATATAAGGAAGAGATGTCTAATGCTCTACAAGAGACCCAGTACCATAGAGACCTTGTAGAAATAAAAATATTTGAAAGGGCAGTGGAAAAACAAATCCCGATCTTTGGAGTGTGTCGAGGGCTGCAGCTAATAAATGTATTCTTTGGAGGAACCCTTTATCAAGACATTTACTCACAGTTTGATAATCCCTTCCTACATTCAGATAAAAATGACAAGGGATATGAATACCATCATATGATCGAAACGATGGAAGGAAGTATATTAAGAAAAGTCCTTGGAGAAAGGGATTATGTAAACTCCATTCACCATCAGGCAATTAAAGATTTGGGACAGGGATTAAAAGTTACTGCTACAGCTTCAGACAAGATGATTGAAGGCATTGAACATGAAAGCCTTCCAATATTTGCAACGCAGTTTCATCCCGAACTTGATAAGTATAATGAAAAGTATATAGATATATTTAAAGCCTTTTTAGAAATGATAAAGTAGCCGCGAATTGACGGCTACTTTTTAATTTATTTTAAATTAGTATTAACACACCCAAATTGTTGGGTAGAAATTAGCAAAATAATGGGTTAAGATAAAATCATAATAGAGAATAAATCATTTTATTTTTAGAATTGTTGGAGCGAGTGTAACTTGGAAGGTGATAATTTGAGAGATAACGATAAACTCTTATTAAATATCGGCGAAAGAGTAAGAGAATATAGAAAAAAATTTGGATATAGTCAGCTTAAATTATCTGAAGTTTTAGGAGTGTCTTTAAACACCATTCAAAATATTGAAGCAGGAATAAGGATGCCTTCCGTTGAAGTGGTTATACAACTGGATGCTTTATTAGATACAAATATCGGAAAATTAATTCAAGAACACATAAGTGCTCCAGAGATAAAATTCAAAGATTATGTTGAGCTATTAGAAAATGCTTACTTTTTAGGAAGATACAAAGATTTTAGCAGATACTTAGAAGAACTTATATACTTTAGCGATGAGTACAAAGCTTATTTTGAAATCAATTCCTATGAAAGAAAGATATACAAATATTTTTTAGGCAAACAGCAGATTATAGAAAAAAATTACGATAAGGCTTACGATTTATTATCCGAAGCTCTGAAAGTAAGAACAAAAAAATCAGAAAAAAGTATAACACTTGATAAGAGAATAGAAGTTAATAAGCTCAAAGTTAAAACAGATATTATAAAAGCTACAAGAGATTCGAAAAAGATTTATAAGATAGTCGATAAACTTTGTAAGTTGCTAAAACAAGAGAGAGACAATTCACTCAAAATGGATCTCATTCACTGCATTGCTGAAATCTATATTTTCAATTTAAAAGACTATCAAAATGGTTATGAGTTTTTAAATGAAATAGAAGATGAACATTTTATTACTACAAATCCTTCATATTTTACAAGAATTTTCTTTTTAAAATCATTTTGCGCGCGCAAGTTAAATTATGATAATGCAGGTGAACTGGAAACGGCTCTTAGATTTTTCGAAGTGTTTGGTGGAGGAGAAGAGTACGAAAGGTTAAAAAGAATGTACTCTGATATGGATGGTAAATTTTAAATATGATAATGCATTTAGGATAAATTAATTTTAAAAAGACATAAGGAGTTATTATGCGTAGATTAATTAAAAATCATAAGTCTAATTTTATTTTAGACATGGTACTTACAGTAATTGAAATACTAACCGACATACTTTGGGCTTTTGTTGGAAAGTACATTCTTGACTATGCTACTGGCGAAACGAACATGACCTTACAAAAGGTTATTTTTATTGCTATCGGCGCAATTGTAATAAGAATTTTGTTTTTCTCTTTAAGGGAAGCTCAGGATGAGAAGCTTGTAAGGAATATTATGGCGGAGTACAAAACTGATATCTTAAATACATATATTAGTTCAAAGGGCGAAAAAACAGGCTCGGATATTATAAACACGCTAACTAATATTTGTACTAATTTAGAACAGATGTACCTGAAGCCAAGCCTTCAATTAATTCAAAAGATATTGCTTTTTATAGGTGCTTGTACAGCTGTCATAATGATTCAGTGGAAGTTATTTGTAGTTATTATTTGTACAAGTTGGATTCCTTTGGTTATACCAAGAGTGTTGGATAAAAAAACACAGAGTTTAAGAGAAAAGGCAATAAAGCAAACAGAATATTTTATTTCTCGTCTTAGAGATATTACTAATGGATTTGAAATAATAAAAGCTTTTAACATTGAAAACAAGATGAAGAAAATTGGGCAAAGTGAAATTGAAGACAACGAAAAGGCTCAAAAAGATGCAAATGTGTTTCAAGTTGCCCATGAAGGTTTTGGCGCTTTTCTAAGCTTGCTAACCTACATTATAATTTATCTTGTTGCAGGATATATGGCAAAGAAAGGCATAATTACCATAGGGGAAATTATGGCGACAACAATGCTATACAACTCCATTGGAAATGCAATTAACTATATAACCAAACTAACAATTATGATAAAGGGATTTAGTGGAGAGTATCAAAAGTTAAATGAATACATTGACTCTTCTAAGAATTTTGATGGATACAAAGACTTTGAATTCAATAGAGAGTTAGAGATAAAAGATTTAAGTTTTGCATATGACGAAAAGACAATTCTAAACAATATTAATCTAAAAGTCGAAAGAGGTAAAAAGTATGCAATTATAGGTGAGTCAGGATCTGGAAAGTCTACTTTAGACAAATTGTTGTTGAGAAGTCTTTCTGGATACGAGGGAGAAATACTTTTTGATGGAATAGAATTAAAAAATATAGATCAAAAATCTTTTTATGAAGGTGTTTCTCCAGTAACTCAAAATGTATTTATATTTAATGACACCATAAGAAATAACATAACATTATATGCAAATTACTCTGAAGAAGAAGTTCAAAGTGCAATTGAAAGCTCGGGACTTGATAAAGTTATTAGAAATCTTCCCGATGGTATAGATACGGTTATTGGTGAGTATGGAACTGACTTATCTGGTGGGGAAAAACAAAGAATTTCAATAGCGAGATGTTTGATTAAGAATACAAAAATAATCGTTATGGATGAAGCAACATCATCCTTGGATAAAACGACAGCAAGAAATATCGAACAATTATTATTGGATTTGGACAAGACAGTAATTGTCATAACACATAGGATTGATTCAGAAATACTTTCTCAATACGAAAGAGTGTTTGTATTAAAAGATGGAGAATTTATAGAAGAAGGCAAGTGGGATGAAATAAATTCATATAAGAATTAAATAAGGCACCCTGTTCAAAGTATTTGAAAGAATAGGGTGCTCTTTTTATTTTTTTATTGACTCATTATGCCTTTTTGCATACTCTTTTAAAATTTCATAAAATTTCTCGCCTATGCTTGACAGTGTTACGTCTTCATGGACAATGGTGCCAATAATAATCTCTTCATCCGCGGACACAGGTATTGAAATAATATCCTTGTCATGCAGATACTCTGGAAAGATACCTGAAGAGAAGGTGTAGGCGTTTAGTCCCATCATAAAGTTTACCACGGCGGCTCTGTCTGACACATTAATGGATCTTTCCACTGGGAGGTTGCTAAAGACTTCTTCGCTATAGTAAAAGGCGTTATACATTCCCTGGTTAAATGAAATCTTTGGATACTCTCTTAGGTCCTCCAGGTCGATTAACTCTTCCTTTGCCAGTGGATGTTCTTTATAGAGGAAAACATGGGGTTTTGCCCTAACAAGCTCTTCAAAGATTAAGTTGTTTTCTGAAAGAATTTTTCTAATAACTGCCTCGTTGTACTTTGAAAGGTATAGTATTCCAATTTCAGAGTAAAGTGTCTTTACATTTTCGATAACTTCATATGTAGTCGTTTCGCTAAGTGTAAAGTTGTAGTCATCTTCTTCATATTCCTTTACCAGTTCCACAAAGGCATGGGACACGAAGGGATAATGTTGTGACGATGCACAAAAGGACTTAATCTGTTTTGTCTTCTTAATATATTTTTCTTCCAAAAGGTCTGCTTGGGTTATAACCTGTCTTGCATAGCCTAAAAACTCCATCCCTTTGTGGGACAGAGTTACTCCTCTATTTGTCCTTATAAATATTGGAAAGCCCAGTTCTTCCTCTAACTCTTTGATTGAGTTTGAAAGACTTGGCTGTGATACATATAAATATTTTGCAGCTTCATTGATAGAACCCTTTTCTGCTACAATAATAATATAGCGTAATTGTTGTAATGTCATTTTCTTCTCCTTTGTAAATATCATACCACAATTTAGGGGTATAATATAAAAAGGGGGATGATCATGGTAGATAATAAAATTTTAAGATTCTTCAAAGTAATATTACTGGTACTGATTGCTTCATACATCATTTATGAGGTGTATGGGCTATATAGCAAATCATTTAAAAGTGTGTTTGTTCATGTGCTTTTAATTGTTTTTTTGCTTTATGTTTTTTACAAGATAATTGTAGGACTATACAGGTATATCAAAGAAAATAAAATAAAAAAATAAGACGGTCACCCGTCTTATTCAAAGGAAGTTGTTATGAAAAAAGTCATCTCTCAATTATTATAGTAGTACAACTTGCTTAAAAATTTCTTAAAAGGAGAAAAGAATGGAAAAAGAGAAAAACAAAAAGAAGACGAATAGGCTTCCCATAGCCATTGGTCTTGGAGTGGTGTTTGCACTAATTTATTTTTATGTGGTGCTTCCACCAATAAATCTATACTCTGCAGAGTTTTATGTGTCACTTACAATTGTTGTGGCAGTGACATCACTACTGGTGGTGCTGTTACATACCAGAACATTTAAAAACTTTTTGCAGACTGGGAAGGTCTTTATTGGAATATTGGTTCTTGCATGGGGAATTTTTATTTGTATGAACATAATATCCCTTCCAATATTTCACGCAAAAGCCTATTCAAACCTGCTTGGTATCGAAGATGGCGTGTTTAAAGAAGATGTAACTCAAGTGGACTTTAATAGAATTCCCGTAGTAGACAGGGATACTGCAGCAAAACTTGGTTCAAGAAAGATGGGAGAGATGGGAGAACTTGTTTCACAGTACAATATCGACTCCTCCTATAGCCAAGTTACCGTTGACGGAAAGCCAGTTAGAAATACGCCACTGGTGTATTCGGATTTAATAAAGTGGTTTCAAAATAAAAAAAGTGGAATACCATATTACATCTCAGTTGATATGACAGAGCAAGATGTTAAAATGGTTAAACTGGAAAAGTCAATTAAATATTCCTTCTCAGACAAGTTTGGAAGAAATATTCACAGACTAATAAGATTTAAATATCCAACAGCGATTATTGACGAAATAAACTTCGAAGTTGACGACAACGGAAAACCATATTGGGTTGCATCAACAGTAAAGCCAACCATTGGACTTGCTGGAGGCTTTGACTCAAACTCAGTTATAGTAGTTGACGCTTCAACGGGAGAAGCCAATAGATATGATGTGGGAAATGTACCAGAGTGGGTTGACAGAGTTTACTCTGCAAACATAGTTATGAAACAACTAAAATGGAATGGGGGGTTAAAAAGAGGTTTTATAAATCAATATATTGGTCAAAAGGGAGTTAACCAACCAACAGACGGATACAACTACCTTTCAATAGATAACGACATCTATATGTACACAGGAATCACATCCGTATTACAAGATGAATCCAACATAGGCTTTGCACTTATTAACCTAAGAACCAAAGAGGCGAAGTTCTATCCAGTATCATCAGCAGACGAAAAGTCTGCAATGGAATCGGCGGAAGGCGCAGTGCAGGAAAAGGGATATAAGGCTACATTTCCAATCCTTATAAACCTATACAATAGACCGACATACTTCCTTTCATTAAAGGACAACGCAGGACTGATTAAGACCTATGCATTTATAGATGCACAGAACTACCAAACTGTAGCAACGGGGGCAACTGTAGAACAAGCCCTTAACGCATACGATAGCACTTCAATTTCAAAGGAGACCCCGACAGAAGAGCTTGACGAAAAGACCATTACAATTTCAGAAATAATTCCAGTAACAATAGATGGAAACACAAATTACTTTATTAGAAATAAAGGAGATGACGTGGTCTATGTTGCACCAATTTCAGCAAGCAATAAATTGCCATTTATGAAAGAGGGCGACGTGATTAAGATAAAGGGCGAAGATTTGGGCAAACAGTTTAATATAGCAAATATTGAAGAATAGTTTATGAAAAGAAGGCAGAGATGCCTTCTTTTTTAAGTACATTAAATTTAGTGATTTAAGAAAGTTAATGGTATTAAAATTATTCTTGAGTAATCGTGAGAAAGACAAAGGATATCCGATTTAATCAGACGATGTTTATTATTTTAAACAACAAATGATATACTGAAGTTGAAGCTTTAAAATTAATAAGGAGAACAAATTGAAAAAAATTTTAATCATAGAGGACAATAAAGAAATTGCATTGCAGATAAAAAAATTTCTTTTAAAAAATCAATATGAAGTTGATGTTGCGAATTCATATTTTGATGCCCTTAATAAAATTGATATTAAGTATGATGCTTGTTTGTTGGATATTAATTTGCCAGACAGAGACGGACATCATTTAATAGATGAACTTAAAAACAAAGATATTCGAATCATAATTACTACAGTTAAAAGCGATGAGAACTTTATTATAGATTCTCTCGATAAAGGGGCAGATGATTATTTAATTAAACCATTTTCACTTGCCATATTGCGAGCAAGAATTGATGCGGTTTTAAGAACAATTCCTCTAAGTCAAGACAAAAAAATTACTTACAAGGATATCAAAATAGATTTAAATCAGTCAAAAGTTTATTTTAAATCTAAACTTATAGAATTAACTCCACTTGAATACGAAATGTTATTATTATTTATCAAAAATCCTCACAGAGTTTATACAAGAGGCCAGCTGCTTGAAATGTTTTGGGAAGATAGGGATAAGTTCGTAAATGATAATACTCTCACATCAACTATTAAGAGAATCAGAGAAAAGCTTGATAGGGAAGTTATCACTACTGTTAGAGGAATTGGTTATAGGATGGATTGAGATGCTATATGTATTTTGGATAATAAGTCTGGGACTACTTTATTATTTCTTGGAAAAAAGAAAGAAAAATAGAATAAATGAACTTATAGATCTGATAGAAAATATGAAAAATCAAAATTATAAAATTCCTATGAAGCAAGATGATTTTTCAATTTTAGAAGATAAAATTTACAAGCTATTTACAGAAATAGTAGAAGCCAAAGAGAAAAGCACTAAAAATAGCGAAAAGCAAATCGAATACTTGGAAGATATCGCCCATCAAATCAAAACTCCCATCACATCTATGCTTTTTTCCATAGAAAATTTGGAGATGGACTACCCAGATAACGAAGATGTAGAAATTTTGAAAAGACAAACAATTAGATTAAACTCTCTTTCCGATATACTACTTAAGCTTTCAAATTTAGATGCAAATAAGAATATGATGAAAAAAGAGTCTGTGAACTTGAATGAAGTTTTAATGTATGCACTTGACACTCTAAACGTAAAAAGCGGTATAGATGTAGTAGTGGATAACAGTTTAAAAGAAAAATATATTGAGGGAGATTTTTATTGGATCTGTGAAGCTATAATAAATATTTTGAAAAATGCTTCAAATAGACCAGCTTGTGACAAGATTATTATTAATTCATACAAAAATCCACTCTACACTTCGATTACAATTGAAGATAATGGAGGAGGAATAGAAAAAGAAAATATAAAAAAGATATTTAAAAGATTTTACAAAACTCCCGACTCAAATGGATTTGGAATTGGACTTGCCATGGCAAAGACAATTGTTGAAAAGAATAATGGAGAAATAGTTGTTAAGAACGTAGATGACGGGGCAGTTTTTGAAATAAAATTCTATAATGTCACTTAATAATCACATTGGTTTTATATGATGACCTTAGACAGGGAGGTTATTATGGAGATATTAAAAGTAGAAAAATTAAGAAAAGAATATGGCGAGGGTAATTCTAAGGTCATTGCCTTAGACGGTGTCAACCTTGAAATTGAAAGAGGAGAATTTGTCGCTATTGTTGGACCAAGCGGATCTGGGAAGTCAACGCTTTTACATATCATTGGAGGAGTGGACAACCCAAATGATGGGAAAGTTTATATAGATGGTAATGATATTTCAAATTATACTTCAAAGGAATTGGCATATTTTAGAAGGAGAAAAGTTGGACTAATCTATCAGTTCTATAACTTGATTCCAAATTTAACAGTCAGACATAATATAGAACTTCCTCTTAAATTGGATAAAAATAAAATTGAGACAGAATTATTTGATGACATTGTAAAAAAATTAGGTATTGAGGACAAATTAGACTCTTTTCCAAGTGAACTATCTGGAGGACAACAACAGAGGGTTGCCATTGCAAGGAGTTTGATTTATAGACCTTCAATTATTCTTGCAGATGAGCCGACGGGTAATTTGGACAGGAAAAATTCGAAGGAAATAATTGAAATTTTCAAATACTTTAATAAGACATTAAAACAAACCATCATACTTATAACTCATGATGAAGAAATGGCCTTACAAACAAAACGCATTATCACAATAGTAGATGGAAAAATTGTAGGAGATGAAAGAAATGAATAAAAAGAATTTTCCTATTTTCATTTCCTTATTTATTGTAAGTCTATTTTTCACCATTATTTTTTATTTTGGATATAGAAGCTTGACATCCAAATATGGTAATTATATGGCTTCAAGCTTTTATCATGGGGAGATTAAAGAAGAACTTTCAAATGAAGATGTTGAAAAGTTAAAATCCATTGAAGATATAGACTTGGTTGGGAAAATGTCCCTTAATCCTGACAACGGAAAGCTTGGCGACGATTTAGTCGTTGTCAACTACCAAGACGAAGCAATCAATAAAATGAGAGAGTATTCAAGACTTATTGATGGTAGATTTGCTGAAAAGGAAGACGAAATTATACTATCTGAAAGTCTTGTAAAGGAAAATGAACTTAAAATAGGCGATCGTGTAGAACTTGATTTAGGCAAAAGATTTTTAGATGGGGAAGAGATAGGCCCTACAAGTGCAAATACTGGCAGGGAAAAATTTGAGAGCAAAGGTTCTAAGAGTTTTACTTTAGTCGGTGTTTATGGAGATGTTTATAACAAGTACAGTAAACTAAGTTTTGCCTTGGGGCTACAAGATAAAATGACCACTTTTAGAACCTTTGTAAAATTTCATTCATTTGAAGAAGCTTATAAAAATAGAGATAAGATACAAAATGAAATAAATAATACACTTGGTAAAGATGTTCATTTAGAATTCTCCGAGAGTCTTATAAATTATTACGGAGTAGAAAACGACCCCTTACAAAACATAACGAGCAAGGCCGTTCTTGTTTTATCAGTCCTTGGATGTATAGCAATCTTTGTGTTTTTTATAAAAAACATCTTTTGGGTTTGGGGGCTAAGTAAGATTCGAGAGCTGTCCATTTACAAATCTATAGGATCTACCAATGGACAAATCTATCTGCTGCTCCTAAAGGAAGGACTTCTTACATCTGGAATTCCAATACTTTTAGGACATCTTGTAGGCTTTTTCTCTATATATTATCTGTACAAATACATTCAAATAGACAAACAATTAAGTGAATTTAATCTAGTAAAGTTTAATCCCTTATTAAGTTTGGCAATAATTTTAGTTTCTTTTATTATTGTGGCAATAGCCATTAAATCCCCTGCGAAAAAGATTTCTAAAATAAACATTATAGACGGCATAAGAGGAAATATAGATTTTTCAAAATCAAAGAAGAAAAGAGCCAAAGATTTTTGGAAGGAATTAAAACTCAACAACTTGGCTTCAATAAAATCACAGAGATATATTTCTGCAATAGGGATAATAATTATCTCAATGTTTATAATCATCATAGGCATCGGAAGTTACTACAGAGATTTTTATCATTACGATGATGGCTATAATTTTTCTGTGGACTATTTTAGCAAAAATAACCAAGTCCCAAAAATATTAAAAGAAATTGTAGATAGAATTTCTAATGAGAAGTCTTATATTTCAAAAGACAAGTATGTTCAAGTTGAAAACAATAACGAATTCTCAAAAGAAGCAAAGGCAGCTGGCTTAGATGAGGAAGCGAGAAAGAATATTAAAAAATATAAGTCAGAGGGTATGGCTGGATTTATCATCGCCTTGGAAGAAAAAGACTTAAGAGAACTTGGAGGAAAGAAGGGCGAATTTATTCTCTACAATACAATTCAAGAAGATTCTTCTATTCCAATAGCTAAGGCAAAGAGAATATCCTATTTTGAAAACCCACAGACTTTAGATATCAACATAAATGATTATAAGAAGACGATTGAAATTTCAAAGACAATAACAGATTTGGGAAAATATAAGTCGAGAACAATGCCTTTTGATGTAAAAGTTTATACAGATTTTGACACTTATTTTAAACTTATGGAAGAAGCAGGTGATGAAAAACACACAAACTATGCTTATAAATTAAATATGAAGATAAAAGATTCTGACACCAAAGATGTAAAAGAATATGTAGAGGCCATGATTAGAGAACAAATTTCACCTGAAGATAGATTTAATATCACAACAGGTGAGGAAACCACAAAAAATGAATATAATGATTTGAAAAGTCTAATAAAAATTGTAATAGGAATTGCATCGATCATTTTTGTATTAAATATCACTAACGGCTACTCATCCATTAATTTAAGTCTCATGAGCAGAAAAAAAGAAATCGCCAGCCTTTACTCTTGTGGAATGGATGTAGATGAGTTAAAGAACATCTATCAAAAGGAATTTATTGAAGAACAGGTAAAATCCTTTATAATTTCTATTATGGTGAGCTTAGGAGTTATGTTTGTAATATCATTAATCGCTTCTGATTTAAGGATGAGTACTTTAATAAAATATTATGACTACAAAAGCTTCCTTGGATTTTCCATAGTGGTCTATGGAATAAATTTATTGATATATCATTTCTCCCTAAAGAGGATCTTAGATAGACCGACTATAGATTTGATTAGGACAATTTAAACTAAGTAAAATAGCCCGTGAAAAGGGCTATTTTTAGTATAAGAGATAATGGTATACTATTAGTAGCTATAGAAAAGGAGACTAAGTAAGTGAAAAATATTTTAATAATAGAAGATGATAAACATCTTAATAAGGGATTATCTATAGCATTAGAAAAAAACTATGGAGTGATTTCTACATTTTCTATAAGCGAGTCAAAAAAACATATTAATGATTCTGATTTAATTTTACTTGATATGAATCTTCCAGATGGAGATGGACTTGAAATAATAAAATACACGAGGGAAATTTCAACAATACCTATAATAGTTCTTTCTGCTATAGATTTAGAAGCCTATATTATTTCAGCAATTGAATTAGGTGCGGATGACTACTTAACTAAACCTTTTTCTTTGGGTATTTTAGAGGCTAAGATAAAGAGGGCATTTGAGAAAATCAACTCTGATGATTTAACTACTTATAAAAGAGATGGAATTGATTTCAATTTTAGTGAGAATAAGTTTTCAGTCGATGGTGTTAATTTTGATTTGACGAGAACAGAAATTAAAATTTTATATGTATTGATAAAAAACAAAGGGCAGGTTTTAACAAAAGAAACACTATTTGATTTAGTTTGGGGAATTGATGATGAATTTATAGATAACAACACTCTTAGTGTAAATATTTCAAGAATCAGAAATAAACTAAAGCCCTATGATCCAATTGAAACTGTGTTTGGAGTTGGTTATAAATGGCAATTTTAATAGGTCTTTTAGCTCTTATAATTGGAATTATTTTATATAAATATATTGTCTTGAGAAGTGAAATGAGTGAACTCTCAGAGTATATTGATAAGGCTTTGGATGGAAATTTAGAAATTACAGAATTTGATGAAAAGGAATTATCTAAAATAAAATCAAAACTTGTGAAATTTTTATATGCTAATCAAGTTAAGGAATCTAAATTAAATTTGGAAAAGAATAAAACTAAGGATTTAATAGCAGATATATCCCATCAAACCAAGACACCAATTACAAATCTTTCTCTCTACATTAGTTTATTAGAAGAAGATCCAAAAGAAGAATATATAGATATTATAAAATATGAATTGGACAAACTTAAATTTTTAATTGATAACCTGGTAAAATCTTCCAGGCTTGAATCAGATATCATTGTTTTGCAAAAAAATAAAGCTAATTTAAGAGAGTTGGTAGATGATGTGTTAAGAGAATTTAAAGAACCACTATTAAATAAAAATATAAATATTTAATTTAAAAAAGAGGATTGCATTTTCAATTTAGATGAAAGATGGATGAAAGAAGCAATTCATAATTTAATAGAAAATGCGATTAAATATTCACCAGACGATTCAACTATAAATATATCTGTTTATAAATCTTACCTAAACTATAATATAGACATAGAAAATGAGTGCAAAGACTTATTAGAAGAAACTTTGCCAAAGATATTTGAAAGATTTTATAGAGGAAAAAATTCAGTTTCCAAGGACGGTTTGGGTTTAGGTCTATATATAGCCAGAGAAATTATAGAAAAACATGGCGGAAATATAAAAGCGTCTTTGGACAAAAATAGAATAAAATTTTCAGTAGACTTCCCATTGTGAGAAGTCTTTTTTCTTACAAAACTGTAAGAAGTATTGTAAGTTGTTTGTAAGATGAGTTTGGTATTCTTTTAGGCAAGAGGTGATAGAGATGTTAAAAGTGGAAAATTTAAAAAGATATTATAAAACAAATGACGTGGAAGTAAGGGCTCTTGATGGAGTTTCTTTTGATGTGAAAAAAGGAGAATTTATTTCTATAATTGGAGCAAGCGGTTCTGGTAAATCGACTCTATTACATTTATTAGGGGGACTTGATTATCCTACAAGCGGGAAAGTTTTTATTGATGATACGGACATTTATGCTTTAAAAGATGATGAGAGAACTATTTTCAGGAGAAGAAATATTGGTTTTGTCTTTCAAGCATATAACCTTTTGCCCATGCTAAATGTGTATGAGAATATAATTATTCCCTTTGGTCTTGATGGGGACAAGGTAGATAAAAAATATGTTGATTCTGTAATAGACATACTTGAGATAAGCGATCAAAAAAATAAAATGCCAAACGAATTATCTGGTGGACAGCAACAAAGAGTTGCCATAGCAAGAGCCTTGGTTACCAAACCTTCTTTAATTTTAGCCGATGAACCTACAGGTAATTTGGACTCAAAATCATCTTCGCAAGTTGTTTACTTATTAAAAAAGATTAATAAAGAGCTTGGAAATACTATTCTTATGATTACTCACGATGATGCTGTAGCTCAAGCTGCGAATAAAGTGATTCGAATTGAAGATGGGAAGTTGGTGGAATAATGAAAGTCAAAAATAAAGCTTATATAAGGCATCTTGCAAAAAATATTTTAAATGCGAATAAAAATAGAAGAAATATTCTCTTAGGTGCAATTGCTTTGACTTCTATACTATTTACAAGTCTGTTTTCCGTAGCCTTAGGTTTAGGGAAAAGCATGGAAACTCAAACGATGAAAACTATTGGATCAATCAGCCATGGTTCTTTTAAAGAACTCTCTGACAAAGACATAAATATTTTATCTAAGGATAAAGACATAAAGGAATTTTCAATAATAGAGAAAGTTGGAATACTTGATGATGAAAAAGTGACTGCGGAACTATCTTATATGGATAAAAAAGGATTTGAATGGTCTCTAATAGAAAAAGTTAAGGGAAAGTTTCCAGAAAAAGAAAACGAAGTTTTTATAGATATATCAACTGCTAAAAAATTAGGTTGTAAGGGTGAAATTGGAGAAAAAATAGAAATTCCCTACAATATTGAAAAACCTTACATTGGAGAAATTATCGAAAAGAAAAGTGATAAATTTATTATTTCTGGAACTTTTCAAAATCCTATTGACTCCAATGTGGGTGTAGGTCAAATTTATTTATCAAAAGCTTATGTAGATAAATTATCCCTTCCAGAAAATAATAAAGACTTGGAGGTAATGTTAAAGAATTCCTTTATGATAAGGGATAATCTTTTAAAAATTGCAGAGAGAAAGGGCTATAAAGTGGTAGATGAGCCTGGAAATTTATCCGACAAGGAAATAAGGATTGGTGTTAACTTTGCCTATCTTTTATCTGGTGATAGTAGTTTTGATTTTAATGAATTTCTACCTTACTTAGCTTTCTTGATTTTGGTAATGGTCGCAGGATACTTAATAATAAACAATATTTTCAAGATATCCGTAAATGAAGATATTAAACTACTGGGGCTTTTAAAAACAATTGGAATGACAAAGCCACAAATCAAAAAACTTGTTCATCTTGAGTCTTTAGCAGCCTCCCTTCCATCAATAATAGTTGGAGATATAGTAGGAATTTCTATAGGAAAAATTATTTTAAATAAAATATTTGTAAGTAATGAGATGTTGACGAATGTAAAATTATCGCCTGCAGTAATAATCTTAATTATTTTATTTTCCACAGCCTTTACTTTGCTTACAGTATTTCTATCAGTGATGAGACCTGCAAGATATGCAGCAAAAGTTTCTCCAATAGATGCCAGCAGATACAACGAAACCACGATAAAAAAGAAATATAAAAGTGATAATATTTCTTTAGGCAAGCTGTCAAGAAGACAAGTATTTTCCAATAAATTTAGATTTATATCCATAGTTCTTTCCATTAGCCTATATGCTGTTATTTTGAACAGTGTTTTAACTTATACTGGTAATATTGATTTAGAAAAGGGGATATCTGATGTAATTGCAACGGATTATAATATAGCAAGCCCAAAATATTTTAGATACATGTACTCAGGAATTGATGACGAAATTGACAAAGAATTTATTGATAAAATAGAAAATCAAAAGGGATTTATAGGTGGAGGCGCCTTATATTCCTATGGATATGAATACTATTATCCAGATATTAAAATAGAGGACAAAAAATTCGCGCCGTTTCTATTTGGAATGGATGATTTTCTGATAAACAAACAAAAATTTATTGATGGAGAGTTTGATAAAGAAAAATGGCAAACAGGAAATTATGTTATCATAGGAGAATATGAAGATAAAAAATCTGCATTTAAACCTGGCGATAAAATAAAGATTAATGTAAATAGCAAGGTAAAAGAAGTCCAAGTGATGGGCAAGATTGAATATAATTTTTCAAATGGATTTAGATACTTTCCTGTAATTAAGGAAGATATAAACGACGAATCAAGTCCTACTTTAAACTTGGAATATATTTATATGAATCCGAATGAGTATAAAGAGCTCACAGGAAATAAAAGTATAATGTCCTATGGATTTGATGTGGCGGATAGTGAAAAGGAAAATTTTGATAAGTTATTAAAAACTTTTGAAAATGAGCCAGAATTTTCCTACGATTCAAGAGACCTTCAGATTAAATCTACAACGGAATTCAAAAATTTAATAGAATTTGCTGGCTATAGCTTATCTATAGTATTGTTCTTAATTTCTGTGCTGAACTTTATTAATGTTATTGCTACTGAAATCTTGAAAAACATGGTGAACTTGTCAATCCTTGAAGCAATTGGAATGACAAAGAAAAATATAAAAAAATATTTGGTGAAAAAGAATTTGATTTATTCTTTATGTGGCTTAGTATTTTCTTTCATCATTATGCTTCTTGTAGATAAATTTATTTTGATTGATTTCATGGAACAGACTAAGTGGACTTCATATAAATTTGTAATTATGCCACTTATCCTTGTAAACTTTGTAAATATAATTATCGGGATAATATTTACTGGAAAGTTCTATGAAAAACACAGTAAAAACAGTCTGGTTGATAGAATTAGAAGTTTAGAATAATATATAAAATTCAATTTTAAAAGGCGATGAAACCCATCGCCTATTTTCTATTCTATTTCATTTAACAACTGGAATACTTTCTTTTTTAAAACTGGATGTACCAAAAAGGGTTCAATTTCATTTAGTGGTTCCAATACAAATTTTCTTTCTTCTATATATGGATGTGGAACTTTTAGTCTGTCGTTATAGATTATTTCGTCGTCAATGAAAAGTATATCTATATCGATTGTTCTTGGTCCCCACTTTTCGTGACGCTCTCTACCTAGTCCCAGTTCTATTCTTTGAGTAATATCTAAAAAGTCTAAAGGCTCTTCAAAGGACTCTACCACCACCACTTTGTTTAAAAAGTCATCTTGGTCAGTCTTTCCCCATGCCTTTGTCACATAGTCACTGGACTGTCTTATTATTTCAAAATATTTAGACAGTTCTTCTATGGCTCTATTCATATATTCTTCTTTGTCACCAATGTTTGAGCCAAGGGACAGGTAGTATCTTCTCTTTGTTCGTGATATTTCAACTGAAACTGTATCCAGTGGAAGATGTACCGGCGCCCAAGGTTTTTTTAATTCCAGGTCAACTCTTTCTACCATTTTATATTTATGGAAGATAAATTCCACAAGTTTTAAACATGCCTCTTCAATAAGGTCATAGGACTCTCTTTTAAATTCTTCAGTTAGCTCCTCTGCCAAGACTCCATAGTGAATTGAAGACTCAAGGTCATTTTCACGGGCAGCCTTTGTCATGTTATAATAAATTTTCAAATCTAACACAAATTTTTGTCCAAGATTTTTTTCTTCTTCAAACACGCCATGCTTACCAAAAATTGTTAAATCTTTTATTCTGAGTGTATCCATAACTCTCCTCTAATAGGTAATCCTGTGATTTTTCTTCTCTTCAGACCAATAGCAAATATCATAAGCTGGGCATCTAAAGCAAATTCGTGAAAGCTTGTCTGCCTTATAAAAAATTTCGTTTAATGCAGTGCTCTCTTGTTTTTCTCTATGCTTTCTGATGCAGTCCAGAATCATTTCTATTTCTTCTTCATTAAACGAAGTAAGAGGAAGTAATTTTTCTGCAATATCGGCGGAGGCCTTATCATGGTCCGTTCCATATCGGTACTGCATAACCCTTCCAATGTCGTGAAGAAGGGCAGTTGTATAAATTAAGTCCTTTGATATATCAAGACCTTCTTCCAAAACCATAATGTAACATATCCTCGCCACGTCTAAAAAGTGAGCAAGATCATGTTTGCAAAATGGTCTTTCTCTTTCAAACTCCTCCAACTCGTTTAAAAGTTTTACATACTCCTCATTAAACATTATGATATTTGTGTTTTCCATATTACATCTCAATCAATCTATAGGCTTCGTTTCTAAGATCTAAATCTGTTTCCATTTCTCCAAGGGCAACTGAAGTTACTGTGTAAGAGCCGGGTTTTTTTACTCCACGCATTGTCATACACATATGTTCAGCCTCAATAACTACAAGCACAGCCTTTGCCTGTAAATAATCCATCATAGCCTCAGCCACTTGAAGATTTAATCTCTCTTGAAGTTGTGGTCTCTTTGCATAGGTTTCAACTGTTCTTGCAAGTTTTGAAAGACCGGCAACTCTTCCATTTGGTACATAGGCGATATGTGCCTTGCCATGCACCGGTAAAAAATGATGTTCACACATTGAGAAGAACTCAATGTCTTTAACCACAACAATATTGTCATTAACATATTCGAAGGTCTTTGAAAGATGTTCTTTAGCATCTTTTCCAATACCTGAAAAAATTTCTTCATACATTCTTGCCACCCTTTGAGGGGTTTCAAGAAGTCCTTCTCTATTTGGGTCTTCTCCTACAGCTTCAATTATCATCGATACTGCTTGTTCAATTTTCTTTTTATCCATTCTACATACCTCTTTCTTGTTTTTACAAATAAAATTAACCAGTACCAATAGGTACCGGTCTTCCGCAAGTATGATAATAATATTAGCGGAAGCGATAAGACACCGCAATTTAAAATTTTCGTTAAAGGGCAACTCCCTATCCCTTTACACTTAACGCGTCTTACCTACTCTATTCTGTATTCAATTATACCATACAAAGGGGGTATGGTATTCTAATTATTATAATACCCGTAAAATAAAATTTTTAACATGAGTTACAAATTTATTAAACAGGGTATATATTTTATGAAATATTTTACATAAAAAATTCAAGGAGGATGTTATGGAAGGTGTAAAGAGCGCAAAGAAAGGCTTCACAGTTAAATTAATCGTTGTAATTGCTTTTTTAGCAATACTCTATCTGTTCAGAAACACAACATGGGTTCAATTGACATCCATAGGTGCTTTTGGTTCTTACTTAATCTACGATGAACTTGCATCACATGGTGCTAAGGAATTAGCTTTACGTGTCATAATATTATTTTTGGTACTTGAAGCCATTACAATTTCAATTTTTATGAGGTGATAAGGTTACAAAATAGTTTACAAAAACCTAAACGTACATTATAATGTACTTGGAGGTGCATTCTATGAGTTACATTAATATTACAAATTTTAGAAAAAATGCATTCGAATATATTAACTCTGCTGTAGAATTTGGAGATGTGATTAATATAAGTACAAAGAATGGAAATGCAGTAGTGCTAAGTGAACAAGATTATAGGGACATGTTGGAATCAATATTTTTTGCTCAAAACAGCACAATGGCAGACATTTTAATAGAAGGTAAAAACACTCCGTTAGAGGAATGTGAAGAATTCGAGTGGTAATGTACAAGCTTGTTATGACTAAATCCGCAAAAAAGGATAGAGATAAAATAAAAAATGAGAAGAACTTGAAGAATAGAGTTCAATCTCTTTTAGAAGTTATACAAGAAGATCCATATAAGAATCCACCGCCATTTGAAATGTTAAAAGGAAATTTTAAAGGATTGATTTCAAGAAGAATCAATATACAACATAGACTTGTATATGAGGTATTTGAAGAAGAAAAGATAATAAAAATAATTAGTATGTGGACTCATTATGAGTTTTAGAAAAGAGAGCTGGTAAAACAGTTCTTTTTTTGTTTTAGCAATCAAATAAAATCTTTTAAATATAACTCTTTATTTTACATTTTACTAAATTTGATGTATCTTTATCATAGAGTTCCTAAGGGAGGTATAAAGGTGGAAAGAATATTTAAATATAGAGATAAAGTTATAAAATCCGGTGGCAAGACTATTTTATGTGGAATTGTAAATGTGACTCCGGATTCTTTTTCTGATGGTGGCAAGTGGTTTGACACTGAAAAGGCCATTGAACACGGTCTTGAACTTGTAAAGCAAGGTGCGACTATGATAGATGTTGGTGGCGAGTCTACAAGGCCCGGTGCTACAAAGGTTGATGTGCAAGACGAAATTGACAGGGTCGTTCCTGTAATAAAGGGACTTAAGGAACGTACTGATGTACTAATTTCCATTGACACATGGAAGAGTGAAGTTGCAAAGGCTGCCATAGATGCAGGTGTTGATATTATAAATGATATTACAGGAATGCTTGGAGACCCTAACATGGGTAGTGTTGTTGGAGACTCAGATGTTGGAGTTGTTGCAATGTTTAATCCAGTTATCCTTAGACCAGAGCACAAGTCATCAAAGGCCTTTATGAAGTTTGGTGGCGACGGTGTGTTCACAAAAGAGGAAGAAGAAAGGGCAATGAGGGAATCAATAGTTGACTCATGCAAGATGTACTTTGAAAAGACTTTGGAAGTTGCAAAGAAAAATAATATTTCTAAAGAGAGAATCATGCTTGATCCAGGAATTGGATTTGGACTTACAAAGAGAGAAAATCTTGAGCTAATTAAAAATTTTAAATTCATTCATGAATGGAATATTTTTGCATTTATCGGAGTATCAAGAAAGAGATTTATTGTAAATATTCTTGAAGAGGGTGGATTTAATGTAGACTCAAATACTGACGAAGGCTTTATAAATAGGGACGACGGCTCAGCTGCCCTAACATCAATTGCAGCATTTATGGGTGCAGAGGCCCTTAGGGTACATGTTATTCCAAGACATAAGATTGCAGCGGACATTGCAGACGCTGTTAGGATGGCGGAAGAAACTGAAGATATAAACTTTGAAGCATATAAAAAATAAATTCCATGGTTCTGCCGTGGATTTTTTTATTTTGATGTTCTCCATATAAATATATGTTAAAATATACCTGAAAGGAGAGGGCTATGAAGATTAAAAAAAAGGATTTAGCAAATCTTGAAAAAGAAGCAAGAAGAAAAGAATACATAAATATGACAATAGGAGTTATTTTAATTGCACTTGGAATACATTTGTTTTTGGCTCCTAACAATCTAACTTTAGGTGGGGGAGCAGGGCTTGCAATAGTACTAAGTTCGATATTTCCTATATCAACAGGACCACTACTTGTGATTATAAACGTGGTTTTATTTATTGTTGGGTTTATCTTCCTTGGTCCTTCCTTTGGGAAGCGTACTATAGTTGCATCGATTGGACTTTCTTTGTTGGTATGGGCGCTGGATATATTTTTCCCTATTAATGAACCGATAGTTGACAATCTTTTTATACAACTTGTAGCATGTGTGCTTATGTATGGTAGAGGGGTTGCAATGGTTTTAAATAACTATGGCTCTACAGGGGGATCAGACATATTTGCAAAGATTTTAAACAAGTATTTTGGTCTTGACTTAGGTAAGGGATGTTTAATAGTTGACTTTGCAATAACTATGTTTGCATGGTATCAATTTGGTACAGAAATTGCTCTTTATTCACTTGTGGGAGTTGTACTTAATGGAACCATTATTGACAACACTATAAACGGACTTAACACTTCAAAACTATGTTTTATAAATACATCCAAACCAAAAGAAGTATGCAGCTTTCTTACAGATAATCTAACTCGTTCAGCAAACGTATATAAAGCTGTAGGCGCATACACTGGACTTGAAAAGGATGTTATTCAAACTGTCGTATCAAACAGGGACTATATTATTTTAAAGAGATATATAAAAGATCTTGACCCACTTGCCTTTATAGTTGCGGCGTCAGCTTCAGAGACACTTGGTTGGAGATGGAGAAGTATTATAAGATAGACGGAGATGAAAGTTTCCGTTTTTTTATTGGGCATTTATTAAATTTTATACCTGCTTTATCTATGCTATAATAAAATGGCTGAGGTGATAATGTGATCGTTGTAGAAAATAATAGTGTAAATCCTTCTTATAACCATGCACTGGAAGAATATTTTTTTAATAATTATGATGATGACATCTTCATAATTTGGAGAAACAGACCGACGGTGTTACTTGGAAGGAATCAAAATATATATAAAGAAGTAAACTTGGATTATTGTATTGAAAATGGAATTGATGTGGTTAGACGACCTTCAGGAGGAGGCACAATTTACTGCGATTTGGATATTATACAATACAGTTTCATAACTAAGGAAAGAGAAGGAGACTCTTTTAGATATTTTACAAAGCCAATTATAAATACTTTGGCGAAGTTTGGAATAGATGGGGAGTTCACGGGAAGAAATGATCTTGTGATTGAAGGCAAAAAATTTTCTGGGAATGCTCAATATCACAACAAGGGAAAAGTACTACATCACGGTTCAATTCTTTTTGGTGGCAACGTTGAAGTGATGAAACATGCCCTAAGACCAAATCCATTAAAATTTGTTGGAAAAAATGTTTCTTCCATCTCCAGTAGAGTGGGGTGTCTAAAGGAATTGTTAGACATGTCTGTAACTGAGTTTATGGATGAAATTTCTAAAACCGTAATGGAAGACTTTGAAATTACAAAATTTATAAAAATTGATAGAGATATTGACAGAGAAATTAGAAAAATTGTAGACAACAAGTACGGTTGTGACGACTGGAACTATGGAAAGAATCCAAAAGCAAACATAAAGTATTCAGTAAAACACGACTTTGGAATAGTTGAATATGCTATTGGTATAGAAGAGGGCATAATAAAAGAGATGAAGATGTATGGAGATTTTTTTGGAATGGAAGATGTAAAGTCTCTTACAGATAAGCTTCAAGGAATAAAGTTTTCAGAAAAACATTTAAGAGACGCTCTAAAAGACGAAGATATTTCTTGCTACATAACAGGACTTTCAATAGAAACCCTAATCAAAGACCTGTTCTATAAAGATTTGATTGACAAAGAATTAGTTGCAAATGAATAAGGATGGTGACGTTTTGAAAATAAAAAGAAAACCAGAATGGATGAGAATTAAAATTCAAGGTGGAGAAAAGGCTGCAGAAGTTAGAAATCTAATTTCCGATTTACATTTAAATACAGTTTGTTCAGAGGCTAACTGTCCAAATAGGATGGAATGTTTTGAAGCAAGAACAGCTACATTTATGATTCTTGGAAGTAGATGTACAAGAAATTGTAACTTCTGTGATGTTATTCATGGAACTCCAGACATGGTAGACAAGGAGGAGCCAGCACATATTGGAGAGGCGGTAAGAAGACTTGGACTTAAACATGCAGTAGTAACATCAGTTACAAGAGATGACCTTCCAGATGAAGGAGCTACTCAGTTTAGAGATGTTATTAGAGAAATAAGAAAGAAAAATCCAGGCACAACTGTGGAAGTATTAATTCCAGACCTTCATGGCAAAGAAGAATTTATGGATATAATCTATGACGAAAAGCCAGACGTGCTTAACCACAATATCGAAACAGTTCCATCACTATACAAGAAAGTAAGACCAGGAGCGAATTTTGAAAGATCATTAAAAGTTTTAGACTATGCAAAGAAAAAAGGTCTTGTTACAAAAACAGGTATCATGGTTGGTCTTGGCGAAACTGAAGAAGAGATGATAGAAACATTTAAGGCACTTAGAGAGATTGATGTAAATATGCTTACCATCGGTCAATACTTAAGACCATCACTTGATCACTTGGAAGTTGAAGAGTATATAACACCAGAACAATTTGACAAGTACAAGGAGATAGCTTTAGACATGGGCTTTAAAGAAGTTGCATCAGGTCCATTTGTAAGATCATCCTACAAGGCAAAGGCTATAAAATTAGATGAATAAAAAGAATTATTATATAGAATTCGAGAAGGTGATTAGGGAGATAGATTTAGAAAATCCTCCCTCTTTACTTTTACACTCCTGTTGTGGTCCATGTTCCACATCGGTTTTAGAACTGCTCAGTGACTACTTCAAAATTACACTGTTATATTACAATCCAAATATCTATCCAAGAGAAGAATACTATAAAAGGCTGGAAGAGCAAAAAAAGGTTTTAGAAAAGGTTAATGGAAGATTTGAAATTAAATTTTTAGAAGGAAGGTATGACCCTGCAGAATACTTTGATGCGGTCAAAGGAGTGGAACAACTTCCCGAAGGTTCACAAAGATGTTTTAACTGCTATGAGCTTAGACTAAAAGAAGCGGCGCAGTTTGCAAAAAATTTAAACATGGATTACTTTGCAACAACCCTTTCAGTAAGTCCATACAAAAATGCACAGATAATAAACAAACTTGGAGAAAAAATTGCACAAGAATATGGAGTTAAGCATTTACCAAATGACTTTAAGAAAAAAGATGGATACAAAAAGTCGGTGGAACTTTCAAAGGACTGGAACATCTATAGACAGGACTACTGCGGATGTCCATTTTCAAAAAGAGAAGCTGAAGAAAGAGAGAAAAAATAATCTCTCTTTTTTAATTATTACAATTTGTCTAAGTCGAATAAATAAAGTTTTAATAATGTATAATAAAGTCAGGAGGGCAATATGAAGATATTTATTGTAGAAGACGAAAAGAAAATCTGTGAAGAATTACAGTTTCAACTTCAGACCTGGGGATATGAAACAGGTACAGTTAAGGACTTTAAAAATGTTGTGGAGGAATTTAAAGAGAAAGACTATGACTTGGTGCTAATGGATTTAAAACTTCCATATAAAAATGGATTTATATTTTGTGAAGAGATTAGAAATTTTTCAAATGTGCCAATAATCTTTTTAACTTCCGCCGGTGACGACATAAATTTAATTAACGCCATCAATTATGGTGGAGATGACTTTTTAGCAAAGCCATTTCAAATGCAAATACTTCGTTCGAAAATAAAGGCGCAGCTTCGCCGTGCATACACATTTAACAAAAACTCCAACTCACAAATAAAACATGGAGACGTGGCACTGGACCTTGACGCTATGACAATAATATATAAGGACAAAGAACAGCCACTAAGCAAGAACGAATATCTAATTTTGGAAATACTTATGGAAAATATCGGCCGAGTTGTAACAAGGTCACAAATTATGGATAAGCTTTGGGCAACAGACTCTTACATTGACGACAACACCCTTACTGTAAATGTGACAAGGCTTAGAAAAAAGTTACAAGATGTGGGAATAGAAGACTTTGTGGAAACTAAAAAGGGCGTAGGTTATATAATAAAATGATTGATTTTTTTAAGATAAATAAAGGCTATGTAATATCATACATAATCATGTGTGTGGCAAGTGCATTGGTGTTCTTTGCCTTTGAAATAGATTTAAAAATAATCGCCTACTACATGGGACTGTCACTATTTTTTCTGTGTATCCCCATGATAATAAGGTATTTTATATTTAAATCAAAACTTAACTCAAATGAATATGTGGTTTTAGATAAGAACACATTAAGTTTGAAAAATAAAAAGGCATACGTAGAACTGGAAAGGGAAATGATTGAAATAAACAGTAGAAACCAAAGTGATTTAAGGGATTTAAACTCATACCTAACACTTTGGGCACACCAAGTAAAGACACCACTGGCGGCAATTTCCCTTATGGCAGAGAGAAGTGCAGAAAGTTCTGTGGAGCTTGAAGTGCAAAAGACAGAAGAATATATTAGTCAGATGATAAACTATATGAAGTCCATGGAAAAATCAAAGGACTACAGCTTTAAGAAAGTATCACTTGAAGGGGTTGTGAAAAAGACCATTAGAAAGTATAGACTATTCTTTATTGAAAAGAATTTAAAATTGATTTTAGATGTTAAAGACATTGAAATAGTCACAGATCCAAAGTGGTTTAGCTTTGTGTTAGACCAAATTGTGTTTAACTCACTTAAATACACAAAAGATGGCTATATAAAAATTACAAATAGTGAAGACACTAAGGTACTTGTTATAGAAGATAGTGGCATAGGTATTCCAAAGGAGGACTTGCCAAGGGTTACTGGCTTTGGCTTTACAGGCGAAAATGGCAGAGAGTTTTCAAACTCCACAGGCATTGGACTGTTTTTAGTTAATGATATACTTCATAAATTAAAATATGATTATGTAATTGAGTCAGAAGTGGGAGTTGGAACGAGGTTTAAAATTAATTTACAAAGAAGAGAGCTAATAGAAGATTGAGAGTGAAGTTCCTTCGCTCTGTCATTCTGAGCGAAAAAATCCCAGAGGAATTTTGCAGTCGAAGAATCTCAAGAAAACAAATAGAATTGTTAAAATAATAAAGACTGAAAAAGAAAATCTTTAAAAACACATTACCAAAACAGGAAAATCCAAAAGATTTTCTTCCCCTTTCACAACGGGGTCTCGGGGCTGGCCCCGAGTCGTTGGGAGGTAAAGGGGGTTCCCAAGGGGGAAAGGAACGTACGAAACGGTTCCTTTTTCCCCCTTGGTGGAATAATAAAGCAATAGAAATAATAAAATAATAGGTCACAGACCTACAAAACAAATCAATAAACTTTTACCGAGATTTTCTTAGAAAATCTCGAGGTCGCCTTCTGACACTTTTCTATTGGAAAGTGAAACGAGATCGACATTTGACCTACAACGAAGACTTCGTCTTCTGTTAGGTCAAGAATACTTCGACTCGCTGTCGCTCGCTCAGTATGACAATACTGGACAACCTAAACCTCGTAGGGTGTAACCCTACATAACAACCCCCTCTAATCTTACAACTTGTAAGTTTAGAAAAAAACTGTAAGGTTAAATTTGGGATTAATTCCAAAAAAAACTATATTATAATCTCAACGAAATATTAGGAGGTTAAAATGAATATTCTTGAAGTAAAGAATTTGAAAAAAGTTTATAGAGGAAAGAAGACTTCGGTAGAAGCCCTTAAGGACGTTAACTTTACAGTTGAAGAGGGAGAGTTTGTTGCAATTATGGGAGAGTCTGGTTCTGGAAAGACTACATTACTAAATATTATTGCAACTGTAGATAGCCCAACTTACGGAGAGGTCAACTTAAAGGGTGAGAGCATTTTTAAAAAGAGTGATGAAGAAAGAGCCGTCTTTAGAAGAAATAATTTAGGTTTTGTGTATCAAGATTTCAATTTACTAAACTCATTGAATAACAGGGACAATATCTATCTTCCACTGGTGCTTTCAAATGAAAAAATATCTCTAATGGAAGAAAGGCTTAACAAAATTTCAAAGGAGTTAAGGATAGAAAGGCTTATTGACAAGTATCCATACGAAGTGTCTGGAGGACAAAAACAAAGAGTTGCCATAGCTCGTGCCATGATAACAAATCCAAAGATTTTACTTGCAGATGAACCGACAGGAGCTCTTGACTCAAACTCCAGCATGGAACTCTTAAATGTGTTTGAGGACTTGAACTTAAACGGGCAGACCATACTAATGGTAACCCACTCCACCATGGCGGCAAGTCGTGCATCAAGGGTTCTCTTTATAAAGGACGGAATAATCTTTCACGACATTTACAAAGGTGATATGAATAACGACCAGATGTATAAAAAGTTAGTTCAAACACAAATGATGTTACTTGCGGGAGGTGGAAGCCTTGAAGAAGCTGGAATTTAAAGTAGCCCTAAGTAATATCAAGAACAACAAGCTTATATACATCCCATATATCTTTGCATCATCAATTTTTGTATATATCTACCTTTTACTTTTGAACTTGGACGGTTCCGAGTTTATTAAAGAAAGTGAAGGGTCAAGAACCATATTTATGGTACTGGGATTTGGAACATGGATTATAATGGTCTTTGCAGTACTGTTCCTACTATACATTAACTCTGTCCTTAGAAAGAGCAGGCTCGGTGACTTGGCACTTTATTCCATGATTGGTGTTTCAAAAAAGAGCATTGGCAAAGTCATTGCCATAGAAACTTTTTTAACCGCCATTATATCGATGATTATAGGAATAGTTACAGAAATTATAACCTATCCATTAGTGTTGAGGATGGTTGTTAAAATACTTGATGTAAAAGCTATTGACGTGTTTTCAGTAAATAAGTTTTTTATTTTTGAAACAGTTAGAATTTTTATAATAATCCATTTGGTTTTAGGTTTTATAAATATCATCTCCACAAGAAAGCTAAATCCAATTGAGCTTATGCAAAAGAGTAGGGAGGGAGAGAAGGAACCAAGGGCAAATATTATTGGAATAGTTATAGGTATGGCTCTTTTAATCTTTGGTTACTATCAGGCCCTATCCACAGACTCCATATTTACAAGTATAAAAATATTTTTTGTTGCAGTAATTGCAGTTATAATTGGAACTTTTTTTCTCTTTGGCTCAATATCAGTGATAATTTTAAAGGCGTTAAAGAAAAATAAAAGAGTTTATTATAAAGAAAAGAATATGAACTTTATCTCAGGACTTTTGTTTAGAGTTAGACAGTCTTCCGCATCCCTTGCAAGCATCTGCATAATCTCCACAATGTTTTTAGTTGTGTTTACTTGTCTTACGGGAATGTTAAAGAGTAGAGATGTATTTTTAGAAGATGCCTTCCCGGCTGACTACAATATAAGTTATTATGCCTTTGATGACCAATTGGAGAAAGATATAGAAGGGGAATTACAAAAACTTTCAAAAGAAACTAATATGCCTATAAAGGATATTAAATCTGTAAAGACAATTAAGTTTGAAACCAAAAGTGAAAAGGAAAACTTTACACCAAAGCTATATGTAGATGGGTTGGAACAAAAAATGGAAGATAACACCGACTTAATCAGTGTAGTTGACATAGAAGAAATGAATAAGATTTCAGAAGAAAAGTATGAGCTTAGTGACGGAGAAGTTTTAATTTACTCAAACAAGAAAAAAACTTTCGAAAACTTCCATATGGGAGATTTAAATTTCAAAGTAAGAAACTTAGAAGAAAAACCAAAATATATTTCAGATCCTGCCCAAGGCCTATTTCACAATTTAATTATTGTGACAAAGGATACTAAGGCATTTACCGATGAAATCGATAAATTGATTAAAGACCATGAAGATAATGGAAGCTACCATAAATTCACAGACATTTTTATCGACTTAGTTGACAATAAAAATGTAAAGAGCAGTTTTTATAATGGAATCGGTGAACATATTGTTGTAGGCCAGATAGACGGAAAATATGAAGCATCATTTGGAAATGGCATAGCATCAAGACAGGAATTTAAAGAAATCTACAGTGGAATCTACATTGTCTCCACATTGCTTTCCATAATATTTATAATAACCACTTCAATAATAATATTTTACAAACAGATTTCCGAGGGAATTGAAGACGGAAAAAATATTTCTATTATGAAAAAAATCGGTATGAGCAATAGACAGATTAAAAACCAAGTGGGAAGACAAAACTTTTTTATGTTCTTTGCACCACTGATAGTTGCCCTTTGCCACACCATGGGAGCGTCGAAAATAGTCTTTGACATCGTAAAGATAGTAGGAGTTATGGACAAGACGACATTTATTAAGTCCACCGCCATTGGCATGGGAATATATCTTGTGGTTTACTTTGTAATGTTTAAGCTTTCAACAGTGGTGTATTTAAAGATGGCAAAGAGATATGAAAATAGATAATATTAAAAGAGCGAATAAATTTCGCTCTTTTAATATTTGTTTTTGGTCAGTAGGGTTTTTCACCCTATTACCTTTTTTTATTTCTAGTATATTATCATTTTTTATTCCACCAAGGGGGAAAAAGGAACCGTTTCGTATGTTCCTTTCCCCCTTGGGAACCCCCTTTACCTCCCAACGACTCGGGGCCAGCCCCGAGACCCCGTTGTGAAAGCGGAAGAAAATCCAAAAAGATTTTCTTTTGGTTTTGTAATTGTATTTTGAAAGATTTTTATCCTTATTAGAAATGTGACTCCCCGCTTTGTCATGTTGAGCGAGCGAGAGCGAGTCGAAACATCTCCGAGCGAAGCGAGGCTATCCCTACATCATGAAGCGAACTTTTTAGTATGGAATGTTATCATCTTATATACTTTTTTATTTCCATGTATCTTTTCAGCTCCGCGAGATTCTTCGACTTCAATTTTTGCTATGCAAAAATTTCCGCTCAGAATGACATGCAGGAAAGATAATCACTATATTTCAGCGAAAGCATGTCGCAAATTTTAATCTAACTTTTATTTATTGTTATGCAATATCTTTACAATCTTTTCCGCTGCGTTTCCACTTCCATAAATATTTTCTTCAAATACTACATCGTCATTACTCATAATATGTTTATAAATATCTTCCGGAGCGGAAAGCATATTTATTCCCTTGTCCGTAAGTTCTCTCCATGAAGTGTCTTCCATAACTACTACTGCACGCTTGTCGGCAAAGTAGGATTCTTTTTGAAATCCACCGGAGTCTGTTAAAACCATTTTACATTTTTCTGTAAGACCCATTAGGCTTAGGTAGTCAATAGGGTCTAATACTTTTACATTTTCAAGTAGTTGAGACAGACCGAACTTTTCAACCCTCGACTTTGTTCTTGGATGAATTGGAAACACCACTGGAATCTCCCTTGAAACCCTGTCAACCTGTGTAAGGATTTCTTCTAAAGTCTCTTTTTTATCCACGTTGAAGTCCCTGTGTAGGGTCATAAGTATAAATTTATCTTCTTCCAGGGACAGCTCCTTCATTAGTGAGTCGTCAAAGGAAGGTCTCATCCTTAAGAAGATGTCATACATAACGTCTCCAGTGAAGTAAACATTATTTGTGATGTTTTCCTTCTTAAGATTTTCAAGGCCATATTCGCTTGGAACAAATAAAAAGTTTGAAATTCTATCGGTAAGAACTCTATTTATCTCTTCCGGCATTGTCTTAGGTTCCTGTCTTAGGCCTGCTTCAATATGGCAGACACTTATACCTAACTTTGACGCTGCAATTGCTCCCGCCAAGGTGGAGTTGGTGTCACCGTATAGGATTAAAAGGTCCGGCTCTTCCTTTAGTAAGATTTTTTCTATTTCAATAATCATATTGCCGGTCATTTCGCCATGGGTCATGCCATTGATGCCTAAGTTGTAGTCGGGCTTTTTCATCTTTAGCACGTCAAAAAATACTCCCGACATATTTTCGTCATAATGTTGTCCAGTGTGAACAACAACTTCTTCAATATCATCATATTTATTTATTTCATGTTGCACAATGGCCTCTTTTACAAACTGAGGTCTTGCACCTATAATTGACATAATCTTCATTTACTTAGATCCTCCTTTACCTTCGTTGCCCTTGCAGTCCAAGTGTTTCGTGGAATAATTTCCCTTGTGTTTCTCGTCTTAATTTCGATTTCATTTTTGTCTTCGAAAAATTTTATAAGTAAATTTTTTAGTTCATATGATGAGTAGGGCAGTACCCAACCAATATCATTTTTTTCTACAAAGTTAGAAACGGCAGAGCCTTCGACGGAAAGAATTGGCTTTGAGTACTTAATATATTCAAAAAGTTTTACTGGAATTGCAAAGTCCCAATACTTTATTGGCTTTACAAAAAGCACAGCTATGTCTGATTCTTTTAAGTATGGAGCATAACCAGAAGGACCTTCATGAATAATTTTAACCCTTTCATTTAAGTAAGGAGAATATCTGTCTTTAATGTTTTTCCATTCATCTTCCCTTGTGCAAACTGTGACCGTTACAAAATCAAGGGAGCTTACAGCTTTAAAGAACTCATCCAGTTGATAAAGTTCTCCCATTCCACCAACATAAAATAGTTTTAATTCTTTGTTTTCAGTTTTTTCATATTCTATTTCTTCATCTATGGCTGGGGGAAGCTCTTTAAAATTAAGATTTTGATTTATAGGGATATAGTTTTTCATCTTCAAACTTGGCAAGTAGATTATATCCACAAGGTCAACATACTTTTTCAAGTCGTATTTATAAAAATAAGTTGAAATTGCTCTTTTCAAAAATGAAACATTGTTCTTGTATTGTTCAAAGAGCCAGTGTATATCTCTATAAAAAAGTCCAATCTTTATATTTTTTGATTTCAAATATTTAAAGAAGCCAAAGTCTAAGTTTGGGTACTTAGGTAAATGATTATTTTCTGTAAGTAGTGTTGGCATGGTGGAGCTTTCGCTGTAGCAAAAGTCATATAAAACTCCCTGTTCAATATTTTTTTTAATATTTTCTATTTGAGTCTTTCTTTCGGCGCCATAGCCCATAACCACATCAACATTGAATCCAATCTTTTCAAAGGCTTCAATCATCTTATATGGTCTTATATTTGAACCACTTAAATGGTTTTTGTCCGCATAAAACGGAATGTGAAATATAATATTTTTATTCATAATAATCCTTTCTTTCCGTATGATTATAACATAGCCTTTCAAAATTTACATTAAAAAAGGACAATCCGAGGATTGTCCTATAGTCTATAAATCGACTTTGTTATCTAACATATATCTGGTTAAGAAGTAATATACTATACAAAGCACTGTGAATAGTACTGCTGCTGCAAGGTTAAAGGATAAAAACATATCTTGAGGAGGACCCTGTGCAAACATATCAAAACTTCTTTCAACTAATTCAATTCTCTTAAAGAACTCAACTCTATATGGCACCATTAGGTTTATAAAGTATGATGCTATTGAATGTGCAATAGAGAAAGCTAAATAAACTAATAGCCAAAGTATTCCTGAGTTTGAATTTTTAAACACTGCCTTTGTAAATGTTATGGAAAAGTATAATAATACAAAGGAAAAGATGCTTTGTAAAAACTGAATAACGGCTATAATTATCACATGGCTAATATTTATTTCTGTATTGGTCAATGCCATACTAATTGATTTTATAACTGCTTCATGAATATTTGGGATTAAGAACTTTGAGAAAAAGTAAAATCCTGCTGTTATTGTTACATTTAGTATTATTGTCCATATTATTATGTTGATAAGTTTTGAGTTTAAGAAGTCCTTTCCATCTATTGGAAGGGTAAACTTAAGTAGAGATTGGTTGTTATATAAATCTCTTTTGTAGTTTGAAACAACATAAAATATAAAGCATATCAATATGGCAGTAGCAATTATTACTGATACTATCATTGTTATTGGAAAGATTAGACCATTATCATTAACTGTGTTAAGTCCTGGTTCAAGATTATCGCCAGTAAAGGATTTAATTCCTAAAATTAATAGACATGAGGCTATAAATCCACCTACTATAAGATACAAGAAGTAGGACGAAGCCTTTTTAAATTCATATTTTAAAAGTTTTCCCATTGTAAACCTCCAAATACTCTTTTGTATTTTTCTTCTATAGAAGAGCCATCTCTTTCTCTAATATTTTCTGCTGTGTCAAAAAGAGCTATCTCTCCGTCTTTAATAAATATTACTTGTTCAAAGATGTTTTCGATGTCCTTAACCAAGTGGGTTGATATAATCATAAGACTTTCCGGCGCAATATTATCTATTATGGTGTTTAAGATTTCGTCCCTTGCCACAGGGTCAACTCCTGCAATAGGTTCGTCCATAATATAAATCTTTGCCTTTCTTGAAAGGACCATGGCAAGGTGAAGCTTTTCGTTCATGCCCTTTGAAAGTGAAGAAATCTTTTGACTTGGATTAAGTCCAAGGCTTTCTAAAATCTTTACAGATTTTTCTCTGTCGAAGTCTTCATAAAAGTCCGCATAATATTTTATGCAATCAGAAATCTTTTTAAAAGTGTATAAGATCTCTCTGTCTGCAAGGTAGGACACAAATGCTTTTGTAGTCTTTCCTGGTTTGAAGTCATCAAGTAGTACTTCGCCTTGGTAGGTGTTGATAAGCCCTGCGATAATTTTTATTAGCGTTGTCTTTCCAGAGCCGTTAGGACCTAAAAGACCAATTACCTTACCTTTTTCTAAAGATAGATTTATGTCTTTTAAGGCGTAGTTGCTACCATATTTTTTATTTAATTCTCTTATTTCAATTAGATTGCTCATGTGCCTGCCACTCCTCTTCTAATAAATTGAAACACTCTTCTTTATTAAGTCCAAGGCTTTTTATTTCGTTATAGAAATTTGAAATAATCTCTCTGCCTTTAACGACATTTAATTCTTTTAATATCTTTTCATCTGATGTTATAAAATTTCCAAGTCCTCTTTGAGAATAGATAATCCCTTCGTTCTTAAGTTCTTGAAAGCTTCGTTGAACAGTGTTGGGATTGACCTTTAAAACGGAGGACACATCCCTTACAGATGGAATCTTTTCGTTAGGTTTAAGTTCACCTCTTATAATCTTGTACTTAAAGTAATCCATAATTTGTACATAGATAGGTTGAAAATCATTAAATTCCATAAAGCACCTCCTGCTGTGTTATCTTAATAATACAGCAATATGATAGGAATGTCAATATTTTTATTCTACATATAGATTGTTTAAGTCCTTTGAAAAGTCTGTAAACACCTTAACGCCATTTTCAATTAAATCCATTAAGTATGTTACATCTTCTTTTTTTATTATGTCACCTTTTTTTAAATATATATTTCCAGGTGGATAGATAATAATATTTTCCTTTAATTTTTTTCCTTCAGACTTTGAAAGTGAAGATGTATTTTCTTTATTTATATTATCATAAGTTATAAAATCCTTATAGTCCTTCAGATTAAAAGATTTTATTGCTTTTGAAAGTGCTTTAAAATCTTCCTTTTTATCCATCGGGCTTGTAATTAAAACCATAATATTTTTTGTGATCATCTCAATATATATTCCCTGTTCTTCAAGGTGATGACGAAGATAAACTGCGGGGAAAGAGGTTTGTAATATTATTCTTGAAAAATCTTGTTCCAAATCTTTAGAAAAGGAAGGATAAAATACAAAATCCAAGTCCTCAATAGACTTATAGAAGTCATTCACATAATTTTTTAAATCTTCAAACTTTTTTTCGCCACACTTTGTCATATAGGCGCTACTTAACTCCAAAGACATCATAAAGATGTAAGAGGGAGAAGAGGTCTGAAGTTTTTCAATCATAGATAGGACCTTTGCAATATCTTCGTCACTCATATTGTAGCCAAAGTTTATGACAGATGTCTGTGTAAGTGCTGGCAAGGTCTTATGAAATGAGTTTACTGAAAGACTTGCTCCAAGTTCCATTGCATCTACAGTCAAGGCACTATGGTATTTAAGATGTGATCCATGGGCTTCGTCCACAAAGAGATACACATCATTTTCATTGCAGTACTTTGCAAGCTCTCTAATATCTCTTGACAGTCCAAAGTAGTTTGGTCTTGAAAGAATAACCATCCTTATGTCTCTATCATTTTTTAAAACCTTTAAAAATTCTTCTTCTGCAATTGGAATTTCAAGTCCAGTCTCAGTTTTTTCGTGTTCCAAGATAATTGGAACAAGTTCATTAAGTTCGATTGCATTGTAAACGGACTTGTGACAGTTTCTTGCAATTAAAACCTTGTCTTTGTGATTTGTCAGCGCCATTATGCCTGCAAGAATCCCAACGGTGGTACCATTGGTAAGATAAAAAGATTTTTTTGAGCCTCTTTCCTTGGACAAAAGCTTTAACGACTCTTCAATAATTCCATTAGTGTTATATAGGTTGTCAGAACCGTTGATTTCGGTGAAGTCAAGTTGTAGTAGATTATCTATAATCGGTTTATAGAGTTCATCAGCATGGCCCTTGTGCCCAGGCATGTGAAATCTTATTTTGTCATTGTCTTTTAGTTTTAACAGTCCCGACAGTATTGGCGTATTAAGTTTTGTCATTTAATTTTCCTTTAACATCTTTTCAACTTCCGTGTATATTGCACATTCCGTTCTCTTCTTTTGCATTTCACAGCCGACAGCATAAGGCTTATGGATATCACCATTAAAGTTATATGCATTGGCATGACATCCTCCAGAGCAGTAAAATTTGTTCCAGCAGTCCTTACAGTCTTCCTTTTCAAATACATGGGCTGAGCCAAATAGTTCTTGTGTTTCTTTAGGCATTGTAAAGTCTTCGTCTAAGATATTGCCCATTTTAAAATCTTCGTTACCTACAAATTGATGGCATGGATACACGTCCCCTTCTGGAGTAACAGCCACATATTCACATCCGGCGCCACAACCAGAAACTCTCTTTAAGATACATGGGCCCTGGGTTAGGTCCACCATAAAGTGGAAGAACTTAAAATGGTCACCTTCAACTTGAAGCTCTGCGTAGGTCTTTGCATAGTCTTCATATTCCTTTAAAATAACTGGCAAGTCCTCTTCTGTAATTGCATATGGATTGTTGTCTGGGTCCACGACCGGCTCAACGGAAGATAAATTAAAGCCTAAACTTCTAAAAAGTTCCAAGTCCTTTGAAAAGTCCAAATTATTTTTGGTAAAGGTTCCTCTAACATAGTATGACTTCTTTCCTCTTTTTGAAATTAGCTTTTGATACTTTGGAACGATTATGTCATATGAGCCCTTGTCATTTAAAGTTGGTCTCATCTCGTCATTAACTTCCTTACGGCCGTCAAGACTTAGCACCACATTGTGCATATTTTCATTTATATAGTCGATGATTTCGTCATTTAGTAAAACTCCATTGGTGGTTATTGTAAAACGGAAGTACTTTCCATTTTCTTCTGCGATTTTATTTCCGTACTCTACAAGTTTTTTCACAAGGGGGAAGTCCATAAGGGGTTCGCCACCGAAGAAGTCAACTTCAAGGGCCTTTCTTGAACCAGAGTTTTCAACAAGGTACTTTAGCGCTTTCTTGCCAACCTCTTCCGTCATATATGCCTTGTGTCCACCAAAGTCCCCTTGGGATGCAAAACAGTATTTGCACTTTAAGTTACAGTCGTGTACCACATGAAGGCACATTGCCTTTAAAACAGGTTTTTTATTTTTAATTGCATCAAAGTCGATGTAGTCGTCGGAGGAATAAAGCAGTCCATTTTTCTCCATGTTTTCAATTTCGTCATAACAGTCGGACACGTCAGTCGCATCGTACTTTGAAAGTAATTCTATTATCTCTTCCTTATTCTTATCTTTATAGTAGTCTAAAATATCAAAAGAGATGTCATCAAATAAGTGAACAGCTCCACCGTTAACATCAACTACGATATTTCTACCATGCATTTTATATTTATGAATCATAAAATCTCCTTCAATAATCTATTTAAATTTATAAAGTAAAAAAGGGATGAAATTAATCAACCCCTTCTCAGTTATCTGTTTTCGTTTTCACACTCTTGGTTACCTACAGTACAAGAAGTCTTGCAAGCAGATTGACAAGAAGTTTGGCATTCTCCACATCCACCTTTACAAGCAGATTCTTTAAGAGAATTACCTGAAATAGTAATAATATGTTTTTCCATTATGTACCTCCTCATTGGTCTTATTATAACATATAAAGATAAGGGAGAGAAATAAAATTTTTAGATTGTGAGAATTTGTGGAAAGAAAAGACAATCCCATTTGAAAAGGGATTGTCTCATAAAATTATTTGACTTGATTCAATTTCTCATCTTTATTTAATGCAAATAGCATTAACAATATTAACCAAACCATTTTGTTGTCAAGAATACCATATCTTGAACTTATAGAAATGTCCCCAAGCACTGTTAAAGCGATTAGAAATATAAAAAGTGTATCATAGGGAACTATTTTTCTTATTTTAAAAAGGTAGACAGGTATTGAAATAAGCATTAAAAATGTTATTATAACTTTTATTATTCCTCCGTCTAAGAGATCTACTAAAATAAAGTTATGTGGATCTAATGTGTTTTCGGGAATTTTTTTCCAATATTTCATATTTATTATTTCACTATTTTTCTTTTCGTTATATATATCGAAATGCGCAGAAGAACCTTTACCAATAATTTTATTTTTTAAAGGATAATCCTTATATGAGTTTATAGCTAAAGTCCAAATTAGTTCTCTTTTATCCAAAGTGTGTAAGTCATCTAAAACTTCTGCTGTTCCTTTATCTACAGAAAGACCTTCTCCACCTTGTCCCATAGTTGCTGAGAGAATCTTTTCTGTAGTAATAAATGTATAACTTGAAATTATCAAAACAGTAACTAAATAAGTTGTTATTGCTCCGACTATATAAAAAGAAATATTTTTCTTTTTGTTTACAGAATTTTTGTAGCTATCTACTAAAAATGCTATAAACAAAATTAATATTATAATATTCATCATACGGCTTGTTCTTCTGGAAGCAGTAAGGTGTATAGTTGAATAATATAAAATTGTAGTTATAAACATGGTAATGTTCTTGATTTTTATGTTTTTTATAACCCTTGAAGCCAAAAACATTGAGCTTAGGAATCCAAAAAACAGAGCCATACTGAATTTGTTATAATCAATTAAAAGAGACAATCTTCTAACATACATAGTAGTTCCAAACATAAATTCATAAACCCAAACATATATAAGTAGTATTAAAGAAGCTCCTGAAATAAAAGCTAAAATCCAATTTAATGAGTTTTTAAATTCAGGTGAATGAATCATCAATATTGATAAAAATAATATTGCAAGCATGGATACTATAGTTACATATTTCCATAAGGAAATATGGACATTATTAGTGTACGATAGGCTTATAATATCAAAAATTATATATATAGCTATCATCACAACTAAAAAAGAAATGGGTTTTACACTTTTTCTTAAAGCGTCAAAAATATACTTTAGGGTGTTTTTTGGGTTAGTAAAAAGAGAAAACAAAAATAATAAACCAGCAGATAACAGAGTTATCTTATATGGAGTAATAAAACTGTAAATTTGCATATTCGAACCAATTTCGGCAACGACAAATAAAATGCTTAACAGTACTAAGCTTGAATAAACAAATATAAATTTTTTATTTTCAAACAAATTTTTTTTCATTTATTACCTCGATTCTCTAAGTTGTTTAGGTAGTAAAATGTCATTTAGGATATTGAATTGTTCAAACTCTTTGAAAGAATGAATGCTTGTTCTAATACCATCTTTTTCAAGAGTTATAGAGAAAATTATTTTTTTGATTCCCATATCTGTGCTATCGAGATTATAATTTATTAGAGCGTGGGTGTTGTCCCAATTTCCGTTAAAAATATCCTCAATAGTCAAGTCCTTATATCTCTCTATGTCTTTATCTATTTCAAGTTTTGTAAACAATTCTTTAACTTCATCATTTTTTATGTCATCATACTCTTTAAGGAATACATAAAATTTATCTATCTCATTGTATCCTACAAAGTTAGATATTTCTTTAAGTTCATCAGTTATTTTTTTATAGTCAAAGATATGGATAAAATTATCACTTTCAGTTAATGGAGATAACTTTTGAACATAATCTTTGTCATCAGTTATAACTATTTCATTATTTAATGATGATTTTATTTTACCGTTTTCTTCGATGTAAAAACTTTGTATTGGTTTATCGTCTCTTTCTACATAGTCCGTAGCGTATCTTTTTTCAAAACCATCATCCTTATAAAAAAGTTCATATCTTTGTATATTTGAATAATTTGATATCAAAGCTTGTTTTTGCAAGTCTTTTAATCTGTTTTTTTCTTCCTCAGTTTTTTCCTTTTTCTTTTTATTAAGCAAGGTATTTTTGAATATTTCAGAAAATGTTTCGTTTTTAACTTCATTTGCTTCATCAAGTTTAGGATTTATTTTAGATACAGTTACTGAAAAACTATTTTTCTGAATATAATTGTCTATCTTGTTATTAGCTTGGTCAACCATTTTGAATAATGTATTTAAATCTAATCCCGCATTAGGTTTAACGACATTGATTGCGAAAAAAGAAAAAATGACGCCAAGAAGTAATGTATATTTTAATTTTTTCAAAATTTCTCCTCCTATAAAAGCTCTGTATTCAATTATAAATAGTAACTCAAAAAGTTACAAGCAAAAAAAGGCTCCAAAAGTTACAAAAATATTAAATTTTCAAATCATTAATCTGTAAAATGTAAAAAACAAATCCATTTAAATTGAAACAGAAAAATGGAAAAGAAATATTTACAGAATTATAAGATAATGTTATAATAAAGATGGATGAACTATAACGTTTATCCGAATATATTGAGGAGGTATAAATGATGAAAATTCTAAAAAAAGTAATGGCGATAATGCTGGCGATTTTATTAGTATTGCCTGCTATGAGTATGTCTTATGCTGATGAAGAGAATCTTAATGAAGAAGTCTTAAACATTGCGGAAGAATTCTTAACAAATTATTGGATTCCATCTAATGAAATAGATTATTTCGATTTAGAAAATCGTTTTCTAAATCCTTCAAATAACCTTTTCAATAAAGAAATTGAAGCCAGAGTAAGTTTTTCTAATTTAAGAGTAAAGGTAAATAAGGAAAATGGAGGAAATGTAATTGGTCATGAATTACATCAAAGTAAGAACATGACCTGTGAACAAGATGGAAATATATATACTGTAAAGGCAAATTGCGAAATAATATATTTATTTAAGGAAGAGGATAACTCTATAAGTAGAATCAGCTCTGAATTAACTGATGTTATTTTAAAATTTGAAAAAACAAACGAAGGATTAAAATTAATTGACTTAGTAGATCCTATTTCTTGCTATTTTAACAAAGACGTAGGAATAAATGGGCTCACAGAAGAGAAAGAACCATACTCTATAGATCCCACAACAGATTTACAAAAGGATGCACAGTCTTTAAAAAGTACAAAACCAGCTACCACTGAAGAAGACAAGGAATTAAATATTCAAAAAGCAGAAAAGGTTTTGGAAAAAAGAGCTTTAATGAATTTGAATTCTAATCATGAAGAAGATTTAAATGATGTAGAAATAATGCCGTATTCTTCTATTAGAAAATTAGATAGAACAAAGGCTAGAAACTATGCGGTAAAATGGGCGACAACACCTCCATACTGCGATTCAAGTAGATATATTCATATACCTACAAAATATCCTGGAAGTTATGATTGTGCAAATTTCGCTTCTCAAGTTTTGCATGAAGCAGGAGCACCATTTACAGGTACGGATATATCGAAAAAGAGTTACTCTAATGAATGGTTTGCTATGAACAGGGGAAATGATTATTCTCAAACATGGGGTTCAGCTGCGATGTTAAAAGAATTTCTTATTATGAATAGAAAATCATACCAAAAGACAGGACCTCAATATTGGAGAGGTACATGGTTTGATAGAGGAGAAGATAACACTTTATATCCTGGAGATTTAATATTTCTATGCTTAACTACAGGTCCCAATAATGGAACTGCTAAACATACATTAATTTGCTCTAAAGAAGGAGGAAGAAACAGAGCTTTATATTGTTCTCACAATTCATATGAAAAAGATCAACCTCTTTGGAGAAAATTAAATAATAATGTATATCCACGAGCAGTTGGATTAAATCTTGAGTATAGGTACTAAGTACAAATTAGAGCAAAAAATGAAAAAGATTATTATATTTATTTGCACTGCGTTGCTTTTATCTGGATGCACAAAAAAATCTAACTTAGAATTATTTGGATCACGATTTGATGAAATAAAAGAAAGTGATGCAAATTATGCAGAAGTAAAAGAAGAAATAGAAAATAGATACATTGATATTTCAGTTTCAAACAGAGAAAGAGATGACATAGCTGTTGAAAAGTTAAAAGCCTTTGACTTTTTATCTAAAGAGGACTCTCCTAAAATGTTTAAGAATGAAAAAGGTTCAATTGTAGTTCTTGACGCTAAGGACAAGTTGGTCTTCTATCATAAGGGCAATGGCGATGCTGATTTAAAACTTAAAGACATAATGGATTCAAATTTTTTAGAAGAGGGATATGACAAGGTTAATGAAATAAAAAATGATAATTGCAATAGAGTTTTATTAACAGGTTCTAATAAAACCATAACTAATTACTTAGACTCCTATGAATTTATCTTTGATGGCGAAAATGTAACTGACATTGTAAAAAGAAGGGAAGGAGTTCTAAAGGAAGAGCCAAAGGTTTTAAGTTTGGATGATGTACTTGATAATCTGTTTAAAGAATTAGGTCAAAGTGACTACAGTGACATTAAACCTGAAGATATTGACAAGGGCAATTGTGAGTTACTTGTTACAAATATGCTTTACGAGAGCTTGAAAGTAAATGGGGAAGAAATTATAACTATGGGAACTCCTTCAGAAGATTTAAAAAGTGAATTTGGAAACTTGTTTTATAGAATACCTACTAAGGACAATGAAAAAGTATTTTATATAGATCCATTTTCTGGAAAGTGGATAGCGAGCTTTGACAAGGGCATGTTAGATAATTAAAATAAATGAGAGCGGCGATAACGTCGCTCTTTTAAGTTATATATAATGAAGGAAATAAAAAAGAGTAAAATTTTAAAAAAAATTGTGAAAAACTTTGAAAAAGACTTGCATTAATGTCTTCTGTCGTATATAATGTATGAGTGTCAAAAATAGGAAAAGCGTAGAAACGGTAGGTTGCTGAGGTTTCTCAGGGAATTTCCGTGGAGTAAGTCTGGCATGATTCAGGCGAAAAAGATTACTTGGACCGAAAGGTCTTTTAAAAAATGTTGACACGATACACCCGGATGGGTTGACGCCGAAAGTAATCAGACGCTTCCAAAATTTCAAGGAGGTGCCTATAATGGCAAAACAAAAGATAAGAATTAGACTAAGAGCTTATGACCATGAGTTAATCGATCAATCTGCTCATAAGATTGTGGACGCAACTAAGAGAACTGGTGCACAGGTTTCAGGACCTATTCCTCTTCCAACTGAAAAGGAAGTTATCACTATCTTAAGATCAGTTCACAAACACAAAGATAGTAGAGAGCAGTTTGAGCAAAGAACACATAAAAGATTAATCGATATCGTGGAACCAAACCAAAACACTCTTGAAGCTTTAAAGAAATTAAATCTTCCTGCAGGTGTTGATATCGAAATCAAGCTTTAATCTTAGTATGATTGTAAGTGGACAATCCGCTGTAAGTAATTAGGAGGTGTGCTCATGAAGAGTATATTGGGAAAGAAAATAGGGATGACTCAAATCTTCGCTGAAGGTGGAGAGATTGTTCCTGTAACTGTTATAGAGGCAGGCCCTATGATAGTTACTCAAATTAAGTCAGTAGATACTGACGGATATAATGCAGTTCAAGTTGGTTATGTTGATATAAAAGAACATAAGGTTAACCAACCGCTGAAAGGTCACTTTGATAAAGCAAACGCAGGATACAAGAAATACTTAAGAGAATTTCGTGTTGACGATGTTTCTTCTTACGAACTTGGTTCTGAAATCAAGGTAGACGTATTAAAGGATGTAGAGAGAGTAGACGTTTTTGCAACTTCAAAGGGTAAGGGAACTCAAGGAGCTATTGTAAGACATAATTACGGTAGAGGTCCTGAAGGACATGGTTCTAAGTCTCATAGAGTTGCGGGTGCAAGATCTGCTTCTGCATATCCAGGACGTGTATTTAAAGGTAGAAAAGGTAGCGGTAAGATGGGAAATGAACGTGTTACTGTTCAAAATCTACAAGTTGTTAGAATTGATGAAGATAAGAATCTAATTTTAGTTAAGGGAGCTGTTCCCGGACCTAAAGGTGGACTTGTAACATTAAGAGAGTCTGTAAAGGCTAAATAGTTTAGGAAGGGGGATGGAATATGCCTAACATTAAAATGTTAAACCAACAAGGTGAATCTGTTGGCGATATAGAACTAAGCGAAGCTATATTTGGCGTAGAAGTTAATGAACATGTAGTTTATGAAGTTGTAAAGAATCAACTTGCAAATAAAAGACAAGGCACTCAATCCGCAAAGACGAGAGCTGAAGTTAGAGGCGGAGGAAAGAAGCCTTGGAGACAAAAGGGTACAGGACGTGCTCGTCAAGGTAGTATCAGAAGTCCTCAATGGAGAGGCGGCGGTGTTGTATTTGCACCAAAACCAAGGGACTACAGCTACAAATTACCTAAGAAGGTTAAGAGACTTGCTATTAAGTCTGTTTTAACTTCAAAGGTTAATGATGAAGAATTAATCGTGTTAGACGCTTTAAAACTTGATGATTTTAGCACTAAGACAGCTTTCGGTATATTAAATAACGTAAAGGCTTTGAAGAAGGCTTTAGTTGTTATTGGTGAAGATGACAAAAAGATTGCGAAATCTTTTGGAAACATTCCTGGAGTTATCGTAGCTACTGCTGACAAGATCAATGTTTATGACATGTTAAAACACGACTCACTTATACTGACTAAAGATGCAGTTGAAAAGATTGAGGAGGTGTTCGCATAATGATGTCACCTTACGATATTATTATTAAACCTATTATTACTGAAGCATCCATGGATAATATAGACAGAGGTGTCTATACTTTCAAGGTTGATAGAAGAGCAAATAAATCAGAGATAAAAAAAGCAATTGAAGTTGTTTTCGGAGAAGGGGTTAAGGTAGCTAAGGTTAATACTATGAATGTTCCTGGTAAACTTAAGAGAATGGGTCAAAACCAAGGAAGAACACCAAGTTGGAAAAAAGCTATTGTAACTTTAAAACCGGATTCAAAAGATATTGAATTCTTTGAAGGAATATAGTTAGGAGGTAATTAAATGGCTATTAGAAAATACAAACCAACCTCTGCCGGCGTACGTGGAATGTCCGTACTAAGCTTTGAAGAAATCACAAAGAATAAAAAACCTGAAAGATCACTATTAGTAGACTTAAATAAATCAGGTGGTAGAAATTCATATGGTAGAATTACTGTTCGTCACAGAGGCGGCGGTGCTAAGAGAAAATATAGAATAATTGACTTTAAAAGGGACAAAGATGGTATACCAGCTACTGTAGCTTCCATCGAATACGATCCAAATAGAACTGCGAATATTGCACTTCTTCATTACGCAGATGGTGAAAAGAGATATATTCTTGCACCAAACGGACTAAAAGTTGGATACAAGATTGAATCTGGAGAAGATGCAGATATCATGATTGGTAATGCATTGAAATTAAAAGACATCCCTGTTGGTACTACAATCCACAACATTGAGTTAAAACCTGGAAAAGGTGGTCAACTTGCAAGAACTGCAGGAGCTGAAGCTCAGTTGATGGGTAAAGAAGGTAACTTTGCAACATTGAGATTGCCTTCTGGAGAGTTTAGACTTATTCATCTTGAATGTCGTGCAACAATTGGTCAAGTAGGAAACTTAAACCATGAACTTGTAAACATAGGTAAAGCAGGTAGAAATAGACATTTAGGTAACAGACCTCACGTAAGAGGTTCTGCGATGAACCCAGTAGATCACCCTCACGGTGGTGGAGAGGGAAGAGCACCTGTTGGTCGTCCTGCACCATCTACACCTTGGGGTAAAAAGGCTATTGGAGTTAAGACAAGAAAGAAATCTAAGAAGTCTAATAAGTACATTGTAAGAAGAAGAACTAAGTAATAAGGAGGGGTTTTAATGGGAAGATCCGTTAAAAAGGGACCATTTTGTGATGAACACCTTATGAAAAAAGTCGAAGCTCTAAATGCTGAAGACAAGAAGAAGGTTATTAAGACTTGGTCACGTAGATCTACAATATTTCCACAATTTGTTGGACATACAATTGCGGTACATGACGGAAGAAAGCATTTACCGATTTATATAACTGAAGATATGGTAGGACATAAGTTAGGTGAATTTGTTTCCACCAGAACTTTTAGAGGCCATGTGGGAAGTAAAGAAAAAGGTAGTAAGGTTAGATAGGAGGACTAAGATATGGAAGTAAGAGCTGTTTCTAAATATGAAAGAATATCACCTCTTAAAGTTAACTTTATTTGCAAAGAAATTAGAGGTAAAAATGTTGATGAAGCTTTGGCGATTTTAAAGTTTACTCCTAAAAAAGGCGCAAGACTTTTGGAAAAAGTTTTAAAATCTGCTATTGCCAACGCTGAACACAATTTCAACTTAGACAGAGATGAGCTTATTGTAGCCCATGCATATGCAAATCAGGCTCCTGTTATGAAGAGATGGAGACCTAAAGCTAAGGGTTCAGCTTATCCGATTTTAAAGAGATCAAGCCACATAGGCGTTGTTGTTAAGGAAAGAGAATAAGGAGGGTAAGCGAATATGGGTCAAAAAGTTAATCCCCACGGTTTAAGAGTTGGTGTAATTAAGGACTGGAGTTCTAAGTGGTTTGCCGACAAAAAGGACTTCGCTGATTTACTTGTTGAAGATAATAAAATTCGTGATTTAGTAAAGAAGGAAGTTTATTTAGCAGGCGTTTCTGAAATAAAAATCGAAAGAGCTTCAAATAAAATAAAAGTTACAATTGAAACTGCAAAGCCAGGCATGGTTATAGGTAGACAAGGTGCTGGCGTTGAAGTATTAAGAAATAAATTAGAAAAATTAACAGACAAGCAAGTTATTATAAATGTTGAGGAAGTTAAAAGACCTGATCTTGACGCTCAACTTGTAGCTGAAAGCATTGCAGCTTCTCTTGAAAGAAGAATTTCTTTCAGAAGAGCAATGAAACAAGCTATTCAAAGAAGTATGAGAGCGGGAGCAAAGGGAATTAAGACTTCTGTTTCAGGTCGTGTTGGCGGAGCTGATATGGCCAGAACTGAAGGTTATAGTGAAGGAACTATTCCTCTACAAACTCTTAGAGCTGACATAAACTATGGATTTGCTGAAGCAGATACAACTTATGGTAAGCTGGGTGTTAAAGTTTGGATTTACAAAGGTCAAGTTCTTCCTGGAATGAAGGAAGCAGAAGTGCCTGAAGTAAAGGACAACAGAAGAAAAAATAAGAGAAATAGAAGACAAAACCCAAAGAGAAATAACAGAGGTCAATCAGAAAACAAATAGTTCATAGGAGGAAAGAATCTATGTTAATGCCTAAAAGAGTTAAGCATCGTAAGGTTCACAGAGGTAGAATGACTGGTAAGGCTCACAAGGGTAACACCTTAGCTTACGGAGATTACGGTCTTCAAGCATTAGAACCTTGCTGGATGACTGCTAATCAAATAGAAGCCGCAAGACGTGCGATGACTAGATATATTAAGAGGGGCGGAAATATTTGGATTAAGGTATTTCCGGATAAACCAGTAACTGAAAAACCTGCAGAAGTACGTATGGGTTCTGGTAAAGGTAATCCAGAGTACTGGGTAGCTGTTGTTAAACCAGGTAGAGTTTTATTTGAAATGGCTGGTGTTCCTGAAGACGTAGCAAGAGAAGCTATGAGACTTGCAGCACACAAGCTTCCAATTAAAACTAAATTTATAGCTCGTGATAATATGGAAATGGACGGTGAAGCTAATGAAAACTAAAGAAATTCGTCAAATGTCCGATGCACAATTACAAAGTTCTTTAAAGGATTTAAAAGCTGAACTTTTCAATTTGCGTTTTCAATTGGCAACCGGACAGTTAGACAACCCTATGAGAATAGGTGGAGTTAAAAAAGATATAGCCCGCATTAAGACCATCGTAAGAGAACGAGAACTTAATATAGGTAAGGAGGCTTAATCTCATGGAAAGAAATCAAAGAAAAACAATAATTGGTACGGTTGTATCAGATAAGATGGATAAAACTATCGTTGTAGCTGTTAACACTTTTGTTTCCCATTCGCTTTACAGCAAGCAAATGAAAAAAACTACTAAGTTTAAAGCTCATGACGAAAACAATGAATGCAATATTGGGGACAAAGTTAAGATAATGGAAACTAAACCTATCTCTAAAGAAAAGAGATGGAGAGTAGTTGAGATCCTCGAAAGAGCAAAATAATCTTATTACTAGAAAGGAGAAGCTAAATGATTCAACAAGAAAGTCGTTTAAGAGTAGCGGATAACTCCGGTGCAAAAGAACTACTAGTTATAAGAGTTTTGGGAGGTACTAAGAGAAAGTACGCCAACATTGGGGATATAGTAGTTTGTAGCGTTAAAACTGCAACACCCGGAGGAGTTGTAAAGAAGGGTGATGTTGTTAAAGCTGTTATAGTTAGAACAAAAACAGGTGTAAGCAGAAATGACGGAAGTCATATCAGGTTTGACGACAATGCAGCTGTAATCGTAAAAGATGACAAGAATCCGGTGGGTACAAGAATTTTCGGTACTGTTACAAGAGAACTTAGAACCGGAAACTTCATGAAGATAATTTCTTTGGCACCTGAAGTTATATAGTTGGAGGTGTATCACATGAAAATTAGAAAAGATGATACGGTAATTGTTATTGCCGGTTCTGATAAAGGTAAAAAAGGTAAGGTTTTAAAAACTTTTCCTAAGACTAACAAGGTGATTGTTGAAGGTATTAACATTCAAACAAAACACCAAAAGGCAAGAGGACCTCAAAATCCAGGCGGAATTGTTAAGTCTGAAGGTCCAATAGATGCATCAAATGTAATGTATTATGATTCTAAGCTTGGTAAGGGCGTTAGAATAGGATATAAAGTTGAGTCCGGTAAGAAACAAAGAGTTTCAAAGGCGGACAAAAAAGCTATAAAGTAGTGAAGGGGGTAATTTAGTGACTTCCAGATTAGTTGAAAAATACAGAAATGAAGTTGTTCCTGCAATTACAGAAAGCTTTGGATATGAAAATGTAATGCAAGTTCCTAAGCTTGAAAAGATTGTTATAAATATAGGTCTTGGTTCTCATAAGGACAATCCAAAAGCTGTTGAATCTGCAGTGAGAGATTTAACCATTATCACAGGACAAAGACCAGTTGTTACAAAAGCAAGAAAGTCAATTGCAAACTTTAAGTTAAGAGAAGGAATGAGCGTTGGTTGCAAAGTAACTCTTAGAGGCGAAAAGATGTACGACTTCTTTGATAAGTTAGTTAGTATTTCTCTTCCAAGAGTTAGGGACTTTAGAGGTGTTTCTTCTACATCATTTGATGGTAGAGGTAATTACTCTTTAGGTATTAAAGAACAACTTATATTTCCTGAAATAGAATACGATATGGTTGATGAAATAAGAGGAATGGATATCGTAATCGTGACAACTGCTGAAACTGACGAAGAGTCTAAGAAGTTGTTGGAATTAATGGGAATGCCATTCAAGAAGTAGACCAAGGAGGAATAACGTGGCAAAAAAATCAATGATTGCTAAACAACAAAAGCCTGCTAAGTACAGCACCAGGGCTTATAATAGATGTAAAATTTGCGGTAGACCTCATGCTTACTTAAGAAAGTATGGAATTTGTCGTATATGCTTTAGAGAATTGGCTTATAGAGGCGAAATCCCAGGCGTAAGAAAAGCAAGCTGGTAAAATAGAGAGGAGGAAGCTTTTATGATGACAGATCCTATAGCAGATATGCTAACGAGAATAAGAAACGCTAATAATGCTAAACATAAATCAGTTGAAATACCTTCTTCTAAAATAAAGAAAGACGTTGCTTCAATCCTATTGGATGAAGGATTTATTAGCGGTTTCAATGTTACAGAAGATGACAAACAAGGTATTATAACTTTAGATCTTAAATATGGCCCAAACGATGAAAGAGTAATCTCTGGTATTAAGAGAATCTCTAAACCAGGCTTAAGAGTATATGTAAAAGCTCAAGAACTACCAAGAGTGCTTGGAGGTCTTGGAATAGCAATAATCTCTACATCAAAAGGAGTTGTAACTGACAAGGTTGCAAGACAAGAAGGTGTAGGTGGAGAGGTTATCTGTTACGTATGGTAATGGATAGTATTATTAGGAGGTAAAAATGTCTAGAATTGGATTAAAACCAATAGAAATCCCAAGTGGAGTTGACGTAAAAGTTGGCGACAATAATCTAGTTCATGTTAAGGGACCTAAGGGAGAACTTAGCCAAAACTTAGATAGGGACATGACTATTAATATAGAAGACAATGTTATATCTATATCTCGTCCTTCTGAAAGTAAACATCACAAATCTATTCACGGATTAACAAGAACTTTATTGGCGAATATGATTGAAGGTGTAACTGAAGGTTACAAGAAGACTTTATTAATAGAAGGTACTGGTTATAGAGCAAGCAAAAGTGGAAATAAACTTGTAATGAACTTAGGTTTTTCTCATCCAGTTGAAATGGAAGAACCTGAAGGAATTTCAGTTGAAGTGCCTGAACCTCACACAATTGTAGTTTCAGGTATTGATAAACAATTGGTAGGAAGCTTTACAGCTAATATTAGAGATCATAGAAAACCTGAACCATATAAGGGCAAAGGTCTTAGATACTCTGATGAATACGTTAGACGTAAAGTTGGTAAAACCGGTAAGTAAAGGAAGGAGTATTAGATGTTAAAGCGCATAGATAAACAAAAAAATAGAAAAGCAAGACATACAAGAATTAGAAAAAATCTTTCCGGCACTTCTGAAAAACCAAGATTAAACGTATATAAGAGCAATGCCAATATATATGCTCAAATTATAGATGATGCTCAAGGAAAGACTTTAGTTTCAGCATCAACTCTTGAGAAGGATATCAAATCTGGTTTGGAAAACACTTCAAATAAAGAGGCTGCTAAAGTAGTTGGTAAGGCTATCGGAGAAAAAGCTGTTAAACTTGGTATTGAAGAAGTAGTATTTGACAGATCCGGATACCTATACCATGGTAAAATTAAAGAATTAGCAGATTCCGCAAGAGAAGCTGGACTGAAATTCTAGGAGACGGAGGTACAATATTGGAACTTTTAACTAAAAATGTAGAAGGTTTAGAATTAGAAGAAAGAGTTGTTGCTATCAACCGTGTTGCAAAAGTTGTTAAGGGTGGTAGAAACTTCAGATTCACAGCCGTTGTAGTAGTTGGAGATAAAAACGGTAAGGTTGGGATCGGTACAGGCAAGGCACATGAAGTTCCTGAAGCTATAAAAAAGGGAGTTCAAGATGCTAAAAAGCATATGATTGAAGTACCTTTAGTTGGAACATCTATTCCTCACGAAGTAACAGGAGTATTCGGAGCTGGAAGAGTATTCTTAAAACCAGCGTACGAAGGTACTGGAGTTATTGCAGGAGGTCCTGTTCGTGATGTATGTGAACTTGCGGGCATCAAGGATATTCGTTCAAAATCTCTTGGAACATCCAACCCTCGAAACATAGTGAATGCAACTATTGAAGGACTTAAGAGTCTTAAGAAAGCAAGTGATGTTGCTAGATTAAGAGGAAAGTCCGTTGACGAAATCATCGGGTAAGGAGGCTTTTTATGAAGAAGCTTAAAATAACTCTAAAGAGAAGTTTAATAGGTAGAACTGACAAGCATAAAAAAGCTATTAAGTCATTAGGACTTAAAAAGATTGGTTCTTATGTAATCAAAGAAGATAATCCTGCTTTAAGAGGAGTTATTAACAAAGTAGGGTATATGATAGATGTTGAAGAAGTAGAATAAAGGGGAGGTGTACTTTACGATGAAATTACACGACTTAAAACCTGCTAATGGTGGTGGCGTTAAACCAAAGAAAAGAGTAGGTAGAGGTTATGGTTCAGGTCTTGGACACAATGCAGGACGTGGACGTGACGGACAAAATTCAAGATCAGGCGGCGGTGTAAGACCAGGTTTTGAAGGGGGTCAAATGCCTTTATTCAGAAGACTTCCTAAGAGAGGTTTTACGAATATATTTAGTAAGGTATATGCAGAAGTTAATTTAGAACAATTAAATAGATTTGAAGATGGCACTTTAGTAACTCCTGAGCTTTTGATTGAAGAAGGTATTGTAAAAAAATCTAAAGCTAAAGATGGAGTAAAGATACTTGGTTCAGGTGAGTTAAACAAAAAGCTGACTGTTCAAGCTACTAAATTCACAAAGTCTGCTATGGAAAAAATAACTCAAGCCGGAGGAAAGGCTGAGGAGGTATAAAATGCTTCATACGCTGAAGAATGCTTGGAAAGTTAAAGAAGTTAGAGATAGACTTATATTTACTTTCCTAATGCTTGTAGTATATAGACTGGGCAATGTTATCCCAGTTCCATTTATGGATGCTAAGGTTGTCCAAGCTCATATGTCAGGACAAGACGCAGGACTTCTTTCAATGCTTAATGCGTTCTCAGGAGGAAGTTTATCAAATATGAGTATATTTGCACTAAGTATATATCCTTATATTACTGCTTCCATCATTATTCAACTTCTTACTATTGCAATTCCAAGACTTGAAGAAATTGCAAAGGATGGAGAAGAAGGAAAGAAAAAAATTGGACAATACACAAAGATTATGGGCGTTGTACTTGGATTTGTACAAGCCTATGCAATGGTAAATGTACTTTTCAGCGATGCTGTTCAAATAGCGAAAGGTAATACTCTTTCAAAGTTAATAATGTTATTAACTGTAGTTGCAGGTTCAATGTTCCTTGTATGGTTAGGTGAGATGATAACTGCAAAGGGAGTTGGAAATGGAATTTCTATAATAATTTTCTTTGGTATTATCTCAGGTGCTCCAAGAGCCGTTCAAACTATGATTGCCCAAAGAAGAGGCGGAATGGTTGCATGGTGGGCATTTTTGATATTTGTACTCGTTTCAATTGCAATACTTATTATAGTAATTGAAATAAACCAAGGGGAAAGAAGAATTCCTGTTCAATATGCAAAAAGAGTTGTAGGTAGAAAGATGTATGGTGGTCAATCCACACATATTCCAGTTAAGGTTAATATGTCAGGAGTTATGCCAGTAATCTTCGCATCATCTATTTTACAATTACCAAACACCATAATTTCACTTTTTGGAGGCAAAGCGCCTAAATGGTTAGAATATGTATTTAGTATGCAGACCATAAGCGGATTGATAATATACTGTATAATCAATCTGATTTTAATCATAATATTTGCTTACTTCTACAGTGCTATACAATTTAACACAGTAGAATATGCTAAAAACTTACAACAATATGGTGGATTTATTCCAGGAATCAGACCTGGAAGACCAACAGGTGAATACCTACAAAATATTTCTGGAAAGATTACTTTAATAGGGGCTTTAATACTTGCTGTAGTTGCAACAGCTCCATTTATTATAAACTATGCGTTAAAGCTTAGAATGATCTTTGCGGGAACTTCACTAATCATCGTTGTAGGTGTTATATTAGAGACAATAAAACAAATAGAATCAATGTTGACAATGAGACATTATAAAGGTTTTTTAAATAAATAGGAGATATAAATGAGATTGGTACTATTAGGACCTCCAGGAGCAGGTAAAGGGACTCAAGCAGAAAAAATTGTTGACGAGTTTGAAGTGCTACATGTTTCTACGGGGGACATTTTCAGGAAGAATATTAAAGAAGAAACAGAACTTGGTAAAAAAGTTAAAGGATATCTTGCAGAAGGTAAACTTGTTCCTGACGAACTTACAATAGATTTGGTATGGGATAGACTTGACCAAGATGACTGCAAGAATGGATTTATGTTGGATGGATTTCCAAGAACAATCAAACAGGCTGAAGCTTTAACTAAAGGTCTTGAAGAAAGAAAAATCAAATTAGATTCTGTAATAAATATAGACGTGGATTCCGAAGTTCTCATTAAAAGACTTGCAGGAAGAAGAGTTTGTTTAAACTGTGGAGCTTCATATCATGTTGATAATAAGCCTTCAAAGGAAGAAGGAATTTGTGACAGATGTGGACACGAGATAGTTCAAAGAGAAGACGACAAGGAAGAAACTGTTAAAAATAGAATCGATGTTTATAAGAAACAAACTGAACCTTTAATTGAGTACTATAGCAACCTTGGATTAATCTTTAATGTGGATGGAACTTTAGGACCAGATGAAGTATTTGGTAGAATTAAAGATCATCTTACACAACTGGACCAAATGTAATATTCTCGGGAGAGAAAATGGACCAATTTAAAGAGTTAGTTGAAGGTCAAGTGGTTAGATCCCTGTCAGGACGTGATAAAGGAAAATTCCAAATAGTTATAAAGCTCTTGGACAATAATTTTGTACAGGTCGTAGATGGGAAAAGAAGAAAACTTGAAAGACCTAAGCTGAAGAAGACAAAGCATTTACAAAAAACAAATAGCGTTTTTGATATGACTTATGTTACTAATGACAGTCATGTTAGAAAGCTACTAAAAGAGTTTATGAACGACAAGGAGGCTCATTAACTAATGGCTAAGAAGGATATAATCGAAGTAGAAGGTACAGTTGTTGAAGCTTTACCAAATACGATTTTTAAAGTAAAACTTGAAAATGGACATGAAATAACAGCTCATATCTCCGGAAAACTAAGGATGAATTACATTAGAATTCTTCCTGGAGATAAAGTGGTAGTAGAATTATCGCCTTATGATTTAACTAAGGGAAGAATAACTTGGCGTAACAAGTAGGAGGTTAGCATGAAGGTAAGATCATCAGTTAAAAAGATGTGTGAAAAATGTAAGATTATCAAACGTAAAGGACGTATAATGGTTATTTGTGATAATCCTAAACATAAACAAAGACAAGGTTAAGGAGGGACAATAATAGTGTCAAGAATTGCCGGGGTAGATTTACCCAGAGAAAAAAGAGTAGAAATCGGGCTTACAGCTATATATGGCGTTGGAAGAGCTCGTTCATTAGAAATTCTTAAAGCTGCCGGAGTTAATCCTGGAACAAAAGTAAAGGACTTAACTGAAGCTGAAATGGGAGCTATAAGAGAGCAACTTGATAATTACGAAATTGAAGGTGACCTACGTAGAACGGTTGCTATGAATATCAAGAGATTAAAAGAAATAAATTGTTACAGAGGAATTAGACACAAAAGAGGTCTTCCAGTAAGAGGACAAAATACAAAGAACAACTCAAGAACTCGTAAGGGTCCTAAGAGAATAGCTCAAAAGAATAAGTAAGGAGGGGATTTAATTGGCACAAAAGAAAGCAAAAACTCGTTCAACAAAATCAAAGAGAAGAGTTAGAAAAAATATTGATAAGGGTCAAGCTCACATAGTATCATCATTTAACAATACTATGGTTAGTTTAACAGACCTTCAAGGTAATTTAATTTCTTGGGCATCAGCAGGTCAATTAGGCTTCCGTGGATCAAGAAAATCTACTCCTTTTGCAGCGCAAGAAGCAGCACAAGAAGCAGCAAAAAAAGCTATGGATCACGGCTTAAAAGTAGTTGAAGTATATGTAAAGGGACCTGGTTCAGGAAGAGAAGCAGCAATAAGATCATTACAAGCTTCAGGACTTGAAATCAGTCTTATCAAAGACGTAACACCAGTTCCTCATAATGGTTGTAGACCACCTAAGAGAAGAAGAGTTTAATACGAATAATTATAAATATAGGATATCCTTAACTCGACGTACTTCATAGGAGGCGCAAATTATGACACAAAACTTAATGGCTAAAATTGAAATAGCAGATATTAACGAAGAAAAAAATCATGGAAAATTTGTTATAGCTCCTTTAGAGAGAGGTTTTGGAACTACACTTGGGAATGGATTAAGGAGAGTTCTTCTTTCATCTCTTCCCGGATCTGCAGTTACCAAGGTGCATATACAAGACGTACTACATGAATTCTCAACAATAAAAGGTGTTTTAGAAGATGTCTCAGAACTTATATTAAACATCAAAGGGATAGCTTTAAAGAGTTTATCCGAAGAGCCGATTAATATCGATATAGATCTTAAGGGACCTTGCATCTTTACAGCAAAAGACATTGAACAAGATGTAAACTTGGAAGTTGCAAAACCTGATCAGTATATTGCAACACTAAACGAAGATGCACATTTAAAAATGAGTCTTCGTATAGAAAATGGAAAAGGCTATAGAGTTTCAGATCTAAACAAGTCTGAAGAAGATCCAATAGGTGTTATTCCAATAGATTCTACATTCACACCAGTTACAAAAGTTAATTTTGAAATTACTGAACTTGTGTCAAATAAAGAAAAATTGGAATTAGATATATGGACAGATGGGACTATATCATCCCAAGATGCCTTGGCAAAAGGTGCTAAGATATTAACAGATTATCTTGCCCTATTTATAGACTTACCGGAATATACTTTTGAAGAAGAAGTAGAGGAAGAAGAAGAGTCTTCTATAGAGGGCTTATTATCTACAAGCATAGAAGAACTTGACCTTTCCCTAAGATCTTTCAACTGTTTAAAGAGATCTGATATAAATACAGTTGGAGATATAATATCAAAGGGCGTTGAGGAATTGAGCAAAATAAAGAATTTTGGTAGGAAGTCCTTTGAAGAAGTGGAATCTAAAATCCATGAATTGGGCTTAGAATTTTCAGATAAAGAAGATTAGGAGGAGGCATAAATGGCAAACCTTAGAAAACTTGGTAGAAGAACAGACCATAGACAAGCTATGCTTAGAAACCAAGTTCAATCTCTTCTTGAACATGGAAGAATTGAAACTACTCTTACAAGAGCTAAAGAAACCAGAAGAGTAGCAGAAAAAATGATTACCCTTGCAAAAAAAGGGGATTTACACTCAAGAAGACAAGTTATGGCTTATGTATATAAAGATGACGTTGCACATAAGTTATTTGAAGAAATAGCTCCGCAATACAAAGAAAGAAATGGTGGATACACCAGAATCTTAAAACTTGGACCTCGTATGGGAGACAGTGCGGAAATGTGTATATTAGAACTTGTTTAATAAACAAGTAGGTTAAATAAGATAGATACTGTGGCTTAAAATTATCCGCGGCAAAATAATTTTAAGGAGATATAAGATATGGCAAAAATGATGGAACCAAGATTTAAACAAGCAAGAAGACTTGGACTAAATGTTTCAGGACATCCAAAAGCTGAAAAAAGAATGGGAAAAGGTCTTGGCAGAGAAGATAAGAAACTAACAGAATATGGTAGACAATTACTTGAAAAACAAAGACTTCGTGCTTATTATGGAGTAATGGAAAAACAATTCTTCAACTACTTCAGAAAAGCATATAAATCTCAAGAATCTACAGGTGATGCTCTAATTAAGATGTTGGAAACAAGACTTGATAACTTAGTATATAGAGCAGGTTTTGCTTCATCAATTAGACAAGCAAGACAAATGGTAGTTCATGGACATATATTGGTAAACGGTAAGAAGGTAAATATCCCTTCATACCAAGTACAACCAGGAGATGAACTTGAATTAAGAGAAAAATCAAGAAAAAATGAAATGTTTAAAGAAAACTTTGAAACAAATTTCAGCTATTCACTTCCTTATATTTCAAAAGCAGAAGGATTTAAAATAAAATTAGACAGAATGCCTGAAAGAGAAGAAGTTCCAATAGAAATAACAGATTCATTAATAGTAGAGTTCTACTCAAGATTAGTATAATTATCAAGCCGGGAAGTTCACCTTCTCGGTATTTTTATGCCCAAAATTAAAAAAATCATACATATAGGGTATATAATAACTTGAAAAGAACTTTCAAAGAACATATAATAAGCTAATAAAGAAATAAAAATAAGGAGATAGAAATGGAAGACAAACTCTATATTATTATGCATAGACTAATAGATGAAAATGATGACTCAGGACTTTCAGACTATAAAATAGAATTTCCATTTGGAAATGCGGAAAATGTAAAAAAATTTAATGAAATTGCAAAAGAACTTTTTCGGTTAGACGGAATAGAAAAAACAGACAAAAAATTTACCATACAGATAAACTCACAAGATTATATAGTAAAGACTACATCTCCATATAAATACGATTTACAGACAATTCAAATTGAATATATTAAAGATGGAGATGAAAACAAAAACTATAAACTTTTAGAATTAGATAAAGAAGAAATTAGAAGTTTTTTCAAAAAACTTGTTAAAGCAGCAAAAACAGAAGAGATATATCCAAATAAAGAAGAAACACCAAATGTAAAACATAAACATCCACATCTATTACAAGGTGGAATAAATCCACCAAACACATCAAGGGAGTAGGTGCAAAATGAAGAAAGGAAAAATAGTTACAATAGTAATAATCATATTTATATATATTGGGGGACTTTTTTACTTTAACAATTACTCATATCCATTAACTAAAATCAATGGTGAAAAAAAAGCATTTGTAGCATTGAAAGATATAAAAGATCCAAATTATGAAGATTACACACTTAAAGTAAAAGGAAAAAACAACAAAAAAGAAGAATTTAGAGCAGAAGATTTAGATTTTAAAGTGGAAGAAAAAACTCCTCTAAAAATTAATCAAAAAGCTCCTCTTTGGTTTGTTGAAATATTTAAGAAACATGACTATAAATTAGATTACAACTATATCTTTAGCGAAGAAAAGTTAGACGAATCATTAAAAAGTTCAAAACTTAATCAAGATGTAGAAAAATCAAAAGATGCGCAAGTAGAACTTGTGGGAACAAAATATGAAATAATCCCAGAAAAATATGGCGACGAAATAGACTTAGAAAAAACAAAAGAAAGTATAATAGCAGCGTTTAAAAGTAAAGAAGAAGAAATAGAACTGGAGGAAGAATATATAAAGCCTCAATTAACAAAAGACAGTAAAGAATTACAAGAAGAACTTGAGACAAAACAAAGACTCTTCTCAACGATATTGACATTTGACTTTGACGATAGAAAATTCGAAGTGAAAGGCGACGAATTAATTTCATTTTATGATAAACTACAAGATGGATATCAACTAAATAGAGATAGAGTTAGAGCATACGTAGCAGATTTGGCAAAAAAAACAGATACATTTGGCACAGATAGAAAATTCCAAACTACCGGCAGGGGAGAAGTTGCAGTAGGAGGAGGAATATATGGCTGGCAAATGGATGTAGACAAAACAACAGAAAACACAATGAAAGCTATAGAAGAAGCCAAAAGTCAAGACGTAGAAATAGAATACAAACTTCGCTCCCTAACAAGAGCAGAAGATGATATAGGAAACACATATATTGAAATTGACCTATCAAGACAACATCTATGGTTTTATAAAGAAGGCAACTTAGTCGTAGAATCAGACGTTATAACAGGAGCCCCATACGGAGGCAGAGAAACACCAACAGGAGTATTTAAAGTTTGGTCAAGAGAGACAGATAGAAATCTTACAGGAGAAGACTACAGCTCACCAGTTTCATTCTGGATGCCAATTAACTGGAGTGGCGTAGGACTACACGATGCCTCATGGCAAGATAAGTTCGGAGGCGAACTTTATAAGAGTAGAGGTTCAAGAGGATGCATTAATCTTCCGTACGAAGTTGCAAAGAAAATATACACAGAAGTAAAAAACGAAACACCAGTTGTAATATACAAATAAATAAAAAACATTTGACAAAACAAAACAATAATGATATTATAATTAGGCACTCAAGGAAGTGCCTTTTTAAATTCGAAAATTTGCCAAAAATATTTGACAACAAGAACTTAACTTGGTACTATATATGAGTTGTCACTCAAGAAGAGTGCAAAAGAACCTAAACAAGTGAAAAGTGTAAAAAACTTTTGAGTAAGTACAACCAAACAATAATTCGGTGAAAAATAAAAGTCAGCGAAAGAGCTGATCAAACATTTAATAGAGAGTTTGATCCTGGCTCAGGACGAACGCTGGCGGCGTGCTTAACACATGCAAGTCGAACGATGAACCTCGAAATGACATCTTCGGAAGGATTTTCGAGAGGATTAGTGGCGAACGGGTGAGTAACGCGTGAGCAACCTGCCTTAGACAAGGGGATAGCCTCGGGAAACCGTGATTAATACCCTATGAGACTCCGCCTACGAGTGTAGAAGAAGTTAAAGCGATAGCGGTCTAAGATGGGCTCGCGTCTGATTAGCTAGTTGGTGAGATAAAAGCCCACCAAGGCGACGATCAGTAACCGGCTTGAGAGAGTGAACGGTCACATTGGAACTGAGACACGGTCCAAACTCCTACGGGAGGCAGCAGTGGGGAATATTGCACAATGGGGGGAACCCTGATGCAGCGACGCCGCGTGAGCGATGAAGGAATTCGTTTCGTAAAGCTCTGTCCTTGGAGAAGATAATGACGGTAACCAAGGAGGAAGCACCGGCTAAATACGTGCCAGCAGCCGCGGTAATACGTATGGTGCGAGCGTTGTCCGGAATTATTGGGCGTAAAGGGTACGTAGGCGGTTAAACAAGTCAGATGTAAAAACTTGAGGCTCAACCTCATGTAGCATTTGAAACTGTATAACTTGAGTAGTGGAGAGGAAAGTGGAATTCCTAGTGTAGCGGTGAAATGCGTAGATATTAGGAGGAATACCAGTAGCGAAGGCGACTTTCTGGACACAAACTGACGCTGAGGTACGAAAGCGTGGGGAGCAAACAGGATTAGATACCCTGGTAGTCCACGCTGTAAACGATGAATGCTAGGTGTTGGGAGTCAAATCTCGGTGCCGAAGTTAACACATTAAGCATTCCGCCTGGGGAGTACGGTGGCAACACTGAAACTCAAAGGAATTGACGGGGACCCGCACAAGCAGCGGAGCATGTGGTTTAATTCGATGCAACGCGAAGAACCTTACCAGGGCTTGACATATGGGTGAAAAGTATAGAGATATACTCCTCTATTTTATAGACATCCATACAGGTGGTGCATGGTTGTCGTCAGCTCGTGTCGTGAGATGTTGGGTTAAGTCCCGCAACGAGCGCAACCCCTATATTTAGTTACCAGCATTAAGGATGGGGACTCTAAATAGACTGCCGGTGACAAACCGGAGGAAGGTGGGGATGACGTCAAATCATCATGCCCTTTATGTCCTGGGCTACACACGTGCTACAATGGCAAGTACAGAGGGAAGCGAAGTAGTGATATGAAGCGAATCTCAGAAAGCTTGCCCCAGTTCGGATTGTAGGCTGCAACTCGCCTACATGAAGTCGGAGTTGCTAGTAATCGCGGATCAGAATGTCGCGGTGAATGCGTTCCCGGGTCTTGTACACACCGCCCGTCACACCATGGGAGTTAGTAATACCCGAAGCCAGTGACCTAACCATTGGAAGGAGCTGTCGAAGGTAGGATTAATGACTGGGGTGAAGTCGTAACAAGGTAGCCGTATCGGAAGGTGCGGCTGGATCACCTCCTTTCTAAGGAGTACAACAAAGTTTTTTACACTTAACTTAGGTTCAAAAACCAAAGCCATGTGGGGGTGTAGCTCAGTTTAACATGCTTACCCGCAAGCGAAGCGAGCGGCAAGGAAGCATTTATGCGGTCTTTTCCCAAGAGAAGCAAAGCTTCGATTGGTAAGAAAAGCACGTAGGGAGAGCGGAGCTTCGAAGAAGCTCAAACCTCAATAACAAATTAAATAGTAAAACAAAAAGATCTATGTGGGGGTGTAGCTCAGTTGGGAGAGCGCCTGCCTTGCAAGCAGGAGGTCAGGAGTTCGACTCTCCTCATCTCCACCAACCCTATTAAATTAGGGTAAAGAGTCGCAGCGTCAAATCAAAGATTTGTTAGTTAGCGACCATTTTAATTAAAAAATACAAAATATTTAAAAAGAACATTGAAAACAGAATAAAAGCAATAGACGAAAGCAAAAAAAAGGAAAAGTAAGAAATATTTCCGGTCAAGCGACAAAGGGCATAAGGCGAATGCCTTGGCACTAGGAGGCGAAGAAGGACGTGACAAGCAACGAAAGCGACGGTTAGGAGCAAATATCCATCGAGCCGTCGGTATCCGAATGGGGAAACCCACTTAGACAAACTCTAAGTATCTGTAGCCCAACCAATTAAGCTACAGAAGCGAACCGGGCGAACTGAAACATCTAAGTAGCCCGAGGAAGAGAAAGAAAACTCGATTCCCCCAGTAGCGGCGAGCGAAGAGGGAGAAGCCCAACTTAAGGAAAAGATAGGAAGAAGTTAGAAGAATCAGCTGGAAAGCCGAGCCAAAGAGAGTGACAGCCTCGTAATCAAAAACAGAAACCTACACCTTAGAAAGAGTACCACGGAACACGAGAAACTTTGTGGGAACACGGGAGGACCACCTCCCAAGGCTAAATACTACCTAGTGACCGATAGCGAATAGTACCGTGAGGGAAAGGTGAAAAGAACCCCGGGAGGGGAGTGAAAGAGAACCTGAAACCTTATGCCTACAAGCAGACAAAGTCGAGCACTCAACTTTGCAAAGATTTGGAGGAGTTAAATGTTTTACGTATACGTACTAACCATGAAAAATGGAGAGATTTATATAGGATTTTCAACAAATCTTAAAAACAGAATCAAACAGCATTACGAAAACAAAGTGATATCCACAAAAAACAGAGAACCAAAATTAGTTTACTACGAAGCATATATGTCAAAAAAAGATGCAATGGAAAGAGAACAGAAACTAAAGCAAAGAGGAAATGCAAAAAGATGGTTAAAAGAAAGAATATCCAATAGCTTAAACCAAGACACAAACAAAGAATAAGATTTGTGTGCGAAGTTGAGAGCTCGATGATGACGTACTTTTTGTAGAACGGGCCAGCGAGTTACGATATGCAGCAAGATTAAAGATTTAAGATCTGAAGTCGTAGAGAAATCGAGTCTTAATAGGGCGCAAGTTGCATGTTGTAGACCCGAAACCAGGTGATCTATCCATGTGCAGAGTGAAGTAGAGGTAAAACTCTATGGAGGCTCGAACCGGGTAACGTTTAAAAGTTATCGGATGACATGTGGATAGGGGTGAAAAGCCAAACGAACTTGGATATAGCTGGTTCTCCTCGAAATAGCTTTAGGGCTAGCCTTATCGTAGTAATTGAAGGGGGTAGAGCACTGAATAGTCTAGGGGCATATAATGTTACCGAAACTTATCAAACTCCAAATACCATCAAATTAGCGATAGGAGTCAGACTATGAGGGATAAGCTTCATAGTCAAAAGGGAAAGAGCCCAGACCACCAGCTAAGGTCCCAAAATATAGATTAAGTGGAGAAGGATGTAACACTACTCGGACAACCAGGATGTTGGCTTAGAAGCAGCCATACATTTAAAGAGTGCGTAATAGCTCACTGGTCAAGTGGTGATGCGCCGAAGATAAACGGGGCTAAAATCTAATACCGAAGCTGTGGATGCGTGTAAACGCATGGTAGAGGAGCATTGTGTAAGGAGCGAAGACAAGCTGTAAGGCGAATTGGACCAAACACAAGAGAGAATGCTGGCATGAGTAGCGAGAAGGTGAGTGAGAATCTCACCCGTCGAAAGCCAAAGGTTTCCTGGGGAAGGCTCGTCCACCCAGGGTAAGTCGGGACCTAAGCCCAGGCCGAAAGGCGTAAGCGATGGACAACAGGTAGAAATTCCTGTACTATCTTTAGCGTTAAGAGAGAAGTGTTGACGCAGGAGGATATGGGAAGCGTGCGAACGGTAGAGCACGTTCAAGTAAGTAGGAGGTAGAAGTAGGCAAATCCGCTTTTACAAAACTTCGAGATACGATGAGGAGCGAAAAACAAGTAGCGAAGTTCCAGATTCCACACTGCCAAGAAAAGGCACTATCCAGCAAAGAGATACCCGTACCACAAACCGACACAGGTAGGCGAGGAGAGAATCCTAAGACGCGCGGAAGAACCTTTGTTAAGGAATTCGGCAAAATGACCCCGTAACTTAGGGAGAAGGGGTACCGAGAATTGTATATGTAAAACACAAAAAGCAAAACTTGGTCGCAGAGAATAGGCCCAAGCGACTGTTTACCAAAAACACAAGTATCTGCTAAATCGAAAGATGAAGTATAGGTGCTGACACCTGCCCGGTGCTGGAAGGTTAAGGGGAAGACTTAACCGGCATTCAATTCTATGCATAATGTAAGGAGAAAAAAATGTATTACGTTTATGTAATAAAAATTCAAATTAAAAAGATAAGAGCATATCCAAAAGACTTAAAACAAAGAATAAAAAGTCATAATGGAGGATTCAACAAATCAACAAAAAATCACCAATGGGAATTAGTATATTACGAAGCATATAAAAACGAACAAGATGCAAGGAAACGAGAAAGAACATTAAAGAACTCAGGACAAGGAAGAAGATTCCTCTGGGAAAGAATAGAAAAATCTCTGAAATAACATTGTGTAAGGAATTGAGTGCCGGTGAAGGTTAGAACTTAAGCCCCAGTAAACGGCGGCCGTAACTATAACGGTCCTAAGGTAGCGAAATTCCTTGTCGGGTAAGTTCCGACCCGCACGAAAGGTGTAACGATTTGGGCACTGTCTCAACAAAGGATCCGGTGAAATTGTAGTAGTCGTGAAGATGCGACTTACCCACGGTAGGACGGAAAGACCCCGTGGAGCTTTACTGCAAGCTGACATTGGATTTTGGTATTGAATGTACAGGATAGGTGGGAGACGAAGAAGTTAGGTCCCAAGACTTAACAGAGTCAAAAGTGGGATACCACCCTTTCAATGCTAAAGTTCTAACTTGGCACCTTGAAACAGGTGTGAGGACACTGTCAGTTGGGCAGTTTGACTGGGGCGGTCGCCTCCAAAAGAGTAACGGAGGCGTTCAAAGGTTTCCTCAGAATGGTTGGAAATCATTCAAAGAGTGCAAAGGCAAAAGGAAGCTTAACTGCGACACCCACAAGTGGAGCAGATACGAAAGTAGGACTTAGTGATCCGGTGGTACCGAGTGGAAGGGCCATCGCTCAACGGATAAAAGCTACCCCGGGGATAACAGGCTTATCTCCCCCAAGAGTTCACATCGACGGGGAGGTTTGGCACCTCGCTGTCGGCTCGTCTCATTCTGGAGCTGGAGAAGGTTCCAAGGGTTGGGCTGTTCGCCCATTAAAGAGGCACGCGAGCTGGGTTCAGAACGTCGTGAGACAGTTCGGTCCCTATCCACCGTGGGCGTAAGAAATTTGAGAGGAGCTGCTCCTAGTACGAGAGGACCGGAGTGGACAGACCGCTGGTGTATGAGTTGTACCGCCAGGTGCACAGCTCAGTAGCTAAGTTTGGAAGGAATAAGTGCTGAAGGCATCTAAGCACGAAGTCCACCTCAAGATGAGATTTCTTTGTAGAAATACGAGAGAAACCAGGGAGAAAAGCTGGTAGATAGGTCAGAGGTGTAAGAGTAGTAATACTTTAAGCTAACTGATACTAATATATCGAAAGCTTGACCGGGAATATTTGTTACTTTTCAAGAAGTTGCAAAAGAAATGGGCGAAGATAGCGAAAGGGATACACCTGTACCCATCTCGAACACAGAAGTTAAGTCTTTTAGCGCCGATGGTACTATGGGGGAGAGCCCATGGGAGAGTAGGTATTCGCCCGTCTATAATCCTAGGTAGCTCAATGGTGGAGCACCCGGCTGTTAACCGGTAGGTTGTGGGTTCGAGTCCCACCCTGGGAGCCAACCATGCCGGAGTGGCGGAACTGGCAGACGCACAGGACTTAAAATCCTGCGATCCTTAAAAGATCGTACCGGTTCGATTCCGGTCTCCGGCACCAAGGCAATATGACGCGGGATGGAGCAGTTTGGTAGCTCGTCGGGCTCATAACCCGAAGGTCGTAGGTTCAAATCCTACTCCCGCAACCATAAAGTTACATTAAACCTTAACAGCAAACAATTTAATAAATTTTAATAAAGTATAAACACATATGGCCTTGTAGTTCAGCAGACTGTTTCTGCCAATCAGCTAAAGCTTCTTGGGAAACAGGTTGCATCAGACCTACTAAAGCTCACTGTGTTCGCTAAGTTAGGTCTTGAAGTTGGTACCCAACATCTAAACTTAGTAGCATATAATTCAATTAAGTTTAATGAAGCAAATAGATATTTGGCCTTGTAGTTCAGTTGGTTAGAATGCCAGCCTGTCACGCTGGAGGTCGTCGGTTCGAACCCGATCAAGGTCGCCAAAATTACTTTATTAAAACAAGACAGATAGGGCAAGCATGCCAGGCGAGCCTTTACAGACTGTTTCAACCAATCGGCTGTTGCCTCTTGGGAAACAGGTTGTATGTGACCTACTAAAGCTCACAAAGTTCGCTAAGTTAGGTCAAAAACGCTTAAGGTCGTCGGTTCGAGCCCAATCAAGGTCGCCATTTTATTTTTTATTAAATAGGTTAAATTAAATAAAAAATACTATTATTTTGTTAAATTTTATGCTATAATCTAATAGTAACTTTTAAGTTGATGTGGAAGTACCCTAACTAATTTAATATGCTGATGTAGCTCAATTGGTAGAGCAACTGACTTGTAATCAGTAGGTTGGGGGTTCAAGTCCTCTCATCAGCTCCATGTGGCGGAGTAGCTCAGGTGGCTAGAGCATGCGGTTCATACCCGCAGTGTCAGCGGTTCAAATCCGTTCTCCGCTACCAAATTCAAGTTGGAAAGTTTGAAGTGATATCGCTTCAACTTTCTAATTTATATGGCCCTATGGTCAAGCGGTTCTTGACCCTAACCCAAATCACGAAGTGATTTGCAGGTAGGTCAAATGTCGCGAAATAGAAATCTTTGATTTCGTAATGAAGCGACTAAGACAATTGCAGCGAAGCTGCAACCTTAGAAATATAAGTTGATATAATACAATAAACTATAATAATATGGCCCTATGGTCAAGCGGTTAAGACATCGCCCTTTCACGGCGGTATCCCGGGTTCGAATCCCGGTAGGGTCACCATACGATATGGGCGGTTAGCTCAGCTGGGAGAGCATCTGCCTTACAAGCAGGGGGTCACAGGTTCGAGCCCTGTACCGCCCACCATATTGTTAATTGCACAAATAAAATATGCGGAAGTGGCTCAGTGGTAGAGCATCGCCTTGCCAAGGCGAGGGTCGCGAGTTCGAGTCTCGTCTTCCGCTCCATTAAAGACTCAGAATAATTCTGAGTTTTACTTATATGCGTCATTAGCTCAGCTGGATAGAGCGTTCGGCTACGGACCGAAAGGCCAGGGGTTCGAATCCTCTATGACGCGCCATAATGGGAATGAAGTTCTCCCTTGTTAATCTAAACCGCAATTTTGCTGATGACTTCTGCAGAACGCAGAAGTTGTCAGCTTTTTTATTTTTAAAAAAATTCATGGAGGAAAAAATGATTTTATCTTTATCTCTTGCGCTAATTTTGAGCTTAATATCTGGAAGTGTTTGTGAAAAAATAAAACTTCCAAGAATTGTTGGAATGATTCTTACGGGAATTCTTTTAGGACCTTTTGTATTAAATTTATTTGATGAAAAACTTTTAAGCATTTCTGGAGAGTTAAGAAAGATTGCTCTAATAGTTATTCTTTTAAAAGCTGGACTTGCCCTTGACTTGAGGGATTTGATTAAAGTAGGAAGACCTGCCATATTACTTTCCTTTTTGCCTGCAACTTTTGAGATAGTAGGTTATAGTATTTTTGCCAAATTAATCTTTGATATACCTCTAATTGAAGCTTGTCTTATGGGTACGGTGCTTTCTGCAGTGTCTCCTGCGGTTGTTGTTCCGAGGATGGTAAATCTAATTGAGAAGAGAATTGGTACAGATAAGGCAATTCCTCAAATGATTCTTGCTGGAGCATCCATGGACGATATATTTGTAATAGTTTTATTTTCTACATTCTTAGGCCTTGCACAAAATAAATCTTTTAATTATTTGGAACTTTTAAAAATTCCTGTTTCAATAATCATGGGAATAATCATAGGAGTTATTTTTGGAATTATACTTTACAATATTTTTGAATACAAATTTAAAAATTCAAATCATATTAGAAACACAACTAAAGTAATAATAATTCTTGCAACTTCTTTCTTCTTGGTTTCAATGGAAGATATCCTTAAAGATTATGTTGCTATTTCAGGGCTTTTGGCAGTCTTAAGTATGGCAATTACAATAAGAGTAAAGAGTCCTGACATTGTCGTGGGTAGGCTTTCTGAAAAGTTTGGGAAGATTTGGATTTGCGCAGAGCTTATACTGTTTGTGCTTGTTGGGGCCGCAGTTGATATAAGATTTACTTTTAACTCTGGCATTGGGGTCATAATTGTTATTGTCATTGCTTTATTATTTAGAACTATTGGCGTACTACTTTCAACTGTAAAGACTGGTCTTACTTCAAGGGAGAGAATTTTTTGTGTATACTCCTATTTACCTAAAGCCACCGTTCAAGCGGCTATTGGGACAGTGCCACTTTCTATGGGAATTGCATCAGGGGATATAATTCTTTCTGTTGCTGTTGTTGCAATACTTCTAACTGCACCTATTGGAGCTTTTTTAATTGATAATACTTCAGATAAAATTCTTGAACAAAATTAATTTCAATATTCAATAATTTAATGTATAATAAAATCAGTCTTGGGCATAAGCTCAAAAAATGAGGAGGTATTTAATGGGAGTAAACTTAAGAGGAAGAAGCTTTTTAAAATTATTAGATTACACAACAGAAGAAATTGAATATCTAATGAAGTTATCAGAAAACTTCAAAGATTTAAAACGTGCAGGAACACCACACAAGTACTTAGAAGGAAAGAACATAGTTCTTCTATTTGAAAAGACATCAACAAGAACAAGATGTTCCTTTGAAGTAGCAGGATATGACCTTGGAATGGGAGTAACCTACCTTGACCCAGGCAGCACACAAATGGGTCACAAAGAAAGAATCAAAGATGCAGCAAGAGTACATGGAAGAATGTATGACGGAATCGAATACGGAGGAATCACACAAGAATTAGTAAAAGACCATGCAAAATATACAGGAGTGCCAGTATGGAACTATTTAACAGACAAATTCCATCCAACACAAATGATAGCAGACTTCCTAACAGTAAAAGAGAACTTCGGATACCTAAAAGGACTTAAATTCGTATACCTTGGAGATGCAAGAAACAACGTAGCAAACTCACTAATGATAGTATCAGCAAAATTAGGAGTAAACTTCGTAGGATGCTGTCCAGAAGAATTAAAACCAGAAGAAAGTCTAATAGAAGAAGCAAAGAAGATAGCAAAAGAAAACGGATGTACAATAGAATTTGAAACAGACGTAAAGAAAGCAACAAAAGATGCACACGTTCTATACACAGACATCTGGGTATCAATGGGAGAACCAGCAGAAATTTGGGAACAAAGAATAAACCAACTAAAAGCATACCAAGTAAACAAAGAAGTTATGGAAAACGCAAACGAAGAAGCAATCTTCTTACACTGCTTACCATCATTCCATAACCTTGAAACAACAACAGCAGTAAAAGTAAATGAAGAGTTTAACATTCCAGAAATGGAAGTAACTGATGAAGTATTTGAATCAACAAAATCTAAAGTAATGGATCAAGCTGAAAATAGAATGCATACAATAAAAGCAGTAATGTATGCAACATTGAAATAAAAATTGTGCCCGGTGAAAACCGGGTTTTATTTTTACATATTTGTAAGCTATCTTTTATCAAAGCCTCGTATTTGTGATATAATTTTATCTATGATACAAGAGAGGATAGAATGAAATACTGTTTTTTACTTAACTTCACACCTCATCCAAGAATTATAAAAAGAATTGATCTCGTCAGGGATTACTATGATACTTTTGCCATATACTGGGACAAGGGTGAAGACAACTTTGACTTTAAAAATGACATAAAAAAAATAAAAATTTCTGTGAAGGCAAATAGAAATAATCCTATTAAGAGAATTATTCCTACTTTTAAATTTTCAAGACTTGCATATGAAAGGCTAAAGGAAGAAGCTCCTGACTTTATTCATCTCCAGAGCTTCGACATGTTAAGGATTGCATATAAGTATAAGATAAAAGTAAATCCTAATTGTATAATAGTCTATGAAGTTCCAGACATTCACAAGTACTTAACCGATGACAAGAAGGGTTTTTTAGAGAGCATTATATCATCTTATATAAAAAGTAGTGAAAAGAAGATGCTTAAAGATGTAGATATTTTAATTATTACATCAATGAAGTTTTGGGAGCATTTTGAGGGCAAATTCAAAAAAGACGATATGATATTTATGCCAAATATTCCAAACCCAGAACTCTTCAAGGATTACGAGGCTCTTAGGAAAGAAAATTCTAATAGGAAGTTTACCATAGGCTATATTGGAGGGTTAAGATACCTTGAAGAGTTAAAATGTTTAGTATCTGCTATTGAAGACCTGGACGTAAGACTTTTAATGGCGGGCTTTGAAGATGGAGATTATTTTAAAAAGCTTGCAGAAGAAAAGGAATTTATAGAGTATCATGGCAAGTTTTATTACGACGACGATATTGCAAAACTTTACTCCAATTGTGACATAATTTTTTCTGTTTACAATTCGGATATGAAAAATGTAAGGATTGCACTTCCAAACAAACTCTACGAATCCATTATTGCAAGACTTCCAATAATAGTTTCTACCAACACCTACTTACAGGAGCTGGTGGAACAGTGGAAGGTTGGATTTGCAGTAAATCATCGTTCATCAGAAGAGATGAGGGAAGTTGTTATAAGGCTAATGGAAGACAAGGAGCTTTATAAAGAAATTCAAAAAAATGAAGAAATAGCATGGAAAGAACTAAACCCTGCTAAGAATAATGAAAGATTATTAAATCTCATAAGAGAGAAGGAGAATATATGATAAATGTAATTGGACTGGGATATATAGGACTTCCCACCGCTTTAATGTTGGCAAAGGCGGGCAATAAGGTATATGGAACGGATATAAAAGAATCTACTGTAAAAAAACTTCAAGAGCAAGAACTTACCTTTGAAGAAAAGGGAATGGACGAGCTATTTAAAGAAGCACTAAGTAAGGACATACACTTTGGTGTTACACCAATAGAAACAGATATGTACATTATCACAGCTCCAACACCTTATGATAAATACACAAAAAAATTAGACTGTTCATTTGTAGTAAAGGCGGTAGAGTCTGTTTTAGACTATGCGAAGGAAAATTCCATTATAGTGGTTGAATCCACAGTGTCACCGGGAGCTATAGATAACCACATTAGACCAGTTGTAGAAAACTATAGCAAAGAAAACAACAAGACGATACATCTATGCCATGCTCCTGAAAGAATAATTCCAGGGAATATGGTATATGAACTTATAAATAACTCCAGAACCATTGGAGCAGACAACGAAGAAGTGGCAAAAAAAGTTAGTGATGTGTACAAGACATTTTGCAATGGAGAGATAAACTTTACAAATATTCCAACGGCAGAGATGACAAAGGTAATTGAAAACACCTTTAGAGACGTGAACATCGCCTTTGCTAACGAACTTGCGAAAATATGTAAACAAGGCGGACTTGATGTAAATGAAGTAATAAGAATTGCTAACAAGCATCCAAGGGTAAATATCTTAAAACCAGGTCCTGGAATTGGTGGACACTGTATTCCTGTGGATCCATGGTTCTTAGTAGGAGACTATCCACTTACAACAGAACTAATTTATAAGGCAAGACAGATTAACGACTCGATGCCAAATTTTGTATTAAATGAAATTTACGAAATAATGGAAAAAGAGGGAATAAAAGATCCGTCAAAGGTTGGACTATATGGACTTACTTATAAAGAAAATATTGATGATATAAGGGAGTCACCGACATTACAGATATTGGAATTACAAAAAAGACATCTTGGAAATCCACTAAAGACCTACGATCCATGGGTAAAGGAAAAAATTACAGAAAACCAAGTCTTTGACATACGTGAGTTTTTAGACTCAGTAGACATGGTGGTAGTTTTAGTTTCTCATGACGAAATTGTAAAACACCAAGAGCTTTTAGAAAACAAAGTAGTGTATGACACGAGAAATGTTATAAAAGGGGATAAAGTTTATAGACTGTGATTATATGAAAAAGATAATGGTAGTATTTGGGACAAGACCAGAGGCCATAAAGATGTGCCCATTGGTCCTTGAACTAAAAAAGAGGAAAAATTTTGAAACTGTAGTTGCACTTACGGGACAGCATAACGAAATGTTAAGCCAGGTTATGGAAGTTTTTAATATAAAAGAAGACTACAACCTAAAGGTCATGAAAAAAAACCAAAGCCTTACAGACATTACAGTAAATATAATGAAGGGCATGGAAGATATATTAAAAAAAGAAAAACCAGACCTGGTACTGGTTCACGGGGACACTTCCACAAGCTTTGTGGTTGCACTAACTTCATTTTATAACCACATCCAAGTTGGACATGTGGAAGCAGGCCTTAGAACATATAATAAATACAGCCCATACCCAGAAGAGTTCAATAGACAGTCTATTTCCTCACTGGCAGATTTACACTTTGCTCCAACACAAAAGGCAAAAGAAAATCTTATTAATGAACAAAAGGACCCAAAAAGCATATTTGTAACGGGAAACACAGTTATTGACGCCCTAAAAACTACCATAAAAGATGACTATGATAACAGTGAACTGGACTTTGCCAAAAATAAAAAGTTAATACTTCTAACCATGCATAGAAGAGAGAACTTGGGAGAAAAGATGCGCTCCACCTTTAAAGCTATAAAGAGAGTTGTAGATGAAGAAAAGGACATTGCAGTACTATATCCTATTCATCTAAACCCAAAAGTAAGACAGATTGCAAGAGAAGTATTTTCAGACAATGAAAATATAAAACTTATTGAACCGGTGGACGTGTTTGACTTTCATAATATAATGAAAAGTTCATACTTGATTTTGACCGACAGCGGCGGCATTCAAGAAGAGGCACCGGCAATTGGAAAGCCAGTCTTAGTTTTAAGAGACACCACTGAGAGACCCGAGGGAATCAAGGCGGGGACTTTAAAATTAATTGGAACTGATGAAGATAGAGTTTACAAAGAGCTAAAGCATATCCTTTCAGATAAAGATGAGTATGAAAAGATGTCAAAGGCACAGAATCCATATGGAGATGGGAGAGCAAGCATTTATATAACAGACATAATAGAAGATTATTTTAAATAGAAGTATCCTTTTTATAAAGGTTAGATAGGAAGATTTAATGATAAAAGAAAAGAAAATTTACTATAGACACGCATTTCAAATGGCTTGGCCATCAGTATTGGAAAGTTTTTTCATAGCCATGGCAGGTCTAATAGACACATATATGGTTTCTTCCCTTGGAAGCTTTGCAGTTGCAGCGGTTGGACTAACAAACCAACCTAAGTTTATTGGATTTACATTGTTTTTTGCAATAAATGTTGCAGTATCTGCACTTGTTGCAAGAAGAAAGGGAGAGAGACAAATATAGGGCAAACGAAGCTCTAATCACAGCATTTTTTATAACCATGATATTTGTAGTGTTTATAACTATATTAATGGTAAAATTTGCGTCGCCATTACTAAAATTTTCAGGAAGTAACAAAGACACCCATGCGCCAGCGATGATATATTTTAGAATAATCATGGGAGGAATGGTGTTTTCAACCATAAGCATGGTTATTAATGCTGCACAAAGGGGAAGTGGGAACACTCAAATTGCATTTACCACAAACCTTGTATCAAGCGTTGTAAATATAATATTCAACTACCTTCTAATAGGTGGGAATTTGGGATTTCCAAAACTTGGAGTAGCTGGAGCTGCAATCGCAACGGTACTTGGAACTGTCGTTGCAACAATAATGAGTATAAGATCCCTATTTAAAAGGGATTCATTTGTACAGATTAGGTACATGATAAAAGAAAAAATAAAACCAGGAGTTGAGACTGCCATAAGTATTGCAAAGCTCGGAGTAAATTTGTTGGCAGAAAACCTTGCAGTTAGAGTGGGCTTTATGACAACGGCGATGATGGCGGCAAAACTTGGAACAGATGCCTTTGCATCCCACAACGTAGGTATGAGTTTACTAAGCCTGGGCTTTGCCTTTGCAGACGGTATGCAAGTTGCGGCAGTTGCGTTAGCAGGTTCTGCCCTTGGTGCAGGAAAGAAAGAAGAAGCAAAAACTTATGGAAAGACATGTCAGACAATAGGACTTGCAATTTCAGTAGTCCTTTCGATATTGTTATTCATATTTGGGGAATCCATATTTAGACTCTACTTCAAAGAGAAACATATTATAGAAATGGGAGTAATGATATCAAAATTCTTGATGATAATAATACTTCTTCAAATTTCCCAAATAATATATGGTGGATGTCTAAGGGCTGCAGGAGATGTAAAGTACACCCTATTCACATCCATAATCTCCGTAACAATAATAAGAACATTTGCAACCTATTTCTTAGTAGTTGTAATGGACCTTGGTCTAAAGGGCATATGGCTTGGAATACTTTCAGACCAGTTTACAAGATACGTGTTGATGTCTCTACGATTTAGAAGAGGCAAGTGGGTGGATATAAAAATATAGGAGGGTCTATGTATATAGATTTACACTGTGATACGGTATTAAAATATATTGAAAATTCAAAAATAGAAGAGATATATGAAGGTAAGAAATCACATCTTGGTTTAAAAGAACTTTATGACCTTGAAGTAAAGGCGCAGTTTATGGCAATTTTCCTTGCCAGCGAAGAAGAATTTGAAAAAGTAAATCTTGCGGGAATTTCCGACTGGGAATATGTTGAAAAATGTTTAGACTTCTATAAGCACATTGAAGAGACATACCCTGACAAATTCAAAGTCACAAGAGATTACAAAGAATATTTAGAAAATAGAAAAAATGGATTAGTAAGTCTATTTCCAACCATAGAAGACGGAAGGTTAATTTCAAAAGTAGAAGATGTAAAGACTTTAAGACAAAAGGGAATCACACTCATAACTCTACTTTGGAATAACGAAAACTCCTTAGGATATCCTCATAAATTGGAAGGTTATGACAATGACTATGGACTAAAAAAACTTGGTATTGAAGTTATAAAAGAGATGGAAGAACAAAAAATAATAATAGACGTGTCCCATCTAAACGAACATGGCATAGAAGATGTGTTAAAAAATACCACAAAACCATTTATGGCAAGTCACTCAAACGCAAGAAAAGTTACCGATGTAACAAGAAACCTATCCGACAGACAGCTAAAGAATCTTGGCGAAAGAGGATGCGTTGCGGGACTTAACCTTTGTCCACATTTTGCAACTTATGAAAAGACAGCAACCTTTAGGGACTATGAAACACACATTAGACATATGTTAGATGTGGGAGGAGAAGACCTGGTTGCAATCGGAAGTGACTTTGACGGCATAGGCGGAGAGTTTGAAATTAAAAATCCTCACAAGATGATAGAGTTTTTAAACAGACTAAACATGAATGGAATATCTTCTGAAGTAGTGGAAAAGATTGCCTATAAAAATGTAGAAAGATTTTTCAAAGAATATTACTGATGAAATTTTTTTATATAATCTGGGGTATTAACATGGGGCTTTGGTTTATATCCATAACCCTAAGTTACTACCTTGAAAAGACAAATACAAATGAAGATGAGTTTAAAATTTTGGACAAGATGTTCGGAGCTTACCTTAACAGGATTTCATTGGCACTACTTCCGATTATAGTTTTGTCCATTTTTTTATCCAGGGGAAAGAGTGATTTAGTTGTAGCAATAGTGGGAGCTTTTATTTTGCTTTTACAAATTGTATTGCCATCAATTCTTATACTTTTATTTTTAAAATCAGATAGGAAAGACGATAAAAAGTCTTGATTTAAAGGATGATAGATTTTGAAAAGAGTTTAAGATAAAAAAGGAGAAACTAATGATAGAACTACAGAATGTATCAAAGACCTATGATTATAAAAAATCCATAGGTTTTTTAAAAAAGGAACATGTTAAAGTTAAAGCGGTGGAAGACATAAGCTTTAAAGTAGATGAAGGAGAAAAGATTGGATTAATAGGACTTAACGGAGCTGGAAAGTCTACTACAATAAAGATGATGACAGGGATACTTGAAAGGGACTCAGGAAGTATATCTATAAATGGTCACGATCCATCAAAGAGAGAAAGAGATTTACTGAACAACATCGGTGTTTCCATGGGACAAAAGTCAACTCTATTCTTTGATATAAGTCCCTTGGACTCCTTTAGATATTATAAGGAAGTATATAGAGTTTCTGATAGTGACTTTGAAGACAGGATGGAGAGGTTTTCAAAAATTTTAAAACTTGAAGAAATACTACATACACCAGTTCGAAAGTTGTCCTTGGGACAAAAGAGAAGGTGCGAAATAGTCGCTTCTCTTATTCATATGCCAAAGGTATTGTTTTTAGACGAGCCAACCCTTGGACTTGATGTTGTAACCCAGGGAAATATTATGGATTTTTTAGATGAGATTAATAGAGAGTTTAAAATTACCATACTTTTGACAACCCATGAGATAAAAAACATAGAGAGATTTTGCAAGAGGATAATCATATTAGAAAAGGGGAAAATAATCTACGATGGAGATCCTGATAAATTTGCAGATAGAAATAATTTTAGAAAAGTTAGAATACCAGTGGATATGATGAATGAGTTTTCATTTGAGCCAGATAAGATTATCTTTGACAAGGCAGAGTATGTTATAAATCTAAACCAGCTTGAAAAAATGGATTTGAGCAGATTTAAATTTTCAGAGTACACCATAGAGGAGCTATCCCTGGAAGATGTTATATGTATGAAGTATGGTAACTGATATGAAACTGATATTAACATCAATAAAAATTCAAATTAAAAAGATAAGAGCATATCCAAACGAGGCAAAGATGCTATTTTTATATGCTTTGTTCAACGTCTATTCCATAATGTTTTTCTGGAGTATGATATTTTTAGTTACAGGAGAAAATATTAAAGATAGAAATCTCATATATTTGTTAGTAATGATGGGGACTTTGTCCCTTGGCATAGGAGAAATATTCTTTGGGCTTAGAGATTTTGAATATATGGTTCAGGAGGGAAGTCTCGACAAGTATCTATATAGACCAAGGAATATGCTGATGATGATACTCATGGAAAAAGTTCCATTTACAAACATGGTTCAGCAGATAATAATAGGTGGATTTGGAATTTACTATATAATAACAAGATTTGACATTGAAGTACAAACAGTAAATGTATTTAAAAGTATGGGATTACTTATATTTGGAAATATATATTATCACTTGATTTATGGGATGATTACAATGTTAAGCATTTGGATAGAAAAAATATCGACTTTAAGAGACTTAATATTTAATTTTTCAATTGCAAAAAACTATCCTTTAAAAATATTTCCTAAAACCTTACAAAACCTACTGACCTATGTAGTGCCAATAGCACTTACAACATATTTTCCAACAATAGTGCTTATGGGCGAAAAAGTTGAAGGATTTAGATATATTATAATTTCTTTCCTTATTTTATGCCTGCTATTTATAAAGGTCTACAGAAATTGTATAAAAAAATACAGTTCAAATGGAGGTTAAAATGCAAAGATATTTAAATAGATCCAAAATAGAAATATTAAAAGCAAGAGAATATGCTCTAACCTTTTTCACATCTATGCTCTACGCTCCAATAAGTATATTGATACCATTTTTTCTATGGAAGTATATATATAAATTTCAAAATGATTTGTCAGGAATGGAACTTAGGGAAATTCTATTTTATTTGATAACCATTGAAATTGTTCAGCTATCCTATTCAGATTTGATGGCGGAGGTTTATTATATTTTTCAAGATATAAACACAGGTGCTTTAGATATTGCAATTACAAAACCTATAAATTACTTATTAAGTAGATATTTTTCTGCTGTTGGAAGAGTTGCAATAACATTACCTATGGGACTTATAAGCTTTATAGCTGTAGGGATATTTTTTAAAGCTTTAAATATAAATAATATAATATTTTTTACGTTATCACTGTTTTTAGGATTTACAATATTTTTTACAGTGCTTGGAATCTTAGGAATCTCTACCTTTTGGCTCAAGTCAGTACTCACATTAAGAGATATATTTTGGTTTATACTTGCAATATTTTCGGGACAGATATTTCCTTTAAAGATAATTGGAGATGGATTTTTCAAACATAATCCACTTGCTGGAATCTACTATATACCAAGTATAATAGTTCAAGAAAAAGACAAGATTTCACTTCTATTAGAACAGTTAATGTACTTAGGAATTTTTGTCGCTATACTTATAATAATGTGGAAAATTGGAATAAAAAAATATGAAAGCCAAGGCGGCTAAAATAAAAAATAGAAATGTCACACACATTTTCGTTCACTTTTAAAAAAATTAGTAAAAACCATGTAAAAACCATTGAAAAACTTGACAATAACAGGCTTCGATGTTAAAATGAACTGGTGCAAAAGTGAGATGTTAGACATTTCTATTTTTTTGCAAAATAATTACACGGAGGTGAAAAATTTGCCAACAATCAATCAATTAGTTAGAAAAGGTAGACAAAGTAAGACTTACAAGTCAAAATCACCGGCTTTATCTGTTAATTTCAACACTTTGAAGAAAAGAAATACAACAGTTAACTCTCCACAAAAAAGAGGAGTATGTACTGCCGTTAGAACTGTAACACCTAAGAAACCTAACTCAGCCCTACGTAAGGTTGCAAGAGTTCGTTTAACAAATGGTATGGAAGTTGCTTCTTACATTCCAGGTATCGGACACAACCTACAAGAACACAGTGTTGTTCTTATTAGAGGAGGAAGAGTAAAGGACTTACCAGGGGTTCGTTATCACATCGTTCGTGGTGCCCTTGACACTGCTGGAGTTTCAGGAAGAATGCAAGGACGTTCTAAATACGGAGCTAAAAAGCCTAAATAAGAGATGAAAAAAAGATGCTTCAATGTTAAAATTTTAAGATAAATTCAGTTTATACTTTAATATACATTTGAGCACAGCGACAATGACAAATATGTCGAGTACCAATGAAATACTATATAGTAAGGAGGGAAGCGAAGTGCCAAGAAAAGGACATGTACCAAAGAGAGATGTAATGCCTGATCCAGTCTACAATGACAAAGTGGTTACAAAGCTAATCAACAACATTATGTTAGACGGAAAGAAAGGTGTAGCACAAGCTATTGTTTATGGTGCTTTTGAAAAAGTAGCAGAAACTACAGGAGAAGACGCTTTAGAAGTATTCTACAAAGCACTTAACAATATAATGCCTGTTCTTGAAGTTAAATCAAGAAGAATAGGTGGTGCGAACTACCAAGTTCCTTTGGAAGTTAGACCAGAAAGAAGACAAACACTTGGTCTTAGATGGTTAACAACCTACTCAAGAAAAAGAGGAGAAAGAACTATGGTGGAAAGACTTGCAAAAGAAATCTTAGACGCGGCCAATAACACTGGTGGTAGTGTTAAGAAGAGAGAAGACGTTCACAAGATGGCTGAAGCAAATAAAGCATTTGCACATTATAGATTCTAATTACTGGGAAGGAGTAATAAGTTTTTATGGGAAGAGATTATTCTTTAAAAGATACCAGAAATATCGGTATAATGGCTCATATTGACGCAGGAAAAACTACAGTTACTGAACGTATTCTATACTATACTGGAAAAATCCATAAAATCGGAGATACCCATGACGGAGCTGCTCAAATGGACTGGATGGTTCAAGAGCAAGAAAAGGGTATTACAATTACTTCAGCTGCTACAACATGTATCTGGAAAAATAATAGAATAAATATTATTGATACCCCAGGACACGTTGACTTTACAGTTGAAGTTGAAAGATCACTTAGAGTATTGGACTCAGCAATAGCTTTATTTGATGCCAAGAGCGGTGTAGAACCACAATCAGAAACCGTATGGAGACAAGCGGACAAATATGGCGTTCCAAGAATTTGCTTCATCAACAAAATGGATGCAACAGGAGCCGACTATTTCGAATCAATAAAGACAATAAAAGATAAATTAGGAGCTAACCCTGTTCCTTTGGAAATCCCTATAGGAAATGAACAAAGCTTCATAGGTTGTGTAGACCTTATAAGAATGAAGGCTATTATTTATAAAAACGACCTTGGAACTGAAATTGAAGAAACAGATATTCCAGAAGACCTTAAAGAGTTAGCAGAAGAATATAGAGCAAATCTGCTTGAAAACATAGCAGATCATGATGAAGATCTAATGATGAAATACCTTGAAGGTGAAGAAATTACAGAAGAAGAGATTAAAAGAGCAATTAAAATTGCAACAGTTAATCTTTCAATGAATCCTGTTTTCTGTGGTTCAGCATATAAGAACAAGGGTGTTCAACCACTACTTGATGCAATTGTAGACTATATGCCATCACCATTAGACGTACCTGCAATCAAAGGTATTGACCCTGATACAGAAGAAGAAGTTCAAAGACATTCTTCAGACGAAGAACCATTCTCAGCACTTGCATTTAAAGTAGTTACAGACCCATACGTTGGAAAGCTAACTTACTTCAGAGTTTACTCAGGAGTATTAGAAGCTGGTTCATATGTATACAACTCATCAAAGGGCAAGAGAGAGAGAATGGGACGTATCCTTATGATGCACGCAAACAAGAGACAAGAAGTTGATGCAGTTTACGCAGGAGATATCGCTGCAGCTGTAGGACTTAAAGATACAGGCACAGGTGACACACTATGTGACGCTGACAATGAAATCATACTTGAAAAGATGGAGTTCCCAGAACCTGTAATCTCAGTTGCAATCGAACCAAAGACAAAAGCATCACAAGAAAAGATGAGTGTTGCACTTTCAAAATTAGCAGAAGAAGACCCAACATTCACAACACACACAAACGAAGAAACAGGTCAAACAATAATCTCAGGTATGGGAGAACTACACCTTGAAATTATCGTAGATAGACTTTTAAGAGAATTCAAAGTGGAAGCTAACATCGGTAATCCACAAGTAGCATATAGAGAATCTATCACTAAAGAAGCAGAAGCTGAAGGTAAATACATTAAGCAATCAGGTGGTAGAGGACAATACGGACATGCTAAGATTAAGATTGAACCACAAGAACCAGGTGCAGGCTTTGAATTTGTTAACGCAATCGTTGGAGGGGTTATCCCTAAAGAATATATCGGTTCCGTTCAACAAGGTATCGAAGAAGCAGCACAATCAGGTATACTTGGTGGATACCCAGTACTTGATATCAAAGTTACACTTTACGATGGTTCATACCATGACGTTGACTCTTCAGAAATGGCATTTAAGATAGCAGGATCAATGGCTCTAAGAGCAGCCCTTGCAAAAGCAGGTCCATCACTACTTGAACCAATGGAAAAAGTAGAAATTACAACTCCAGACGAATACCTTGGAGATGTAATGGGAGATATCAACTCAAGAAGAGGTAAGATTCAAGGAATGAACCCTAAGAATGGAGTTCATATACTTGATGCATATGTTCCACTATCAGAAATGTTTGGATATGCAACAGACCTACGTTCAAATACACAAGGTCGTGCAACATACTCAATGATGTTTGATCATTACGAAAAAGTGCCAAATACAATCGCAGAAAAAGTACTTGGCGATAAAAATAAAGAATAACTTCAATTTAGGAGGATAAAAATGGGAAAAGAAAAATTTGAAAGAACCAAACCACATGTTAATATAGGAACTATAGGTCACGTTGACCATGGTAAAACAACATTAACAGCAGCAATAACATACGTATTAAACAAGAGATTCGGTTCAGGAGAATTCGTTGACTATGCACACATAGACAAGGCTCCAGAAGAAAGAGAAAGAGGAATCACAATCTCAACATCACACGTAGAATACGAAACAGACAAGAGACACTACGCACACGTTGACTGTCCAGGTCACGCTGACTATGTAAAGAACATGATTACAGGAGCAGCACAAATGGACGGAGCAATCCTTGTAGTATCAGCAGCAGACGGTCCAATGCCACAAACAAGAGAACATATCTTACTTGGAAGACAAGTAGGAATACCAAAGATAATAGTATTCCTAAACAAAGAAGACCAAGTAGATGACCCAGAACTAATCGAATTAGTAGAAATGGAAGTAAGAGATCTACTAAACGAATACGACTACGACGGAGACAACACACCAATCGTAGTAGGATCAGCACTAAAAGCCTTAGAAGAACCAGACGGAGAATGGGGAGATAAGATCGTTGAACTAATGAATGAAGTAGACGAATACATTCCAGAACCAGAAAGAGATACAGACCAACCATTCCTAATGCCAGTAGAAGACATCTTCTCAATTGCATGAAAAAGAGCAGTAGCAACAAGGAGAAGAGAAAGAAGAGCATTAAGAGGTGGAGACAACGTAGAAATCGTATGACTAACAGAAGAGAAGAGAACAGTAGTTGTAACAGGAGTAGAAATGTTCAAAAAGCTTCTTGAACAAGCAGAAGCAGGAGATAACATCGGAGCACTACTAAGAGGAGTGCAAAGAAACGAAATCGAAAGAGGACAAGTATTAGCAGCTCCAGGAACAATACATCCACACACAAAGTTCGAAGCAGAAGTGTACGTATTAACAAAAGATGAAGGAGGAAGACACACACCATTCTTCTCAGGATACAGACCACAATTCTTCTTTAGAACAACAGACGTAACAGGAAACATCGAACTTGAAGAAGGCGTAGAAATGGTAATGCCAGGAGATAACGCAAAATTCAAAATCGAATTAATCACACCAATCGCCATAGAAGAAGGACTACGTTTTGCAATCAGAGAAGGTGGTAGAACAGTAGGAGCAGGCGTTGTTTCAAGGATAATAGAATAATATAATTAAATTAGAGGGAGTCCCTAAGGGGATTCCTTTTTTATTTGGAATAGTCAAGAACTCAGTCCATTACATCTTGTACGAAGGAAAGACTGTCCGCCATGTCATTCTGAGCGAAAAAATTTTTGAAAAAAATTTTGAAGTCGAAGAATCTCGTGAACTTTCTGATAGAAAGTTCACGCTAAATTATCATAATATTTTCTTCTTCCACGTCACTCAAATCTCTCATTTATCACCTCTTACATGTTAGGTCAAGAAGTCTTTGACTTCAATTTTCACTTCATAAAAATTTACGCTTAGTATGACAATACTTGGAAATAAAATAAAGCAAAACAAAAAAATTTCAAAATACAATACAAAACCAATAGAAAATCCAACAAGATTTTCTTCCACTTTCCCAAAGGGGTCTTGGGGATATCCCCAAGTCGTTGGGAGGTAAAGGGGGTTTTCAAGGGGGAAAGGAACGTACGAAACGGTTCCTTTTTCCCCCTTGGTAGAATAAAACAATTAAATATAATAGAAATAAAAAGGTAGTAAGAATTAACCCTACATAAAAAATCAATAAACTTTTACAGTTGCTTTTCTAAGAAAAGTAACTGAGATGTTATCACACTTCGTATTTCTAAGCAGGTTTTCAGGACGACAGTCTTGAATCGTTTTTTTGATTGGAATAGCCAGACACCCAACCTAAGAAATTTTATATGTTTCGATGAAGTTAAACTTGATAGGAAACATTAGCTTTTTAAAAAGTTGAATTCATGACAAATATTTAAACAAACAAATATCACTTAAGTATAAAAATATAGCACAACAAATGAAAACGATTTGAAAAAATAAAAAATGTGATACAATAATATAAACCAAATACTTTTAATACAACCAAAGGAGGATAATATGAAGAAATCAAAAATATTATTTCATTTAATATCAATACTATTATCTGTATTGCTACTACTTAACTACTATAAGGTATTTAACAAAGTAATCCCAGTAAGAGGAGGAATGGAAGAAATAGTAATTGCGCTATTTACAATATACGCTATGGAAAAAATTCTTAACTTTATTAAATATTTAATAGAAGGAAGAGAAGATGGAGTAGAAAGTTTTTTAGATTCCTTAAAAGGTGAGGAAGTGTAAATAGAAAAGATCTAATAAGAAGCTTTTGAAAAGTATAAAGAAAAATAATATTACTAAGACAATGGAAGGGAGGGCAATATGTCAAAAAATGGAAAAGTTATTTTGGGAATTTTGGTAGCATTAATATTAGGGGTAGTTATATATCGTTTTAATAATCAGGATCAATACAAAAATCTTGTAGGTGAGACATACTCTTATACATTCAAAGAAGATGATAAAGAGTACCAAGATGGATATAGGTACAATATAATATTTTTTGATAAGGACAGTGTTACCATTTATGAAGCTGAAGAAATAGGAGAACTTCCAGATAATGTTGATATTGATCAAAAGGGAGATAGACAGGTAAATAGAAAATTTCTAAACCCAGTTTATAATGAAAAAGAAAAAACCGTAACAGCAGACGATTTAGAGGAAACTATAAAAATTGTAGATGCAGATAACATAGAGTACAATGGAAAAGTTTATATAAAAGAAGTAAAGTAAGAGGAGCAGGACTCCTCTTTTCTTTGTAGAGTGCTTAAACACTGAATAAATTAATATGTCTTTATTTAATTAAACTTTAAATGTATAATAAATTTTAAAATTGAGTGTTTAAGGTTTTAATTTGATTTTACGTGGTATATATAATTAAGGAGGGTTATATGGAAGACTTAACAAAAGTATTATTAGATTATTTTGAAGGAAATAATGTCAGTCCAAATGAAGTTTCATCAGTGCTTGAAAATTTAAAGATAGATGTACTTGACAAGATGTTTGGAGACGAAGGAGAATGGGTTTTAAAAAAACTTGGCAATGTAGAAGCCTTTGATAAGGAAAAGATTTTTAATTCAATTGCATCTACATCAGACGAAGCTGGTGCAGGAATGACCAGAGGAGATATTTCACTTGTTGTAGAAGATGTGCTTAAAAAGATGAAGTCAATAAGAAGAAATGTATATCCAACAAAAGAGATAAGAGGATATGTAAAAGAAGCTTTAGAAGCTAACGGATATTATAAAGTACTTAACCAATATAATAAAAAGTAAGAAAGTCTTCAAAATGAAGGCTTTTTATTATTTGAGAAAGTTATTGAGGTCGCCTTCTTATGGAATAGAAAGTTTCGAGGTCGCCTTCTGACACTTTCTTTCAGAAAGTGAAACGAGATCGACATTTGACCTACAACGAAGACTTCGTCTTCTGTTAGGTCAAGAATTCTTCGACTTCAATTTTTACTACGTAAAATTTTCGCTCAGAATGACAATACTGGGAAATAAAAAATTTGTAAAACAAAAAACTCCAAAACACAATAATAAAACCAATAGAAAATCCAACAAGATTTTCTTCCACTTATTAAGCAGGTTTTCAGGACGACAGTCCTGAATCGTTTGGAAGGTAAGGAAGAGAGGATTTCAAGGAGAGAACGATAGAAACCATACGAAAAGGTTTCTTAGTTCTCTCCTTGGTTAAACAAAAGGCTATATTAGAAATAAAAAGGTCGTAGGGTAACGCCCTACATAACGATTCAATAGACTTTTACAGTGAAAAGCAACTGAGATCCTTCAGCTACAAATTTGCTACGCAAATTTTCCGTTCAGGATGACATTCATGGAAGTGTTTCGCTATATTACAATGAAACCGTGTCGTCGCTGTCATCCTGAGGGAGCGTAAGCGACTCGAAGGATCTCACAAAAATGAAAAATTATCTTAGAAATAATAAAGTAGTCATAATAGATTGTACAAAATGAAGTACAAAAAAAGAAAATCCAACAAGATTTTTTACATCTTAATAAGCAGGTTTTCAGGACGGCAGTCCTGAATCGTTTGGAAGGTAAGAAAAAGAGGATTTCAAGGAGAGAACTGAGACCACATACGAAAAGGTTTCTTAGTTCTCTCCTTGGTTAAACTAAAGACTATATTAGAAATAAAAAGATAGTAGGGCTTAACCCTACATAAAAACTTTCAACTGTCTACTTTATTCCTATATCTTTTTCTACATTATAATATATGTCCCATGAATGTTCTTCGTCAGATATTACAATGCCGTTAAAAATATATTTTCCATTATCATCATGCAAATTCCAGTGCTTAAAATGAATATTTTTTTGCTGATTAAATTTTTTGTTAAAATCTTCAAAGGCTCTGTCAAATATTTTATCCATATTTTTTAAAATTTCTTCTGGTATGGGTTCACCTTTAGCTGAAACTCTTAAAGATTTAGATTTATCAAATTTATCATTTATATAATGACTTTCTACACCATTTTGAGAATTATGATTTAGTTTGAAATCATGTTTGTCACTTTCTTCGTCATAGGAGTAAATAATTGAATCAAGTGGAAGGGAATAGTCTTGTGTGAAGTCTTTTACAACTGACTTTGTAAAGTCTTTCATATTATTCATCGTATTTTTTTCTTCACTTTCCACAGCTTTACTTATAACTTCAGTAGAGCTATTGTTTATATTTACGCCACTACATCCTGTGAGAAGAGCTAAAATCATCATAGAAACGAAAAATTTTTTCATACCACACCTCGATGTAAAAATAGTATTAGGTGAATTCACCTAATACTATTATTTTACTAATTAAAATTCATCAGCTACATTGTATTTGTATTCGGCTGATTTATTACCAGATACTACTTCAGAGTTAAATTGAAGAACTCCGTCGTCAAATTCAAGTTCCCATTCCTTTGCAAGCATATTTTGAGTTTCGTTATTTTTTGCAAAGTCTTCTAAAGATCTGTTTATCATCTCGTCAATCTTAGCTAAATACTTTTCATCAATTGCATTGATAGCATCATTTTCATTTTCAGATTTTACTTGAGTTTCTCCAGATTTTGCGTCAAGCTCTAAAGAATGTTCCATACCTTCTTCCATACCAGTAACGTCATATTGATATCTGTCATTGTGGTCATATGAAACACTTACAATCTTTGCATTAGGAAACTCTTGTTTGAATTTTTCTAAAGCGTCATTAACACCATATTGCTCTTCGTGTTGACCTGCCGCATCATTAGGTTCGTTAGTAGTTTCGGTCTCTCCTTGAACAGTTTCATTTTCTGAAGCCTCAGTTTCAGCTTGAGATTCAGTAACTGTAGGAGCCTTTGTAGTATCTATATCATCTGTAGTAGTTGAAGCTTTATCACAACCTGCTAAGAATACAGTTGTTGCTAAAAATCCTGCTATTAATATTTTCTTATTCAAAAAAACATCCCCTTTATAATAAATTAGACTTTAAGAATTCAATAATATCGCTTGACTCATACATAGGCTTGCCATCTACAAATAGACATGGAACTTGGTTCATTCCACCTTCATCAACAAGTCTTTTCTTAGCATCTTTGTCCTTAACGATATCTAAAAATTCGATTTTATCCTTTAATTCATGTTTATCAATAAATCTGATTACCTTTTGGCAAAATGGACAGCTGTCCTTATAAAATAATTCTAATTTCATTTAAATCCTCCTTAATTAGTTTCCTTAATTGTATACCCTTATGAAATATAATCAAACAGATTTAGCCGATTGTAGACATTTTGTAATAATTTGATTGTACAATTATCAAAGCTTCAATTAAAATAGAATAGAGAACAAAAAGGAGTTTAAGATGAGTATAAAAGAAGTTTTAAAACGTATATCCTATATAGAAGTAGAAGGGGACCAAAATAAAATATTTAATAGCATTACACTTGATTCAAGACAAGCTAAAGAAAATAGCATATTTGTAGCCATAGAAGGATTTAAAACAGATGGACACAAATTTATTGAAAAAGCTATAGAAAATGGATGTAAAATTATCGTTCATACAAAGGACATAAAAAAACAAAATGATATCACATATATAAAAGTAGAAGATGGGAGACTTGCCCTATCAGAAATAGCCAAAGCTTATTATGAAAACCCATCAAAGGAAATTACAGTAGTTGGGATAACCGGAACAAATGGAAAGACTACAACCACATTTATACTGGAACAAATACTAAAAGAAGGAAATATAAAAACAGCAACAATAGGTACAGTAGGACTAAAAAAAGGAGAAGAAATAGAAAATCTTGGCAAGACTACACCAGAGGCAAATAAATTACAAGAGATATTTAAAGAACTTAAAGAAGAAGACTACAAAGCCGTAGTAATGGAAGTGTCTTCCCACGCCTTAGAGTTAAAGAGAGTAGAAGGAGTAGACTTTGACTATGCAGTCTTTACAAATCTGACCTATGAACACTTGGAACTGCACGGGACAATGGAAAACTACTACCATGCAAAGAAAAAACTCTTTGACATGACAAAAAAAGAAAATATTATAAACATAGACGATTCATACGGACAAAGACTATACAAAGAGCTAAAAGAAGAAGGAAAAAAAGTTTTATCCTACTCAATGGAAAAACCAGCAGACATAACAGCCCACATAGAACACATGGACTTAGAAAAAACTACCTTTATATATAGAGAAAAGAACATAGAAGAAAAATTAGAAATACCAATTGCAGGAAAATATAATATTTACAACACAATGGCAGCAGTAGCGGTAGCTATAAGAATAGGAATAACAATAGAAGATATAAAAAAAGGACTTGAAAAATTTAAAAAACCAGAAGGAAGATACCAAGTAGTAGAAAATGACCAAGGACTTAATTTAGTTATAGACTTTGCACACACAAGCGACGGGATGGAAAGTATTATAAAATCAGCAAAAGAAAACTTTCATAAAAAAACAATAGTAGTCTTTGGAGTAACTGGAGCAAGAACTAAAGAAATGCAAGAAGAAATAGGAAGAGTCGTAGGAAAAACTGCAGACTGCTCCATAATTACAAGAGACGATGAAGTGGATATGGAAGTTGAAGAAATCTCCAAAAATATAATAAGAGGAATGGAAAAGTCAAATGGAGAATATGAATATATAAAAGATAGAGAAAAAGCTATCGAAAGAGCAGTAGAAATGGCAACAAGTGACGACGTAGTTCTATTCTTAGGGAAGGGAAACGAGAAGTTCTTTAAAAAATTAGGTGGAGAAAAAATACCATATGACGAAATGAAAGCAGTAGAAAAGGCTTTAAAAAAGAGAGGGAGAAAATAATTTTTCCCTACTTTAGTTCTACACTTTCCTGTCGAAAAGCGAGATTCTTCGACTTCAATTTTTTTGTAACAAAAAAATTTCCGCTCAGAATGACAAAGCGAGGAAATAACATTTCTATTAATTGTGCCGTAAGGCACAAAAAGAAAATCCAACAAGATTTTCTTCCCCTTACTACGCAGGTTTTCAGGACGGCAGTCCTGAATCGTTTGGAAGGTAAGGAAGAGGGGATTTCAAGGGGAGAACGTTAGAAACCATACGAAAAGGTTTCTTAGTTCTCCCCTTGGTTAAAAGAAAAAACTTATTAGTAATAAATAGGTAGTGGGGTGAAACCATACAAAATAAACTAAGATACTTTGACGGAAACTTTCTTTATAAAGGAAGTTCCCGAGATTCTTCGACTCCAATTTTTTTGTAACAAAAAAATTTCCGCTCAGAATGATAAAGCGAGGAAATAACATTTCTATTAATTGTGCCGTAAGGCACAAAAAGAAAATCCAACAAGATTTTCTTCCCCTTATATAGCAGGTTTTCAGGACGGCAGTCCTGAATCGTTGGAGGTGCAGGGTGTGGGTTCCAAAGGGCGAGGAATAGGAACATACGAAACGTTCCTAAGGCCATCGCCCTTTGGTATAGAATGAATGACTATAATAAAAACAAAAAAGGTCGTCGGCAACGCCCTACAAAAACAAAACTAAATCAAACACTTTGATACACTTTCTGTCAGAAAGCGAAACACATATGCTATATCATTACATATGAATTGACAAAGCAATGCCCTGTTGGTATTATTTAATTAAAAATAAGGAGGAAAACATGGCAAATATTCAACTCAGATTAGACGATGAACTAAAAAATAAAGCAGACGAATTATTTAAAGATTTAGGATTAGATACAACAACAGCAATTCGTATGTTTTTAACACAGGCTGTTTCAAGTAATGGAATACCATTTGAAATAAAAAGAAAAAAAGATTATGAAAAATTCACAGAAGATGAGATATTAACACTATTAGAGAAATCTCGCAAATCAGCAGAAAGAGGAGAATATAAAGACGCTGTAGAAGTAGTGTCTGAGATTAAAGAAAAATATGGAATATAAAGTATTAATTACAAAAGAAGCTGAGACTGATTTAGACAATATCGTTAATTATATTCTCTTTGAAAAGAGCAACAAAGAAGCTGCTGAAAGTATTATTAATGATTTCTCTGAAGTACTATCAAAATTAAGTCATTCTGCAGGAAGTTTCAAACTATGTAGTAATTTAAAACTTAAAGAATTAGGTTATAGAAGATTTAATTTTTTTAGACATGATTACTTTATTTTGTATAGAATAGATGAAAACAATGTTTTTATTGATAAAATTTTTCACTTCAAACAAGATTATGAAAATAAAATCAGATAAATATTTTTAGTGATTTAACGGCCTATACGCCAAAAAATCTAAAAAAGAGGTCGCCTTCTGACACTTTCTTTCAGAAAATGAAACGAGATTCTTCGACTTCAATTTTGCTTTGCAAAATTTTCGCTCATAATGACAAAGCGAGGAAATAACATTTCTAAAAAGAGCAAAAAACTCCAAAATACAATACAAAACCAATAGAAAATCCAACAAGATTTTCTTCCCCTTACTAAGCAGGTTTTCAGGACGGCAGTCCTGAATCGTTTGGAAGGTAAGAAAAAGGGGATTTCAAGGGGAAAGCGATAGAAACCATACGAAAAGGTTTCTTAGCTTTCCCCTTGGTTAAACAAAAGACTATAATAAAAACAAAAAAGGTCGTAGGGCAACGCCCTACAAAAACAAACAAATTAATAAACTTTTACAGTTGCTTTTCTTAGAAAAGCAACCGAGTCGATGTTTTGGAATTTCCACAATAAAGTTCTGTCAACAGCCCATAGCAATGTGACAATGATATAATAATGATTATAAAGAGGATTTCATCATGGAGGGGCTGAAATGTCAAAAATAAAAAAAGAGAATATTTCTGCAAAAGGTTTATCAATTCAAGTTTATACTGAAGATTTTAAAAATGATTACATTAGCTTGACAGATATAGCTAAATATAAAAATACTGATGATCCAAGATTTGTTATTCAAAACTGGATGAGGAATAGAAATACCCTTGAATTTATAGGATTATGGGAAATCCTTAATAATCCAAATTTTAACCGTGTGCAATTCGACACGTTTAGAAATGAAGCAGGATTAAATAGATTTACAATGACACCAAGTAAATGGATAGAATCTACAGAGGCTATTGGCATAGTTTCAAAATCTGGTAGATATGGCGGAACTTATGCTCATTATGATATTGCTATGGAATTTGCTTCATGGATATCTCCAGAATTTAAACTATACATTATTCAAGATTACAAAAGGTTAAAAGAAGATGAAAACTCAAAGCTATCACTAAGTTGGAATCTTCACAGAGAAATATCAAAAATCAATTACAAAATCCATACCGATGCTATAAAAGAATATTTGCTTGATGACTTAACAAATGAGCAATTATCATTTAAGTATGCCAGTGAAGCTGATATGCTAAACGTAGCACTATTTAATAAAAGAGCAAAAGAATGGAGAGAAGAAAACCCAAATGTAAAAGGAAATATGAGAGACTATGCAAGCTTAAACGAACTATTAGTCCTTGCAAATATGGAAAGTTATAATTCGGTTCTAATATCTAAAGGGATTGAACAAAAAGAAAGAATGATAGAACTTAGAAAATTTGCCAGAAAACAAATTGTCGCATTAGAAAAATTAAATAGCGAAGCAATAAAAAAAATTAAGTAATTAAAAAATAAGAGACGAAACAAAATATAAAGGAGTCAAAAATATAATTTAATAGAATAAAAAAGATTAAAACCTCTTATTATAAATAAAAAAAGAAGTCGCTTTTTAATAACTTTCTCTAAAAAAATTTGTACGATAGAAATAAAAATTTTGCATAAGGAAAACATACAAAACGTTCCTAAGGCGCTCGCCCTTTGATTATAGAAAGAATGACTATATTAGAAATAAAAAGATAGTAGGAATTAATCCTACATAACAAATCAATAAACTTTCCGAGGTCGCATTCTGATGGAATAAAAAAGCGAGGTTCTTCGACTTCAATTTTTACTTCGTAAAATTTACGCTCAGAATGACACGATGAATGAAAAATTCACCCTGCTGTCATGTTGAGCGAGCGTAGCGAGTCGAAACATCTCACGAAAAAGAATACACATCTTGGGAATAATAAGATTTGAAAAAGAGAATGTTCAAAATAAAATTACAAAACATAGAAAATCCAACAGATTTTCTTCCCCTTACTAAGCAGGTTTTCAGGACGGCAGTCCTGAATCGTTTGGAAGGTAAGAAAAAGGGGATTTCAAGGGGAAAGCGATAGAAACCATACGAAAAGGTTTCTTAGCTTTTCCCTTGGTTAAAAGAAATAATAAAATAGAAATATTAAGGTAGCAGGGATTAACCCTACAAAATAAACAAAATTAAATTTTAAAGATTGAATTTTTTGAAAAAAATTCAAAAAAAAGCCCGATTTTTTCAAATCGGACTACATCATAGGTCTTGGTTCATATTTGGGAGGATGAACAAAAAAATGACCTATTGTCTACAATTATAGTAACATAATAAAAACTGGAAGTAGTTACAAAATGGTTACAAATCTAATAAAAAATCAAAATGTAATAATTTTGTAATATTTTAGTCTGTTGAAATGTTAAAATATAGTGTATAATATTATACAGCAAGACACCTTGTTAAAGTGTTTATTTTTTTCAAATTGAGGTATAATATAGAAAAGGATATCCTTATTGTGGTATTATATTTTTAACTGACTATTAACAGTTCATAATTTCGAATAGGAGTTTTGGTTTTTCCTATTTGAAATTACAAAAATATCTGTTATAATATCTATAAGATTATGGTATAAGTATTAACTTATAGCATAATAAAAAATGGTAATAACAACGAAAGTTGCTATTATAAAAGCCTACGCTTTTGGGCAAACAACTTCTTAAAATCAAAGGAAGAGGACTTGGCTTATAACTACGTAGTACATTGAAGGTGTACTTTCAAAGCCCCCTTCAATGGGTGCAAAGCAAAGTTTAATTTCTAAGGTTCATAGAAGTTGAACAAAATTTTTAGAGGAGGATGATTTTTAATCATGAAAAAAAGCAATAAGATTATGTCATTATTACTTGCTTTTGCTATGGTTTTCTCAGTAGTTGTTCCTGCTTTTGCAGAAACAGGATCTACAGGTAAACCTGAAGCTGATAACAAAATTGAAATTAATGTTTCAGCAAGCAAGGACGGTAAATATGACGGTGTAAATCAACAAATAGGATTATATGTTGACAAAACTGGCAAAAATGGAAAAGATTTCCAATTTGTAGAATGGGGAGCAACTGAAAATGGTAGATATACTTTTAAACTTAACAAGCCATTAGAATCAAATGCTACTTATACTATAGTTGTTGGTGCATTAACTCCAGATGTAGGTGCTGACAAAGCATACAATGCTAAGTTAGTTATGCCTGGAACTCAATGGAAATATTCTTTCAATACAGATGCAAATGGTAACCCAGTAGAATTAAAAGAAGATTATCATTTTGATCTATATGTTGAACCAAGACAAACAGATGCTTTCTTTACAGTAACTACTTTAACTAAAGAAGCAAAGACTGCTCCTGAAAGAGCATTCAGCATTGTTCCACTAAAAGTTAATGGAGAAAAATATGTAACTGATAAAGACGGCGGATTCCTTGTTGATAACGACAGAGATGCTCTTTTCACAGGAACAACTGACGTTTATGGTGAATATGGTTTAACTAAAGAACAAGTTGAAGAAATTGCAACAGCAGCTGGCTATAAAGTTGGACAAGACAAATATGCAACTACAGTAGTTGGTTTTGTTGTTAATGGAGAACTTGTAGCAGTAGCTGACTTCCATGCAAATTCAGCAGATAGAGCTGCATACCTAAGACCAGTTCCAGCTGGAATTACTAAATTAGTTGTAACTGTAGAAGGTGACAACAGAAAGGTTGACATTAATGGTAACCAAGCTCTAACTCCAATCAAGGGAGCAACTGTTGAACTTCAAGGTAACACTACTGAATGGCACAAAGAAGAAGCATTTGGTAAAGTATTAGACACTAAGACTACTGATGCTGAAGGTAAAGCAGTATTTGAAAATCCTTCAATATCAAGCTTAATTAGAATATTAGATGCTACTGATACAGCAAAAGAAGGATACTTTACAAATATTAGACTTTACAACAGAGTAGCTGTTGTTAAAGCTGATGGATATAGAGTTCCTGTAACTGTATCTCTTGAAAATATTGACATGGTAGATGGAGTAATGAATGTTAAATTCACTTTAATTCCTGAAGGTGGAATCCACACTAACAGAGTTAGAGGAGCTAACAGATATGCTACATCTGTAGAAGTTGCTAAGAAAGCATTCCCTAATTACGAAGGTGATGTAATATTAGCTTCTGGAGATATCTATGCTGACGCATTAGTTGCTAACGGACTTGTTGGATTAAAGCATCAACCATTAGTATTAAATGGTGTTAATAAGCTTGATGCAACAGTTGCACAATATCTAAAAGATGTTGAAGCTAAAAAAGTTACTATCATTGGTGGTAATAGTGCAATCTCAGCTTCAGTTCAAAACGAACTTGAAAAAATGGGTCTTAAGACTGAAAGAATTTACGGAGCTAACAGATATGAAACTTCTGTAAATGTATTACAACACTTTGTAAAAGGTGGAGAATTAACAGAAGGATCAGTTAGCAATGTATTTGTTGCTTCAGGAGAAAACTTTGCAGACGCATTAGTTGCATCAGTTCCAGCAGCAATGTATGCAAGACCAATTCTTTTAACAGCACAAAATAACCTTCCAAAGGTAGTTAAAGATGCTATTGAAAACAAAGACTACGCTATCAAAGAAGTAACTGTAGTTGGTGGTACTGGAGCAGTTTCTGAAAAAGCATATGCACAAATTAATGTTTCAAATGTTCAAAGATTAAAAGGTTCAAACAGACAATTAACTGCAATGGCAGTTGCAAACGAATACTTTATGAACGCTGGACAAGCAATCGTAGTAGACGGAACTAACTTTGCAGATGCTTTAGCAGCTGGTCAATTAGGATGGAAGATTAAAGCTCCTATTCTATTATCAGAATCTAAGACAGTTCTTGGTAAAGACTTAGCAGCTTACCTAAGAAACAACAAGATGACTGAAATTACTATCGTTGGTGGTACTTCATCAGTTTCTGAAGGAATTGCTAAAGAAATAGACCAAATTATTGCTGGAAAGTAATTGATTTTTAAAATTAAGTCCACTGGGGGAAACCTCAGTGGATTTTCTTTTTATCTTATGCAATTTGACTTTTTTTTATATTTAGTCTATAATTTAAATCTGTACTTGGAGAATTGTCCGAGCGGCTGAAGGAGCACGATTGGAAATCGTGTAGGCGTGATGAGCGTCTCGAGGGTTCAAATCCCTCATTCTCCGCCATGCACTAGATGGGGAACTAGCGATGCCCTGTACCTGCAATCGCTACAGCAGGGTCGAATTCCCGGCCCCGGCTTTTTACAATTTAAGTCAGCCTTATGCAAGTGGTGTTGACAAGTGGGTCTTGCGCAATAGAAACCTATGAACCTGGTCAGATCGGGAACGAAGCAGCCATAAGTAGTCATTTTTATGTGCCGTAAGGTAGCCTATTTCGAGCTAACTACATTAGTAACGTTAGAGTGTAATCAGTCAAAGCCGGGATGTGCAATACATATAAAGAAAAAATGGAAAGAACCTAATGGGTTCTTTTTTTATCTCCACTTTTTTGTTATGTAGGGTTAAGTCTACGGGGCATGGGTTTCTTGTATTGTCATACTGAGCGAGCGACAGCGAGTCGAAGTATCTCGTGAACTTTCTTGTGGAAAGTTCACGCTCAAGTCTATTGAATTGTTATGTAGGTCTACGACCTACCACTTTTTTATTTCTATTATATTTAATTGTTTTATTCTATAAAGTGGGAAAAGGAACCGTTTCGTACGGTTCCTATCCCCCTTTAAAACCCCCTTTACCTCCCAACGACTTGGGGATATCCCCAAGACCCCTTTGGGAAAGTGGAAGAAAATCTTGTTGATTTTCTTTTTATGTATAGATTTATTTTGTACATTTCTATTTGACTGACATTTCTTTTCTATTTAATATTTATGTCCTTGTGAGATGTTTCGACTCGCTACGCTCGCTCAACATGACAATGGCGAAATGCTTTCATTGTAATAGAGAGGAACACCTCCATGATTGTCATCCTGAACGAAAAATTTGCGTAGCAAATTTGTAGCTGAAGGATCTCGTTTTTTAACTATGACACACAAATTTTTAACTTATAACTTTATCTTCTTAAACCTATTATTGTTCATTCTAAACACTTGCGAAGGTTGTAGAAAACCTTGCTGGATTTTCTTTGGTTTTTGTATTGTATTTTGTGCAATCTCTTATGACTACTTTATTATTTCTAAGATAATTTTTCATTTTTGTGAGATCCTTCGAGTCGCTTACGCTCCCTCAGGATGACAGAGGAGAATTTGTATAGAGATGTTTAGCCTGGCTACGCTCGCTCAACATGACATACACAAATAAAAAAGGAGGCTTTCGCCTCCCTGTGAATTTTAGCCTAAAACAGCTTGTACTGCTGCCATTGTTATATAGTTGTAAGGTTGATTGAAGTGTGGCATAAAGAATAGGTCTGTCAATGCCAATTCGTCGATTGTAACATCTTTTTGAATTGCAAGGCTGAACATATGAATACCCATTGATACGTCGTATGTTGATCCAAGTTGTGCTCCGATTATTCTTCTGTCATCTTTTCTATATACAATTCTAACTTTTACTTTTGCATTTGGTACATCTTCCATAAATGCTGGTTTTTGTAAATCTTCAAAGTCTGTATATTCTACTTCTATTCCATATTTATTCGCAAGGTCTACTGACATACCTGTCATGACAATTTTGTTTCCATAGATTTGCATTCCTGATGAACCTTGTACTCCAGGGCTTGCAAGGTCAACTCCACAAGCGTTTAGTGCGGCAACAATTCCTGAACGAACTGCGTTTGTTGCAAGTGCTACATATTCTTGTCTATCTGAAGGTTTATAGTATATAGTTGCACAGTCTCCTATGGCATATATATCTTCGTTTGAAGTTCTAAAGTGTTTGTCTACAAGATATGCACCACTTTGTTCATGTCTCTTAAGTTCTTCACAAAGATACACGTTTGGTACGAATCCAATGGAGTTAATAACAAGGTCAGCTTCGTATTCGCCTTTGTCTGTAACTACACTTTTAACTTTTCCGTCTTCTCCTTTAAATTCTACAACGTCTTCTTTATAAACAAGTTTTATTCCTTCTTTTTCCATTGCGTCTTCAAGTGGTTTTGAAAAATCGTGGTCAAAGTAATTTTGTAGAATTTTTTCGTCTCTGGTTATTAAAGTTGTATTTTTACCTATTCTCTTGAAAGCTTCTGCAAGTTCAACTCCGATGTAGCCTGATCCAACGACTACTACATTTTTAATATCTTCTCTTTGACCGATTGCTTTAACTTTTTTTGCGTCTTGGAATAGTTTTGCTACTTCAATATTTTCTAAGTCTTCTCCAGGAAGATTGTTTGATCTTGGTCTTGAACCAGTTGCAAGTATTAACTTGTCATAGGAGTCTTCAATTTCACTTCCGTCTTTAAGTCTAACTTTAACTGTTTTTTTGTCTTCGTCAACGGAAAGTACTTCAGATTCCATATGTACTTTGGCACCTTTTTCTTCAAATACATTTTTGTTGCAATAGAAAAGTCCATCTGATTTTGAAATTTGTTCGCCAATCCATAGTGCCATACCACAACCTAAAAATGAAATGTTGTTGTTTCTGTCATAGATGGTTAAATCGTTATCCTTAAAGTGGTCAAGGATTGTGTTTGATGCAGCAGTACCTGCATGGTTTGCTCCAATTACAATAATTTTCACTGTTATTCCTCCTAATTTTTATATCATACTAATCCTGTATGGATAACTTGATTATACCATATAGGCTTATTTATTACAATCCTATTTTATAGCTTTAAAAAATGTTTTCATTGTTGTTGTGCAGGAAATGTAAGGGTGTCTAAACATCTAACGAGTGTTGATAGATTGAAAAATTATAATAGAAATAATAAAGTAATATAGTAATGTCTATAAAGCACAAAGTTTTTTATAAAATTTTTCTCTTCTGTGTGCTATAATTGTAATAGGGAGGGACTAAAATGAAAAAAATAAATTTAAAATACATATTACTTGGTACTATTTTACTTGCAACTGCTGTTCCATCTAAGTCTTTTGCAAGTAGGGGTATTGAAATTGAAAGATATTCTGGTAAGAGTAGGTATGAGACAGCTGTTACTTCTTCTAAAAATACTTTTAATACTTCTAAGTATGCTATTATAGCTTCAGGAGAAAATTATCCTGATGCACTTGTTGGTGGTACTCTTGCAACTCAGCTAAATGCTCCAGTACTTTTAACTTCTAAGGACTCTATTCCTTCAAATGTGCTTTCTGAACTGGAAAGGCTACAAACTGAAATAATTTTTTTGCTTGGTGGTGACTCTACGATTTCAAATGTAGTTTATAAACAGCTTTTAGACAAGGGTTATAAGGTTGAAAGACTTTCTGGTAGGGATAGACTTGACACTGCTATCAAAGTAAGAGAGATGCGTTTTAAATATGCTGAGTTTATAACTCCAGGGGAAAGGGTTGCTGTAGTTGATGGTGGAAATTTTGCCGATAGTTTGAGTGCAGCACCTTTTGTTGGTCAGATGAATACTACTACTTATCTTTATCCTTTTGTAAAGGGAAAGACCAATAAGATTCCATATTATATGGCTTTTGGTGGAACGGGTTCTGTTCCTTCTGGGTATGCTGAAAAGGTAAGATATTCTGGTAAGAGTCGTTTTGATACTTCTGTTGAGATTGCAAAAGCTTATCAAACTGTTTTAGACAAAAACATTGATACTGTTATTTTAGTTGATGGAAATAATTATCCAGATGCACTTTCTTCAGCGCCTCTTGCAAAGATGAATAATGGAGCTATACTTTTGACTTCAAAGGATGCACTGCCAAAGGTTGTTAAGGACTTTATAACAGAAAATTCTAATATTAATAAGGTTATAATTGTCGGTGGAGAAGGATCAGTTTCATCTTCAGTTGTACATGAATTGAAAAATATTGACTAAGTTAGAATAAGGGGGAAACCCCTTTTTTCTATGCCAAATACTTTAATTAATGGGTAATATAATAATGAGGTGATTTTATGAAGACTTTGATTCTTGCCGGAGCAGGACATGGTCATATACAAATTCTTTCGAAATTACAAAATATGGATTTGGATGGATTGAAGGTAATTGTAATTACGAATTATGATAGACAATTTTATTCTGGTATGTTACCAGGTTATATAAATGGAACTTTTTCTCTTGAACAGGTTTCTTTCAAGGTGGAAGATTATTGCAACAATCCAAATATCGAACTTATTTTTGATGAGATTGTAGAAATAGATAAGAATAAAAATATGGTTAAGACTAAAAACGGTGAGTATTATTTTGATTATCTCTGTATGAATCTTGGATCAAAGTCCATTGAAATTTTTGGAAGTGAAACTAAAAACCTTCACTATGTTAAACCTATTTATGGATTTGTGGAACTTAAGGACATAGGTGGGGGACAGGACAAGCTTTTAATTGTAGGGGGAGGAGCTGCAGGGGTTGAACTTGCTTTAGCATATGGACATAAATATCCTGGACTTAATATTACAATTGCTGACAAACATGACGACATTTTACTTAAGTTTAATGATAGAACCAAGAGGCTCGCAAAAAAAGTTTTGGAATATAAAAATATAAAAGTTATGTACAATATTGACATCAAAAAAATTGAAGGAAATACTGCTTATTATGATGGTGGACAAATAGATTTTGACCAGGTACTTGTAAGTACAGGGGTTACTGGAGTAGATGTTAAATATAGTGGATTTGAAGTTGATGAGAATAATTTTCTAAAAGTAAATAACAAACTATTTGCCTCAGACAATATTCTTGCAATCGGAGATATGGTTCATATAAAAGAGTTTCCACATATGCCAAAGGCAGGTGTGTTTGCAATTAGAATGACTCCAATACTTGTGAACAACGTGTTTCATGTAATATTTAGCGTTGGCGAGTTAGAACATTATGTGCCACAGGAAAAGTATCTTCAAATTATAAATACATCAGACGATAAGGCGATACTTTCATGGGGACCATTTGCAATGCATAATAAGCTGGCACTTAAAATAAAAAACAAGATTGATATGGACTATATGAAGGGAAATCTTGTGACAGATTCGTTTATGAAACAGTTTGAGAAGAAATAAAGAACCTAAGGGGGTTCTTTTTTTGAATTTTTTGTAAAAATTCAAGCTAAAAACTTTGTGTTTTGTAGGGTTATACCCTACAACCATTTTATTTCTAATACATTCATACTCTTTACCTTAGGGGCAGGATGAAGGGGATTGCGATTTTCCCTCATATCCTGCCCCTAAAACCCCAACCTTTTACACCCTTAAAACGCTTGGGGATACCCCAAACCCCAATGAAAGCTGTAGAAAATCTTGCCGGATTTTCTACTTGTGCCTTCGGCACTTTTGGTAAGAATGTCGTTAATGGTACTGTCATTCTGAGCGGAAATTTTTTGGCACAAAAAATTGTAGTCGAAGAATCTCTGACAAAGAAGTAGGATATTAGAAATAAGAAGTTAGAAAATTATAAACTGCAAAACAAAATTATAAAAATCGCAGGAAAGCCTTAGCTTTCCTACCACTTTACAAAAGGGGTCTTGGGGATATCCCCCAAGTGGTTGGGAGGTAAAGGGGGTTTCCAAGGGGGATAGGAACCGTACGAAACGGTGCCTTTTCCCCCTTGATAGAATTAAAAGATAAAATATATTAGAAATAAATAGGTAGTAGGGTAGAACCCTACAAAACAATTCAGGATACTTTAGCGTGAACTTTCTATTAGAAAGTTCACGAGATCCTTCAGCTACAAATTTGCTTCGCAAATTTTCCGTTCAGGATGACACACACGTGGGGCTATTACACTTAGTATAACGAGAAAATAAAGAGCCGATAGGCACAAACTGGAAAGCTTTAGCTTTCCTACCACTTTACAAAAGGGGTCTTGGGGATATCCCCAAGTCGTTGGGAGGTAAAGGGGGTTTAAAAGGGGGATAGGAACGTACGAAACGGTTCCTTATCCCCCTTTGATAGAATTAAAAGAAATAATATATTAAAAATAATGAAGTAGTAGGTCATAGACCTACAAAACGAATCAATAGGGTTTAGCGTGAACTTTCCACAAGAAAGTTCACGAGATACTTCGACTCGCTTCGCTCGCTCAGTATGACAATACTGGGAGATTCCAAGCCTCGTAGGTCATAGACCTACAAAACAAAACCAAAAACAAAAAAGTTTTTGCATAAAAGTTTTTTACAAAAAACTTCCCCTCCATATGATATAATTAAAAACACGGTGCTTTTATTATTTTTTATGATAACTGTACCATGTGGAATTATTTTTATTTAAAAAAATAAAAAAATAAAGGAGGTTCTATATGAACTATTGGGTTTTAATAGGCGTACTGATAATTGTCATTGGCTTTGCTCTAAAGCTTGATGTTGTTGCAGTAGTGCTTATATCCGGATTGGTAACTGGTCTTATTGCCGGCATGCCAATTGTTGAAGTATTAGATGTAATTGGAAAGGGATTTGTAAATAATAGATACATGTCACTTTTCTTCTTGAGTTTACCTCTAATTGCTATTATGGAAAGATATGGTCTTAAGGACAGGGCTGCGGAGGCTATTCAAAAGATGAAGTCTGCCAGTGCTGGTGGTGTTGTTGGCCTTTACATCTTAATTAGATGGGCAGCAGCTGCTCTTTCTCTTAGACTTGGTGGTCACGTTCAATTTGTTAGACCATTAATTTTACCGATGGCTGAAGGGGCTGCTAATAAGAAGGTTGAACTTTCCGAAAAAAGACTTGAGGAATTAAAGGGGCTTGCTGGGGCTGCTGAAAACTACGGAAACTTTTTTGGACAAAACATATTCCCTGTAGCTTCTGGTGTACTTTTAATTCAAGGTACTCTTAATCAAGCAGGTTTCGATGTTACTAATGGTGAAATAGCAAGAAGTTCTATTTTAGCTGGTATTTCCATGTTAATATTAGCGTTAGTACAATGCTATTTATATGAGAGAAGACTAAGAAAGGACATGAAACATGTTTAAATTTATAGCTGATAACAGCATTATAATTGATGAAATCATCTTTATTTTATGTGGATTGATTTGCATTATGACTGGTATTACTGGTCTTAGAAATAAAAAATCTCCTATGGGAACTTGTGCTTTTTGGACTTTACTTGGTATTTTATTCTGCACTGGAAAGTTTATAGTTGATAAGTTCCAGTATGGTGGAGCAATTGTTGGTGGTCTTTTACTTGTGCTTGGAGTTTTAACTTTGACTAAGCAAGTTCAAGTTGGTGAATTTAAAGACCAAAGTGAAGAACAAAAGGTAGAGTATGGTAAGAGAGTTGGAAATAAAATATTTATTCCTGCTCTTGCTATTGGTATTATAGCTATGATTATGGCTCAAGCTAAGAGTTTTAAGATTACTGTTGGTACAGGTGAAGAGGGTCCAATCTATTTTGGATTTTCAGCAGCACAAACTTTGGGTATATCATCTATAATAGCTATTATCATCGCCCTTGTTATTACAAAGGCTAAGTATCATGAAACTAAAGAAGATACTGCAAAGATGCTTATGACTATTGGTAGTTCATCACTATTACCACAACTTTTAGGAGCTCTTGGTACTGTTTTTGCAGCGGCGGGCGTTGGTGAAGTTATTGGTTCTGGTGTAACTGCTATTGTGCCACCTGGAGCGAAGGTTTTAGGTGTAGTTGCATATTGCTTGGGCATGGCGCTATTTACAATGATTATGGGTAATGCCTTTGCTGCATTTACTGTTATTACACTTGGAGTTGGTATTCCATTTGTAATTGCAAATGGTGCAAACCCAGCAGTAATTGGTGCTCTTGGTATGACTTGTGGATACTGTGGTACTCTTATGACACCTATGGCTGCAAACTTCAATATCGTTCCTGCGGCTATACTTGAAACAGATAATGAATACACAATTATGAAGACACAAGCACCGGTGGCCTTAACTTTAATAGTTGTTCACATTATATTGATGTTAGTATTTGGATTTTAATTTAGGAGGAGTGATTTAATGAAAATCTTAGTAACTGGATTTGACCCATTCGGTGGCGAATCTATAAACCCTGCAATTGAATCTGTAAAGAAATTACCGGATGAAATTAAGGGAGTGGAAATAATTAAGTTAGAAATTCCTACAGTAATTGGAAAATCTGTTGATAAGATTAAAGAAAAGATAGAAGAAGTTAAACCTGATGTGGTACTATCCATTGGACAAGCTGGAGGAAGACCTGACATTACAGTGGAAAGAGTTGGAATAAACTGCGACGACTGCAGAATCAAAGACAACGAAGGCAACCAACCTATTGATGAAAAGGTAGCAGAAGATGGCCCAGCGGCATACTTCTCAACACTACCAATAAAGGCAATGGTTGAACACATAAAAGAAGGTAAAATTCCAGCATCAGTTTCAAATACTGCAGGAACATTTATCTGTAATCACGTTCTATATGGTGTTGCTCATATTCAAGCAACAAAATATCCAAACATGAGAACTGGATTTATCCACATTCCATTCTTGCCAGAACAAGTTACAGATAAAAAGAATATGCCATCAATGGCACTTGATACAATTGTTAAGGCATTAGAACTTGCAATTGAAGCAATTGTGGAAAATGATACAGATATAAAAGTTACTGGTGGAAAAACACACTAAAGGATAGGGGAAAGCGAGAGCTTTCCTTTTTTTATTTTTTGTTTTGTAGGTATATGACCTACTACCATTTTATTACTAATAAAGTTATTCATTCTATACCAAAGGGCGAGGGCCTTAGGAACGTTTCGTATGTTCCTATCCCTCGCCCTTTGAAACCCACACCCTGCACCTCCAACGATTCAGGACTGCTGTCCTGAAAACCTGCTTAGAAAGAGGAAGAAAATCTTGTTGGATTTTCTTCTATTTTTTATTTTTATTTTGTATGGTTTTGTTTTACTTAGTTTTATTTCCTGGTATTGTCATACTGAGCGAGCGAATGCGAGTCGAAGTATCTCGAGATTTTCTTAGAAAATCTCGGTTAAAGTTTCCTGAGTTATTTTGTAGGGTGAAAGCCCTACAACTATCTTTTTTCTAATATATAATCACTTCTTACCTTAGGGGCAGGATTAAGGGGATTGAGATTTCCCCTCATATCCTGCCCCTAAAACCCCATCCTTTTACACCCTTAAAACGCTTGGGGACACCCCAAACCCCAGTGAAAAATGAAGAAAATCCAAAGGATTTTCTTCTCTTTTTTAGTTTTGTTTTGAATGTTTTCGTTATACGAAATGTGATAGACACACGTGTGTAATTCTGAGCGAAAAAATTTCGGAGAAATTTGTGAGTCGAAGAATCTCACTTTTCGAAGAAAAGTGTCAGAAGGCGACCTCAGTTACTTTTCATTGAAAAGCAACTGTAAAAGTCTCCTGAGTTGGTATGTAGGTCATAGACCTACAAAACAAAAAAACAAAATTTTCATAGAAAGTTTTTTAAAACTTTCCTTCCCACTTCCCACTGGCATTATCTATTAAGGGATCTTTAATTTTCGTCTAAAATATCCATAACTCCCAACGCCATAATTAATAACCCACTGTATTGGGTAAATGTAAATAGAAAGGAGTTATTATGACAAAAGTTTCAATTTTAAATTTAATACCAAAATTCAGAGACGAAAGTCAAATTGATGCCATAAATAGAGCAGTTTCTTTGGCACAATTTGCTGACGATCACGATTTTTATAGGTACTGGCTGGCAGAACACCACAACAGCCCAGCAGTTTTAGGTGCTGCCACAGACCTAATGATTGGCCACATTTTAAATAATACAAAGAGAATTACAGTTGGGGCTGGCGGAGTAATGCTTCCCAACCACACGCCATTTCAAGTTGTCGAAAGATATGCGACCCTTAATATTCTCTACCCTGGCAGGGTTGACATGGGCATTGGCCGTGCACCTGCACAGATATGAAAACGGCAAATTTAATTTATAGAAATATTTATAGAAAAGAAGATTTTAAAAAGGCTATCCAGGAAATGCAAATGTATATGTCTGATGATGCATGGAATTTAGATGTCGCACCTTTTCCAGGAGCTGGCTCAAAAATTCCTCTAACTATATTAGGCTCATCGGAAACCTCTGCCCACATAGCAGCAGAGCTCGGTCTACCATATTCTTTTGCTGGCCACTTTGCACCAAATACTATTGGTTATGCCCTTGGCATTTACAGAAAAGAATTCAAGCCTTCAAAATATCTGGATAAACCTTATGTAATGCTTGGCACTTCTGTTAACATTGCAAAGACCAAGAAAGAAGCAGAAGTTCTAAAGAAGCACGCTGAAAATATTTCTCTGCAATTTATAAGAAAAGAACGCAAGGAATTTATGAAACTAGATCCTGACAATGAGCCTGAACTCACGTCCATGGAAAAATTTATCCTTAGAACTTCCAAGGGCCTATCCATTGACGGCGACATTGACGAAGCCGCAAAAACTTGGAAACGCATCAAAGAAGAGTACAAGCCAGACGAAGTTATCGGAGCGTCCTATATACCAGATACCGATGTTCTCATAGATAATTACAAGTACTTTGAAGAAATAATTTTAAACGGATAAAATATTAAATAAATTATGCACGCAGATGCGTGCATTTTTTGTGCTTAGATTGTAAATTAGAGTTTTTTGTTTGTTATGACTTATTTGCAAGCATCCTGCCACTAATATTAGGAATAAAATAGTTGTATAAAAAAGATTGCTGTAAGTTTATAAAACTTTCATAACAATGCCGTAAGGCGATTAAAAGAAAATACATATAAGAAATAACAGAGTAGTAGGGTATAACCCTACAAAATAAAAAAATAATGTGCCGATAGGCACAACAAGGAAAGCCTTAGCTTTCCTACTACTTTACAAAAGGGGTCTTGGGGATATCCCCAAGTCGTTGGGAGGTAAAGGGGGTTTAAAAGGGGGATAGGAACGTACGAAACGGTGCCTTTTCCCCCTTGGTAGAATTAAAAGATAAAATATATTAGAAATAAAAATGGTAGTAGGTCATAGACCTACAAAGCAACTCAGGGTACTTTAGCGTGAACTTTCTATTAGAAAGTTCACGAGATCCTTCGACTCGCTTCGCTCGCTCAGGATGACAAAGCGGGGTGTGCTTGTTTCTAACAACAATGCCGAAAGGCAAAGATTTTTAATAGAAAGTTTTTTAAAACTTTCCTTCCCACTTCTTACTTATCATAAAAAAAGATGCCAACTGGCATCTTTTTTATGAGATCTTTTCTTTTAATTCTTTTAAAATATTTTCAAGTTTTGGTTTTATTTCATCAAGCACATCTGTTGTCATTGGGTTTTTAAGTTTTCCAATTTCGATTAGGTTGAAGAATGACTCTTCTCCACCTGCTTTACATAATGTTATATATTCGTCTAAAGTCTTTTTAGGATCTTCAAGGGATTTTATTAAATATTCGAAAGCGAGTACTTGTGCCAATGTGTAGTCAATATAATAGAATGGTGCAGAGAACACATGGCTTTGTGTAAACCAGTACCCACCCTTTTCAAGAAATTCGTTATCGTAGTCTAAGTCTGGTTGGTAAATCATTTCTATTTCGTGGAATTTCTTTCTTCTCTCTTCCGGTGTTGCTGTTGGGTTTTCGTATACCCAGTGTTGGAAGTGGTCTATTGTAACGCCATATGGTAAAAATGATATGGCCCCTTTTAGATGTGCAAATTTAAATTTGTCTTCGTTTTCAAAGAAGTCTTTCATCCATGGCCATGTTAAAAATTCCATTGACATTGAATGGATTTCGCATGACTCATATGTTGGCCAAATGTATTCTACAATCTCTTTGTCCTGTGACATATAGTTTTGGAATGCGTGACCTGCTTCGTGGGTTACAACTTCCACGTCGCCCTTTGTTCCGTTGAAGTTTGCAAATATAAATGGTGATTTGTATGCGTCAAAGGAAGTACAGTAGCCTCCACCCATTTTACCAGGTTGTGCGTTAAGGTCCATCAGGTCGTTTGAAATCATGAAGTTGAAAAACTCTCCTGTTTCTTTTGACAGCTCTTCATACATATGTTTTGCTTTTCCAACGATGTAGTCCTTGTCGCCCATTGGTCTTGGAGTTCCTTCTGTAAACTCAATTGGCTTGTCGTAGAATTTAAAGTCTTCTATTCCAAGCTCTTCTTTTTGTATTTTGTTAAGTTCTACAACTAATGGTGTAATGTTTTTAAGAATTTTTTCTCTATATCTCTTAACTTCTTCTCTTGTGTAGTCAGTTCTTGAGAGTTGTTTATATCTAAATTCGATATAGTCTTTGTATCCAAGAGCAACTGCCATCTCATGACGTACCTTTACCATCTCGTCATAGATGTTGTCGATTGTTTCCATATTTTCCTTAAAGAAGTTCCAACGTGCCTTGTAGGCAGCCTTTCTTCTTTCTCTATTGGTGTCTTGAAGAAGTGGACCCATTTGTGTAAGTGTGTAAGTTTTACCTTCAAATTCTATTTCAGAATTGGCAATTAGGTTGTCATACTTAGTAATAAGGCTATTTTCTTTTTGTAGATATGGAATAGCTTTTTCTTCTATTACAAGTGAACATTCTAAAAGATCAAGATAGTGTTTACCGATTTCTTTTTCTACCTCATCTTTATATTTTGATTCTAATATAACCTTTGCAATTTCAGAATAGTAGTTTGACATCACTGGGCTAATTTCATCCCAATAGTCGTTTTCTTCTTTATAGAACTCGTCTCTTGTGTCGATAGAGTGTCTTACGCTAACAAGGGTATATAAAGTTCCAATCTCTTTTTCAAATTTTAAGAACTCTTTAATTGTGTCTATAAGTTTTTTTCCATTTGATGCGTTTTTCATTTTTTCTTTAAAAGACTTGTACTTTTCTTTTATATCTTCAAGTTTGGGTCTTTCATATTTCATTTCGTTAAATTTCATCATATCCCTCCTGTTTCTATATTAAATTAGAGTGATGATAAATTCAAGGGAATTATGAAATTAAAAATTTAATTTTTGGTGGACAAGATAGTCTTAGTCTGTTATATTATATATAACCCTTAAAGATAACTTAAGAGTTATGGAAGTATAATTTACTAATGATAATAAAACAAAATGACTATGTGAAGCGTAATTATTCATTACATCTGCATTAAACCTGCGGATTTAATGAATTTTTCAATTAATGAGCTCGATATTTTTTATTTAGGAAAAGATAGATATAGAACTTCAATAATGTGATATTTGTTTTGCAACATAACTATCATGGTAAAAAAATATTTGCTACTAAGAGGAATTTTATGTTATTATAATAAAAATAATTAAAGTCTTGTGATGACTCAAGTCGAGTTGTTACAAGAAAAAATTTTTTAACCATTAATGCATAAAATTATAAAAACTTTAATCTTTATGAGATGAAATGGTGAAATTTAGTAAAAAGCTTTAGTATATAATTGAATTTACTTAAGATGAATAGAGCTTTTTATCAAATCAAGAATACATACATTAGTATGGGTAGAATGGAGAAAATATGGAGAAGAAAAAACTTTTGGAAATCAAAGATCTTCATACATCTTTCCGTATCGATGGTGAATACTATGATGCGGTTGATGGAGTAGATTTGGATCTTTATTCTGATGAAGTTCTCGCCATTGTTGGTGAATCTGGTTGTGGAAAGTCAACTATTGCTACTACTGTAATGGGTTTACACAACATGGTTTACACCAAAGTTAGTGGTGAAGTAATGTATAATGGAGAGAACCTTCTCACCTACGACGAAAAAAAATTCACTGAAATTCGTGGTGGGGAAATTGGAATGATATTTCAAGACCCTCTGGCTTCTCTAAATCCTCTACATAGGATTGGAGAACAAATTGAGGAAGCTCTTATATATCATACAAAGTTGAATAAAGAAGAGAGAAAGAAAAAGGCAATTGAACTTTTGGGACAAGTTGGAATAAATAATCCTGAAAGATGTTACAGACAGTTTCCTCATGAGTTATCAGGGGGTATGCGTCAACGTGTTATAATTGCGATAGCGCTTTCATGTAACCCTAATGTGCTTATTGCAGATGAGCCTACAACAGCTCTTGATGTTACAATACAGGCTCAAATCCTCGATCTTATTAATAAACTAAGAAAAGAAATCAATGCAGGAATTATTTTAATTACTCACGATTTAGGAGTTGTAGCTCAAACAGCTGATAGAGTTGCAGTTATGTATGCGGGACAATTTGTTGAGATTGCACCTGTGGAAGAGTTATTTAACAATCCTCTTCATCCTTATACAAGGTCTTTACTTAACTCCGTTCCTCAAGATGATGCAGTTGGAGAAGATCTTCATGTTATTCAAGGTATGGTTCCATCTCTTAAGAATATGCCAAAGACTGGTTGTAGATTCTCTTCAAGAATTCCATGGATTCCAGAAGAAGCTCACGAAAAAGATCCAGTACTACATGAAGTTTCAGAAGGACACTTTGTAAGATGTACTTGCTACAAGACCTTCTACTTCCCAGAAGAAAGGGTGAAAGAATGAGTTTCTTAGAAATAAAAGATCTTAAGATACATTATCCTATCAGAGGAGGCTTCTTCAATACAATTCAAGATTATGTTCGTGCTGTTGACGGCGTGAATATGAATATTGAACCAGGGAAGACCTATGGACTGATTGGAGAGTCTGGTTCAGGAAAATCCACTATCGGAAAGACAATTGTTGGACTTGAAAAGATAACAGAAGGAAGCATTCTCTACAATGGGGAAGATGTTTCAAATAAACATGTAAGAAAGAAGATTGAATTTAATAAAGATGTTCAAATGATTTTCCAAGACTCCGCATCTTCACTTGACCCAAAGAGAAGAGTTTTAGATATTATTGCAGAACCTATTGATAATTTTGAAAAGTCTTTAACTCCTGATGAGAGAAAGAAAAGAGTACTTGAATTACTTGATATTGTAGGTATGCCTCATGATGCACTTTACAAATATCCTCACGAGTTCTCTGGTGGACAAAGACAGAGAATTGGAGTTGCAAGAGCTGTAGCTTTAAAACCAAAACTAATCATAGCTGACGAACCAGTATCTGCACTGGACCTTTCAGTTCAAGCCCAAGTTTTAAACTACATGAAGGATATTCAAGAAGCTTTTGGACTTGCCTATCTATTTATATCCCACGACTTAGGGGTTGTAAAGCATATGTGTGACTACATCTACATTATGCACAGAGGTAGATTTGTTGAACAGGGAAATAGAGATGTAATTTATAGAGAACCTGCTCACATCTATACTAAAAGACTTATAGCTGCGATTCCACAAGTTAATCCGAACATAAGAAAAGAAGTTCAAGCTAATAGAGTTGCAGTTGAAAAATTATATCATGAAGAAAAAGGTGAGTATTATAGTCCAGAAGGTAGGGTATATGACCTTATCGAAATAGGCGATAATCACTATGCGGCAATAAAAGATAAGGAGGTATTGTACAATGTGGAAAACAGTATTGCGTAGAGTTTTAATTATGATACCTCAGCTATTTATACTTTCTATATTTGTGTTTGTACTTGCAAAGTTCATGCCTGGGGATCCATTCTCAGGAATGATAAGTCCTCAAACACCACCAGCAAGACTTGAGGAGTTAAGAGAAAAGGCAGGACTTAACGATCCACTACCAACACAATATGTAAGATGGTTAAAGAATGCAGCACATGGGGACTTCGGTAAGTCATATACAATGAAGATGCCTGTAAATAGAGTTATTGGAGAAAGAGCACAAAACACTTTCTGGTTAGCACTTTTATCAATGGTGCTGATGTATGCAATAGCACTTCCTCTTGGAATTATTGCAGGGCGGAGGAGCGGCACGAAGATAGACCAGGGGATTAACCTGTATAACTTCTTAACCCTATCCATACCAGGCTTTGTAATGTATCTTGTGTCACTTTTAATCTTTGGATATAGATTAAAGTGGTTCCCAACAGGTGGAACGGTTTCAATATCTGCAGGGACAGGTCTTTCATACATTGGATCAAGACTTTACCACATGTTATTACCTGCCCTATCATATGCATTAATTGCAACAACAGGTACAGTGCAATATTTAAGAAACGAAATTATAGATGCAAAGACTCAAGACTACGTAAGAACAGCGAGAGCAAAAGGGGTTCCTACTAAAAAGGTGTACAGTCACCATATATTTAGAAACTCACTACTTCCAATAGCAGCTTTCTTCGGCTTCCAAATCACAGGACTTCTTGGAGGTTCAGTAATGATTGAAACCGTATTTGCATATCCAGGAATGGGTTCTTTGTTTATCGAGAGTATATCCTCCAGAGACTATTCAGTTATAACTACACTTGTGTTGTTATATGGACTTTTAACACTTATGGGTTCGCTTCTATCTGACATCATAATGACCATAGTAGACCCTCGTATAAGAATAGATTAGGGGGTACAAGAATGGAAAAAACAATGAAGAAAAAACCAGAGGTTTCTGAAAAACCAATGGGTTTTAAAGTTATAGTAAACGAAGTTAAAAATGACAAACTTGCACTGGCATCATTCTTTTTGCTATGCATTTTAATAATAGGACTAATTGTATCAAAGATTGTTTTAGATTCTAAAGCTGTTATGGAAGTTGATATATTTAACTCCTATGCAAGACCTGGTGAAGAAGGCTATATACTTGGAGCCGACAAAGGTGGAAGGGATATACTTGGACAACTTTTACTTGGTGGATACACATCAGTCCAAATCGGATTTTTAGTTACTATAATCACAACAGTAATAGGTGTTACAGTTGGACTTATAATCGGTTACTACGGTGGAATGGTAGACAATATAATCATGAGAATTATAGACTTTTTACAAGTTCTTCCAGTAACCATGATAATAATCGTACTTGTAACAATTATTCCTAAGTATAACAAATGGAAATTTGTTCTTATAATGTCAGCCTTTTATTGGACTGGAGTGGCAAGGCTTGTAAGGTCAAAATCATTATCTGAAGGAAGAAAGGACTATATTTCTGCTTCAAAGACAATGGGAACACCACCACTAAAGATAATGTTTGCGGAAATACTTCCAAACATAGGTTCAATTATAATTGTAGACAGTACACTGGCACTTGCAGCAAACATAGGTATTGAAACAGGACTTACCTTCCTTGGATTTGGTTTACCACTAAAAGAACCATCCCTTGGAACACTAATTTCATATGCAAGAGACCCTGAAGTTATAGCAGATAAACTATATATATGGGTTCCGGCGGTGCTTTTAGTACTTGTATTTACCTTATCTATAAACTATGTTGGACAAGCTTTAAGAAGAGCAGCTGACGCAAAACAAAGAAGGGTTTAATTAGTTATTTTTCATGCTAAGCATGTAAAAAATAAAAAAAGGAGTGTAGAGATGAAAAAATTTACTAAAGTGTTAGCATTAACATTGGCAGTTGGAATGTCGCTAACAGCATGTAAACCTGGAGACAGTGGAAAAACAAATTCTACTGACGCAGGCAACACAAACTCAACTGAAGTTGTAAGCAAGGACAACGGCGAATCAAAAATCAATTGGGACGCTAAGAGTCTACCTGTAAAGAACGAAGGCGAAGCTATTGAAGATGGAATTCTTGAATATGGTATCGTATCAGATTCACCAATTAAAGGTGTGTTTGACGCATCATTATATCAAGATCAAAATGACAGTATTGTAATGCAAATGATGAATGGTGGAAACCTATATGATTCTGATGACAGTTTCCGTATTATTTCATCTGACAAAGTTGAAATAAACTATGACCAAGATGCAAAGACAGTTACTTTCAAATTAAATCCAGATTTAAAATGGAACGATGGTACACCAGTAACAGCTATGGACTTAGCTTATGCGTACTACATCGTTGGACATAAAGATTACACTGGAGTTCGTTATGACAAAACAGAAGACGAAAGAATTGTTGGTATGAAAGAATATCATGAAGGAACAACTGACAAGATTTCAGGTATAACTACACCAGATGATCATACAGTTGTTATTCAATACACTGAACTTACACCTGCAACTCAATGGGGTTCAGGACTTCGTGTTGACCTAACACCATATCACTATATCAAAGATATTCCTATAGGTGAACTTGAAGAATCAGATCAAATTCGTGTTAAACCTCTTTCTGCAGGACCTTACTACATTTCAAACTATGTACAAGGTCAAAAGATTGAACTTTCAGCTAACGAACACTACTACAAAGGAAAACCTAAAATCGCTAAGATAAACATGGAAGTTGTTCCAGTATCAAACGTAGTATCTGCAATGAAAGCTCATAAATATGACATGATTTCTTCAGTGCCATCTAAATCTGTAGACGAATTACAAAAAGTTCCAGGATACCAAATGGTTGGAACAGGAGATTTCTACTACAGCTATTTTGGATTCATGCTTGGACACTACGATCAAGAAAAAGGTGAAATAACTACAAACCCAGATGCTAAAATGGCAAATGTAAACCTAAGAAAAGCTTTAGGATATGCAATTGACCAAAATGCAATCGCTGAAAAGTTCTATAAAGGACACAACGAATTAGCTAAGTCAGTTACACTTCCTATCTTTACAGAATTCTACAATAACGACATTAAAGGATATGTATACGATCCAGACAAAGCTATGAAACTTCTTGACGAAGCAGGTTACAAAGACGTTGACAACGACGGATTTAGAGAAGATCCAAATGGTGAACCACTAACAATTAACTTAGCTATGATGTCAGGTGGAGATACACAAGAACCACTTTCACAATATTATCTACAATGTTGGGAAAAGATTGGTCTAAAAGCTGAACTTGCAACAGGTAACCTAATAGAATTCAACTCATTCTATGACAAACTTGAATCAGAAGATGAAGGAATAGACGTGTTCGCAGCAGCTTGGGGAGTAGGAACTAACCCAAGTCCAAAAGAAACTTATGGAAATAGTGCAGCATTTAACATGTCAAGATACACTTCAGACAAGTTACAAGAAGCTATTGATAGAATCACAAGTCCAGAAGCAGCAGATCCAGAATTCATGGCTAAAGCTTACAAGGACTTCCAACAAATAGTATTTGATGAAGTACCTGCAATTCCACTACAATGGAGAACAGGATGGCAAATGGTTAATAACCGTGTGCTAAACTATGACGCAGGTTATGGTAATGGTGAAAAAGTTACTAACTCAGGAGACTGGGCAGTATCAGCAGAAAAACCATTAGACAAATAAGAATTGAAAAAATAGGCTCCAAGCAGTGCTTGGGGTCTTTTTTTGCCTTTGAAAAGGCAGCAACCAATGGTAGTTGTAGGGTTACACCCTACAACCCATTTATTTATAGTATATTCATTCGTTTTATTCTACCAAGGGGGAAAAGGAACCGTTTCGTACGGTTCCTATCCCCCTTGAAAACCCCCTTTACCTCCCAACGACTTGGGGATATCCCCAAGACCCCTTTTGTAAAGTGGTAGGAAAGCTAAGGCTTTCCTGTTAGTGCCTTACGGCACTATTATAGAAGTAATTATACTTCGCTATGTCATTCTGAGCGAAAATTTTTTAGCACAAAAAATTGAAGTCGAAGAATCTCATTACTAAGTATATGTTAGAGGGACAGAATAAATTTAATAATGCAATAGTATCCAAAGTATGATATTAAAAACAGAAGAAAATCCAACAAGATTTTCTTCCTCTTTCTAAGCAGGTTTTCAGGACGGCAGTCCTGAATCGTTTGGAAGGTAAGGAAGAGGGGATTTCAAGGGGAGAACGTTAGAAACCATACGAAAAGGTTTCTTAGTTCTCCCCTTGGTTAAATGAGAAAGTGGGTTAGAAATAAAATGGTTGTAGGGCGAAACCCTACAAAATAAAATAATTAATAGACTTTTGCCGAGATTTTCTAAGAAAATCTCGAGATACTTCGACTCGCTCTCGCTCGCTCAGTATGACAGTACTGTGGAATCAAACCACGTAGGGAAAAGCCCTACAAAAAAACTTTAATCAAAAAACTTTTCATAGAAAGTTTTTTTATCTTTTCCTCTCCTTTTTTAATGATATAATATTTCTAATGGGAAAAGGAGGTATTATGAATCTATATTTAGGCAAGGGAGAAAACGACTTCAACATAAGAAGTGAAAAGTTAAATCAGCATGGGGTTATCTCTGGTGCAACGGGAAGTGGAAAGACTGTTACTGTAAAGGTTCTTTGTGAAGAGCTTTCTGCTCTTGGTGTGCCAACTTTTATCAGTGATGTTAAGGGAGATATTATAAATCTCTCAAAGGTTGGAAGTGAAAATGAAAATATAAAAGAGAGACTTCTGTCTTTGGGTATATCAGACTTTGAATTTAGAAACTATCCTATAAATGTTTGGGACATATATAAGGAAGAGGGGATTCCTCTTAGGGTCACTGTGTCTCAGTTTGGTCCTGTACTTCTTTCTGAAGTCCTTGAGCTAAATGAAACACAGGAAGGTGTTTTAAATGTTTTATTTAGGGTTGCTGATGAGGAAGGACTTTTACTTTTGGACTTCAAGGATTTAACTCAAATGCTGGACTATTTAAGAAGAAATTCTAAAGAGATTTCTGAAAAGTATGGAAACATTTCATCTTCATCAATCGCTGCAATTCAAAGAAAATTACTTGTACTTGAAGAAGAGGGAGCGAATGAATTTTTTGGCGAAACTTCTGTTGATATAAAGGACTTTTTAAAAAAGGACGAACTTGGAAATGGTTTTGTAAATATACTTAATAGTAAAAAGCTAATGAAAAAGCCGAGACTATACTGTGCATTTTTAATTTATCTTTTCTCTGAACTTTTTGAAATACTTCCTGAGGTAGGTAATCCAGAAAAGCCTATAATGGTATTTTTCTTTGACGAAGCTCATTTAATTTTTAATAATATTTCAAAGAATTTACTTGAAAAGATTGTGACTGTGGTTAGGCTTATTAGATCAAAGGGAGTTGGAGTCTTTTTTATAACTCAAAACCCTCTTGATATTCCAAATGAAATCTCAGCGCAACTTGGAACAAAGATTATTCATCAACTTAGAGCCTTTTCACCTAAAGAGGCAAAGGCTGTAAAGGTTATTTCTGAGTCTTTGAGGCAAAGACCCGGCGTAGATACTATGGATGAAATATTAAATCTTGGAGTTGGAGAAGCTGTTATACAAACCCTTGATGAGAAGAATATTCCAACGGAAGTGGAGAAGGTTATCATTAGACCACCTCATAGTTCTTTTGACGTACTTTCGTCTTCTGATTTAAATTATATTATTTCAAATTCTGAAATTTACGGAAAGTATGAAGAGACTATTGACAGAGTCTCCGCATACGAAATTTTATCGGAGAAGTTAGAGAAAGAGGAAGAAGAACAAAAACGAGCAGAATTTGAGGAAGAGAGAATAAAACAAGAGGAGCTTGATAGAAAAGAACTTGAAAAGATGGAAAGAGAAGCGGAAAAGATCCGTAAAAAGGAAGAACGTGAAAGAAAAGAAAAATATAAATATGTGGACAAGACGGTAAATTCCATCCTTGGTGCCTTTACAAGGCAAATTGGAAGAGAGATGGCAAGGGGAATCCTTGGTTCATTTAAAAGAAAGAATAGGTAGGATTAATACAATCAGTCAAATAGTGATATAATCCTATAGGGAGGGATAGAATGGAAAATCAAAGAGATGAAAAAGAGATATTATATGACTGGCAAGAGGCTAAGGAGATATTAGCTAATTTAATGCCTAAACTTATGGACAGTCAAGACGCTGTTGCAGAAAATATTATTGACAATCCTCTACCACTTGAAAAAGAAGAGGAGATTAAAAATATAAAATTTGGTGAAGAGCCAAGGGACGCACAAGAGGTAATCGACCAGATGCATGACTTGCTTTATAATTATGTGACAAAGCAAAATCATCCTCAGTTCTTTTCTTTTATTCCACTTGCGTTATCACCAGTATCTGTTGTAGGAGAGGTTATAAATTCAATTCATTCTCCATATGGAGGTTCTCACATACTTTCAGAGGGGGTTGCCATAGCTCAGAAGTGGCTTATCAACTGGATGGGAGAAAACATTGGCTATCCAACTAAAGAACTTGGTGGGCTATTTGTATCAGGTGGATCTATGGCAAATTTAACTGCCTCTGTAATTGCAAGAAATGAAAAGCTAAAAGATGAGGAGATTTTAAAGGGAACTGTATATATATCAGACCAAACTCACTCATCAGTTGCAAAGGGTTTTCATATAATGGGTGTGCCACTTAAAAATATTAGAAAGATAGAAACTGATGAACTTTTCAGAATGAAACCTGACATACTTAGAGAACAAATGAAAAAGGATAAGGAAGAAGGATATATTCCATTTTTAATTGTAGGAACTGCAGGAACAACAAATACAGGTTCAATAGATCCGTTAAATGAACTTGCAGATATTGCAGAAGAGTTTGATGCATGGCTTCACATTGACGGTGCATATGGTGCAACGGGAGTTCTTTCATCCTATAAATATCTATATGATGGAATCGAACGCAGTGACTCAGTGAGCTGGGATGGACATAAGTGGCTTTTCCAATCATACGGATGCGCTGCAATTATTTGTAAAGATAGACTTGCAATGACAAGAACTTTTAATGCAAACCCTGAATACTTAAAGGATGTTGCAGCAGATGACTCAAAAGTAAACTTCTGGGACATAGGAATAGAACTTACATCTCCTACAAGGGGTATGAGGCTTTGGTATACATTACAAAGAGTTGGATTAAAGGGAATGAGAAGTGCAATTGATACTGGATTTGAATCAGCAAAGTACTTTGAAGAGCTCTTTAAAGGTGAAGAATACTTTGAAATAGTTTCACCGGCAATGCTTTCATGTATCAACGTTAGATATTATAACGAAAAGTATTCAGAAGAAGAACTTAATGAGATAAATCATAAACTATCAGAGATGGCAACTAAAAGGAATAAGGCAATTTATTACACAACACAGCTTAGAGGAAAGACCGTTTTAAGATTTTGTGCAATTCACCCATGCCTTACAAAGGAAAATATAAAGGAAGTTGTGGAAAATATAAAGAAAGATATCAAAGAATTGGGCTTAGAATAGAGGCGGGTGCTATATGCACCTGTTTTTTAATGTAATAAATAACAAAACAATTATTCATACAATTTTGATATTAATTCAAAAAGTGTTATCCTATTATAGGAAGATATGTAAATCTATTAAAATTTAATGTGTGTAGATTTCATAAAAATATTAAGGAGGAAACAATTTGAAAAAAATTACTAAACGATTTTTATCGTTAATGCTTGTACTATCCATGATATTGTCTCCAATATCAGCATTTGCACAAGAACCTGCAGCAGCACAACCTTCTGCTAATGAAGTTTCAAGTGCGTCAGATTTTGAATTTGATAAGGAAAATGGAGAAATAACTGGATATAATGGAACGGAAAAAGATCTTGTGATCCCATCTAAAATTGATGGTAAACAAGTCTATGGACTAGGAAATGGTGCATTGAATAAGAAAGGATTAAACTCCGTTGTTTTACCTGAAGGTATGACATATCTAAAATGGGGAGCGCTTGGGAACAATAATCTTACATCTATTAAGATGCCTTCAACTATGAGGAGAATAGAAGCTTATGCCTTTACTCTTAATAAACAACTTAAAGAAGTGCATTTAAATGAAGGATTAAAATCAATTGAAACATTTGCGTTTGCAAATCTTCCAGAACTTGCAGGAGAGGTGGATATTCCTTCAACAGTTGAATGGATAGGACCAAAGGCATTTTTCAAGAGTAATCTAATTACTTTAAATATTAAAGGTAATGAAAACTCTGCGCCTATAGTTTTAAAAAATGCTATTAGTGATCACTTAAACTACATTTATCTTGAAAACGAAAGAAAAGATATAACAGTTGATTATACTGCATTTTGTAATAGGGAAGTTAAAGAAAAAATAACTGTAATTGCTCCTGTTAACGAAATTGAACTAACCGCTTCTAATTACACTGATGTTGATAATTGGATAAAGAATAATATTAATATTCAATTTGCAACATATTATGTTAAAGCAAGTGATAATTCAGGTCACTCTGATATAAAAGTACCTTTAGAAATTGCTTGGAATACTAAAGATGTATTTGTTAAAAATAGTGAATTTAATGTTACTGGGGTACTGGATAAGGAAAAAGCCAAAGAGCTTCCAACAAAAGATGGATATATGCTTGCAAATCCAGACAATTGCCAGGGACAAAATACTATTTCTTTAGAGTTTGTAGTTAAATCACCTACTGAAACAAACAAAGAATATGAATTTGACTCTGAAAAGGGAGTAATAACTAAATATCTTGGAAATAAAACAGAATTAGTTATTCCTGACGAGATAGATGGAGTAAAAGTAGTTGGAATTGGAGCAGGTGCTTTTGGAAATAAAAACTTAACAGCATTAACACTTCCAAAACATCTTGAATTTACAGAATATGGATCTTTCTCGAATAATAATTTTTCTAAATTAGTATTTCCAGATTCTATGAAGAGTATTGGCTCATATTCTTTTAATAATAACAAAAACCTTAGAGAAGTTATATTTAATGAAGGCCTTGAAGAAATAGGAAACCATGCTTTTATTAACGATAAGTTATTAAGTGGTAGCCTTGTAATTCCATCAACAGTTGAATGGGTTGGACCTTCAGCATTTAGATTTACCAACATAAATAAATTTATTATAAAAGGTGGAAAAGATTCTGCGAAGTTAACATTAAAAAACAATCTTGGTCAAGAAATAAGTGTTTTTGAACTGGAAGACATTCAAAAAGAACTTTTTGTTGACTTCACATCATTTTGTAATAATGTAAAAACAAATTTAATCACAACAACAAATCCAACAGAAGTAAATGTATCTTCACCAGAAGAGCTTGAAAAATGGATAGAAGATAATGTTAATATTCAGTTTATGTCATCTTATCAAAAAGCAGGAGAAAGCGGTACAGCACAACTTCAAAAGTTTAAAACTGGAAAATTTGATGAATATGTAAACATAGATACAATTTGGGAACCTATTGAAGATTTTGAAAATGCAAAAGCCATTGTAAAAGGGAAAATGCAAGAGATAACCGACGAAACATTCCCACAAAGACCTGGCTTTATAATGAATAAGGCTTCAAACTATGGCGGAACAAATACTCTTGAATTTGAATTCAATATTAATGAACCTGTTGAAGACGAGTCAAAATTCATTTCTTCAGACTTCACATATGATGGAGAAACCATAACAGGATTTTCCGAAACAGGGGAAAAGAAATTTGAAACATTAAAAGAAGTAAACCTACCAGAAAAATCAACAGATGGTAAAACTATTACAGCAATAGGAGATTCTGCATTTACATCAAAGGGAATTAAATCAGTAACAATTCCAGAAACAGTAAAATCTATAGGAAACCTTGCTTTCCAAATGAATGAATTAACAGAAATAAAATTACCATCAAAATTGGAAAAAGCAGGAAATGCAGCTTTTGCAAGTAACAAGATAGAAGAAGTAACAATACCTGGAACATTAAAAGAAATACCAAGTGGAATGTTCTCAACAAATATTTCAACAAAGATTGTTATTGAAGACGGCGTTGAAACAATAGGTCAATCTGCATTTACAGGATGCAAGATAGACAGATTAGAACTTCCGGCTACTGTAAAATCAGTAGGAAGAACGGCATTTAGTGGAGGCTCAACAGCACAAAGTGGAAAACTAAAAGAACTAATCTTACACGAAGGTTTAGAAAAGATAGATAGAGAAGCCTTCCAAAACAATAACCTAAAAGAAGTCAAAATGCCTTCTACATTAGAAGAAATAGATTATAGAGCGTTTAAAGGAAACGGTCAAGTTGTAGAGTTAAAGACAACAAATGAAACACACTTAGACTTTAATAATGATAAATCATTAAAGAATCAAAAGTTTATATTAGTTGAAGACGAAACTAAGTTTATTTCTTCAGACTTTACCTATGATGGAGCAACAATCACTGGTTTTTCTGAACAAGGACTAAAGAGACTTGAAATATCTAAAGATGTAAACTTACCAGAAAAGTCAACAGATGGTGAAACCATAACAATAATTGGTAAAGAAGCATTTAGAAATATGGGAATTGAATCAGTTATAATTCCTGAAACTGTAACTACAATTGAAGATTTTGCTTTCAACAATAATAAATTAAGCAAAATAGATTTAGGTAATAATCTAAAAAAACTTGGAACTTCTGTATTTGGAGTTAATGAGATAACAAAAGTTACAATTCCTGAAAGTATAGGAGAAGTACCTGGTGGACTATTTACAATGAATCCTATTACAGAATTAACTATAGAAGAGGGAATTACAAAAATTGGTCCAAGTGCTTTTGTTGGACATCAATTAACAGAACTTACAATTCCTTCATCTGTCGAATCTATAGGAAGAATGGCATTTAAATCAGGGAATAGATATGCTAAAACAGGAACACTTGAAACATTAAATTTAAATGAAGGTCTAAAAGAGATTGGTGCACAAGCTTTCATCAACAATATTTTGAAAGACGTGAAGATGCCATCATCTCTTGAAAAAATTGCAGACGATAGTTTCAAAGGCAATGTAGGTGTAGAAAATAAAGGTGTAGTTGTTTTATACACAGAAAATCAAAAGCATCTTGAATTAAACAATGAAAAGTCACTAAAAAATCAAAGATTTATATTTACAGGAACAGCTGTAATTGAAGAGTATACACAAGATGATTTCACATATGATGGAAATACTATTACAGGATTTAGCGATAGCGGTAAACTTAAATTTGAAGTAAATAAAAAAGTTGTTTTACCAGATACAAATCCAGACGGTACTACCATAACTGAAATTGGAAAGGGAGCTTTTGAAATAGATTTTGATACCTTAGAGATAATCAAAGGATGTCTTCCAGGAATTTCAGATTCACCATATGGAATTACAAATGTAAAATGGCCTAAGAACTTGGAAAAGATATCTTCAAATGCATTTAGATATAATGCTTTAAAAACAGTTGATTTCCCTAAAACATTAAAGACAGTTGAAGCTTTAGCCTTTAATGGAAACCAACTTGAAACTGTAAACTTACCAGATTCAGTAACTGAACTTGGAGTAGGAGCATTTTCATTAAATAAAATTAAAAACCTAAAATTATCTAAAGGACTTACAGAAATAAATGAAGGTGTATTCAGCTACAACGATATAGAAAAATTAGAACTACACGAGGGAATAACAAAAGTTGGTAAATCAGCATTTAGAGGAAACTTGCTAAAAGAATTAAAATTACCAGACTCTTTAATTACAATTAAAGACAAGGGATTCCAAGCAAACCTACTTGAAAAAATTGTTATTCCTAAAAATGTAAAGACCATAGGTAAAGATGCCTTTAAACAAAAAGAAAAACATAGATATATAACAGAAGTAATCTTACCAGAAGGATTAGAGTCTATAGGAGTAGAAGCTTTCAGTAATAACAACTTAGTTAAAGTTGATTTACCGAAATCACTTAAAAGCATTGCAGATAATGCATTTAAAAACAGTTTAGATTTAAATAACCCAGATGCTCAAGTAAGAGTCGTAAAATTATATACTAAAAATATAGATCATTTGAAATTTAATAATGAAAAGTCACTGTTAAATCAAGAAGTTATTTTTAATGGAACAGGAGAAATCACACCTGTCCCAGAAATAAAAGCTTCCGACATCGAAAAAGAAGTAGTTAAAAAGGGAGAAGAGATAGACCTAACAGACAACATTAAAAATCTACCAGAAGGTTCAAAAGTAAAAGACATAACAGAACCAAATATAGATACAAATGTAGCTGGAGAATATACAGGAAAAGTTGAAGTAACCTTCCCTAATGGAAGTAAGAGAATAGTAGAAGTTCCAGTAGTAGTTGAAAAAGTTGAAGAAACAGACCCAACAGAACCAACAACACCAACCGAACCAACTGAACCATCACCAACAGAACCAGAACAAAAAGATAACGAAATCAAAAACACCGATACCTTCAAAGAAGTATTTGAAAAAATAAACTCAACAAGGATATCAGGAAAGAATCGTCAAATAACAGCAGTAGAAGTAAGCAAGAGACTATACAAACAAGCAGACACTATAGTATTAACATCAAGTAGCGAAATGATAGACTCACTTACCTCATCACCATTTGGAATAGCAATAAACGCACCAACACTATTTGTAGAAAAAGACACAATACTTCAAGAAGTACTTGGAGAAATAAAGAGACTACAACCAAAGAAGATAATAATCGCAGGAGGAGACTCAGTAATTTCAGAAAAAGTACAAAAACAAATAGAACAAATGGGAGTAGAAGTAGAAAGAATCTAAGGAAAAGATAGATATGAAACATCAGCAAAAGAAGAAAGAAGAAGAAACTCTACTAACAAGACAGACATCATCCTTGCAAACGGCTACAACTTCATAGACGCATTAACAGCAGGAAGCTTAGCAGCAAAGATGAACATACCAATACTATTAACAGGAGACAGTTCATTAAATAGCATTACAGAAAAAGCCATCAAAGAATGGGGAATAAAAAATGTTATCGTAGTAGGAGGAAACCAACAAGTATCAGAAGGAGTAATCTCAAAACTACAAAAAGATGGACTATCAGTAGAAAGAATAGCAGGAAGAACAAGAGTAGAAACAGCACTAAAATTAGCAGAGAGAGTTAACACTAACCCAGAAAAAGTAATCTTTGCAAACGGAAGAACCTACGCAGATGCACTAATAGCATCATACCTATCAAAGAAAGAAAACGCACCAATAATCTTGATAGAAAAAGAAAACGTACCAGTATCCGTAAAAGAATACCTAAGAGAAAAGAAGATAAAAGATTCTATAATCTTAGGTGGGGACAGTAGTATTGCTAATGTAAAGTAAATTAGTGTAAGAAGGGCAATGTGAGAAATCGCATTGTCCTTTTTTTATTTTACAAAAAATTAAGATATAAATTATCTAATGGAAAAAGCTTTAAAAAACTGATATAATTAAACTTTGAAAGGAGAGGAACTATGAAAAGAGTTTCGGTTATAATGCCCACATGTAAAAGAGAAGTGCCTTACATAAAAAGGGCAGTTGAATCTTTGCAAAATCAAACATATGAAAACTTGGAGATTATTATCATAGATGACTCTCCTAAAGATTATGACAAAAGACATGATATTAAAGAGTACATAGAGTCACTAAAGGATGACAGAATCACATATATTCAAAATGAAGTAAACCTTGGTGGTGCTTTGGCAAGAAATGTCGGGATTTTCAAAGCTACTGGAGACTACATAACATTTTTAGATGACGATGATATGTATAAAAGCGAGAAGGTTTCGAAACAAGTTAAATTTATGGAAGAAAACGACTTTGATTTAATTTTTTCCAATATGGAGATTAAAAATTCCAAAGGTGCCGTTATAGATGTAAGGGACTATCACGACATATGGTCTTTTGAAAATAGCGAGCTATTAAAATATCATATCATGCGCCATGCAACGGGAACTCCTACATATATGTTTAAAGCAGAAAAGCTTAAAGAGATAGGTGGTTTTGACCAAGCCATAATGGGACAAGAGTTTTATCTGATGCTAAAAGCAATTGAAAATGGATTTAAGATTGGGTATTTAGATGAATATGATGTGGTTGTGTTTAGACATAAAGGTGAGGCCATTTCAACAGGTAAAAATAAGATTAAAGGAGAGAAGATACTACAAGAGAAAAAGAAAAAGTATTTTCATCTACTAACAAAAGAACAAATTCGTTTTATAAACATGAGGCATTTCGCTGTTTTAGCAGTGGCAAGTAAGAGAAATAAAAAGTATCTTTCATTTATTGGATACTCATTAATTTCCTTTACAAAAGCACCAATAGCCTGCATAGTAGAAGCATTTAAATTTATGAAGACGGTGATTATAAATAGAATAACCCTGAAGAAAGGAAAGAAGAAAGAAAGCTAAGGCTTTCTTTTTTTGAATTTTTTGAAAAATTCAAACTAAAAAATATTGTTTTGTCAGTTACACTGTTACAAGGCTTGATGCCTCATGGTACTGTCATCCTGAACGAAAAATTTGCGTAGCAAATTTGTAGCTGAAGGATCTCGTTTTTTCTCCTTCATCATGAATCAACTCGCTTTGTTTTTTGTATGAAAGTTCGCGCTAAAGTTTTATAGTTTATTATATAGATTTACACCATATTACTTATTCATTTCTAATTATTTCAAGGGGGAAAAGGCACCGTTTCGTACGGTTCCTATCCCCCTTGAACCCCCTTTACCTCCCAACGACTCGGGGAAACCCCGAGACCCCTTTGAAAAAGAGGTAGAAAATCTTGTTGGATTTTCTTCTTTTGGTATTGTTTTTTGGTAAAATTTTAAATTAATACCTTTTTATTTCTAAGAAAATTTTATGCTTTATAGAGATGTTTCGACTCGCTTTGCTCGCTCAACATGACAGTGGGGGGTGTTTCTCATTCGACATGTCATTCTGAGCGGAAAAGTTCCGAAGGAATTTTTGAGCCGAAGAAGTATGTTTTTGTCCTAATACGAACCCGTCTTTATTTCACTTAGAAATGTAAATCACCATGTTATGTCATCCTGAACGAAAAATTTGCGTAGCAAATTTGTAGCTGAAGGATCTCGTTTTTTCTCCTTCATCATGAATCAACTCGCTGTGTTTTTTTATATAAAAGTTCGCGCTAAAGTTTTATAGTTTATTTTGTAGGGTTTTACCCTACTATGTTGTAATTTCTAATTTATATTTTTATTTTATTCTTAGAGGCAGGATGAAGGGGATTTCGATTTCCCCTCATATCCTGCCCCTAAAACCCCATCCTTTTACACCCTTAAAACGATTGGGGATACCCCAAACCCTAATAGAAGCAGTAGAAAATCTGTTGGATTTTCTACTTTTTATAATTTTGTTTTGTGGAATTCTAAATTACTACATTTTTATTTCTAAGAAAATTTCATGCTTTACAGAGATGTTTCGACTCACTACGCTCGCTCAACATGACAGTGATGGGGTGTTTCTCATTCGACATGTAATTCTGAGCGGAAAAATTCTTGAAAAAAATTTTGGAGTCGAAGAATCTCTTTTACACTTTCATATTTTTCACTACTCCCGAAGTTCTAAAAAGAAAAAATAAAAATCAAAAATTATCTAAAAATAAATAAAATAAACAATAATCTTATGAAAAAATTGATATAAAATATTTACATCATTATAAAATTATTTAGAAATTTGGTTAAACTTTTAAATTGGGGTATAATAACTTTGTATAGAATATAATTTTAAAAGGAGGATGAAAATGAAGAAGAAAATATTGTCGTGGCTACTTGTCTTTGCCATGGTTATAGGCTTTGCTCCTATAAACTTACAAGCGAGTGAGTACACACAAGCAAATGCACTTACATCAGAAAGTGATTTTGACTTTGATGCAAGTAATGGAACCATTAAAAAGTATAATGGTACTGATACAGATGTAGTTATTCCAAGTACAATTAATGGAGTAGCAGTAAAAGAAATAGGAAAACAAGCTTTTGGAAGAAAGAAACTGATTTCAGTTACTATACCAGAAGGTGTAGAAGTAATTGGAGACGGTGCTTTTGGAGGTAATTCATTAACCGAACTAAAGCTTCCTGAAAGTTTGAAGAAAATAGGGAACCAAGCCTTTATGGCAAATCCTAATCTTAAAACTATTAATTTTCCTGACTCATTAAAAACTATTGGGCATAGTATTTTTATGGGAGATAAAGCTTTAGAAGGAGAACTTACTTTAGGGTCAAATCTTGAATTGCTTGATAGATTTACTTTTGGCAATGGGTCTCAATTAGGCTCACAAAGTGTAAAACTTAATATTGCACCAGGAAATACTAAGCTTACAATTCTTAGGGGAACTTTTGGTTCTGAACAAACTAAGGTAGACATTCCTCAAGGAAGACCTTTATTAATAAAGGCAAATGCTTTTAGAACAGAGGAACCAGTTACCCTTGATTTTGGAACTATAGACGTTAAAAAGGGAATCTCTAAAGAAGATCTTATAAAGACTCTAAAAGAAAAAGTTCTTTTAAATCTATATGTAACAGAAAATGACTATAAGAGCATGACTGAAGTAGGTAAAGGCTATGAACTTCCAATTGATTGGAAAGTAGATTCCATAGATACTAATTCAGTAGGGGAAGTCAGCATAGAAAGTCTATTCTCCTATGTAGAAGATGATTTAAGAACTGCATTAGAGTTAAGTCCTGAAGAAAAATTGGAAGCATTAGATAATAGACTTGCAGACATTAAAGTTGTAGGTAAATTAAACTTTAAGGACGAAACAGGAGAACCTGTTGTACCAGAAGATCCATCTACATCTGAATGGACACAAGAAGACTTCACTTATGGCCAATTCGACTATAAAAATAGAATGGAAGAAGAAACTATCAAGTTTGGTATTACAGGTTTTTCAGAAAAAGGAAAAGCAAAAATTGCTAAAAATCCAGATTTAGTTATACCAAAAGAAGTTACAATAGATGGCGAAGTAAAACAAATAGAAGGTATTGCTACACACGCTTTCAAAGATATAAAGATGAATAGCGTAACATTCTCTAAGGTAGATAAGGGAATAGGCTATGTAATCAAAGACTCTGCTTTTGAAAATTGTGGACTTAATAAGGTTACTCTTCAAGAAGGTTTAATATCTATTGAAACATTAGTATTTATGAACAACAACCTTACTGAAATTCATATTCCAAGTACTGTTTGGAAAATTGGTAGTAGAGCATTTTTAGGGAATAAAATAAGTACGCTTGATATCTCTGATGATGTAAATAGTATTCAAATAGATAACTATAGTTTTCAAAATAATAATCTTTCATTAGTAAAATTACCTTACTCAATCTTTAAATTTAGAGATTTTGTATTTAGAGATAATCCTGGATATGAAAACACTGGAGTTGTAAGACTTGAAACAAGAAATCCAGATCATCTATCTTCTACAACTTATATAATACCTGAAAATGAGTTTCATAAGGTAGTTTTAATAACTGATGTAGATAGAAGTAAGCTTTTTACCGAATTACAAAATGTAAAAGCTATTGATAGAGCTGATTATAAAGAAGAAGATTTAGCTGAATTTGATAAAGTATTAAATGAAGTAAAGAAAGTATTTAAAGATCAAGAATCAACTCAAGATCAAATTGACAAAGCTTTAGAAGATTTAATTGCTGCTGAAGCTAAGTTAAGAAATGCTTCACCAGATAGAACAAAACTTAAAGATTCTATAAAGAGAGCTGAAGAACTTATAGAAGGAATGTTTACCGAAGAATCTTACAAGACTATGAAGGATGCTTTGGAGGAAGCTAAAAAAGTTCTTGCAGATTTAGATAAAACTTCTGAAGAAATTAATAACGCACAAAAGAATTTAGACGAAGCTATTGATAACTTAGTTATTAATGGAAATGCTCTTTATACAAGTGAAGACTTCACATATGATGGAAAAACAATTACAGGATTCAGTGAAAGTGGTTGGAAAAAGTTTGAAATAAATAAAGATTTAGTTCTACCTGACACAAATCCTGAGGGAGAAGATATAGAAGTAATTGGAAAGGACGCATTTAGTTTAGCAACAGATCCTGGAGTAAAATTTGGTACAGATACCGTAAGTTCAAAAAATGGTATGTTATCAGTTAAATTACCAAAAAATCTTAAGAGAATTGAAGACAGTGCATTAAGACTTAATAACTTCAAGAATATAGAATTTCCAGAAACTCTTGAATATATTGGAATAGCTGCACTTAATGGAAATAGACTTGAAAAAGTAATTTTACCAGATTCTGTAAAAGAAGTAGAAGGCGGAGCATTCTCATTAAATCAAATTACTGAACTTAGACTTTCTCCAAATATGAAAAAAGTAGCTGATGGTACTTTTTCAAGAAATATCTTACTAAAAGAACTTGTAATTCCTGAAGGTATAGAAGTTATTGAAGGTTCAGCTTTCCAAGGGTGTCCATTAACAAGTCTTTCAATTTCATCAACAGTAAAAGAAATTAAGCAAAGAGCTTTTACAGGACAACAACTTGAAGAGCTAACCATACCAGGAAATGTTAAGAAAATAGGAAGACAAGCTTTTGCACACAATATTAAATGGAAGAGACTAAAAAAACTTACTCTTGAAGAAGGTATTGAAGAAATAGGCGACAGTGCATTTAGATTTTCACTCCTTTTAGAAACTAAGTTACCAAAGAGTTTGTTAAAACTTGCAGACACAGCCTTTAAAAATGCAGAAACAACAGACAAAAAGCCAGTAGTAGTTAAGCTATATACCGAAAATAAAGAACACTTGAAATTTAATAATGAAAAGTCACTGTTAAATCAAGAAGTTATATATAAAGAACCAGCAACAGAATATGTAGCAGAAGACTTCACCTACGAAGGAGCTACTATAACAGGATTCTCCGAAGCAGGCGAAAAGAAATTTAAGACACTAAAAAAAGTAAACTTACCAGAAAAATCACCAGCAGGTGAAACAATAACAGCAATAGGCAAATCAGCATTTAGAGGAAAAGGAATAGAAGCAGTAACAATTCCAAAAACAGTAACTCTAATAGATGACTTTGCATTCAATAGTAATAAACTAACAGAAGTAAAATTACCATCAAAATTAGAAAAAGCTGGAATGTCAGCATTTGGAAACAACAACATAAAAGAAGTAACAATACCAGGAACATTAAAAGAAATACCAAATGGAATGTTCTCAACAAATGGTACAAAGAAGATTGTTATTGAAGAAGGTGTTGAAAAAATAGGAACATCTGCATTTACAGGATGTAAAGTAGATAGCTTAGAAATACCAGCTACCGTAAAAGAAATAGGAAGAATGGCATTTAGTGGAGGATCAACACCACAAAGTGGACCACTAAAAAAACTAATCTTACACGAAGGATTAGAAACTATTGGAGATAGAGCTTTCCAAAAGAACAATTTACAAGAAGTAGAAATGCCAACTTCATTAAAAGAAATAGGAAACAACGCATTTTTTGGAAATGGACAAGTTGTACAGTTAAAGACAACAAACAAAGCACATTTAGATTTTAATAATGAAAAATCATTAAAGAATCAAGAGTTTGTCTTGGTTGAAGAACCACCAGTTAAACCAGAAGAAATTAGAGTAACATTTAAAATCAAAGACAAAGATAAAGATGTTGCAGAATTTGTAAAAGACGAACATGGTGGAATCTATATAACATTTGTATATCCAAAGGGAAAAGATGCTTCAGAAGTAGAAGCACAAGCACCAAAAGTAAAAGTTAAAGATGAATATAAAGATGGATATGAATTCAAAGGTTGGACACCAGCATTCGAAGGCAAATTAAACGAAGACACTGTATATACAGCAGTAATCAACAAAAAGGCAGAAAAACCAGACCCTGTTGAACCAACAACACCAACCGAACCAACTGAACCATCAGATTCAAGTAAAATTGAAACAGATAGAACAAAAGGTAAGGACAGAGTTGAAACAGCAATTGAAATTTCTAAGAAGTACTTTGGACAATCAAGCACAGTAATAGTAGTAGATAGAAAAGACTTCCCAGACGCTATGACAGCATCAGTGCTATCAAAGCTATTGAAGGCACCAATACTACTAACAGAAACAAACAAGCTTGACCCAAGAGTAGCTGCAGAAATCGAAAGACTTGGAGCAAGAGACGTAATAATCGTAGGAGGAAACTCATCAGTATCAGAAGCAGTTAAAAAAGAATTAGCTAAATTTGATAAAGACACAGTAGAAAGAATCTACGGAAAAGATAGATATGAAACATCAGCCCAAGTAGCAAGAAGAGTAGTAGGAATAACAGGAAAACTTGGACACGCAGTAGTAGCATCAGGAGAAATATTTGCAGACGCACTAACAGTAGCACCATACGCATCAAGAGAAGGCTATCCAATACTATTAGTAAAAGCAAATAACTTACCAAAAACAGTTAAAGATGCTATGACAGAATTAGCTATAAACAAAGTAACAATAGCAGGTGGATACACAACAGTAAACAAATCCTTAGAAACTTCACTACCAACAGTAGTAGAAAGACTAAGAGGAGAAACAAGATACGAAACAGCTATTGAAATAGCAAACAAGAAGTTTAGTTCAGCAAAAGAAATATTCCTTGCAAACGGAGAAGAGTGGATGGACGCACTTGTAATAGGACCAGTAGGTGGAATATTAGACATGCCAATCCTATTAACAGAAGCAAACAGCGCACCAAAATCACTAAGAGACTATATCGCAAAAGCAAACATCGAAAAGATAACAGCAATAGGCGGTAGAAGTATGGTAAGTGATAGAGTTTTAAGCGAACTAAGCAAATAGAAAAAACAAAAAGAACTTGGGAGAAATCCTGAGTTCTTTTTTTGTGGGAATGATGAATAACAAGGGCTACCGAGATTTTCATAGAAAATCTCGAGATGTTTCGACTCGCTTTCGCTCGCTCAACATGACAGTGGCGAGGTTTTTTCGTTGTAGTTTAGTCATTTTGTCCCTCGACATGTCATTCTGAGCGGAAATTTTTGCTTTGCAAAAATTGAAGTCGAAGAATCTCAGATGCTTTTTAAAGAAAAGCATCTGCAAAAGTTTCTTAAATGTTTACTAAAGTTTTATAAACTTTGGGAAATCTTGTCTTATAAAATTTTTCATTTCTAATTGTTCTCAAGGGGGAAAAGGCACCGTTTCGTACGGTTCCTATCCCCCTTGAACCCCCTTTACCTCCCAACGACTCGGGGAAACCCCGAGACCCCTTTGGGAAAGTGGAAGAAAATCTGTTGGATTTTCTTCTTTTATGTAATTGTATTTCGAGTAATTTTATTTTACGATTTTATTTTTTTCAAGATATGTACTTTTTTGTGAGAGATGTTTCGACTCGTTACGCTCGCTCAATATGACAGCAAGGTGGATTGTCATTCTGAGCGAAAATTTTTTTGGAACAAAAAAATTGTAGTCGAAGAATCTCATAACTTTCTAAATGAAAGTTCACGCTAAAGTTTTATAGTTTATTATATAGATTTACACCATATTACTTTGTCATTTCTAATTATTCTCAAGGGGGAAAAGGCACCGTTTCGTACGGTTCCTATCCCCCTTGAACCCCCTTTACCTCCCAACGACTCGGGGTAACCCCGAGACCCCTTTGGGAAAGTGGAAGAAAATCTTGTTGATTTTCTGCTTTTGGTAATTTTGTTTTGTAAAATTTTAAATAACTAAGTTTTTATTTCTAAGATGTTTTTATGCTTTACAGAGATGTTTCGACTCACTACGCTCGCTCAACATGACAGCATGGTGGATTGTCATTCTGAGCGAAAATTTTTTGGTACAAAAAATTGAAGTCGAAGAATCTCAAAAAGCGATAGCTTTTTGTTACATCTTTTCCAACTTCTAACTTTCCAACTCCCATTTTCCACTTCTCATATTTCACTTCTCACTTCTAAAATCTCATTTCATTAATCCAAAATCAACAACATTTCTACAATTCATTTTTGCCCATTTTTTCAAATAAAAATATGATACTATTATTATAACGATAGAAATATTTCAAGGAGGCATTATGAAAATAACAATTTCAGAACCTCTTGCTGTTAAAGAGGATATATTAAGAGGTATTTTTAAAAAGCTTACTGACCATGGCCATACACTAAAAATTTATGATCATATTGCAAAGGATGAAAAGGAACAGATTGAAAGGGTAAGGGACACTGATATCTTGGTTATTGCAAACAGCCCTCTTGGGGGAGATGTTATAAAAAGTGCGAAGCATTTAAAGATGATTGCAGTTGCGTTTACTGGCTTTGATCATGTGGATATGGAAGCTTGTAAGGAAAAAAACATTCTTGTTTCAAATGCTTCTGGTTATGCCAATACTGCTGTGGCGGAACTTGCTGTTGGTATGGCCCTTGAACTCTATAGAAATATTATTTCAATGAATGAAAAAACAAGGGAACTTAAGACCAAAGGGGGATATAGATTTAGAGAGCTTAAGGGAAAAGTTGTTGGTGTTATAGGCACTGGTGCAATTGGTTCTGAAACTGCAAAGCTATTTCATGCCTTTGGTTGTGATATTCTTGCATATTCAAATAGTGAAAATAAAAAAGTTTTGGATTTAAGTGGAAAGTATGTAAGCCTTGAAGAACTTTTAAGTAGTTCGGACATTGTAACAGTTCATCTACCTTATAATAAAAGCACGGAAAGACTTATTGGGGAAAAGGAATTTAAGCTAATGAAAAAAGACGCTATCTTTATTAACTGCGCAAGGGGTCAAGTTGTGGACAACGAAGCTCTAAAAAATGCACTTAATAATGGTGTAATTGCAGGGGCTGGAATAGATGTGTTTGATAAAGAGCCACCTCTTTTAGAAAATGATCCAGTAATAAATTCCAAAAATGTTTTAGTAACTCCACATATAGGTTACTTTACAGAAGAAGCCATGATTAGTAGGGCAGAGATTACAGTAGATAATATAGAAGGATTTTTGAATAATAAACCAGTGAATGTGGTTTCATAAGTATATGAGGAAAAGATTGATTAAAAAAGAAATGCCTATAATTTTTTTGTTTTGGATTCTTTATATTATCTTTTGCTTTTTCTATATTAAGACTGAAGGTTCATTTATATTTAAAAAGATTCACATTGGAGATGAAACTTTAACTTATAACAGAGTTGAAGGTAATTCTGTATTTTCTACAGGAAAAAAGTATGATATTGGAGAAAAAATTACAGGTAGATACTTGGATGTAACACTACAAGATGTTTCGGTCACATCAGATATTTCCAATCTTAAAGTTCATAGAGGAGAGATGGACTATGTTATAGACGGAAGACTTGAAGAAGGATATAAGGTGATTAAGTTACACTTTAAAGTTGATAGTAAGAGTGATATTACTGAAGAAATATACTTCAGAGATGAATTAAAACTCAGAGATGAATTAAAACAAAAATATAGTAGCTCCTACTTGGTTTTACAAAGTGAAATAAATAAAGAATTACCCAATCAACCAGCTTTAATAAAATTTCCGCCTAATGAAAGTAAAGACTACTATATGGCATATATATTTCCAGAATCAGAAATAAACAAGTTTTATGGTTCAAATGCGATTTTTAATTTATATTTGCCATTAGAGGAAAAATATAAATATGACCAAGGCGAGAAAATAGTTTTTAAATTGGAGTAAGATTATGTTAAATAAAAAGAAAACATTAACTCTTGTGACCATATTAATTTTAGTAATACTATCACTTGTATATATTTTAACTGGAGGAGGAACTTCTCTGAACAAGGTTGAAGTAGGTGGAAAGACTTTGAAAATCAAGCAAAAAGGAAGTCTATATGGATTTACAAGTGGAGAAAAATATGGGATTAAAAGCACAATAGTTGGAAGGTACTTAGATGTAACTTTAGACGGTGTTGAAGTTACGAAGGATTTGTCCCATATGAAAAGTCCTAATAAAGATGATGAAGAATTTTTAGAAAATGGGAAATTAAAAGATGGATATAATATTATCCGCATGGATTTTACTATTAAAAACAAAGGGGATCAAGAAGAAGAGTTAAATTTATTCAGCAATTTAACAGGAGAAGAATATTCCGAGTGGAAAAAGGTTGCAACTGAGTTAAATGAAGAAAATTTAATTCACAGTCCATATTTGTACAAGATTAAACCTGGGGAAGTTAAAAATATATCCATAGGTTTTGTATCTTCTGATGAAGATTTTGAAAAAGCAAAGAAGAGTGAATTAAGTTACCAGATTCAACTACCTCTAAGGGAAAAAGTTAAAGATGAGGAAGAAGATCAAGTAGAGTATTTTTATTTTAATATAGACAAATAATTGTTGGGAATAAGAGATGAAGCAATTACTAAAAAATAATTTAAAAAACAATTTAAAACAATTTATCCCTTTAGTAGTTCTTGCCATAGTAATAGTTTTGAAATTTTCTTCTATAAGTGGAGGAGAGTTAAGGGACTATTACTTTTATTTTTATGAGGGAATGGATTTGTTTGAACCAGGAGGTTCTCAAATTTTTGAGTTACCATATATATGGTTTTTATTACACTCATATATACTTTTTCTTGTAGGGCGAGACTGTAGTGACGAACTCAATGTGCTGGAGACAAAACTATTATTTGAAAAGGGAAAGTTTAAGTTTCAAATTATGAAATTTGTATCGTTATTACTTAAAGTGCTATTTTCTATGATTTTATTTTTAGGATGTATTTTTATTTTTAAAGAAACCATAGGAAGATTTATACAAAACTTTGAAGAGATAAATTATTTTAGTGAAGAATACTTTCCTGAGGAGTTATATAAGGATGTTGTTCTATATAAAACAATTATATGTTCAGTTTTTGGAACATTGATATTTGGAGCGTTATTACAGATTTTTTCATATTTCACAGATAGCAAGATAGCATTTTTAATAATAAATCTTATGATGATAACGGGTCTATTTACTGGAAAATCTTTTTTACTGATAAATGGCATGATGATAAAAAGGTATTTTTACTCTTTATCCACAGGGGTATATTTATTGTTATTTGTTGCTGTTTGTTTAATAGCCACTTTGACAATTAAATTTAAAGAAAAACATAGAGACTATTTGGGAGTGTTTAGATGATTAAAATAGTAAATGTAACAAAAAAGTTTGGAGAAAACAAAGTTCTTGATGATGTGAACTTAATATTTGAACCAGGCAAAATATATGGTATCCAAGGAAAAAACGGTTCAGGAAAAACTATGCTTATGAGAGCGATTTCAGGATTGCTATCACTAAATGAAGGCGAAGTTGAAGTCTTTGGAGAAGTTATTGGAGTGGACAGAGACTTTCCTAAGAGTGCAGGAATATTAATAGAACACCCAGGGCTTCTACCGGAAATTTCAGGTTTTGAAAATTTAAAGACAGTAATGAGTATAAATAAGATTGTAAGTGATGAGGAAATTAAAAAGGCTATGTCTGACTTTGATCTTGATCCAAACTCTAACTTAAAAGTAAAAAAATATTCCCTTGGCATGAAACAAAAAGTTGGAATTTTGATGGCTATTTTAGAAAGACCACAGGTTGTTATTTTAGATGAACCTACCAATGGGTTGGATGAAGCTTCTGTTAAAAAGTTTAAGGATATGATTTTAAATTTAAAAGATGATTCAAGAGTTATTATTGTGGCTTCCCATGACAGAGAAGGACTTGAAGAGATTAGCGATGAAATAATAAAGATGGAACTTGGGAGGGTTATAAGTTGAAAAAGAGGCACTTAAAAATAACTCTTCTGATTGTAATATCGCTTTTTCTTATATATGTAATTATTGGAGCCTATAGGATAAACAAAAAATATCCCGATTATATAAATGAAAACTACAAAATAGGAGATGTTTTCCCTTTTGGTTTAAACGAGGATATTATAATCAAGACCACAGACATGAGGTTTGAAGATTATCCTGAAGAGATGAAAGAAAATGAAGATTTTGAAAAAGTGTTATTGGTGGATTTTGAAATAGAAAACAAGAGTAGCAAGGAACTTGGATTTACGCCATTAGTGTTTTCTTTTAGAAATGATAGAGGTTATGTAAATGGTGTAAACTATGAACTTTTTTATTACTATAATTTAGAGGAAGAATATAGCAAATTCGAAAAGCAACAATTTAAGGGTAAAACAAAAACAAAAATAACTCTGGCATTCACTACGGACTACCATGAGAGCAGAGAGTTATCGAAAGAAGAGCTTGAAAAATATTATATTGTAGTAGCGAAATATCCTAAGTATCAAAGGATTTTTTTAAGGAGATAGTATGGAAATTTTTAAGATTGAATTAAAAAGAGCATTTAATAATAAAAAGTTTTGGATTGCCATAGGGATTGGTTTTTTGCTATCAATATATAACTTTTACTCTAATTTTGGGCTTAATGAGTTCTATGAGTTTGGTGTAGAGTATCAAAAATATACTTTGGAAGCACCAAACAACTTATTCGTTTCAAATATAATAAGCTCTCCATTGGAACTACCAATTACACTTTTTTTATATTCTGTAGTTATACTTGGGGCTTTACCATTTGCAGATTCATATGTGGAAGACAAGGTCACAGGTTATAGTAAAAATCTTTTAAGTCGTTCAAATAGAAGAGATTATTTTGTTTCAAAGTGGGTTAATGTATTTATAACTGGTTTTGTAGTTTCAATGACAATAATCATCTTTAACTTCATGCTAAATATTACAATAATGCCACTGCTACATCCATTTATTGAAGGTGCGGGAAATAGTTACAATCAAGAAACATCAGAGTTTTTAAAGTTTCTATTTGTTGAACATCCAGTGTTACATCACTTTTTATTTGCAATCTTATTAAGCTTATATGTGGGAACTTTTGCAAGCTTTGGATTACTTACATCTGCTTTTAGTGACAACAGATTTATTGCTATACTTACACCATTTTTGTTAACTCAAGCCATATCAGTTATTCAAAATTCATTAAGAATAGCAAATCTTTATACACCTAAGGATATAAACACTGGAAATGGTCAGATAAATTTAAAGTTTGCAATACTTGAAGTGGTAGTTCTTTCCATTATATCTTTTGTAGTTTTTACATTTGGCGAAAACAAAAGGAGGCTTAAACTTGGAGTTTAAATTTAAAATGAAATATTTCCTTTCAACTTGTGTATTGCTCTTTGTTGTAATGCTCATATTAAGCTATATAAATTACACAAAGATGATACTCCCTTATTTAAATCCAGGAACACCCTATTGTCTTATGGACCTTGTAAACTTTATTTATAATGAATCAACGTTTTTTGGGTTTTTTATGCTCTTTCCTATTTTTTTAGAGGAGATACTTGAAAGACGTGAACTATATAGTGAATCTATGATAGTAAGGTATAAAAGTTTTAAAGAGATTTTTGGAAGGGAAATAAAAAATATTTTTCTAAAGAACTGCGTATATATGCTAATTATAATTATTTCGATTTTTTCAGTTGTAAAGTTATTAGGAGAGTCGCCTAATATTATTAACTGGAATGCGGAAGAGTCTTTCTTTGTGAAAAGTGGAAACCCATCTACAAATAATTTGGGCTTAACGGTGACATTATTTTTCACCGCAATATTTTTAATCAACTTTTTAGTGAGTTTTATTACCAAGCTTGGCTATTTTTACAATAGAAACTTTTATCAAGGATTTGTTTATTGCTTTATAATGATGGTTCTTGATGTTTTAGGTTTGAACTTTTTGAAAAAATTGATTTTCCCAGTAGTTGGATTTAGTAAAGGTTTTGTAGTTTCAATAATAAGTCAATTTATTATATTACTCTTAATAATACTACTAACAAAATTATTTGAAAGAAAAGGTAAGGAAAGATATTTGGAGAATATAATAAAGGATAAAAACATGGATTAAAAAAGACACCTCTAAGGAGATGTCTTTATTTAAGTTTATTAAAGTCAATAACTTCATCAAAGCTATTTAAGTATTCATCTGTGTAGTGGTGGGTGATTACAATTTTTATTGGAACTTCGATGTCTGCGATAAGTTTTGTGATTCCCTCCACATTTACAGGGTCCAGATTTGCAGTGGGCTCATCCAGTATTAGACAGAATGGATTATCCAAAAGTGCCCTTGCTATTGCAATTCTTTGGTACTCTCCTGATGAAATGTATTTGCCTTCGTTTCCAAGGCTTTCTTTTTCTATAAATGAGTCATCAAATCCTACAAGTTTTGCAACTTCTCTTACTTCGCTCTCTGGGATATCTCGATACATTCTGATATTTTCTTTTATGTTATCGTTTAGGATAAAGCTATTTGTTCCAATATAACGAACGTATTCGTTTAAACTTGACGGCTTTATATCCCTCTTTTCGGTGCCGTTATAATAAATATCTCCAAAGTAGTTTTCGTAATAGCCAGCCAGTGATTTTGCAAGGACCGACTTTCCAGATCCAGAAGGGCCTATAATTGCATATGATTTATTTGGTTCGAATTTAAAATTTAAATCCTTCAAAACTTCCTTGTCATCAAAGCTTATACCATAATCTTCTAAAATAATTTCGCCCTTTGTCATTTGGGTTCCCTTTTCATCAATATCTACTAAAAATGGTTCAAGCTTATCCCTAATAACTTTATTTGACTTCATTAGGTTTCGATACTGTGCAATTTCATTTATGGGGCCAAAGACGAAGTTTAATATTTGAACAGCTGCAATAAGCATTCCTGTTGTGATTTCACCTTTCATAGTAAAGATTGCACCAATCATCATGCAGCCTATTTGGGAAAGAAATGAAATTCCTGAAATTCCATATAGGGTGCCGTAGTCGGCGAGTTTCTTTTTCATTCTTGCATTTTCCATCTTAGCGTCTTTAGATAAAATTTTATTGTAAAGTGCCTTTGTAATATTAAGCAGCTTGATTGACTCAAAGCCAGAAAGGATGTTGTCAAGCTCCTCAACATAGCTTTCGTATTCATTTGAAAAGTTTTCTGCTGCTCTGGTTTGTATTCCAACAAATAGCTTTGGAACAAGGGATACTATAAACATCATGGCTAAGAATAACAAAGACATTTTTATATTTATATAAAAGAGAGCTGCCAAACTTACAATTAGTCCACCAAGAGAAACTATTATCTCATAGGTGAGAGAAAGATAGTTTGTGTTAACCTGTTCCAGGTCTTGAGTCAAGGTGTTGTAATAGTATGAAACCTTTTTCTCTTGAAACCTGTAGATGGGACTTGTAAAGATGTTTTTAAAAAACTTTTCCTTTGTGTCAGTAAGTATCTTTTCACTAAACTTTCCACCAAGGTATGAATACAATATACCAAGAACAACGATTGAAATAAGAACTATAATTGTATATATACCGATAATTTTTAAATCTTTCGCAGTGCCCTTGGTAATAGTGTCAATAATTGATGCCAATATGTAAGCTACGCTTATGTTTGCTGCTTTAAGTAAAATTCCTACAAAAATTGTAAGTAGCCATAGGGATCTGTGTTTTTTAATTATGTTTTTCATTGCGCCTCCTTTAATTGATGTAAAAAACGATTACATATGTAATTGTAAACTAATAGTTACTAATAAGCAAATTTACTAGTTTTGGAATACTTTGCTATGTCATCTTTCCTTCGCCAAGTCATTCTGAGCGAAAAAATTCCGAAGGAATTTTGGAGTCGAAGAATCTCATAATTGTTAGAAGTGAGAGTAGAGGAAAGAAATGAGAAGTGAGAAGTGAGAAGTGGGATATTTGCGTGATGCGAGAAAAAAACGAGATCCTTCAGCTACAAATTTGCTATGCAAATTTTCCGTTCAGGATGACAGCACGGGGGTGTTTTGTTTCTATGTGTGGGCGGAATCGCTAAACTCCCTTAAGATAACAGAGTAGATGTGAAAAGTTACAATTTAAAACTAATTTACTTTGGGTATAAAAATAATAGTTGGAATATAAGTAAAATAAAGAAAACAAAGGAGGATATTATGGCATTTTCAATGAAGGATAAGAATGTAGTTATTACCGGTGGTAATAAGGGAATTGGTGCAGGTATTACAGAAGTTTTCTTGAAAGAGGGAGCAAATGTAGTCTTCACTGGAAGAAATGAAGAAGATGGAAAGAACTTTGAAGATGAATTAAAGAAAAAAGGCTATAACGGCAAGTTTTTTAAAGCGGATGTAACAAGTGAAGAAGATACTAAGAAATTATATGAATATGCTGAAAAGGAAATGGGAAGCATTGATATAATTCTTCTTAATGCAGGATATTTTCCAGAAATTCCTTTAGAAGAAATGAGTGTTTCAGACTGGGACAATGTAATTGGTATAAATCTAAAGGGAGTATTTTTAAATACCAAAGAGGGGATAAAATACCTTAAAGATGGTGGAAGAATTGTTGTAACATCATCTATAACTGGAAATAGAGTTGGAAACTCTTCATTGGTTCACTATGCTTCTGCAAAGGCCGGTGTAAATGGATTTATAAAATCAGTTGCCCTTGACCTTGCTAAGAAAAATATAACAATCAATGGAGTGGAACCTGGAAATATTATGACACCGGGAATGGAAAATGTACTTGGGGAAAGATATATTGAAAACCAAGAGAGGGTTATTCCAATGGGATACCTTGGAGAGCCTGATGACATTGCCTATGCAATAATGTTTTTAGCATCTGACGAAGCAAAGTATATTACCGGACAAACCATTGTTGTTGATGGTGGACAAATCCTTCCAGAGTCACCACTTGAAATGTAAATAAATATGCCAAATATTTCGGATCTTTTTAAAAATTTAACAAAAGAAGAAATTGATTCTTTTATAAAAGAGAATAAGGGTCTTAGAAGAAGTCTTAAAAGAGGGGAAGAAGTTTTTTCTCAAGGAGAGACTCCAAATTATTTATTTATACTGGAAGAGGGTTCTGTTGTTGTAGAAAACATATCTGAAAATGGCAACAGATCTATTGTAAATAGATTTTCAAAGCCGGGAACTGTTTTTGGGGAAGTTTACCTTTATCTTCCCGAAAGGTCCTATGACTACAGCTGTGTTTGTGATGTTGATTCAACAATTCTCGCAATTCCAAAAACTGCATTAGTTATGAGCGGTGACAATTTTAAGAACAGCAAAGTTGTTAACAATATGCTCTTGATTTTGTCAGAAAAAGCTTTCTATCTAAACCAAAAGCTACTTATACAATCGGGAAAGACTTTGAGGGAAAAGCTGTCTCGTTTCTTTTTAAGTAACTCAAAGGAGTCTTCTTTAGAACTTGAGTTTAATAGGGAAGAGCTTGCAGATTTTTTGGGTGTCACTAGACCATCTATTTCAAGAGAGATTATGAATATGAAAAGAGATGGTCTTATTGATGTGGTTGGAAATAAGGTAATCCTTAATAAAGAAAGGTTAGAAAATCTTTTTTAATGTAACAATTGTTACAGAACTTTCCTTCTTATAATTGATAAAATAAAATTAACAGGAGGCGAGAATATGAATAATATGTTTTGTTATCAATGTCAAGAAACTTTTTGTAATGAAGGATGTGTAAAATCTGGTGTATGTGGAAAGAAGCCAGAAGTAGCTAATAAGCAAGATTTACTTATATGGCTTACTAAGGGACTTTCTCAAGTAACAACAGCTCTTAGGGCTGAAGGTAAAAAGGTATCTCAAGAGATTAACTCCCTTGTTACTCACAATCTTTTTACAACTATTACAAATGCGAATTTTAATGAAGATGTAATCGATGAAAGAATTGAAAAGACTATTAAGACTACAAAGACTCTTAAGAGTGAGTTAAGTGAAGAAGTATTTAGTGAAGCTTCAAACTATGAAGATTTAAACAGGGATAATTGGGCTGAAGTTTCCAAAAAAGTTGGAGTTTTAAGCACAGAAGATGAAGATGAAAGATCACTTAGAGAGTTAGTAATCTATGGACTAAAAGGGCTTTCTGCATATACTGTACACGCAGAAGTTTTAGGAAAGACAAATGAAGAAATAGATTCATTTATTCAAAGGGCGCTAAGTGAAACCCTTGAAGAAAAAAGTATTGATGAGTTATTCAACCTTGTTGTTGAAACTGGAGAACATGGAGTTAAGGGTATGGCTCTATTAGACGAAGCCAACACTTCAAGTTATGGAAATCCAGAGATAAGCAAGGTAAATATCGGCGTTAGAAATAACCCTGCCATACTTATATCAGGACATGATTTAAAGGATATGGAAATGCTTTTGGAACAAACTGAAGGCACAGGTGTTGACGTATATACTCATAGTGAAATGTTACCAGCTAACTACTATCCTAAGTTTAAAAAATATGATCATTTTGTTGGAAACTATGGTTCATCATGGTGGAATCAAAGGGAAGAATTCAAATCCTTTAATGGACCGGTGCTATTTACAACAAATTGTATAGTGCCACCCCTTGATGAATATAAGGATAGAATATATACTACGGGAGCTGCCGGTTTTAAGGGCTGTAAACATATTGAAGGTAGTGTTGGAGAGAAGAAGGACTTTAGCGAAATTATAGAACATGCAAAGAGATGTGAACCTCCTAAGGAAATAGAAAAGGGAGAAATAGTTGGTGGATTTGCCCATAACCAAGTTATGGAGCTGGAAAATAAGGTTGTTGAAGCGGTTAAGAGTGGCGCCATCAAGAAGTTTGTCGTTATGGCAGGATGTGACGGTAGACAAAAGGGAAGAAACTACTATACAGAGTTTGCAAAGGCCCTACCAAAGGACACTGTAATACTTACTGCAGGATGTGCCAAGTATAGATACAATAAATTAAACCTTGGAGATATTGACGGCATACCAAGAGTTCTTGATGCGGGACAATGTAATGACTCATATTCTCTTGCGGTAATTGCACTAAGACTAAAAGAGGTATTTGGCCTGGATGATATAAATGACCTTCCAATTGTGTATAATATTGCATGGTATGAGCAAAAGGCAGTAATAGTTCTTTTAGCGCTATTATCACTGGGAGTAAAAAATATACATTTAGGACCTACACTACCAGCATTTTTATCAGAAAATGTAACTAAGGTGTTGGTTGATAAGTTTAATTTAGCACCGATAAGTAATGTTGAAGATGATTTAGATCTACTTGGGGTAAGATAATAAGAGGTAAGAGGTTAGAAGTTGAGAAGTTTATAAATTTTTCAAATAATGATATAATAATGGTGAATTATTAATAAAGGAGGCAAACATAATGAATAAATTAATAGATAAAGATATGTTAATTGGTCAACTTGTTGCTGAGTATCCTGAAGTTGCACCAGTTCTAATGGAAATTGGAATGCACTGTTTAGGATGTCCAGCATCTCAAGCTGAATCAATTGCTGAAGCAGCTATGGTTCATGGAGTTGATGCTGACGCTTTAGTTGAAGCATTAAACGAAGCAGCTCAAGCAAAGTAAATATATGAAAAGTATTGAAGTACTTGTTAAGGAGCATGAGGAAATTTCAAAGCTCCTTGACAGGCTTGAGGATGAATGTATAAAGATACTTGAAGGTTCTTTAATAGACTATGTGTTTTTTGAAACAGCCATAGAGTTTATAAGGGACTTTGCGGATAAGGTTCATCATAAAAAAGAAGAGGATATTCTCTTTAAGTATATGGTGGAGGAGCTTGGAGAAGCTTCACGAAAGCTTATTCAACATGGTATGCTTGTGGAACATCAACTGGGAAGACACTATATTACAGAACTCGAAAAGCATTTAAATGAATATAGAAATAGAGGCGATATTCATGACAGGTTACAAATTATTGCCTACACTATGGCATATGTTAATCTTTTAAGAATGCATATTGAAAAAGAAAATTCTGTAGTATATCCCTTTGGAGAAAAAAATTTACAAAATGGTACATTAGAACTTGTTGAGGTAGAGACTCAAAAAAGACTTGATGAAGAGAGTAAAACTTTTGAAAGAAAAGAAGAACTTTTAAAGATAATATTTAGATAATAGGGCTGAGGGTTACCTTGGCTCTTTTTAGTTTTTTATTAAATGAAAAAGATGCAATTGATTTACAATGGCATCTTTTTGTTGGAGGCAAATAAAAAAATTGTTTTCATATATATAATAGCACAATTTTATAATTTTGCAAACCTTTTCTTAAAAAAATAAAAAAACACTCACCAGCAATGATGAGTGTATGTTGTTACTTTTTATCTTCAATATATTTTAAGCATAGGTCTATACTTGCTTGGATACCTTCCATGTGGGTTCTTTCCATAGCGTGTGATGCGTCAACTCCTGGACCTATAAGTGCAACCCTTACATCTTCTCCCGATCTTAGTGCAGCTGATCCGTCTGAACCGTAGTATGGATAGATGTCGATTCTATATTCAATGTCATTATCTCTTGCAAGTTTTACAAGTCTGTTCTTAAGTTCTAAGTCATATGGACCGCTTGAGTCTTTTGGACATACTGTACATGCAAATTCTGATGATGTTTGTCCAATACCAGGTGCTGCCATGTCCACAACTATAAATTCGTCTGTTTCTTTTGGTAGTCCTGCACAAGCTCCGTGTCCTATCTCTTCATAGTTTGAAATAAAGAAATTCATTGTGTGTTTTGGTTTGATATTATTTTCAACAAGGTGCTTTGCAACTTTGTAAAGGATAAATACACATGCTTTGTCGTCTAAGTGTCTTGATTTAACAAAGCCTGACTCTGTGATTTCAGTTCTTGAGTCAAGGTAAATATAGTCTCCTACATTTATACCTAAGTTTTCGGTTTCTTCTCTGGAACTTGTAACTTCGTCAATTCTTATTTCCATAGTGTCTTTATTTCTCTCAGCTGTTGCTGAGTCTCTATAAACGTGGCAGGAAGCGTGTTCGTGTAGACAGGTTCCTGTATATTTTTTTCCTTCTATAGTTGAGATTGTAACATATTCGCCCTCTACTGCAGGGTAACCATAACCACCAATTAAAGTTGTCTTAAGTCTACCATTGTCCTTAATCTCTTTAACCATTAGTCCTAAGGTGTCTACATGGGCTGCGAAGGTTGATTGTTTTTCATCAGATTCTCCTCTTAATGTAACTATCATAGCACCTTTGTTTGAAAAGTTGATTTCAAGTCCCAAGTCTTCAAATCTCTTTCTTACGATTTCCATAACTTCTTTGGTGTCGCCACTTGGTGATGGAGTATTTAAGATTTCTTCTAAAAATTCAATGTCTTTAATTTTTTCCATATTTCCCTCCTGTTTTTTATCAAGTATATTATACCCTACAAAATATCTGAAAAAACATTTTGCTATTAAAATAAAAAACCGTTAGGTTAATAACGGTTAATTGATTATATTTTTTCTGAAAGTCTTCTATGTGAAACGAATTCTTCATTCATTTCCTTTTCTTTTTTATGTTGAACTTTATATTCTTGTTTAACTGATTTTTGAGTAAGTCCTACAAATCCTTGCATAAATAATAGTGAAATTATAGAATAGATTCCTGTCATAAGGTCAAATGTAAAAAATCCAGCTAATATAATTGTTCCATCTATTAGTAGAACAGAAATATTTAGTGGAATATTTGTGTAGTTTGTAAGTGACTGCTCAAGTATTGCAGTTCCTCCAGTTGAGCTTCCTGCTCTAAACACAAAACCAAGTCCAAGACCTGCCATTATACCACCAAGGATTGCAGCCATTAATTTTGATCCTGCAAATGCTGGCATTACTTTTGTTGCCTTAACCAAGGCAGGAAGTAAAAAGGAACAATAGATTGTATTTATTGTATACTTCTTTCCAAGCAATAAAAGACTTATTGCCATAAGTGGAAATGTAGTCCAAAATATTGTTGATTCAGCTGTAAATCCAAAAAAATGTTTTAATATAACGGCGATTCCAGTTACTCCACCAGATACTAAATTGAATGGCACGTAGAATAGGTTAACACTCATTGCGAAGAGTAAAGTTCCAAGTGACATCAATATAAAGTTTTTAATTAGATGTTTAAAGTCGTTTTTCTCTTTGAATTTCATCTTGCATACCTCTCATATGAAATGTTCTAAGCAACATTGTATCATATTTGACAAAAAATGTGAACAATTTAAAAACTTTGTTAATTTACCATACAATAGCACATTGGTATTTAATTGTAACATTTTGTTTACTTTCTTTTGTTATTGGAATTAAATTCATCTAAATTCCAAAGGCTTAGCTGAATAATATTGTCATCAACTAAATTTGAAGAAGTAAGACCTAAAAGTCGAATTGGCCTTTTTATATCAACAGTTCTTAAAAGGTAGTAGGCTTTTAAATATATCTCTTTAAATTCATTTGTAGGATTTTCTAAAGTCATTGATCTTGTTATGGTTTCAAAGTTATTGAATTTTATCTTTAGTGTAATGGTGTGACCTAAAATATTTCTTTTTTTTAAATCTTTAGAGAGCTCTTCTGCAAAATTTTTTAAAAGTTTTACAAGTTCTGACGCCTTGTCTACATCTTTTGAGAAAGTCCTTTCAATTCCAAGGGATTTTCTTATTCTTGTGGTTTCGACAACTCTATTATCTATGCCACGAATTCTATTGTAGATGACTTCACCTTGTTTGCCAAAGTTTTTCTTTAAAAAGGAAAAAGATAGTTCTAACAGTTCGCTAACTTTATAAACTCCAAATGCATTTAATTTTTCTTTTGTCTTTTGACCAATTCCTGCAATTCTTTCTATGGGAAGATCTTCCAATATTTTTGGAACCATATTTTTTCTTATTACAAAGACACCGTTTGGTTTGTTCCAGTCAGAAGCAAGTTTTGCCAGGGATTTATTATAGCTTATACCGATTGAAAGAGTGAGACCGGTTTTTTGATAAACATTTTTTTGAATATGTTTTGCAAGCTTTACAGGATCTGCGTCTATATGACTGATATCAATACAGGCTTCGTCAATGGACATTTGTTCAATCTTGGTAGAATAATCATTTATGATTTTAAAAACTTCATCACTTTTTTCTCTGTAGAGATTATGTCTTGTAGGGACGATAATAACATTGGGACAGAGCTGTTTAGCCATGAATATAGGCATAGCAGAATGAAGTCCATACTTTCTCGCTTCGTAGTTGGCAGTAGTTATTATTCCTCTATCGCTTCTTCCTCCAACCACCATGGGATGACCTTTTAGTTTTGGATTTTCCAGTTCTTCTACTGAAGCAAAGAAAGCATCTAAGTCCATATGTAAAAAATTCAAATCTTCTTTCATAAAATCACCAATACAATTATATCATTGAAAAAAATATTCATTAAATATTAAAATAAAGTCTATTTAAATCTTTAAAAATTTCTACAAATAAGTTATCATATAGCTAACAGATGTTAAGGAGGTTACATCACGAATCCAAATGGAGAAGAATTCTAATCAGTTGAATAAAAATGTTGCTAAGTTTTTTGGAAGTAAGAAAGAATTTCTAAGGACGATTACAGCGACTATTATAGGAGATTTTATTTGCGCCTTTGCAATGACATACTTTTTCCAACAAAAAGGTTTTTTAAGTGGAGGAGTAGGGGGTATAGGCCTTTTACTTAAGTTTTTATATGATATACCAACAGGTGTTACGGTGTTTGTGCTAAATGTGCCACTTGTAATATTGGGATACTTTTTAATTAACAAAAAGTTCACCACCTATGCCATGATATCAGCGTTTGTTTTATCTGGGGCACTTCTCTTCTTTGACAAGTTTAACAATCCATTCATACTTGAAGACAGTTTTTTAGTAGCTGTAATCGGTGGTGCAATAAACGGAATTGGAATGGGACTGCTATTTAAAAATGGAAGTTCTCAAGGTGGTCTTGATATTGTTGCAGCCATATTTAAACAAAGGTTTAATGTAAATATTGGGAATGCGCTTTTTGCCATGAACATGGTTATTGTATCTATGGGATGTATTGCTTTTTCATTGGACAGAGGACTTTACACAGTTATAGCTATGGCTGTAGGATATAATTTACTTGATAGAATTCAAATGGGACTTGGCGAAAGAAAACAAGTTATGATAATTTCATCTCAATACGATGAAATAAAAAGACAGATTATACAAAAAGTCAACAGAGGTGTTACATTCCTTGATGGCTCAGGTGGATATAAGAACACAAACTACAAGGTTATCTACACAGTTGTAGCAAGAAGGCAACTTGCTCAGGTAAAAGAGATAGTTGCTCATGCAGATGGAAATGCATTTATGGCTGTTACAGACGCCTATGAAGTAAGAGGTAAGGGATTTAGTACCTCTGAATTATAATAATAAAAATAAAAATGGTAGTATGAAAGAAAAAATTCTTAAATACTACCATTTTCTTAATATTTAATTTTTAATTTTTCCAAAACCTCCATGTCATTTCCGCCGTAAAATTCAGTTAAGTAACTGCTGTGATTGTTTTTGTTACCGCCAAGCCCAATTATTTTATGATTTTTATACTTGGAGTAGTCGAAGTATCCAGATAGGGTTTCTGCAATATAGAATTTATCTTTTGTTGTGTTTCTTAAATAAGCTATGGATTTAGAAACATCAACAGAATTAAGCTTCGAAACAATAACTATTTCTTTTGGATTTTTTGTATTGTTTAAAGAATTGAGATTATTCTGTTCTATTATTTCAGGATAGTTTCTAAAGCATATATTCATATCCAGTTCTCTTCCCGCCATGCCAATGCCTTCAAATTTTCCTTTATTGGTGTACTGCCACATACCAGTATTTGAATTTATATATCTGGAAGATTTGTTTCGGTTATGTGTCCAGTGGGCAACCCAAAAGTCAAAGTCATTTAAAGTTTTTCCTTTATATCTATGGTTTAATAAAAACTTGTCAGTAAACCAAGAACCCATTGAGTAAAGACCAACATAATAGCCTCTATTTTCAACTTTTAACAAAAATTCAATTGCAATTTCAGTTAAAGCAACTCTTGAAAGTTTTGACTGTGATGGATCTTCAAGGTCAAGATAAAGTGGATATTCAAAGGTTTTATCAGAAACAGCACTTAAAAATTTCTCTGCTTCTAAATTTGCAGTGTTTATGTCCCTTGCATATAGATACCAATAGGCTCCCCTTGGAAGCCCTGCTCTAACACAACCCTGATAATTTTTTTCAAAGGAAGGGTCTTTTATAGTTTTTCCACTTCCCGCTCTAAGGATTGCAAAATCAAGACCATTTAGTTTTGCTTTTTTAAAATCTGAAGGGTTGTTCCACATGGATAAGTCAACGCCTAATTTCATATAATCACCTCCAGTTATAGATGAGGGAAAGTATATTTATTTACCATAAAGATATTTTCAAACAACATATGAAAATATAATACCATAAATATAAAATGATATTACTGATTTTTGTATAGATTTTAATTTACAGATTTTGAAAAAATATTTCAATCATAAAGAATTTCATACTTATCTTTTATGGAATTTAAAAATTAAGATTTTTTTCAGTTTTGTTATGTAAAATTTTAATTGAAAGGTATATAGATATTAAATTGATTAAGTAATATTAAGGTGGGTATATATCATTTATAGTATAGTATGTAAAAGGAAAGAAACTATATCTGTTATTTCTATCTTAATTTAATGCTATACCTTAATTGAAATAATAAATATAAATTTGATAAAAGGAAAGGTGATTTTATGGAATGGAAAGATTACGGAACAGAAACCGCTCAATTGGTTAGAGAAGCTGCAAGAAAAATAGATGCTATTCTTCTTCCTATAGCTGCTGCAAATGGATTAACTAATATGAAATTAAAAGTACTTATAGAAGTTTCAAGACTTGAAAATGCGACAATAGGAGAACTTGGTAATTCCCTTGGAGTTGCAGGTGGAAATATTTCCAATATGTGTAAGGGACTTGAAAAAGAAGGTTTCTTACAAAGAACAAGATCTTTGGAAGATGAAAGAGTTGTTCATGTTGAAACAACTAAAAAAGGTAACGAAATAATAAATGAAATAGGACAAGAATTAAGAGATAAACTTCATGATAGATTAGGTTCTATGAGCGAAGCTAAGTATAAAGAACTTGTAGAAGTTTTAGCAGAACTTAATGATAGTTTAGATCTTCTTACAAGAGGATAGAGGAAGGTGAGTGGATGAAAAAGGGAAATTCAAAATTCCCTAATGATTTTAGACCCAATTCCATAACTATGATTCTACTTGGACTTATCTTGTGGAGCCTTATATTTTCTGCAATACTCCCTATGTTTTCAAAGGGCGCAGTCAGTGAGGTAACCTATGATAAGTTTTGGACCATGCTTGAAAAAGGACAAGTAAGCTATGTAGAGCTAAGTGATCCTTTGCAGTTCACAGCGAAAGACAAGGATGGGACTGAAAGAAGATATAGAACTCCATATACAAATTTTGGATATGACAAAGATCTTATTCCTAAGATGAAAGAAGTCGGAGGAGTTTCATGGAAATCAGAAAGTTCTAATGTATTTACCAAGATTATTTTACCTTATATATTACAGATTTTGGTTTTCTTAGGGCTTATTATGCTCTTCTCAAGGTTTTTAACCAAGAAGATGGGCGGAAACTCCATGAGTTTTGGAAAAAGTAATGCAAAAGTCTATGTTCAGTCTAAACCTGGAAAGAGGTTTGCAGATGTTGCTGGACAGGATGAAGCTAAAGATGATCTTTTAGAAATAGTAGACTTTTTACATGATCCTAAAAAATATACTGAAATCGGAGCTGTACTTCCAAAAGGAGTACTACTTGTAGGACCTCCAGGAACAGGTAAGACTTTGCTTGCTCAAGCTGTTGCGGGTGAAGCTAATGTACCATTTTTTTCAATGTCAGGTTCCGAGTTTGTAGAATTATTTGTTGGAATGGGTGCTTCAAAAGTTAGGGATCTTTTTAAACAAGCAAAAGAGAAAGCACCTTGTATTGTATTTATAGATGAAATTGATGCCATCGGTAAGAGAAGGGATACCCATGGACTTAGTGGCAATGATGAAAGGGAACAAACTTTAAATCAGCTTTTGAATGAAATGGATGGATTTGAAGGTAATACTGGAGTCGTAATACTTGCTGCAACTAATAGACCTGAGATACTTGACCCAGCTCTTACAAGACCAGGACGTTTTGATAGGAGAATTCCTGTTGAATTGCCAGACCTTGCAGGTCGTGAGGCCATATTAAAGGTTCACGCAAGAAAGATTAAGGCAGAAGAAGATGTAGATTATAGACAGATTGCACTTATGACTGCTGGTGCTTCAGGAGCACAACTTGCCAATATTATAAATGAAGCGGCTCTACTTGCGGTTAAACATGGTAAGCCAAGGGTTTCTCAAATAGAGCTTACAGAATCTGTTGAAGTTGTAATAGCGGGCCAACAAAAGAAGGGCATGGTTATATCGCCACGAGAAAAGGAACTTATTGCATACCACGAAGTTGGTCATGCACTTGTTGCTGCAACTCAGACCCATCAGGCACCAGTTACAAAAATAACCATTATTCCGAGAACTTCTGGCGCTTTAGGTTATACTATGCAAGTTGAGCAAGAAGAAAAATTCCTTATGTCTAAGGAAGATCTATTTAACGAAATAGTAACCTTAACAGGTGGTCGTTCTGCAGAAGAAGTAGTATTTAATACAAAGACTACAGGAGCTTCAAATGACATTGAAAGAGCTACAAAGCTCGCCCGTGCCATGATTACCCAATATGGTATGACTGAAGAGTTTGGTATGGTTGCCCTTGAAACAAGAACAAACCAATACTTGGATGGAAGTACTTCAAGTACAGCTTCACCTGAAAAGGCGGCTCAGGTTGACAATATGATTGAAAAACTAATAAAGGATGCCCAAGCTAAGGCAATTTCAATTCTTGAAGACAATATTGACAAACTTCATGAGATAGCTAAGTTTCTATTGAAAAAAGAAACCATAACTGGTGAGGAGTTTATGGAAATCTTAAATGAAAAAGAAGATGAAACAGAAAAATCTCAAGAGGAAAATGAATCTACACAGTTAGAAGACAAAGATTCTAACTCAAATATAGAAGAGTAATTAAAGAGGGATAGCCCCTCTTTTTTTACGTTCATTCACCTTTGATATTAATTATTAAAAATGATATGATTATTTGTGGTGATTTTATGGCTTATAGCGAAACTTATGAAATTGAAATAACAAAAGATATGTTAAATTATTATGACTTTCTCCACGGAGGAGAAGGTTTTAAAATTATGGATCAAACTGCAGGCTATGTATCTAAACATCATATTGATGGAGAAACTGTAACCGTAGCTTGTAAAGAAGTGGTCTTTAAAAATTCTGCTTACCTTGGCGAACATATCACTTCAACTGGAACGGTTTTAAAAATAGGAAACAGTTCCATAACTGTAGAAGTTAAAAATATAATAAAAGAGAGAAATGTTTTGTCAAGTACAGGTATTTTTACAATGGTAAGTGTTGACGATAATTTTAGACCGAAAAAGATAGACAAGGATAAATTAAAAATAGGAGGTTATATTGAAAAAGAAAAATAATAAATTTCATTCAAATAGAGAATTGATAAATATTTTTGCTCCATATTTCAAACCTTATAAGAGTGTACTATTTTTTGACTTATTTTGCGCATCAATGACAACGGTTAGTGAAATAGTACTTCCTCTTATACTTAGAAATATGACTAATATGGGGCTTGAAGACAGGGCTTCCCTAACCATGGGAATGTTACTAAAATTAGGATTTTTGTTTTTAGTTATTAAAACCATCGAAGTCTTTGCTGGCTACTATATGCAAAGAACTGGACATATTATGGGTGCAAGAATAGAAACTGATATGAGAAAAGATCTTTTTGATCATCTTCACAAGCTGTCTGATTCATATTTTAATGATGCAAAAATTGGACAGATAATGGCGAGAATTACAAATGACCTTTTCGATGTTACAGAGTTTGCACATCACTGCCCAGAGGAGTATTTTATAGCTACGATAAAGATTATAATTTCATTTATTATTTTAGTAAGGATAAATATTCCACTTACAATTGTAATCTTTATGATGATTCCAATAATGATATTTGCTACAACTACTTTTAGAAAGAGGATGAGAAGGGCATTTAAAGCTCAAAGAAATCATATTGGGGAGATAAATTCACAAGTTGAAGACAGTTTACTTGGTGTTAAAGTCGTAAAATCATTTACAAATGAAGAGGAAGAAACAAGAAAATTTGACAAGGGTAATAGAGAATTTTTACAAATCAAGAAGGAATCTTACAAGCAGATGGCAGGGTTTAATGCGGTTACAAGAGTCTTTGAAGGTTTAATGTATTTAACTGTGCTTATTCTTGGAGGCTATTTAATGATGAAGGGTTCAATTGATCCTGGAGATCTTGTAGCTTATGTTCTATTTGTAACAACTTTATTAACAACAGTAAGGAGAATTATAGAGTTTACTGAACAATTCCAAAGGGGAATGACGGGAATTGAAAGATTTTCAGAACTTATGCAAACTGATATTGAAATATTTGATGAGGAAGGTGCTGTTGAACTTACAGAAGTGAAGGGGGATATAGTTTTAGATGATGTTTCATTTAAATATCATGATAACGATGAATATATTTTAAAAGACTTGAATATGACCGTAGAACATCATTCAAACGTTGCTTTAGTAGGACCTTCGGGAGGAGGAAAGACTACTATATGTAATCTTATTCCAAGGTTCTATGATGTAACAGATGGAAAGATAACCCTCGATGGACAAAATATAAAGGATTTTACTTTAAAGAGTTTAAGACAACACATAGGAATGGTACAACAGGATGTATATTTGTTTTCAGGAACTGTGTTTGACAATATTGAATATGGATCTCCTGGATCCTCAAGAGAATCTGTTATGGAAGCTGCGAAACTTGCAGGAGCTTACGACTTTATAATGGAACTTCCAGAGGGATTTGATACCTATGTTGGAGAGAGGGGAGTTAAACTTTCTGGAGGGCAAAAGCAGAGAATTTCGATTGCGAGAGTATTTTTAAAAAATCCTCCAATCTTGATACTTGATGAGGCGACCTCTGCACTTGATAATAAGAGTGAAAAGATTATACAGGACTCTTTAGAAAAGTTGTCTAAGGGAAGAACTACTTTAACAATTGCCCATAGACTTACAACAGTTCAAAATGCAGATAAAATTATTGTGCTTACTGAAGAGGGAATAGTTGAACAGGGAAGTCACAAGGAGCTTATGGAAAAGAGAGGATACTATTACAATCTCTATACACAGGGTGGAAAATCCCTCGATACTATGGACTTAGATAATTTCAAATAGAAAAAATAAAGACTGACCTAAGGGTATATAAGGGTCAGTTTTTTTATTTGATTAAAAAATTTACAAAATGAATATTTAACGAATAAACGATTAAATCATGCATATAAAATAGACATTTAATAACGGCTGATATTGAATTTTTAATGATATCCTAAATTGGCGACGGTGAATAAAATACGAATTATTAGGGATTATTAAAAAACGTGTAACTAAAGCATAGGATAAATATTAATTAAAATAAGAAAAATTACTTTAAAAGACTTGCAATTTAATAAAAAATAGTTTAAAATTATTCGTAATTAATTATTGGAGGAGAGGGTTATGAAAAAAAGACAAGGTTTTAGTTCATCCATAGGGATGGTAATGGCGACCGCCGGCTCGGCGGTTGGAGTTGGAAATATTTGGAGATTTCCATATATACTTGGAGAATATGGAGGAGCGGCGTTTTTAATTGTATATCTTTTAATGGTAATGCTTATAGGAATTCCACTAATGGTCACTGAGATGGCAATAGGAAGAAGAGGTGGAGAGGACGCTTCAAAGAGTTTTAAAAAGATTGCTCCTAATACAAAATGGTATTTGTCAGGGCTTCTTGGAATAGCGGCTGCATTTATAATACTTGGTTACTATAATGTTGTTGCAGGTTGGACATTAAAATATATTGTAAATGCAGCAACAGATGTATTTAATAGTTCGATTACTCCAGACAAGACAACTGCATTATTTCAAAATTTTGTTTCAGCAGGTCTTGAACCTATAGTTTACACTTTTATATTTATGGGATTAACAATGTTTATAGTTTATAATGGAATTGAAAAGGGAATAGAAAAGGCATCAAAGATATTACTTCCAATACTTGCAATTATTTTAGTTGTACTTGCTATAAGATCTTTAATGCTTCCTGGAGCATCAGAGGGATTAAAATTTCTTTTTAAACCAAATTTCAGTTCGTTTTTTGAAAAGAAAGATTCTATTCTCGTTGCAATGGGACATGCTTTTTATTCTTTGAGCTTAGGCATGGGTATTATTATAACTTTTGGTTCCTATACACCTAAAGAAGAAAATCTTGGTAAGGTAGCTATAAAGATTTCGGTAATGGATACTATAATAGCAGTACTTGCAGGAGTTGTAATATTTCCAGCAGTATTTTCATTTGGACTTGAGCCATCTCAAGGGCCTGGACTTGTATTCATATCTCTTCCAAATGTATTTGGGGGAATGTATGGAGGAAGAATATTTGGAACACTTTTCTTTATATTGCTTTCCTTTGCAGCCCTTACATCAACAATTTCACTGCTTGAGGTTGTAGTATCTTATCTGATAGATAGTAAGGGTTTAAAGAGATCTTCAGCAACCCTTATATCAGGAGGATTAATATGTATAATCTGCGTATTTTCAAGTTTATCAATGGGAAGTCATTTGGAAAACTTTACAATATTTGGAAAAACTGTTTTTGATTTCCTTGACTATATAACAGCAAACATATTCCTTCTTGTAGCAGCCTTTATGGAAGTTTTATTCATAGGATGGTTTTATAAAAAGGGAGAATTTATGGAAGAGATTACTGAATTTGGTATAGACAAATCTAATCTAACAAATTTTGTTTACTTTTCAGTAAGGTATGTAATTCCAGTGATGATTGTTGTACTATTTATTGTAAATAACGGGCTTATTTAAGTAATAAAAAAACTCGAAGACTTGTGCTTCGAGTTTTTTATCGTCTTCTTTGATTTGACTTTGCATATTGCAAATAGGAAGAAGTAAAAATTATTACAATTCCAATTAACGAAAATATATTTATAATCTCTTTGAAAAATATAAAGCCAAGTAGGGAGGTAAACACAACTGTAAAGTAGTTAAAGATGCTAACTTCAGATGCCTGTCCGACTCTATAGGATAGAGTTATAAATATTTGTCCAAGACCTGCGAACACTCCTATTCCGATTAATAGTATGAACTCCTTAGTAGTTGGCATAACGAAAGAATTTGCCATTAGAGGAATTGATACTAAAAAAGAGAACAGGGAAAAATAAAATATAATTGTATTTGGCTTTTCAAGTTTGTTTAAGTGAGCAAGAACTGTATATGCTCCACCTGCAAATGCTGCAGAGAGAAGACCTATTACTGCAGGAGCAAAGTCCATATCAAAGGAAGGCCTTACGACAAAAAGTGTTCCAATAAAACAAAGAATTAAATTTAAGAGCATTCCCTTCGTCATCTTTTCTTTTAAAAATAATACGGCAAAAATAGTTACAAATATTGGTGATGATTTTTGTAGTATTGTCGCATCTGCAGAATCCAAATGATTTATTGCATAGAAATATGTTACCATTCCCAAATATCCTAAAGCGGAACGTGCTATCAATTTAAATTGATTTTCTTTTTTTCCAAGTAGCGGGTCACCGTTTTTTATACATAGGAATCCACATAAAAAAAGTGTCACTAAATTTCTGAAAAAAACTTGTTCAAATAGAGGAATGTTTCCACCTGTGAATTTTACAAAAATTTGCATCAGGGCAAACCATACACAGGATAATATCATGTATATTATTCCCTTTCTTCTATTTTCTATTTCCAAATTTATTACCTCCTGTCAATGAAATAAAATAGTGCTGCATAAATTAAAATTGAAAATATGATTACAGCTTTAAAATAAAGTTTCTTTGTTTTATGATGAAAGTGTTTCATTCCAAAGGCACTTCCTACAAAACCTCCTAATAGGGATAGCGAAAGTAGGTAGGCTTCGCTAAGTCTATATTTGTCTTTTACTGCACGCCTCTTGTCTATACCATATGATAGATAGGCTATTATATTGATTATAATTAAGTAAGCATAAATAAATTTGTTAGTCATAAATTTCTCCTTAGTACCATTAAGTGTTATTATAGCAGATAGGTAAGTATATGCAATGAGGTGAGTTATGGAGAGTAAAGTTTGTCCATGGGCTTTAAAGTCTAAAGAGCTTAGAAAATATCATGATGAAGAGTGGGGAAAGATTTCGAAAGATGACAACTATCTTTTTGAAATGCTCATATTGGAATCTGCTCAAGCTGGACTTAACTGGGATACAATTTTGAAAAAGAGGGATGGATACAGGAGATTATATAAAGGATTTAATCCTTTGAAAGTGGCGGAATTTGATGAAATAGAGTACAATAGATTGGTTAACGACAAAGCCATAATTAGGAATAAAAGAAAGATTTTATCCTCAATAGAAAATGCTAAAGCCTTTTTAAAAGTACAGGAAGAGTTTGGAAGCTTTTATAATTATATTTGGAAATTTACAGATGGAAAGCAGATTGTAAATGATTTCGAAAGGCAGGAGGATATGCCTTCTGAGAGTAAGCTTTCAAAGCAGATTTCAAAGGACATGAAGAGTAGAGGATTTTCATTTGTTGGCCCTACAATAATATATTCCTACTTACAGGCGATAGGTGTTATAAATGATCATATTAAAGGATGTGTTTCAAAATGAGTTTGGTTTTTGCTCATAGAGGAAGTCGTGGAAACGCTCCAGAGAATACCCTTGCTTCCTTTGCTGAAGCCGTAAGAGTTGGCAGTGACGGTATAGAACTTGATGTAAGGCAGACTTTGGATAAAGAAATTGTGGTTATTCACGATGCAACAATTGATAGAACTACTACAGGAGAAGGTTTTGTAGACAAACTTACCCTACAAGAGATTCAAAGCTTTGATGCGGGAGTATATTTTTCTGATAAATTTAAAGGAGAAGTCGTACCAACATTAAATCAGGTTATTATGCTTCTTAATAAATTAAATTTCGCAGGAGTTCTAAATATCGAGATTAAAACCGAAAAGTTTTTCCATAGAGGTCTTGAAGAAAGAGTTGCGAAGATAGTAAATGAAAGAGATTTGCCATTTAAAATAATCTATTCATCATTTAATAAAAAAAGTCTAAAATTGATTAAAAAGTACGACCAAAGCAATAGGAGATATCTTTTGTTAAAAGATATACCTAAAAACAAAAAGATGATTTTAAAAGCACAGAGAAATAGATTATATAGTGGCATTCATTCAAGTCTTGGAAAGAGTATAAGAGATTTAAAATTTTTACAGAATTTACAGAAGACAACAAGACTTTGGACGATTAACAAGGAAAAAGATATGATATATTGCTTTAAACAAAATCTTGATATTATTACTGACTATCCAGAAAGTGCTATAAAACTGAGAAGAGAATTGAATGAAAAAGGAGAATTAAATATTATATGATGGAATTAAATGATATGAAACTGTCACAAGAGATAATGAAGGCGGTTTCTGATATGGGTTTTGAGGAGTTTACCCCAATACAAAAAAATTCTATACCACTGCTATTAGAAGGTCGGGATGTTATAGGACAGGCACAAACAGGTACAGGAAAGACGGCGGCATTTGGGATACCAATTATTGAAAAGGTAAATTCTAAGTCAAGTAAAGTTCAAGCCCTTGTACTTTGTCCCACTCGTGAATTATGCATACAGGTTTCTGAGGAGATATCAAATCTTTCAAAATATATGAAAAATATAAGGGTTATGCCAATTTATGGTGGCCAACCAATAGAACGTCAACTTCGTGGTCTTAAACAGGGAGTTCAAATAGTTATAGGTACACCAGGTCGTGTTATGGATCATATGAGAAGAGGGTCACTAAAACTTGATAATTTAAATTTCTTTGTCCTTGATGAAGCAGACGAGATGTTTGATATGGGATTTAGACAAGATATAGAATTAATTCTACAAGATGTGCCAGAAGAGAGACAATCTCTGTTTTTCTCTGCTACAATGGCAAAGGAAATAATGGATTTTGCTAAAAAGTATCAATATAATCCTGAAGTTGTAAAGGTTGTAAATAAGGAACTCACCGTTCCTAAGGTAAAGCAGGTCTATGTGGAACTTAGAAATGATATTAAAACTGAGATTCTTTCAAGGATTTTAGATATTAAAAATCCAAGACTTACAGTTGTTTTTTGTAACACCAAGAAAAAAGTTGACGAACTTACTTCAGAACTTCAATCGAGAGGTTACTTTGCAGACGGCCTTCATGGTGATTTAAAACAAAATCAAAGAGACACTGTAATGGATAAATTTAGAAATAACACCATCGATATCTTGGTTGCAACAGACGTTGCTGCAAGGGGAATTGATGTAGATGATGTGGATATGGTAGTAAATTACGATATGCCACAGGACAATGAATACTATGTTCACAGAATTGGAAGAACTGCAAGAGCTGGACGTACAGGCACTGCAGTGTCCTTTGTAACTTCAAGAGAATATGGAAATTTAAAGCAAATTGAAAAGTATACAAAAACCAAGATAGAAAAGATATCCATACCAACCATTAAAGATATGGAAAAAAATAGAACTTCCATTCTTTTGAATAAAATCAGAACTATACTTGATGATAATAATTTTGAAAAAGAGATGAAATTTCTATCCTTACTTGAAGAGGAAGACTATTCTACTAAGCATATTGCAGCTGCAATTTTAAAGATGTTTTTGAATGAGCAAAAGTCATCGAAATATAAAGAGATAGATTCCGTTGATAACAATAAGAGAGCAAGATTTGGAAATAAGAGGGACAGAAATAAAAATACTGGAAGAGACAGAAACAATAGACAAAGGGACAAGAGAACTCAAAGAAGTGGTGGACCAAATAGCACGAGAGTTTTCATAAGCGCTGGAAAGAAAACAGGAGTTTCACAAAAACATATACTTGCAGCACTATGTAACGAAGGAAAAATTCGTGGAAAAGATGTTGGACAAATAGATATTTTTGATGACTTTTCCTTTGCAAATATAGATTCAAAAGTTGCGACAAAAGCAGTTAAAAATTTAAATAATAAGCATATAAAGGGTAAGAGAGTTTCAGTTGAAATAGCAAAAGAAAAATAGTGGTGAGACATGAAGATTAGAGTCGACAAACTTATAGCAAATATGGGTTTTGCTACAAGATCAGAAATAAAAAAAGCATCTAAAAAGGGAGCTGTTTTAGTAAATGACGAAGTTGAAAAAAATTCTGGAAGAATTGTAGACACTGATACAGACAGGGTTTCATACTTTGGAGAGCTGATAGAATATAGAGAATTTATCTACCTACTCATGAATAAACCAAAAGGTGTAATTTCTGCCACAGAAGATTTTTTTGATAAGACGGTTATAGACTTATTACTTGAGGAACACGCTATATTTAATCCCTTTCCAGTTGGAAGACTGGATAAAGATACAACTGGACTTTTGTTAATAACAAACGACGGAGAATTAAATCACAGGTTGACATCTCCTAAAAAAGAAGTGCCTAAGACTTACAAAGTAAGTTTAGCTCATGATATAGAAGAAGAAAATTATAATTTAACCTTTGAAAAGGGAATTAAATTGATGCCAGAAAATATTATAACTAAGCCAGCCACCATGGAAGTTATAGATAGTAGACATTGCTACCTTACTATAAAAGAAGGAAAGTACCATCAAGTAAAGAGGATGTTTGAAAAAGTAGGAAACAAAGTTATGGAACTCGAAAGGGTAAGTTTTGGAAATTTAAAACTTCCAGATGATTTGAGTCAGGGCGAATATATTGAAATAAGAAAAGAAGATATTGTAAATTGATAAAGAGAGCGAAGACGCTCTCTTTTTTTGCACGTTGTCAACACAATTTTGATTTAAAATACAAATCCATTTGCACATGCTTTTGGTATAATTAAGAAAAGGCGGTAAGTATGAAAATAAAATTAAATAACGAAAAATATAGACTTGAAATATACGAAACCCTTAGTATCTTTATGGCAACGGAAGATATAGAGATAACATTTGATGATACAGATAAAGGAATTGTTGTAGATACAAAAGGGGACATTTCAGTATCATATATAGAAGATGGGAAAATAAAATATAGTTTAGTCAAGAGCGATGAAGAGATAAACTTAGATAAGTATTTTACTTATAAAATGGCTGTAAAGTATACTATTATAGAATTTTTCAAAAAATTTTTTCATAAGGAGGCACCTTGGGGTGTTTTAACAGGCATAAGACCTGTTAAAGTTGTAAGAAATCTTATGGAAGAAAAAAGTGAAATAGAAACCATGGAATATTTAGAAAAAAGTTTACTAATTAATGAAGAGAACGCAAGGCTGTTGATGGATGTCTCTAAGATTCAAGAGGATATAATAAGCCATATAAAAAAAGATTCCTATAGTGTCTATGTGAATATTCCATTTTGTACAGGTAGATGTTCCTATTGTTCCTATTCTACGCTGATTCTTGAAAAGAACGGAGATAAGGTAAAGCCATATATAGAAGCTTTAATAAAGGAAATGAAAATTTTAAAAAAGTCTTTCGGTGATAATCCTTCTACTATATATATTGGAGGCGGAACTCCAACTTCATTAAAAGCTGAAGATTTAAGTAAACTTTTAACCGAAATGGGAAAAATTTTTGACCTTGAGTCCTTAGAGGAATTTACAGTTGAAGCGGGAAGAGAGGATTCCCTAACTAAAGAAAAATTAAAGATTTTAAAAGACAGTCATGTTAAAAGACTGTCCCTTAATCCTCAAAGCTTTAAAGAAGAAACTTTGGAAAAAATTGGAAGAAAGCAAGACAATAATAATTTAGTAAAGATGTATTATCTTGCAAGAGAAATGGATTTTTCGTGTATCAATATGGATTTAATCATTGGACTACCTGATGAAAACTTAAATGATTTCAATAATACTTTGGGTGTAATAAAAAAATTAAATCCAGACAATTTAACTGTTCATACCTTGGCGATTAAAAAGGGGTCAAAGATTATGCAGGAAAAATCTATGAAAAAAGATTACTCTGAAGCGGAGAAGATGATGTGCCGTGCTTTGGAATTTTCAAAAGGGGAAGGATATTTTCCGTATTATCTATATAGACAAAAGAGGATTTTAGGTAATCTTGAAAATATAGGTTTTGCAAAAACTAATAAAATATGTAAATACAACATCTATATGATGGAAGAAGTACAAAATGTACTTGGTGTTGGAATGGGCTCATCTTCTAAATTTTTAAAGGAGAATGGACTTATAGAGAATCATAGAAACTATTTGAATATGCGAGATTATTTAAATAAACTTGATGAAATTATAGTAGAAAAGGAGAAGTTAATTGAAAAAGGAAGCAGAAGTAAAAAAGATAATAAAATATCCGATTGAGCAAGTGTATGATATTTTTACGAATAGAGAGGACTACTCTTGGAGAAACGAAATTTCCGATTTCAAAAAGACTGGTGAAAATAGCTTTGAAGAGACTAATCACAATGATTTAACAACAAGTTATAAAGTAATTGAGAAGAGACCTTTAGAGTATTTTAAAATCGAAATGGACAATAAAATAATTGATGGATTTTTTGATATAAAGTTTAGAAAAATAGATGATAACTCTACAGAAGTTACACTTCATCAAGTTAACAACTATAAAAACTTTTTTTCATATATTGCTAATTCTATTTTCTTAAAACTTGATAAAGTGCTAAATCTCTACATTTATCAGGTAGAAAGAGAGTTAAAACAAAGAAATATTACAGAAATGTAATAAAAGTCTTAATAATTTTGTAATAAATTTGTAACCCTTTTGTAACCTTTAAAAAATCAACAAAAAGGTTACAAAAAGTGTTACGTTTTAGTAATAATTATGTGAAAATCATAGGGAAAACAGCTAAAAATGCTAATATTTCACCTTTCTTTGATGCTTTTTATTGACACTAAAATCTCCTTGGGCTAAAATATCCACGTAATGAAAAAAGGTTACAAAAAAGTTACAAGATATTTAAGGAGTGTTTTATTTGAAAATAAAAAATAAAATTGCTGGTGGGTTATTGGCTTTAGCAGTTACTATAAGCCCTATGACAACAACATTGGCAAATCAAAATTTAGATTTAATAAGTGTAAATTCAAAAGAACTGTCGGAAACTTCTGAAATGATTACTAACTCAATTCAAGGATTAGAAAATGTATATATTTTAAATTCTGAAAATTTAGTAGATGGTATTTCTGGAGGAGTTCTTGTAGGGGAAAATAATGGAACAATTGTACTTTTAGAAAATGGAAAACTTTCTGAAAAGTCAATGAACATAGTTAAGAGTGCTAAAAATGTTTATGCAATAGGTGGAGATAAGACTATTCCTGAAGAAGTTGTTAAAGGCTTGGAAAACTACAAAGGTAGAATTTCAGGATTTTCAAGATTTGATACCGCTGCGGAGCTTGCAAAGAAACTTGACAGCCACAGAAATATAATCATAGCTGATGGAGAAGCTTTAGCAGACTCTCTTTCTGCAACAGCATTTGCAGTTAAGAACGATATGAATATACTTCTTACAAATGGAGAAAATGTTCCAGAAGCTACAGAAAAGTACTTAAAGGAAAATAATGTTTCAGAAATTTATTTTGTCGGTGGAGAAACTTATCTTACAAGAAAAGCTAAAGAAAGAGTTTATGAAATAGCTGGCAAAGATAAAACAAGAATTGATGATAATACAATTTATGGAAAAGATAGATATGAAACATCACTTGCTCTAATGAAGAGATTTGGAGAATTTAACAGCGTGGTTATAGCAAATGGTAATAACTATGCCGATGCAATTCTTGCTACAGTAATTGGATCAAAACAACAATCTCCAATGTTGCTTGTTAACAACAGCGAAGTTCTTGATGGAGTTAAGAACCTTGGTGTTAATAAGATATATTCAGTTTCAACAAATAACATTTCAAATAATTATTTTAAGAACTTTGTGGAAAAAGTTCTTAACGAAACAGGAGTTGAAATGCCTATAAAAGACTTAGAAGGAAATGTTATTGATAAGATTGAAAAAGAAGTTGCAAGAACTGGTTGGGTTTCTCAAAACTTAAATGTAAGAACAAGCCCAAGCACAGATTCAAAAGTAGTTGGAACATTAGCTAAAGGAGAAAAAATCTCAGGCTATGTTCAAGGAGACTGGTTAAGAATTTCTTATAATAATGCAACTGCTTATGTTTCAAATAAATTCATCTCAGATAAAGAAGTTAAAAAAGATGAACCTAAAGAAGTTGAAGTTGCAGAGTTAAGTGACGGAGATAATAATTTTAGTTACAGCAAGGTAATGACAGTTAAGGCAACTGCATACTCAATGCACGAACCAGGACTTAATTGGCAAACAGCTTCAGGAATTGACCTTAGACAAAACCCAAGAGTTATTGCAGTAGATACAAGAGTTATTCCTCTTGGAACAAGAGTTTATGTAGAAGGATATGGATATGCAATTGCCGGAGATACTGGTGGAGCAATAAAAGGAAATAAAATTGACCTTCATATGAATTCCGTTGCAGAATGTTACCAATGGGGAGTAAGAACAGTAAAACTTTATATTTTAAACTAATAGAGTCGGAGACATAGTTCTCCGATTTTTTATTTTAAATTAATAGCAATATTAACACAAAAAGAACCCGAAGGTTCTTTTGTTAGATTTGGGTAAGATATTATTAATTTTTTTATTCAGCTAACGCTTTTCCAAGTTCTTTACATTTTTCAATTGATTTAGCATCTGGGTCATCATAAGCTGGAAGAGGTGGAAAAACTAATTTTGCACCCTTATCATTTACTCTATTTTCCCAGTTTACCATCCACTCGCCACTGTTCCACTCATAGGAACCAAATATGGCAATTTCTTTTCCTGATATTTTTTCTTCGCAAGATGAAAACATTGGCTCAAAGCTTTCTTCTTCAAGCACTTCATCTCCCATTGCTGGACAACCGAAGGCAATCCTATCGAATTCATCCATTTTTTGGGCGCTAAAGTCATCACAGAAAAATAAACTTACATCTGCTCCATTTTCTTTTGCTGATTCAACTATGGCATTTGCCATTTTTTCTGTATTGCCCGTTCCCGACCAATACACTACCGCTATTTTCTTCATAAGTACCTCCATTATATTTTTTTATAATGTCCATTGTCTTATAGCCCTTATTATACATAGCTATAAAACAAGTTTTGCAATTACAATAAGATTCAAAAATTTTTTTCGAAGACTTTGCATCGCCATACACTTTCCAAAGTCCCGTCACAATAAAATTATTTCCCTTATTGTTAATAAATCCTTCGACATCACATAGGGGGTAGTCTAAAAATATCCCAATTTCATGTGGAAATTCATCTTCAGTAGAAAGCCTTTCTTTAAGTACTTCAAGTAGACCGTCTTTATGAAAATCAGAATAGCCGAAGGTATGTAAAAATGCTCTAATTTTCGGACAATTCATCTTTTGTTCTAAAAGTTTTTCGTTGTAGACATAGATTAAAAAATTTTCTTTTCGCTTTCGCACTATCTCAATTTGAATATCTATCGAGCGCAGTTTTAAATTCAAATCTTTTATTTCACTGTTTACTACAAATTCTTTTTTTATACTAAACAGGTTTCCAAGTTTTATTCCTGCAAGGGTAGGAGCGCAACATTGAATTAAGAGTTTTTGAAAAATTTTTTTCACCACCTTATATAATAATAATCATTATCACTAAAATTATAATATCGATTTTTATTGTATATGTCAAGTGTTTAAACTAAATTTTATATGATAACAAAAAAGGGGATTAGCCCCTTATTGTTATATGTTTTTGCTTTCATAAATACTTATAAGTTCTTCTACGGATTTTTCTTCATCAGTATTTAAAATGGAAAAATTAGCATCTCTTTTTTTATATTTTTTATCATAGTAGTTTTCGCAAAGCTCTTTTGCAACAACCTCTAAATCTCCATTTAATATTTTTTGTTGAAATTTTTCAATATTATCTTTTGAAATATAACCGTCAAGAAGATTTAATGAATCTATGAGTTCATTTTGTAAAGTGGTGTTTCCATAATCTTTAACCAAGTTTGAAACCCTATGTTCAAATGGTGAGTCAACTCTTATGCAGTAGGATTTTTTCATATTTTGTATTAGTGATTTTGGAAGGTATAGGCTTCCCACTTTTGAGGATTCGCCTTCTATAAAAATAATTTTGTCTTTATATTTTAAAAATTCCTCAAGTAAAAGAGATTCAAACATCTTTTGTGAAGGCTGAGGTTGTAGTCCAACGTGACCAAGGTTAGATCCTCTATGTTTAGCAAGATCTTCTAAGTCTATAACTGGATAGCCTCTATTTTTTAGCATATGCAATATTTTTGTTTTTCCACATCCTGTATTTCCTGAAAGGACAATTAAAGTTACCTCTTCGCAAATTTTATTTAAATTATCTCTAACATATTTTCTGTATCCCTTGTATCCATTTTCGAGCCTATACACTTTGATGTCTATTGCATTTAAAAGCCCCACGAGGGATTTTGATCTGTAGCCACCCCTTTGACAATAGAGTACAAGATTTTTATATTGATGTTCATATTTTAGTATTTTTTCGACAAGATATGATAACCTCTTTGATACATATGAGACTGCTTGTGCCTTTGCAATTTCTTTTGAGTGATTGACATAGGTTTTTCCGACTACCTTTCTCTCTTCATCATTTAATAGATATAGATTTATAGAACCTGGTATATGTTCACAACTATATTCAATTGGAGAACGAAGGTCTATATAAACTTTGTTTTCAAGCTCTCTGCTGTCTTCATAACTAATATTCCAATTCGTAATACCACCTCCTCATGTGGTAAAATATAATTATAAAACTTTATAAGGAAAATGTACAGACAGGTGATAATATGAGTTATGTTGAAATGATAGATAATGTTAAGACCTACACAATAGGAACTAATAAAATACATGCGAATAATAAGATAACTTTCTCCATAGAAAAGGGAGAATTTGCAATTATTGTAGGGCCTTCTGGGGCAGGAAAGTCAACGGTACTTAATATCCTTGGAGGAATGGATACGAATGATTCTGGACAAATAATAATAGATGGAAAAGATATTTCAAAATATAATCAGACTGAACTTACTCAGTATAGGAGAGATGATGTGGGTTTTGTTTTTCAATTTTATAATCTTATTCCAAATTTGACAACGAAGGAAAATGTTGAACTGGCATCTCAAATTGTATCTGATGCAGAGGAAGCGGTTGAAGTTTTAAAACAGGTTGGACTGGAACATAGAATGGATAACTTCCCTGCACAACTTTCCGGTGGAGAGCAACAGAGGGTTGCAATAGCAAGGGCCCTTGCTAAAAAGCCAAAGCTTTTATTATGTGATGAACCTACAGGTGCCCTTGATTATAAAACTGGAAAATCAGTATTAAAACTCTTACAGAACACCTGTATTGAAACTGGAACAACAGTTATTTTAATTACCCATAATCAAGCTATAACTCCAATTGCAGACAGGGTTATAGAGATTAACGATGCAAAGGTTAGAGATATTATCATAAATGAAAATCCAAAATCCATAGACGAAATAGAGTGGTAGTATGAAAGCGATAAATAAAGATATATTAAAAGAGGTTAAGGAGTCTAAGGGACGTTTTTTATCGATTTTAATTATGGTTACAATTGGAGTTTTAGTATTTGTAGGACTAAAAGTTACAGGGCCCATAATGATAGGGCGAGGTGATAAATTTTTAGATGACTCTAATGCTGCTGATATAGTTGTAAAGTCAAGCCTTGAAATGGACAAAGAGGACTTGGATATCATCACAGGATATAAAAACACCAAAGACTATGAGAAGGTCTTTCAAAAGGACTTCTATAATGGCAAAAAAGTTATAAAGATTTCTTCTTTAAATGAAAAAATATCAAAGCCAATCTTAGTTGAAGGAAATCTTCCAACAAAAGATGATGAGATTTTATTAAATGTAAACTCAAAGGAAAAATATAAGATTGGAGATATTATAAATTTAAAAAAAGAAGATAGAAATCCCTATGGCTTTGAGGATGAGGAAGATAAAGAATATGCCTTAAAGAATTATAAATATAAAGTCTGTGGATTTGCCAAGAGTCCAAAGTATGTTGATACTGTAGACTTAGGATCAACAGACCTTGGTGTAGGAACCGTTGAAGAAGTTGGTTTTATTCTAAAAAGTAATTTCACAGGCGATAAATTTGCATCTGTAGATATAATTTTAAAAGATGTTCCTGAGAGAAGTTTTGAAAGTGAAAGTTATAGTAACCTTTTAAAAGAATCACGTTCTGACATTGAAAATCTTCTTATAGGAAGAAGAACAGAAATTTATGAAAATCAGAGATCTGAAATAACGGACAAGATTCAAGATGGAGAAAAAGAGATACAAGAAGCAAGGGACAAGATTAAAGAAGGCAGAGATAAATTAAATGATGCTTCAAATAAGGTTAGAGATGGCTATGAAACATATGAAAAGCAAAAGGATAAATACGAAAATGCCTTGGTTGAAAATAAAAAACAACTTGATGATGCAAAGGCAAAATTAAATAGTGAAAAGCCTAAGCTTACAAAGGGAAAAAAAGAGATTGAAGACGCTAAAAAGAAACTTGACAAAGCAAAGGAAGAAATAGATAAAGGAAAGGCAGAACTTGATAAGGCAAAGGCTGAATACGATTCAAATGTAAAAAAGGTTGAAAATGGCTTTAGTGAAATAGACAACAAAGAAAATGAAATAAAAAATGGTATTTCACAAATAGATAGTGCAATTTTACAAATTGAGGAAGGGAAAAATAAACTTCCACAGTTACAGTCACAGCTTGACCAAGCAAGACAGGCTAAGTCAGAACTTGAAGCGGGAATTAACAGTTTAAAAGCGGGGATAGCACAAGTATCTCAAGGTATAGCTGATATAGACACTCAGATAAAAGCACTTGAGGGAAATCTTGATCCACAAAACCCAGATGAAGCAGTTAAGGCGCAGATAGAAGCTCTTAAGCAACAAAAGGAGAAATTGATTTTTCAAAAAAATGACTTGGAGTCACAACTACCACCTCTTGAAGCAAAACTTACCCAAGTTAATCAAGGAATTTCACAACTTGAATCTGCCATTTCAATGATTAATGGGGGACAGGCAAAAATTGAGGAATTAAAGTCTAAAAAGTCACAGGCTTTAGCTGGGCTTGAACAATTAAAACAGGAGAGAACAAAACTTCAATCTGCAAAGGACTCCCTTTCTAAGGGAAAGAGGACTTTGGAAGAGAAAGAGGCGGAGTTTCAAAAGGGATTAAAGGAATACGAAGACAATTTAACTAAATGGGAAAAAGAAAAAAAGAAATTTGATGATGGAGAAGCCAAATTCAAATCATCAGAAAAAATTTTGAATGACAACCTGGCTCTTTATGAAAAAGGAAAAGCTGAAGGACAGGCACAACTTGACGAGGCTTTAAAAAAATTACAGTCTTCAGAAAAAGAGATTAGGGACAACGAAAAAGAGTTGGATGACAAGGAGAAAGAGGCAGAAGAAGAAATTGCAAAGGCACAGACTAAACTTGATGATGCAAGAAGATTTTTAAAAATACTTCTGGAACCACAGTTTAGTGTAGTGAGTAGAGATAGCGATGCTATTCTTTACAACTTCTTTGACGAAGCCAGCCGTCTTGAAATAATAAGTAATGTATTTCCGGTGTTCTTCTTCTTTATTGCAATTTTGGTTTCACTTACTACAATGACCAGGATGGTTGAAGAACAGAGAATTCAAATTGGGACTTTAAAGGCACTGGGATATAGCAATATAAGCATAATAAAAAAATATTTTATTTACGGTGGAATTGCATCTATTGTAGGGTCCATACTCGGCGTTATTTTAGGGCATAAGTTAATATCACCAATTATATTTTCTGCCTATGCGTCACACTATGTCTTTGAAAGTGGAAACATTCCATACAACTTAAAATATTCAATTCTTTCAATTGCAATAGGTGTACTATGTACCACATTTGCTGGAGTAATCGTAACAACAAACTCACTTAGAGAGAATGCTGCGTCACTTCTTAGACCAAAACCTCCAAAGTCAGGGGTGAGAATTCTTCTTGAAAGATTCGGATTCATTTGGAAGAGACTTTCATTCATGCAAAAGGTTACAATGAGAAATCTTTTCCGTTATAAGAGGAGAATGCTTATGACGGTAATAGGAATATCTGGTTGTACTGGGCTTATATTTATGGGATTTGGTATAAGAGATTCACTGTCTTCAGTTCTTGAAAAACAATATAGTGAAATATATAAGTATGATACAATTGCAGTTTACAACGAAGACTTGAGTCCAAATGCCTTTAAAGAATACAAAGAACTATTAAAAGACACTAAGAAGATAAAAAATTCAAAGTCAATATATATTGATAACCTTGCTTGTGAATCAAAAAAGGGACCAGATCAACAGATAACCCTAATAGTCCCAGAAAACACAACGGACTTAAAGGATTTTATAAAGCTTAGAAATAGAAAGACCAAAAACACTGTAAATTTAAAAAAAGATTCTGTTGTAATAAACGAAAAGCTTGCAAAGCTATACGATATAAACATTGGCGACCAAATAGATGTGAAGACTGAAAAGAATAAACATTACAAGCTAAAGATTGGAGGAATATCTGAGCTTTATGCAGGTCACAATATGTATATGCCAAGGGATTATTATGAAAAGATCTTTGGAGAAAATTATGAAACCAATGCGGATTTAATAATACTTCAAAAAGATAAGGACGGTAATACAAATGACCTATTAAGGCAAATCAGCGACAACAAATCCGTTGTATCAATAATAAATATTGAAAAGCACTCCGATATTTTTGATGCCCTGATAGGTTCTCTCGATATGGTAGTGTTCGTTATTATAACCTTCGCCTGCATACTTGCATTTGTAGTGTTATATAACTTAACCAATATAAATGTGTCAGAAAGACTGAGAGAACTTTCTACAATAAAAGTTTTAGGCTTCTATGACAAGGAGGTAACTGCATATATCTACAGAGAAACACTGCTTCTAACGATACTGGGGATTTTGCTTGGATATTTTATAGGCTACTTGATGCACCTAATCATAATAGAAAGGCTTATTCCAGACAGTGCAATGTTAGATCCACAGCTTAGAGTGTCAAACTTTTTACTTTCAGGGATAATAACATTGATATTTGCAGTAATAGTAATGTTTGTAATCCATAATAAACTTAAAAAGGTCGATATGGTAGAAGCTTTAAAGGCAATAGAATAGTTAGAAAAGTTTTTATAATACTTTTGGTTTAAAACTTATAGCTGTTCTATTAGGTTTAAATAAAGTTAAATTTATTTACATTGAAGGACGAGAGATAGGAAATTTTTGAATGTTACTATCTTTTGTCCTTTTAAAAATAAATTTTGAATCTATGAGAAGATATTTTTTAAATTCTTTTAAAAATTATTTTTTCTTGATTCTTCTTCATGGCTATGATATACTAAAGTAAATAAATATTGATGTTGAAAAGAAGTAGTAGGTAGGAATGCTTTTTAGAGAATGACTGGTTGGTGCAAAGTCATATGCTGAACTATTGAATCCGTCTTGGAGTCAAGCCAAATTAAGAGACTTTTGTAATTAGGGTGGCAACGCGGGTAATCTCGTCCCTTGGTGGAACGAGATTTTTTTATACGCAATATTAAAAAAATAGTTTATTTGAGGAGGAGTTATGTTAGATATTAAGAGGATTAGAAATAACAAAGATGAAGTTATTAAGGCTCTTTCTACAAGAAGAGGAGACTTTCCAATTGAAAAGGTAATACTTCTTGATGAAAAGAGAAGGGAAATCATAGCTGATGTTGAAAGCAAAAAGGCAGAACAAAATCGAATTTCTAAACAAGTTCCTATGATGAAAAAAGAAGGCAAAGATACTACTGAAATATTTGCTCAAATGAAGGAACTTTCTAATAAAATTAAGGAAATGGATGAAGATGTTAATGATCTTGATGAAAAAATAAAAGAACTTCTTCTTTCAATTCCAAACACACCACATGAATCAGTTCCTATTGGAAGCGATGATACTGAAAATGAAGAGATGAGAACTTGGGGTGAACCAACTAAATTTGATTTTGAACCTAAAGCTCACTGGGACATTGGAACAGATTTAGATATTTTAGATTTTGAAGCTGGATCAAAGATTTCAGGAAGCAGATTTTCTGTTTTTAAGGGAATGGGTGCAAAACTTGAAAGAGCATTGTTAAACTTTATGATAGATCTTCATGTTGATAAACAAGGTTATAAAGAAGTTTGGGTTCCTGCACTTATCAACAGAAAGTCAATGTTTGGAACTGGACAACTTCCTAAGTTTGAAGAGGACATGTTCTATGTACCACAAAAGGATATGTATTTAGCTCCAACTGCAGAAGTACCTGTAACAAATTTACTCGCTGATGAGATTGTTGATGGAGAAGAATTACCAATTTATTACACTGCATACACCCCATGCTTTAGAGCAGAAGCTGGATCTGCAGGAAGGGACACCAGAGGTCTTATTCGTAACCACCAATTTGACAAGGTTGAAATGGTTAAGTTTGTAAAGCCAGAAGACTCTTTTGATGAACTTGAAAAATTAACTGACAACGCAGAAGAAGTTTTAAGACTTTTAAAAATTCCATATAGAGTTGTAAAGTTATGTACAGGGGACTTAGGATTTAGTTCAACCATGACCTACGATGTGGAAGTGTGGATGCCAAGTTATGGAAGATTTGTAGAGATTTCTTCATGCTCAAACTTTTTAGATTTCCAAGCAAGACGTGCAAATATAAAATATAGAGATGAAAACAAAAAGGTTCAATACCTTCACACCCTTAATGGATCAGGCCTTGCAATTGGAAGAACTTTTGCAGCCATTTTAGAAAACTATCAAAATGAAGATGGTTCTGTAACAATTCCAGAAGTTTTAGTAGAGTATATGGGAAATTGTAAAAAAATAGAAAAATAATTAAAAAATAGTCCTTTGATAAGGGCTATTTTCTTTGCTTTTGCTCCCTTTATGATATAATATAATATATTGAAATTGGGAGGAAATATGAAAAAGAGGGTTTTATCATTAGTCTTAGCTTTTATGTTACTTGTCCCACAAGTTGCATTTGCAGAGTCTCCACTTCACTTTGGTCCAAGAACCAAGGGCTATATGATTTTAGATTATGATACAGATAGCTTTATAAGTGGAAACAATATGGACGAAGAAGTTTACATTGCAAGTATTACAAAGCTTATGACATATATTATAGTAAAAGAAAAGATTTCAACAGGAGAACTAAAAGTATCCGATGTTGTAAAAATCACAAAAGACATGGCTCAAGTACCAGGTTCTTCAATGCATTTACAGGAAGGTATGGAAGTAACTGTAAATGATTTACTTGAAGGACTTATTGTAGTTTCAGGAAATGACGCTGCATATACATTGGCAGTTAGAGTTTCAGGGGATGAAAAGAGTTTTACAAATCTTATGAATGAAAAGGCAAAGGAAATTGGACTTGAAAAAGCGAATTTTATAAACTCAACAGGACTTCCAGAAGGAGATAACGAAAATTCAATGACAGTAAGAGATGTTTATAAGATGTCAAAGTATGTTCTTGATACCTATCCTGAAATTATTGAACTTTCATCAATGACAAGATATGTAAATACAAAATACAAGATAGATAAACCAACAACAATTCCACTTGTTGGTATAGAACCGGGAGTTGACGGACTTAAAACTGGAACCACAGACCTTGCAAAATATTGTGTAATATCCACATTCAGACCACTAAAGAACGAAACATTAAAAAATGAAAGATTTTTAGCAGTTATAATGGGTGCGGGGAGCCCACAGGATAGACAGAAAATAGTTGGAGAGATCGTAGATTATATTTCCAGAAACTACGTTAATGGGCCGATTATAGATAATGAAAAAGTTTACCAAAAGATATATGTAAACTCAATTGATAAGGGATATATAGACATCTACCCAGAGACAGATCAAAAGGCCGTTTACGATAAAAATAACAACTTTATTGTTGGACAGAAGTATCAAATTACAGAAAGCGGACCTTTCAAAGCAGGAGACAAGGTTGGGGTATTGAATATTACTGGTAATAATGGTAAAGTATATGATGTTGACTTAGTTGTTAGACAAGATTACAACAAAGCGAGTTTTTCAGTTAGACTTAAAAGACTCGGTAGAGATATTCGTCTGAGAACAAAAAGTCTGCTAAATATATATTAGCCCCCATAATTAAGCAGGATATAATACTCCCCTCCTAAGGGAGATTCACTGGTTCGAGTCCGGTTGGGGGTGCCATATTCAAAAGCTCTTTATAGAGCTTTTTTTATGTGGATTTTATTTTAAGATGACATATACAAAAAATTCAATTCACATATAACGTCAGTTATCTAAGAAAAACAAAATTATATAAAAATCAGAAATTAAAAAAGAGAGGAAACATCCTCTCTTTGTCTTTTATTCTTCAGGTTCAAATTGATCTTTACTTGCACCACAGATAGGGCAAACCCAATCTTCTGGAAGATCTTCAAAAGCTGTACCTGGTTCTATTCCGTTATCTACATCTCCTTCTGCAGGATCATAAATATGACCACATGGTTGACATACATATCTTTTCATCTAAGACACCCCCTATTTTTTTATAGTCAATATATTTATACCCAAACTTATTCTTTTAAACAACCTTTGAATATTTTTTGTGAATTTAAAAGTATTAAAAATAGAATTGAAAATTTTTTCCATTGTGTTATTTTAAAAACTAATTGGGTAATTATTAAGTAGGTGGTAATATATGTACAGATTTGATGAAACTGCAAAGGGGACCATGGAGAATATCAATGATATGACCATGCGTTTTATGGGAGATATAAGCAATTATTTACAAGATGAAAAAACACTCTACGATTTGAGACTTATAGTTACAGAGCTTATGGTAAATGGAGTTAGACATGGCAATATGGAAGACTTCAATAAACTTATTCGTTTATATGCTGTGTTATCTGACAATAAGGTAACTATAAAGGTAAAGGATCAAGGCAAAGGCGTGAAAAGGCACAGCTATAGTTGTACAGACTTTACAAAGACGAATGGTAGGGGACTTTTTATAGTGGAACACATTGCAGATAGAATAATATATAATAAAAACGAAGTAGTTGTGGAGCTACAAGTATAGAATTAGCCCACAGCTATTTATTTTGTTCTTCTTTATGGTATAATTTCAAAGGATAAAGTAAGGAAGTGTTTTAATGGCAAATAAAAAAAATATAAGAAATGTTGCAATAATAGCCCATGTTGATCATGGTAAGACAACTTTAGTAGACGGACTATTGAAAACTGGCGGTGTTTTCAGAGAAAATCAAACTGTTCAAGAGAGAATTATGGACAGCAATGATATTGAAAAAGAAAGAGGAATAACTATCCTTTCAAAGAATACCGCTGTAGATTACAAAGATTATAAGATAAATATTATCGACACACCAGGTCATGCGGACTTCGGGGGCGAAGTTGAACGTGTGCTAAGTATGGCGGACGGAGTTGTACTTGTTGTAGATGCATTTGAAGGTCCAATGCCACAAACTAAATTTGTACTAAAAAAGGCATTCGAATTAAATTTACCTGCAATAGTATGTATCAATAAGATAGATAGACCTGAAGCAAGACCAGAAGAAGTTGTAGATGAAATATTGGATTTGTTTATTCAGCTTGATGCAGGAGAAGAATATTTAGATTCACCTATAGTATATGCATCTGCAAGACATGGTTTTGCCCGTGAAGAATATGATGGAAATGACGATGGTGATATGTCATATCTTTTGGATAAGATTATTGAGTACATTCCAGAACCTAAGGGAGATGTTTCTGAACCATTTAGACTTATGATTTCAACAACTGATTACAATGATTATGTTGGAAGAATTGGTATTGGTAAAATTGACTCTGGTACTATTAAAGTAAATGATAGAGTTCATATTTTAAATTATTACGACAAGTCTGTTGACAAGAAGGTAACCATTACAAAGATATATGAATTCCAGGGGTTAAACAGAGTCGAAGTAGAGTCTTCAACAGCAGGTAATATCATTGCAGTTACAGGAGTTGAAGGAATAAACATAGGAGACACAATCTGCGATCTTGAACATGGAGACCCAATAGCGTTTACAAAAATTTCAGAACCAACCCTTGCAATGAACTTTTTAGTAAATGACAGTCCATTTGCTGGGCGAGAAGGAAAATTTGTTACAAGTAGACAAATTAGAAATAGACTTTTTAAAGAACTTGAAACAGATGTTAGTTTGAGGGTTGAAGAAACTGACTCAACAGACGCTTTTAGAGTCAGCGGTAGAGGAGAACTTCATCTATCTGTGCTTATTGAAAACTTAAGAAGAGAAGGATTTGAATTTCAAGTTTCAAAACCACAAGTTCTTTACAGAGAAGAAGATGGAGTTACCTTAGAACCAATTGAAAGAGTTACGATAGATGTAGACGAAGAATACGTAGGTTCTATTATAGAAAAGCTTGGTATGAGAAAAGGAGAATTAATTGATATGAAGCCTTCAAAAGGTGGATACACAAGACTTGTTTTTGACATACCAACGAGAGGTCTAATAGGATATAGACAAGAATTTATTTCCACAACCAAAGGCACAGGAGTAATAAATTCGGAACTTAAAGAGTATGCAAAAAAGAAGGGTGAAATACCAGGAAGACCTACAGGTTCTCTTATAAGCTTTGAAACAGGAGTAACATCTGCCTATGGTTTAAATGCAGCTCAGGAAAGAGGAGTTCTTTTTGTAAAACCTGGAGAAGATGTATATGAGGGTATGGTTGTAGGAGAAAACCCGAAAGGACTTGATATAGAAGTTAATGTTTGTAAGAAGAAGGCACAAACTAACATTAGGTCATCTGCAGCAGATGAAGCTTTAAGACTTTCTCCTCCAAGAATATTAAGTCTTGAAGAATTATTAGAGTTTATTGAAGAAGATGAGCTTATAGAAGTAACACCTGTGAGTCTTAGAATCAGAAAGAAGATATTAAACTCAGAACTTAGATACAAATCTAAGAAAAATAAAAATTAATTCTTTATTTTGTAAAACTTGCTTTTTCAAGTATAATAAGTATGTAGATATTAAACCTATTTTTTTAACAAATTAAAGTGCGAGACTTTAATCTACAAACTGATTAAAGTCTATATTATCGGGTAAATAAATTAAGAATAGCTTTTAGTAAATTTTACTAAAGTTCTTAATACTAAAAAACAAATCATATAGGAGGTTATTTATTGATGAAAACAGATGTACAAATAGCTCAAGAAGCTAAGATGGAACCTATAGTTGAAATTGGAAAGCGTCTCGGTCTTGAAGAAAAAGATCTTTACCTTTATGGAAACTACAAAGCAAAATTAGACTTAGGACTTTTAGAAAAATATAAGGATAAAGAAGACGGAAAACTAATCCTTGTAACTGCTATAAACCCAACACCAGCAGGAGAAGGAAAGACAACAGTAAACGTAGGACTTTCAATGGGACTTAACAGAATTGGTAAGTCAGCCATCTCAGCACTAAGAGAACCTTCACTTGGACCAAGCTTTGGTATAAAAGGTGGAGCAGCAGGTGGTGGATATGCACAAGTAGTTCCAATGGAAGACATCAATATGCACTTTACAGGAGATTTCCATGCTATTACAACAGCAAATAATCTAATCTCTGCACTATTAGATAACCATATGCAACAAGGAAACGAACTTGGAATAGACCCAAGAAGAATCCTTTGGAAAAGAGTTCTTGATATGAACGATAGAGCACTAAGAAATATAGTTGTTGGACTTGGTGGTAGACCAAATGGAGTACCAAGAGAAGATGGTTTTGATATAACAGTAGCTTCAGAAATCATGGCTATACTATGCTTGAGTACAAGTCTTGAAGACTTAAAAGAAAGAGTTGGAAATATCTTAATAGCATACACTTATGATAAGAAACCAGTTTATGCTAAGGATATCAAGGCTCAAGGAGCTGTAGCATTAATAATGAAAGATGCTATAAACCCTAACCTTGTACAAACTCTTGAAAATACACCAGCAATTCTTCATGGTGGACCATTCGCAAACATTGCCCATGGATGTAACTCAGTAGTTGCAACAAAACTTGCTATGAAGTTAGCAGACTACACAGTAACAGAAGCAGGATTTGGTGGAGACTTAGGAGCAGAAAAATTCTTTGACATTAAATGTCGTCTTGGTGGAATCACTCCAGACTGTACAGTTATCGTAGCAACAGTAAGAGCATTAAAACATCACGGTGGATGTGAAAAAGATAAATTAGGTGAAGAAAACCTTGAAGCACTTGAAAAAGGATTTGCAAACTTGGAAAGACATATTCAAAATATGCACAAGTTTGGTATTCCATGTGTAGTAGCAATTAACCGTTTCCCAACAGATACAGAAAAAGAATTAGAATTACTTGATAAATTAACAGAAGAATCAGGTACAGAAGCAATTCTTGCAGAAGTTTGGGCAAAAGGTGGAGAAGGTGCAGAAGACCTTGCTAAGGCAGTAGTAAAGAAGATTGACGAAAACGAAAATAACTTCCACTTCTTATATGAAGAAGATATGACTATTGAACAAAAGATAGAAAAGATAACAACTGATATATACGGTGGAAATGGAGTTGAATTCACTTCAAAAGCTAAGAAAAAATTAAAAGAAATATCAGAACTTGGACTTGATCATTATCCAGTATGTATGGCTAAGACACAATATTCATTCTCAGATGATCCTAAACTTTTAGCAGCACCATCAGATTTCCACATAACAGTTAGAGATTTAAGAATTTCAAGAGGAGCAGGTTTTATAGTTGCTCTAACAGGAGATATAATGACAATGCCAGGACTACCTAAAGTTCCTGCAGCTAACAACATCGACGTATTAGAAACTGGCGAGATTGTTGGATTATTCTAAGGAGTGATATTTTGAGTAGCGAGTCTAGGCTTAAGAGCAAACAAATAGATGATTTCTTTGATGCGGTAATGATGCTTAAAAATAGAGAAGAATGTTATAAATTCTTTGAAGACGTATGTACAGTAAGAGAGCTTCATTCAATAACACAAAGACTTGAAGTTGCAAAACTTCTAAAAATCAGAAAAACCTATAATGAAATAGAAAAAGAAACGGGAGCTTCAACAGCTACTATCAGTAGAGTAAACAGAAGTCTAAACTATGGAGCGGAAGGCTATGAACTTGTTCTAGATGAGCTTATAAAAAGAGACTTAGAAGCAAAACGAAACAAATAAGAACAAAAGGATCTTGGAAACAAGGTCCTTTTTCAATTTGAATTTATCTCTTTTAGGCAAAAATGTACAGAGATATAAAGATGTAAATGAACTTATCGGTGCTTTTTTAAGGAAAGTGTGGACAAGGCTTATTTAGCTTTTAATCTTAAAAGGTGATAGAATTAGTAAAAGGAGATAATACTATGAAAAATAAAAAAAGTTTATCAGTTTTAATTATTTTATTGCTTCTAATATTCATGCCAAATACTGCTATGGCGGATATGGGACCAAAACCATCTGTTAATATTAAAGTAAATAATTTAAAAAAAGATCAAGAAGTATACATAACCCTACTTTCGAAGGAAGAATCAACAGGACCGTTTTCGAAAGATACTGAACTGCAAAATCATGAAGATTATTTAGAAGATGGATTTAATAAATTCAAATCCATAGAAGATAGGGATGGATATTATTTTTTAGGAAACTTAGATTTGCTTAAAGGTAATGGCACATATTCATGGTCCTATTATCCACCGGAAAATTTTAAAATCGCACTTTACTTTCCAGATGAAAATCTTGTACTAATATCAAAACCATATAGTCGCTATGCCTTTAATTCAAATTTTAAACTGAATTATAATGATTTGGATTTAAAAGATGAAGTATATTATTTTGACAATGAAATAGAAGTGACAAAGTACAGGGAAATAAATAAAGAGATAAAAAGTTTCTTACTAAGACTTGTCTTAACGATAATCATAGAATATTTAGTAGCTTTGGCAATGTTTAGACCAACAAAGTATCAGACAGAGCTAATAATAAAGACAAATGTACTTACTCAGATTTTACTAAACTTAGCTATAAGCTTGATATTGTATTTTTATGGCTTTCTTGCATTTTTTATAATATTCATACCATGTGAAATAGCGGTGTTTATAATTGAAGGAGTTATTTACAAGAGAAGACTTAATCAAAACTTACCAGAAAATAAAAAACCTGCCATGCCTATGTTATATTCCTTTATAGCAAACTTACTTTCAGCAGGAGCAGGATATTATTTAGTAAGATACTTTGAATTTTTTAACAATATGTTGTAAGGCAGGAGTATTTCGACTGCAAAATTCTTTTGATTTTTTTCGCTTAAGATGTCATGACGGGAGTGTAGCACTTCCACTAATAGTGCCGATAGGCACAGTAAGGAAAGCCTTAGCTTTCCTACTACTTTATAAAAGGGGTCTTGGGGATATCCCCAAGTCGTTGGGAGGTAAAGGGGGTTCCCAAGGGGGATAGGAACCGTACGAAACGGTTCCTTTTCACCCTTGGTTGATTTTTCATGGAAAGTTTTAAAACTTTCCACCCCTATTTAAACGCCGTTATTGTTGAACTTCTTATATAGTCTTTCAAATTAACTTCTGTAATTCCCCACTTTGCAGCGTATTCATCAGTAACATCTTTTGTATCAATATCTATGTTTACAAATCCTGCATTTTTGAGAATTTCTATTAACCTGTCCAAGGTTACTGAGCCTGCAACTCATGTTCCATACATCTTAGGATTGTCTAATACTGACTGAGGGAGTGGCTTTGCTTGAGTTATATCAGAAATTCCAATTCGTCCTCCCTTTTTAAGAACTCTATGGATTTCGTTATAGACCTGTTGCTTTTGAGTGGACAGATTTATAACACAATTTGAAATAACAATATCCAAACTATTGTCTGCTACAGGAAGGTATTCTATTTCTCCAAGGCGAAAGTTTACATTATTAAATTTTCTTTTCGTACCAATATATCTTGCCTTTTCAACCATATCAATACTTGAGTCAACGCCTATTACATAACCATTTTCACCAACAGCTTTTGCAGCGATGAAAACATCAAAGCCTTTACCACATCCAAGGTCAAGTACAGTTTCACCAAGGACTGGTTTTGCTTTTTCATGTGGATTACCACAGCCAAGACCCATATTCGCTTCTTCTGGTACTGAATCCAGCTGCTCTTTTGAATAACCAAGCGCCTTATTAAGTTCATTTGAATCTACATTTGTCTTTTTCTTTCCAGTTGCGATATCGGTATAAAAATCTCTAACGGATTTTCTTATTTCACTTTCATCCAAAGTTTTTTTATTCTTATCTTTGTTCATTATTTTCACCTCTAACATTCGCTTCTTCTTTTATTCGAGAATTTTAAATTATTCACATAAGATTTGAAATCTTCAAAAACATCTTTATTTATCCTATAGTAGGACCATTTGCCAACCTGTCTAACCTTAACCAAGCCACACTCAAGCATAATCTTCATATGATAGGACAGGGTTGATTGAGATATGTTTAAATATTCTAATAATTCACATGCACATAGCTCTCCATCTCCAAGGTAGTTTAAAATATTTAGTCTATTTGAATCAGAGAGACATTTAAAAATTAAAAGTAATTGCTTTTCTTTCATTATTACACCTCACATTGATAACTATCGATACATTTATTATAAATCTCAAATCGACAGTTGTCAATGTGATAGTGAAAATATATAATTAATTCAAATTTAGGAGGTAAAAATGAAAAGAATAATTACTTTAATAATTGGAATAGTGATTGTGCTTTCAGCAATTTTTTATTTTAAAAGAGATAACACATCTACTATAACTTTCTATAATAAAACCGAAGAGAGCATAGAAAATTTTGAAATAAAATATAGCAGTGAAGATAGCTGGGAAAAAGTTGGAGAGATTAAGCCAAGGGGGAAGTTAAAAATAAAATCAGATCCGCCAGAAAATTTTCAAGAAGGTACTGTGGATTTAAGATATTTTGATAAAAATGGCAATGAAAAAGTAGAAAATATAGTGGGATATACTGAAAAGTTGTCAAAGTTTCATGTCAAAGTTGAAATTTTATCAGTGAAAGATGGAGTTTTCAAAATTGAAATAAAATAAAAAATAGAAGGAAGAGGTTAGTAATTTAATTGAATAATTTCTAACCTCTTACTTTTTAGATTATTGGAAAAATAAATCTGCGATTTCTTCAGCGCTGATATTTCCGAAGTAGTCTTCTAAGTTGAAACCTTCTAAGATTTCTTTTACCTTTGATTTTTTGTAGTCTACTCCTTCGATCTTTTCTCTAATTTCTTCAACATCTTCCTTGCCGAAAAAGTCTCCATTTATATGAAGATTTTTAATTTTACCGTTGTCAAGGTCGTAGGCAAGTTCTACAAATCCTGCTGGGAATTTTTTGTATTGAGCTACTTCTCCAACTGGTTTTTTACCGTAATTCCAAGCAGGAATGGAAAATCTTGAATCATAGATTTCTTTTACTCCTTGAAGCTCTTCTTCTGAAAGAACATATTCTTCTGGTTCTTGATCGAATTGTTTGAAGATTTCCTTTAGCAATATTGCTTTGAAATCTTCTGTTGAAAGGCTTTTATCTTCAAGGTATGGAGCTATATTTGTAACTCTTGCCTTTACGGATTTAACTCCCTTTGATGCAAGTTTTTCTTTTCTTACGTTAAGTGCCTTTGCAAGTTCTTCTAATTGAACATTGAAAAGGATACAACCGTTTGAAAGAACTCTATGGTTATAAACTGACTGGCTTGATCCGATACATTTTTTTCCGTCAATTGTTATATCGTTTCTACCTGAAAGCTCCGCGTCTATACCAATTGCTTTTAATGCGTTTACAATAGGGATATAGTATTGTTTGAAGTCAATTCTTTCATGGCCTTTTGTCTTTGTTACGAAGGAAAAGTTTAAGTTTCCAAGGTCGTGGTAAACTGCACCCCCTCCAGTGATTCTTCTGCAGACCTTTAGATTATGTTCATTAACATAGTCTTCGTTTATTTCTGCATATGCGTTTTGGTTTCTACCTATGATTATTGATGGATCGTTAATCCAAAGATATACATACTCTTCTTTATCCAACGGCAAATTTTTAAAGATATATTCTTCAAAGCTCAAATTATAGTATGGGTCGTTGGAATGTGATTCTAAAAATTTCATTTATCTACCTCCTATTATCATTATAATATAATAAAGGAGTAAATACATCTATTATTGTTTTTTTCAAGCATATAGCTATGAAATTATTGACTTTCATTATATAATAAAGGGTAGTGAAATTATAAACAAATTTTGAAATAGCTTTTTGTCTTAGATTTAAATAAATTTAAAAGATTTCACAAAGGTGGGGTCTTTTTTATTTAAATGTGTAAATTTCAAAGTTTATTTGAATAATAGAGGATAAATGTGTTAAAATTAACCGTGGATAATGAGGTGTAATATGGAACTATTTAAAAACTTATTCTCAATGGGCTCTAAAAAAGAGGTTAAAAAAATTGAACCTATAATAGATAAGATTGAAGCCCTTGATGAAGAAATGCAAAAACTCAGTGATGAAGAGTTAAAAAACAAAACAGTTGAATTTAAAGATAGATTGGAAAAGGGTGCTACATTAGATGACCTTTTAGTTGAAGCTTTCGCAGTTGTAAGGGAAGCGTCCTTTAGAGTTTTAGGTATGAAACAATATAGGGTACAGCTAATTGGTGGTGTCATCCTTCACCAAGGTAGAATTGCGGAAATGAAGACAGGTGAAGGTAAAACACTTGTTGCAACATTACCAGCTTATTTAAATGCCCTTACCGGCGATGGCGTTCACATCGTAACTGTAAACGACTATCTTGCTAAGCGTGATATGGAGTGGATGGGAAAGGTTCATGAATTTTTGGGACTATCTGTTGGATGTATAATCCATGGGCTTGATAACGATGAAAGAAAGAAAAATTATAACTGTGATATCACTTATGGTACTAATAACCAATTTGGTTTTGACTACCTTAGAGACAACATGGTTATATACAAAGAAGATCAAGTTCAAAGAGATTTAAACTATGCAATAGTGGACGAGGTTGACTCTATTCTTATAGACGAAGCGAGAACTCCACTTATAATTTCTGGTATGGGTGATGAGTCTACTGATATGTATGTTAGAGCGGACAGATTTGTACGAACCCTTACTGGTAGAATAATTGATCCTAACGAAGAAAAACAAGATATTTTCGATAAAGAAATAAAGGAAGAAAAAGTCGACTTTGTAGTTGACGAAAAGAAGAAAACTGCATCCCTTACTGAAAAGGGGACTGCAAAGGCAGAAAAGTATTTTGGACTTGAAAACCTATCTGACGTTTCAAACATGGAGACAGCTCACCACATAAACCAAGCTTTAAAAGCACATCATACAATGAAAAACGACATTGACTATGTGCTTAAAGACGGCGAAGTTTTAATAGTTGATGAGTTCACAGGTCGTATTATGGAAGGTAGAAGATATTCTGATGGTCTTCACCAAGCCATTGAAGCAAAGGAAGGGGTTGCAGTTCAATCTGAATCCAAAACCCTTGCAACAATTACATTCCAAAACTATTTCAGAATGTATAACAAACTTTCAGGTATGACCGGTACTGCAAAGACTGAAGAAGATGAGTTTTCTGAAATTTACAATATGGACGTTGTGGAAATTCCTACAAACAAACCTGTAATAAGAGAAGATAACCACGACAGAGTATATATAAATACAGATGCAAAATATAGAGCCATAGTTGATGAGGTTAAGAGGGTTCATGAAACAGGACAACCTATACTTGTAGGTACTGCATCAATTGAAGTTTCTGAAATAATCTCAAAACTTCTTAAAAAAGAAGGCATCCCTCATGATGTTCTTAATGCTAAGCAACATGAGAGAGAGGCAGAAATTGTAGCACAAGCTGGTACTTTTGGTAAAGTTACCATTGCAACAAACATGGCAGGTCGTGGTACGGATATTATTCTTGGGGGTAACCCAGACTTTATGGCTAAGCACGATATGAAAAAGCAAGGCTATGCAGACTATGTGCTTGAAGCTTTAGATTCCTTTGTGGAAACAGATGACGAGGAAATAAAAGCGGCAAAAAATGTATATCACAATCTTTATGAAAAATATAAAAAACAAACCGATGAAAATGCAAAAAAGGTACTTGAAGTAGGAGGACTTTACATCTTAGGTACTGAAAGACATGAGTCAAGACGTGTAGACAATCAGCTTAGAGGTCGTTCTGGAAGACAAGGAGACCCTGGTAGTTCAAGATTCTTTGTGTCTCTTGAAGATAATCTAATGAGACTTTTCGGTGGGGAAACAATTCAAAAATTTGCTGAAAGAGGAGACTTCCCTGAAGACGAACCATTAGAGTTCAAACCAGTAACAAAGGCAATTGAAAGAGCGCAAAAGAAAGTTGAAGTTAATAACTTTGGTATTCGTAAACACGTTCTTCAATACGACGATGTTATGAATGTTCAAAGAAAAATAATCTATGGGGAAAGAGAGAGAGTTCTTCAAGGGGAAAACATGAAGGATTACATTCTTGAAATGTTGCATGAGATAATCTCCCTTGCTGTAGATAACTTCACTCAAGGTGGAGACAAACCTGAAGACTGGGATATGGAAGGACTTATTCTATATTTAAAATCAGCATTTATGCCTGATGGCTACCTTGACTTCTCTGACATGAGTGGTTGGAAGAGAACGGACCTTAAAAATTATCTCACTGAAAGAGCTGAAAAAGCCTATAACGATAAAGAAGCAGAAATTGGCTCAGAGAGATTTAGAGAGATAGAACGTGTTATCCTTTTGATGGTGGTTGATAGAAAGTGGATGGATCACATCGACGCAATGGATCAACTTCGTCAAGGTATCGGACTTAGGTCCTACGGTCAACAAGACCCAGTAAGAGCGTATAACGAAGAGGGCTTTGGTATGTTTGAAGAGATGAACCACTCAATCAAAGAGGACACATTAAAGGGACTATTCAATGTTAGACCTGTTGAAGAAATAGAGAGAAAACAAGTGGCTAAGGAAACAAAAACATCTGAAGACCAAGTAACAGTTGTTAAGGGTAAGAAGATTGGAAGAAACGATCCATGTCCATGTGGAAGCGGTAAGAAATACAAAAAGTGTTGTGGAAGGAATGAATAGATGGACACGTATATTGTAAATGAAGAGATAAAAGATTTGTCCAATGACTTAAAAGAAGTCGGAGACTCTCTTTGACTTGCCCACCCTTAGAAAGGAACTAAAAGATTTAGAAAGTAAAACCTTGGAGGAAGACTTTTGGGACGATAGTGAAAATGCCCAAGAGATTTTCTCTAAGATTAAAGATATAAAAGATAGCATTGGGGAATATGACAATATAAATAATGAGCTTGAAGACTTAAAGACACTAATTGAACTTGTTCGAGAAGAAGAGGCGCCAGAGTATGACAATGAAATTGAACAGAGAATACAAAGGCTTCGAAAGAAACTGAACAAGGTAAAGCTCAAGACCATGTTAAGTGGCGAGTATGACAAAAACAACGCCATATTTGCCATAAACTCTGGTGCTGGTGGAACAGAGGCACAGGATTGGACGGAGATGCTTCTTAGAATGTACACCAGATGGATTAGTGAAAAAGGATATAGCTACACAGTTCTCGACTACAATCGTGACACTGAAGGTGGAATAAAATCTGTAACCATCATGGTTAAGGGAACCTATGCCTATGGTTATTTAAAGTCTGAAAAGGGTGTTCATAGACTCGTTAGAATTTCTCCATTTGACTCAAACAAAAAAAGACATACTTCCTTTGCATCAGTGGACGTATATCCCGACATTGACAATCACAATGAAATTGAAATCGACATGAACGACCTTCGCATTGACACTTACAGATCAAGTGGTGCAGGTGGTCAACATGTTAACACCACCGACTCTGCCGTGAGAATAACCCATATACCAACTGGAGTTACGGTGCAATGTCAGTCGGAGAGAAGTCAAATCACAAATAGGGAAACTGCAATGAATATGCTAAAGGCAAGACTTATTGCAATAAAGGAAGAAGAAAACAGAGAAAAAATTGAAGATATTCAAGGAAAGTACAATAAAATAGCATGGGGTTCACAAATAAGGTCTTATGTATTCAATCCATATTGCCTTGTAAAAGATCATAGGACCAATTATGAAACCGGAAATATACAGGCAGTTATGGACGGGGAACTGGACGATTTTATTGACGAATATCTAAAGATGAAAGCAATAGATAAATAGAGCACGAGGGTGCTCTTTTTTATGAGGTGGATTTTGAATATAGATTTAAAAATAGCAAACGAATTAAATATTACCGAAAAGCAAGTAAAAGATACGGTAAAACTTATTGATGAAGGAAATACAATTCCATTTATATCCCGTTATAGAAAAGAAGTTACGGGAAATTTATCAGACGAACAGCTTCGTCAACTGGAAGAACTTTTGAAATACCAAAGGTCACTAAATGAGAGAAAAGAAGATGTAATAAGACTCATTGACGAACAGGGCAAGCTTACAGAAGAATTAAAAGAAAAGATTGAAGCTGCAGAATTACTTAAGGAAGTTGAAGATTTATATCTTCCATATAAACAAAAAAAGAGAACCAGAGCAACACAGGCACGTGAACGTGGACTTGAGCCACTATCAGACCTAATGATGGATGAAAACTCAACCGAGGAAGACTTCAAGACGCTTTCAAAAGAGCTTATAGATGAAGAAAAAGAAGTTCTAACAGAAGAAGATGCGATAAATGGAGCAATGGACATAATTGCAGAAACTGTTTCAGAGTCCATCGAGTTTAGAGAGATACTTAGACACTCTGCCAAAGAAAGTGGAGGAATAGAGTCTACACAAAATGGCGAAGACGAAAATAAAACATATGAAATGTACTATAACTTTTTAGAAAGACTTAAACATCTAAAACCCCACAGAATCCTTGCACTTTTTAGAGGAGAAAAAGAGGGAGTACTAAAGTTAAAGTTTGACCTAAACGATGAGTACAATATTAAAAAGATATTAGAGACCTATTCCTATCTTAGGGACAAAGATTACTATAAATACATTGAAGAAGCTGTGATTGACGGCTATAAAAGACTATTACTTCCATCAATCGAAACAGAAGTTAAGAACGAACTAAAAGAAAAGGCGGATAGGGAGTCCATAAAAGTATTCGGTAAGAACCTAAAGCCATACCTAATGCAACCACCAATTAAAGAATCTGTTGTAATAGGACTTGACCCAGGCTATAGAACTGGATGTAAAGTTGCAGTAATCTCAAGCCATGGTAAGGTGTTAGACTATACTACAATCTATCCTACAAAACCAAGAGAAGACATTGCAGGGTCAAAGAAAGTTTTAAAAGATTTAATTGAGAAACATGGAGTAAATCTAATTGCAATAGGAAATGGTACTGCGTCAAGGGAAACAGAAAACCTCGCATCAAGTTTAATTGAAGAGATGAATAGAAAAGATTTGTTTTATACAATCGTAAACGAAGCAGGAGCTTCCATATATTCAGCGTCAAAACTTGGACAAGAGGAGTTTCCAGACCTTGATGTAACCATAAGAGGGGCTATTTCAATTGCAAGAAGAATACAAGATCCACTGGCAGAACTGGTAAAGATAGATCCGGAACATCTTGGAGTTGGACAATACCAACACGATGTAAACCAAAAGGAATTAAAAGAAACCCTTTCAAATGTGGTAGAAGACTGTGTAAACTCCGTTGGAGTAAATGTGAACACCGCATCACCTTCACTTTTAAATTACGTTTCTGGAATTTCTAAATCAGTTGCAAAAAACATTGTGCAATATAAAGAAGAAAATGGTCCATTTAAAAATAGAAAGGAACTTAATAAAGTAAAGGGTCTTGGACCAAAAGCATTTACACAATGTGCCGGATTTTTAAGAATTCCAGAGTCAGAAAATATTTTGGACAATACGGCAGTACATCCAGAGAGCTACGAAATCGCAGAAAAACTTTTAGAAAGAGATCTTAACAAAGTGCAAGTGTCAAGAGTTTCAAAAGAACTTGGAATAGGAATTCCAACATTGGCAGATATTTTAAAAGAACTTAAAAAACCAGGGAGAGACCCGAGAGACGAAATGCCAAAACCAATCCTTCGCTCCGACGTACTTTCAATAGACGACTTAGAAGAGGGGATGATATTAAAAGGAACGGTGCGAAATGTAGTTGACTTTGGCTGCTTCGTCGATATTGGAATAAAAAATGATGGACTTGTTCATATTTCACAAATGTCCCATAGCTTTATAAAACATCCATCAGATGTGGTGGAAGTATCAGACATAGTGGAAGTGAAAATAATAAATATAGATAGAGATACAGGAAAAGTAGGACTAAGCATGAAATTATAAGGAGAACCGAGGGGTTCTCCTTTAACTTTTCCTGGGTGTATTTGTAGGGTTTCGACCTACGAAATGAAGCACCCTCGCTCTGTCATACTGAGCGAGTCGAAAAATCCCTTCTTTCTTCCCTCGAAACGTTAGATCCTTGCTCTGTCATCTTGAGCGAAAAAATTCCGAAGGAATTTTGTAGTCGAAAGATCTCGTGAACTTTCTATCAGAAAGTTCACGCTAAAGCTTATTGAATTATTTTGTAGGGTTATGCCCTACGACCTTTTTATTTCTAATAGAATTTCAATTTTATTCCACCAAGGGGGAAAAAGGAACCGTTTCGTACGGTTCCTATCCCCCTTTAAAACCCCCTTACCTCCCAACGACTCGGGGTAACCCCGAGACCCCTATGTGAGTATGGAAGAAAATCTTTTGGATTTTCTTTTGGTTTTATATTTGTATTTTGTAGTTTTCATCTTTCATAGGAATGATAGCCCCCGTACTGTCATTCTGAGCGGAAAAATTTTTGAAAAAATTTTGGAGTCGAAGAATTCTTGACCTAACAGAAGACGAAGTCTTCGTCGTAGGTCAAATGTCGATCTCGTTTCACTTTTCGAAGAAAAGTTTCGGAAGAGGACCTTGTTTATTTTTTTAAAAGTATTTAGGCGATCATAAAATTTATTTTGTTTTACGTTTCTAAAATTTAAATCTTTTTTATCTGATTTGATGATTCTACTTTTATTCTTATTGTTCTAACTTTATATATTTTCTTTTAAAATCGCAAAAAATTACAAAAAATTTGATAATTTTAAAAAAATAAAATAAAAAAATATTAAAATTTTCAAGAAAAATTTTACGCAAAGCCCTTATGAAATCGTTACAAATAGCTACATATCAACACTTAACACTTTAAAACTTTATTAATGTAAAATGCTTGCAATTTATATTAATAAAGTGTATAATTGTACAAAATAAAGGAGGTCATTATGGCAAAGTATATTTTAAAGAGAATTTTACAAGCTATTGCCGTTTTGTTTTTGGTGACTTGTATTACATTCTTCTTAATGAAGCTGGTACCCGGTTCACCATTTGCGAGTGAAAAAACTCAGTCGCCGGAAGTACTTGAAGCTTTAAACAGAAAATATGGATTGGATCAGCCTAAGCTTGTCCAATTGAAAAAGTTTATTACAAATGCATTAAAAGGAGAGTTTGGTGTATCTTTAAAAATGCAAAAGGACAGACCGGTAATGGATATATTAAAAGAAATGTTTCCAACAAGCGCAAAGCTTGGTCTTCTTTCTCTTTTATGGGCAACTATAGTTGGGGTAACCTTGGGAAGCCTTGCAGCTTATCATAGAGGAAGAAAATTGGATTCTATCTTAAGGGTACTAACAACTATTGGTATATCCGCTCCAGGTTTCGTAGTAGCAACTCTTTTACTTTTACTTTTTGGAGTTAAGTTAAAGGTGTTACCAACTATGGGATTAAATGGTTTCAAATCTTATTTGATGCCTTGTTTCTCACTTGGATTTTATCCAATGTGCTATATCGCAAGACTTTCAAGATCTTCAATGCTTGATGCAATGGGTCAAGATTATATAAGAACTGCAAGATCTAAAGGTGTTAGTGAAGGAAAGATACTTTTTAAACATGCGCTAAAGAATGGTTTTATTCCAGTTCTTACATACTTGGGACCGCTTACTGCAGGAATAATTACAGGTTCTATGGTAGTTGAGTCAGTTTTTTCAGTACAGGGACTTGGAAGGTATTTTATAAACTCGGTACTTAACAGGGATTATCCAATTATAATGGCAACCACTTTATTCTTTGCAGCCCTTGTAATTTTTATGAACATGGTGGTTGATATCCTATATAGATTTATAGATCCGAGAATTGATTTGTCGAAGGGAGATTGATATGGAAAATTTTCTAAATTTAAACTCTAAATTTAAGTTAGAGGAATATGAATTTAAAGAAGATGACTTTGAACTTGCATCTTCTGAAGCAAAAGAAAGCTTCATGACCAAGGCTCCCTCAACATCCTATTTTCAAGATGCATTAAGGCGACTTAAAGAAAACAAAATCGCCATGGTGTCCTTGGGATTTATAATAATTGTATTTATATTTGCTTTTATTGGACCCTACTTTGTAGAGGGAGATTACACTACTCAGTTTAGAGGAGATGAAAATTTATTCCCATGTGCAAAGTATCCTTTTGGTACTGATAAGTTAGGACGTAACATAATGGTTCGTACAATGTATGGTACAAGGGTTTCACTTATTGTAGGATTATTCGCCTCACTAATCGTGCTTATTATAGGAACAATTTATGGTTCCATATCTGGATACTTCGGAGGAAAAGTAGATGCAGTAATGATGAGAATACTTGATTTAATTTACTCAATCCCCGATGTATTAGTAGTAATTTTACTTTCCATAGGTATTTCACAACCGATGAAGTCCTATGTAAATAGTTCCACATCCGCCTTTGCAAAAAAGGTTGGGACTCTTGGACCAGCGCTTATCTCAATATTTATAGCCTTTGGATTGCTTTATTGGGTAGGTATGGCAAGGATTATAAGAGGCCAAGTGCTTATGCTTAAGAAACAAGAATTTGTTACTGCGGTGGAAGCCCTTGGTGGTTCAAGAAAGAGAATTATAAAAAGGCATTTATTCCCAAACTGTATTGGTCAAGTTATTGTAATGACTGCAATGCAAATACCATCTGCCATATTTTTGGAATCATTCCTTTCCTTCTTGGGAATTGGTGTTTCAGCACCAATGACATCCCTTGGAGCCATGGCAGCGGATGCCCTTGGAGGAATTTACTCCTATGCATATAGGTTAATAATACCTTCACTGATACTTAGTTTGATGATACTGGCATTAAATTTATTTGCTGATGGATTAAGAGATGCCTTAGATCCGAGACTTAAAAAGTAGGTGTGATATGGAAAATAAAGTAATTGGAAAAGAAATTTTAAAACTTGAAGATCTTGCTATTTCCTTCTACACACCTGTTGGTGAAGTTAAGGCTGTGGATGGAATAAGCTATACACTTCATGAAAACGAAATAATGGGAATTGTTGGGGAATCAGGCTCTGGAAAGTCCGTTGAATCCTATGGAATAATGGGATTATTACAATCCCCAGGTAAGGTAAAGTCAGGCAAGATAATGTATAAAGGACAAAATGTATTGGATTTTGATAAGAAGGAAATGAGAAATTTCAGAGGAGCTAAGTGCTCTATGATATTTCAAAATCCAATGACCTGTTTAAATCCTGTATATACGATAGGAAACCAGCTTATGGAGGCGGTGTTAGTTCACAAAAAGATAAGTAAGGAGGAAGCCTACAAGAAGGCGGTTAAAATGCTTGAACTTGTAGGTATCGCAAACCCTGAGAGGAGAATGAAACAATATCCTCATGAACTTTCTGGTGGTATGAGACAGAGAGTTATGATTGGAATGGGTCTTATATGTGAGCCAGATATTCTAATTGCAGACGAACCTACAACTGCACTTGATGTAACAATTCAAGCTCAAATACTTGAACTTATAAAAGAGATTCAAGAAAAAAACAATATGTCAGTAATCTTTATAACTCATAACTTGGCAGTTGTGGCTCAAATTTGTGACAGTGTATCTGTAATGTATGCAGGAAAAATTGTAGAACAGGGAAGTGTAGATGATATATTTTACAATCCAAAGCATCCTTACACAAAGGGACTTTTAAAATCTATGCCAAGGATTGATGATAATAAGGGAGAAAAACTTGAAAGTATTGAAGGAACTCCTGTTGATATGTTGAATCCACCAAGTGGATGTGGATTTTCAACAAGGTGTGAGCACTGTATGAACATATGTCTTAGAAAAGAACCACCGATGCTTGAAATGGGCGAAGGACATAGATCAAAGTGTTTCCTACATTTAAAGGAGGTAGCAAATGGAAGACAATAAATTACTTGTTTGCGATAATATTGTAAAACATTTCACCGTTAAGGAAACATTTAATAAAAATGCAACAGTTCATGCGGTGGAAGATGTCTCATTTTATATAAATAAAGGAGAGACACTTGGAATTGTTGGAGAGTCGGGATGTGGAAAAACCACTTTAGGAAGAACTGTGCTAAGACTTCACGAACCGACTGCTGGAAGGATAACTTATGATGGGGAAGTCATTTTTGACAGTGAAAAAAACATCAAGGTAGATATGTATCCTTATAGAAGGAAGATGCAAATTATCTTCCAAGACCCTTCAGCATCTCTTGATCCAAGGATGACAGTATCTGAAATTGTTGGGGAAGCTCTCGAAATACATGGGCTTTATAAGGAGAACAGAAGAGAGAGAATTTGTGAACTACTTAAGCGTGTTGGACTTAATCAGGAACATTCTAATAGATATCCCCATGAGTTTTCTGGAGGACAACAACAGCGTATTGGAATTGCAAGAGCTTTGGCAGTAGAACCTGATTTTATAGTCTGTGACGAACCAATTTCTGCACTTGATGTTTCAATTCAAGCGCAAATTGTAAATATGTTACAGGACATGCAGGAAGAACTTGGACTCACTTATATGTTTATTGCCCATGACCTTTCTGTAGTAAAACATATCAGCGATAGAATTGGTGTAATGTATTTAGGAAAGATGGTTGAGCTTGTGGACTCAAAGAGACTTTATGAAAATCCTCTTCATCCATATACAAAGTCACTACTATCTGCAATACCGCTACCAGATCCTAAAATTACGAGAAGTTTACAAAGAATAAAACTTAAAGGTGAAATTCCTTCCCCTATAAATCCACCAAAGGGCTGTAGATTCCATGAAAGATGTCCATATGCAAAGGATATATGTAAAGAAGTGGAACCGGAATTTAGAGAAGTTGAGGAAGGACACTTTGTAAGTTGTCATATCATATAATAAACAAAATAGGAGGAAAAAATGAAAAGAAAATTTAGATTTAAATTAATTGTACTTATGCTTAGTTTTGTAATGTTACTAAGTGCATGTGGAAACAATGGGCAGAACCAAGGAACTGGTGGACAAGCTGGAAGTGAAAACACAGCCTCAAATGAAGAAGCAGGAAGAGAAGATGGTGTATTTGACATAAACATTGCATCAGAACCTGAATCAATAGACCCTGCTCTAAACACTTCAGTAGATGGAGCAATAATGATATCCCAACTTTTTGAATCACTTATAAGATGGGATGACGACGGAAATGGAAATGCAGTATTAAAACCAGGTATTGCAGAATCATGGGATGTATCTGATGATGGACTTACTTGGACATTCCATTTAAGAGACGCTAAGTGGTCTGATGGAAAACCAGTAGTTGCAAATGACTTTGTATATGCATGGAACAGACTTGTAAATCCTGATACTGCTGCAGACTATGAATATATGTTAGACATGGTTAAGGGATATGATAGCGAAGACAAAAAACTTGACATCTCTGCACCTGATGACAAGACTTTCGTAGTTAATCTAAGTGTAAAATGTCCATACTTTGAAGAAATATGTGCTTTCCCTGCAGTAATGCCTGTAAGACAAGATGCAGTTGAAGGTTCAAAAACTTGGACAAACTCACCTGATACAATGATTGTAAATGGACCATTTGTACTTGAATCATGGCAACATAACCAAGTTATAGAAATGAAAAAAAATCCTGAATACTATGATGGTGAATCTGTAAAAGCTGAAAAATTAGCTTTCCATTTACAAGATGATCAAAACGCAATCTATGCATCATATAGATCAGGAGACTTAGACTTTATTAATTCTGTACCTCAAGAAGAAGTTCAAAAACTTTTAGATACTAAGGAACTTAAAGTACTTCCACAAGTAGGAACTTACTTTGTATGTTTCAACACTGAAAAAGAACCTTTTAACGATGCTAAAGTTAGAAAAGCATTCTCACTTGTAATAGATAGAGACTTTATTGTTAAACAAGTTACAGGTCAAGGTCAAGAACCTGCATCAGGCTATGTACCTTCAGGTGTATACGATGTTGATGGAGCAGAAGGCGATGACTTTAGAAAAACTGGAGGAGATTACTACTCAGTAAAAGTTGACGACTACGATAAAAATGTAGAAGAAGCTAAAAAGCTTATGGAAGAAGCAGGATATAAAGACGGTGAAGGATTCCCTCAAATAGAATACCTATACAATACAAATGATGGTCATAAAGCCATAGCAGAAGCACTACAAAATATGTGGCAAGAAAAACTTGGTGTACAAGTAACTCTACAAAACCAAGACTGGAACGTATTCTTAACAGAAAGAAAACAAGGTAACTTTAATATCGCAAGACATGGATGGATTGCAGACTACAACGATCCAATGTCCTTCATAGATATGTGGATAACTGGCGGAGGTAACAACGACGCACAATATAAGAATGATAAATTTGATGCACTTGTTAAAGAAGCAAAGGCTACTTCAGATCAAGCTGTAAGAATGGAAAACATGCACAAAGCTGAAGATATTTTAATAGGTGAAGATTCAGTTGTTGCACCACTTTACTTCTACAACAACTCCTATATGATGAAGCCAAATGTTAGTGGATTATACTATACTCCACTTGGATACTTCTTCTTCAAGGGAGTAAGTGGATTCTAAAACAAGTCAAATGACTCCTTTTTTGAAAGGGGCGGCTGTATAGCCGCTCTTTTTCTGTGCAAAACTTTTTTTAATTTATTAGAAGATTTTAAGCTATATGTTATAATTAGAGTAGATAACTATGGGAAAGGACGTGCTTTATGGTAGTTGATAATATAGAAAGATTAAGAAAAAAAATGAAAGAAAAAGGACTTGACATGTACATTGTTCCTACATCAGATCCTCATTGTTCTGAGTATGTTCCTGACATCTATAAGACAAGGGAATTTATATCAGGGTTTACAGGCTCTGCAGGTACAGTTATAGTTACACTTGATAAAGCTGGGCTTTGGACTGACGGAAGATATTTTATACAGGCTGCAAAACAACTTGAAGGTTGTGGCATTAAATTATATAAGATGGGGGAAGCGGGAGTTCCTACAATGAAAGAATTTGTAGAAGAAAATTTAGACAGTGAGTCCAAAATTGGATTCAATGGAGAAACTTTTCCTCTATGGCTTTTGGATTATATTATTAAAGATATTCCAAAGGAAAATATTTCATATGATTGCACTCTTGTTGAAGACATTTGGGAAGATAGACCTGAAAAATCTTCAGAAAAAGCTTTCTTATTACAAGAGGAGTACGTGGGAGTTTCTGCAAATGATAAGATAAAAGAAATTAGAGAGAAACTTCAAAAGAAAGGTGCAACATCAACTCTTATAACAACTCTTGATGATATAGCCTATGTATTAAATATCAGAGGAAGAGATGTTCTATACACCCCAGTAATACTTTCCTATTTATATATAAGTAGAGAAAAGACGGTTTTATTCATAGATAAAGAAAAGATTACTGATGATGTAAGAAATTATTTAGATAAAACTGGAGTTACGATAAAAAAATATGAAGAGGTTTTTGACTTTGTAAGGGGACTACCTAAGGAAGAAGTTCTTTACTTTAACAATAGAAATATAAATGTTAAACTTTACAGTTCGATTCCAGAATCTATAAAGACTATTGTAGGTAGGGATATTTCAACAGATATGAAGGCAGTAAAAAATGAAGTTGAAATTAAGAACCAAAGAAATGCCTACATTAAAGATGGTGCTGCACTGGTTAATTTCTTTAGCTGGCTTGAAGAATCTCTTGAAAAAGGAGAAAAAATTACAGAACTTGACTGTTCGGATAAACTTCTTTCCTTTAGAAAAGAACAAGATCTTTTTATTGAACCAAGCTTTGGAACGATATCAGCCTATGGAGAAAATGCTGCACTACCTCACTACTCTCCATCAGAGGATAATCCTGTATATTTAGAAAAGAAGGGACTTTATCTACTTGATAGTGGTGGACAATATAAAGACGGTACTACAGATATTACAAGAACCGTTGCCCTTGGGGAGCTTACTAAAGACGAGATATTCCACTACACAATGACACTTAAGTCACACATATCCCTTATAACTGCAATCTTCAAAGAAGGAACAAAGTCATCTGCACTTGATATATTTGCAAGGGGCCCACTATGGAAAGAGGGAATCGACTTTAACCATGGAACAGGCCATGGAGTTGGTTTCGTGTTAGGAGTTCATGAAGGACCTCAAAACATTTCAAGGGCAAATAATGATGTAAACATGGTTCCAGGAATGGTTACATCAGACGAACCAGGAGTTTATGTGGAAGGAAGCCATGGAATAAGAATTGAAAACATCATGGTATGTGTGGAAAAAAATGAAACAGCATTTGGAAAGTTCTTCGGATTTGAATCACTTTCAATTGTTCCAATAGATCTAAGACCAGTTGATAAATCACTTTTAACAGAAGATGAAATCAAATGGATAAACGAATACCATAGAGTTTGCTTTGAAAAATTAAGTCCAAAACTAAAAGGACAAGCTTTGGAATATTTAAAAAAGGCAACTGAGGAAATTTAATGTTTGACATAGAGAAGAATTTAAAAACCTTACCCACTTCACCGGGTGTTTACCTCATGATTGACGAGAATGATACAATTATATATGTGGGTAAGGCTAAAAATCTTCGAAATAGAGTCAGACAATATTTTACACCTTCTGGACAGACTGCTGAGAAAGTTCGGGAGATGGTTAAACATATAGATAGATTTGAATATATTATTGTCGACAATGAAGTTGAGTCTTTGATACTTGAGTCCAACTTTATTAAGGATAAAAAGCCAAAGTACAATATCCTTTTAAAATCTGGAGAAAAATATCCCTTTATTAAAATAACCAAGGAAAAATATCCACGCATTTTAAAGGACAGGGTTATAAGACCCGACGGAGCAGATTATTATGGTCCATTTCCAAATGCCTATGGAGTGACTGAAATCATTGAATTATTTCAGGATATGTATAAAATAAGAAGGTGTAACTTAAATTTTGACAAGGAACAATATTTAAAAAGACCTTGCTTATACTACTTTATACACAAGTGTTCAGGACCTTGCATAAAGGCAGTTACAGAAGAAGAATATCTTAAAGACATATCCAATGTTGAAGATTTTTTAAAGGGAAGACAGAAAAAACTCATTACATCTTTGAAGCACAAGATGGAAAAAGCTTCACAAAATTTAAACTTTGAACTTGCAGCAAGGTATAGAGATAACATCAGCTCTCTTGAAACGATTATAGAAAAACAAATTGTAAGAACTTCCAAAGATAGGGAGATGGATATCATCGCCATGGCAAGGGATAAAGATGTCATTTCAATGCAGGTATTTATCATGAGAAGTGGTAAAATAATAGACAGGGAACACTTCATTTTAGGAGATTCAATAAAGGGCGAGGACGAAGAAGTCTTTTCATCCTTTATACAACAGTTCTACTTTGATATGGCATTTGTACCAAGGGAAATTGTGTTACAGAAAGAACCAAGTGATTCAGACACCTTAGTGGAGTATTTAACCAGAATAAAAGGGAAAAAAGTAAAATTTACAGTACCTAAGAGGGGCGAAAAATTAAAACTGGTTGAACTGGTTGAAAAAAACGCCAAAGAATCCTTAGAAAAACACCTTGCATACCTTAGACGTAGAGAGAGAGAAAGACCAAGAGGTCTGGAAGAACTTGAAAAGCTACTTGGTATATCTCCGCTTTCAAGAATTGAATGTTATGACATTTCAAATATATCGGGAGTGCAGTCCGTTGGCTCTATGGTGGTTTATGAAAATGGACAAAAAAGCCCTGGAGAGTATAGAAAGTTTAAAATAAAATCTGTAGAAGGACCAAATGACTATGCAAGTCATCAAGAGGTTTTAACAAGAAGACTTGAAAGACTCAAACATGAAAACTCTTTAGGAAATAGAGAAGTTTCCTTTGGAAGAAGACCCTCTCTCATAATAATTGACGGTGGTAAGGGACATGTGAATGCAGCAAAGTTTGCAATGTCACTTGTAAACATGGAAGAAATTCCAATATGTGGATTATATAAAGATGAATTTCACAACACCAAGGGAATTATATACAATGGAGAAGAGATACCTCTAAAGGTATCAAGTGATATCTATCGTTTTTTATTCGACATTCAGGAAGAAACTCATAGATTTGCCATCAATTATCATAGGAAACTAAGAGATAAGAACATGGTAAAGTCTGAACTGGATGAAGTTAATGGTATAGGAGAAGTTAGAAAGAAAGCACTTTTAAAACATTTCAAATCCATAGAAAAAATAAAAAAAGCTTCTATTACAGAACTTTTGGAAGTGGATAAGATAGATAGAAAAAGTGCAGAAAATTTGTATAATTATTTTAATGGAGCAAAAGATGAAGGGAATTAAATTAAAAAAACTAATCGAAGAGTTGGAGCTTGAAGTTGTCATGGCAAGTTCTGACTTTGAAGAACTGACCATTACCAATTCACAGGTAAATAGGCCTGGGATTCAGCTTTCTGGATTCTTTGAAAACTTTCCAAATAAAAGACTTCAAATAATGGGTAAAACAGAGACTGTATTTTTAAATTCAATGGATAAAGATATAAGAAGACAGAGAATGGAAGGCATTATGTCAAGGGAGATTCCATGTCTTATATTTACCCAAGGTCAAGATATTGACGACTATATAGTAGAGCTTGCAAAAAAGCATGACAAGACATTAATTCGCTCTACCAGACCGACTACAAGGCTTATTTCAAGAATTGATGATAAACTTGCATATTTTCTTAGTGAACAGACTAATATGCACGCCGGTCTAATGGAAGTTTTTGGTATAGGAGTTTTAATAACTGGAAAATCTTCCGTAGGTAAGTCGGAAACTGCACTTGACCTTATTATTCGTGGTCACAGACTTGTAGCTGATGATGTGGTTGAAGTAAGGAGAATGGACAAGGTACTTATTGGCCAAGCTCCTAAAAACATACGTCACTTCCTTGAAATTCGTGGAATAGGAATTTTAGACATACAAAGGCTATATGGTATAGGCTCAGTAAAACCAGATGTAGAAATAGAGCTTGTAGCATGTTTGGAACCTTGGGACGATGACAAGGAATATGACAGGCTTGGACTTGATATTGAGTATATGGATATACTTGGTGTCAATGTTCAAAAGGTAACAATACCAGTTAAACCTGGTAGAGACATAGCCATGATTGTAGAAGTTGCTGTTAGAAATTACAGACAGAGAAATTATGGATACAACGCGGCTATTGAACTTAGTAAGAGACTGTTTTCAACAAATGAAGAAGAATAACAGTTATGTAAAAATTCAAAGGGGGAAATAAAATGAAGGAAAAGAAAATGCAACCTATGGACGGTAATATGGCTGCCGCTCATGTGGCATATGCATTTACAGATGTTGCAGCAATTTATCCTATAACTCCGTCATCAAATATGGCAGAGTATGTGGACAACTGGGCTGCCTTTGGAAGAAAGAACATATTTGGACAAACTGTTCACGTTTCAGAACTACAATCTGAAGCAGGTGCAGCAGGAGCATTACATGGTGCATTGGTAGCAGGATCATTAGGAACAACATTTACAGCATCACAAGGACTTTTACTTATGATTCCTAATATGTATAAGATCTCAGGGGAACTTCTACCAGGAGTATTCCACGTATCTGCCAGAGCATTAGCAAGTCATGCCCTAAGCATCTTTGGAGACCACCAAGACGTTATGGCAACAAGACAAACAGGTTTTGCAATGCTTGCATCAGGATCAGTCCAAGAAGTTATGGACCTTGCAGCAGTAGCACATCTTTCAGCTATAAAGGGAAGAGTTCCATTCCTACACTTCTTCGACGGATTTAGAACATCACATGAAATCCAAAAGATTGAAGTTATAGACTATGACGAACTTGCAGAACTTGTAGATTATGATGCAATAAAAGCATTTAGAGAAAGAGCTTTGAACCCTGAAAAACCTAAGACAATGGGTACAGCTCAAAACCCTGACATCTACTTCCAATCAATTGAAGCATCAAATACTTATTACGAAAACATTGTTGGAACAACTGAAGAATATATTAATCAAATTAACAAACTTACAGGAAGAAACTATGGTCTATTTGATTACTATGGTGACGAAGATGCTGAAGATATTATCATTGCAATGGGGTCAGTAACAGAAACCATAGAAGAAACTATAGATTTCTTAAGAAGTGAAGGAAGAAAAGTTGGTCTTGTAAAGGTACATCTATACAGACCATTCTCAAAGAAACATCTACTTGAAAAGATACCTGCAAGCGTTAAGAGAATTGCAGTTCTTGACAGAACAAAAGAAAAAGGATCTCTTGGAGAACCACTTTACTTAGATGTTAAATCAACTTTCTATGACGAAGAAAGACAACCTGAAATCTACTCAGGTATCTATGGACTTGGATCAAAAGATACAACTCCAGGACAAATCCTTGCAGTATATGACAACCTTGTTGCAGAAGAACCAAAGAAGAGATTTACAATTGGTATAACTGACGATGTAACATATAGATCACTTGAAGTAACAAGAAACTTAAATACAGTTCCAGAAGGAACAATTAACTGTAAGTTCTGGGGATATGGATCAGATGGTACAGTTGGAGCTAATAAATCTGCAATTAAGATTATCGCAGACGGAACAGATATGTATGCACAAGGATACTTTGAATATGACTCAAAGAAATCTGGTGGTATCACAATTTCTCACTTGAGATTTGGAGATAGTCCAATAAGATCAACATACTTTGTTGAACACGCTGACTTTGTATCATGTTCAAAACAAGCATACGTTAATCAATATGACCTATTAAAGGGAATCAAAAAAGGTGGTACATTCCTACTTAACTGTATCTGGTCAAAAGACGAACTTGAATCACATCTACCAAACTCATTAAAGAGAAAGATTGCAGAAAACGAAATTGAGTTCTACACAATAAATGCATCAAAAATTGCAGCAGACATCGGACTTGGCGGAAGAATAAACATGGTAATGCAATCAGCTTTCTTCAACCTTTCAAAAGTTCTTCCAATCGAAGAAGCAATGGAAAGATTAAAGGCACAAATAGTTAAATCTTACGGTAGAAAAGGTGAAGACGTTGTTAACATGAACTACAAAGCAGTTGACCAAGGAGTTAACGCATTAGTTAAGATAGACGTTCCAGAAAGTTGGAAAGACTTAAAGGACGAAGAAGAAAACGACGACAATCTACCAGAATTCATCAGAGAAATTGTTAAACCAATAAATGCTCACGAAGGAGATGACCTTCCAGTATCTAAATTTGTAGATAGAGCAAACGGTGAATTCCCACAAGGAACTTCACAATACGAAAAGAGATGTATAGCACTTAAAGTTCCAAAATGGCATATAGAAAACTGTATCCAATGTAACCAATGTTCATACGTTTGTCCTCATGCAGTTATAAGACCGTTCTTAGTAACAGAAGAAGAAAAGGCAAACGCACCAGAAAACTTTGAAACTAAAAAAGCAATTGGTAAAGGACTTGAAGACTACACATTCAGAATTCAAGTTTCCACAATGGACTGTACAGGATGCGGAAACTGCGTTGAAGTATGTCCATCAAAAGTAAAAGCCCTTTCAATGGAACCATTTGAAGAACAATACAAAGAACAAAAAGATAACTGGAAATATGCTCATGAAGTAGTTGGATATAAAGAAGGACTTGTACCAGAAACTAACGTTAAGGGAAGTCAGTTCAAACAACCATTACTTGAATTCTCAGGAGCATGTGCAGGTTGTGGAGAAACTCCTTATGCAAAATTAATAACTCAATTATTCGGAGATAGAATGCTTATAGCAAATGCAACAGGTTGTTCATCAATTTGGGGAGGCTCAGCACCAGCAACAGTATTCTGCAAGAATGCTCAATGCAAGGGACCAGCTTGGGCAAACTCACTATTTGAAGACAACGCCGAATACGGTTATGGTATGGAAATGGGAATTGAAAAGACAAGAGAAAAAATTCGTCTATTAATGGAAGAATTTATTGAACTTGGAATTAATTCACCAATAAACGACCACTTTAAAGCATGGATTGAAGGAAAGAATGACCCTGCTAAGTCAAAGGAAGCTACAGCAGAAATTCTTCAACTCTTAAATGAAAAAACAGGAAATGAAGCTGCAGATAAGATACTTGCAGAAATCGAAGAAAGAAAAGATTTCTTAATTAAGAAATCAGTATGGATATTCGGTGGAGACGGTTGGGCATATGATATTGGATATGGCGGACTTGACCATGTACTTGCATCAGGAAGAGATGTAAACGTACTTGTAATGGACACAGAAGTATATTCAAATACAGGTGGACAATCATCAAAGTCAACACCAACAGCAGCAGTAGCAAAATTTGCCGCATCAGGTAAGAAGATTAGAAAGAAAGATCTTGGACTAATGGCTACAACATATGGATATGTTTATGTAGCGCAAATAGCTATGGGAGCAAACCAAGCGCAAACATTAAAAGCTATAAGAGAAGCAGAAAGCTATAATGGTCCATCACTAATCATCGCTTATGCACCATGCATCAATCACGGTATCAAGGGTGGTATGGGACATTCACAAGCTCAAGAAAAGAGAGCAGTTGAAGCAGGCTACTGGCATCTATACAGATTTGATCCAAGACTTAAAGACGAAGGAAAGAATCCATTCACATTAGATTCAAAAGAACCTAAAGCTTCATTCCAAGACTTCATAGCATCAGAAGTAAGATACACTTCACTAAAGAGATCATTCCCAGAAGAAGCAGAAATTTTATTCAAAGAAGCAGAAGAAGATGCTAAAGAAAGATATGAAAGCTATGTGAGAATGGCAAGCTATGACTATAATAAAGAAGAAGCAAGAGAAAAAGAATTTAAGAGTGAAGATAAAAAAGAACAAAAAGTCGGAAAAGACGATAAGATAACAGAATAAGATTATTAGAGAAAAGGAGAGCTGAGAAGCTCTCTTTTTTGTGTAGGGTTATACCATAGGGCTCATTTTGTCTTTAATGTGTTGTAATGTTATATTTACCAAAGGGGGAAAAGGACCGTTTCGTACGGTTCCTATCCCCCTTGTACCCCCTTTACCTCCCAACGACTTGGGGATATCCCCAAGACCCCTTTTTATAAAGTGGAAGGAAAGCTTTTAGCTTTCCTTCCTGTGCCTATCGGCACAATATTTTATAAATAAATATAACCATTCCTAACAGCGCGAATAAAAATACTCAGTACTGTCATGTTGAGAAAGCAACAGCGATGCTATAATAAAAAATATTTTAGGATTAATGCTAAAAATTTTTATCAGACAAGCGTCGTTTACATAAAAAACAAATATGACAAAAATGTCTTACCATTGTAAAAAATGACTAAAATACTGATGAAAACTTGTTTTATTATCCAATATGAGTATACTAAAGATAAGAAGATTATTATACTGATTTGATAAATCTAAAAGTATAAACTTTTTTATTGCTCAATTTTTTATAATTAGATTAAAATCTATAATTAAAGATATTTCAGGAGGAGACATGGACAGGAAAATACTTAGGCGAATATCATCAGGCCTACTAAGCTTATTACTTGTAATGCAAGTATTAGTTCAACCAGTAATGGCAGTTCAAAACACCAATGACTTGCCAAAAGAAGTAAAGACGCAGGAAGTGAAAAAAGAAACCCATTCCAAAGAAGGGGTAATTGATCCTGCCATAAAAGAAGAACTAAGCCCATTAGAACAGGCATATATAGAACAGTTAGAAGATAACAGTTTTGCCTTTCTAAGAGGACCATACGTCATAAGTTCACAAGAAGACTTTGACTTAAGAGAATACACCTTTGTAGAAAAAGACGAAGAAGGAAAAGTTTTACTTGTTAGAGGAGACGAAGTAGAAGACTTCTCCAACATAGAAGAAATAACAGAACTTGTAGAAAGATATAGACAAGACTACAAAGATTTACAAAACAAAGAAACAAAAGAACTAAATCCAACAAAAAGTCAACAAAAAATAAACTACAAGGACTACAAAGAGCTTTCAATACCAATAGTAATAAACGACATAGAAAACAAATACGAAAGCACAAAGAATGAAAACATTACACTAAAAAGAGACAAAGAAGAACAACTAACAAAAGAAATCTTTGTAAACAGTCTAAAAGACCTTGAAGACATATTACTAACCTTCAAGGGAGAAAAAGACATAAAAGACCTTGACATAACAAAAGTGGAAAAAGTTTACACCGGAGAAGAAGACGAAGACACACTTACAGTAGAAGAAGTCTTAACAGAAGCTTTAGAAGAAGGACACCAAAACAAAAACAAAGTCACTTCACTAAACATAGCAGAACTATATCCCGGATACAAATACATCTTTACCATTTCATCAAAGAAGGTAAAAGAAGACAATACAGTTTTAACAGAAATAACTACATTAGAAAAAGATAAAGAAGAAGCAGAAACAGAAGAACTTGGCAAAGCTATAGTAGAAGAAGAAAAAGAAACAGAATCTACAGAAGCTACAGATAAAAAAGAAGAAAACAAAAAAGAAAATAGAAAAACCTCTCCAATTGAAACTGATAATATAAAAGAAGATAAAAAACAAGAAATAAATACATCTGAGGATAATAAAGAAAAGGTTCAAGAATTTGAAAAAGCTTTTGACGACACAAAAGAAGAAGTAGAAAAGAACTCTATTGGTGAAGAAGATAAAGAAGAAAATGGATTAGTTGAGGGAATAAAAAAACTTCTTGGACTAACAGATCTTCAAAAAGCGGATAGAGAACTTAAATCTGCTCTAAAAGATGAAAACAATGGTCTTGAAGAAATCCAAAATATTTTAACAAGCTTCGAAGAAAAGTACGAACTTTCCAAAGCAGATAAAATTAAGCTTATGGAAGATAATGAAGATGCATTCAAGGCATTAATAGAAAAAAAAGCTGATAGTAATTTCAATCCACAAATGCTACTTTCTCCACTAAGAGCAGGAAACGACTTAAATTTAGATGGTAAGAAGTTTACTATAATGACTCGTTTTGACACATCAACAGTAGTTGGTCCAATAAAAAAAGACCAATACTTTATGATTCACTTGGATAAGGAATTAAAAGTAAATAATCCATCAGGTTTAGAACCAATAAAGTATAAAGGCAATGTTATAGCCACACCTGAATATGATGCTACAGAAAATACTATTAAGTATACAATACAAAGAGATATTACTGAAGAGATTAGTATACCTCTTAATATTCCTGTAGACTATAATCCGGAAAATATTGTTTTAGGTAATGACGGTACATTTACAGTTACAAATAAAATTTCAGGTTTTGGAGTTAAAGCACCAAAGGATCTTGTTCCACAAAAGGTTGATAAAAATGGTAACTTAGCAGGTTCAATCATAGAACCAGATAGAGATGACGTTCAACAGATAGTAGACGGCTCTGGAGGAGCTTACAAATTTGACATGAATGTTTGGGGCGAGCCTGTTGTAGAAAATGGAAAACTCAAAGGATTTAACTGGTCAGTTACAATGGACAGTGATAAAGATTTAAAAGACTACTTTGGAATGAAACTAAACCTAACCACAGTAAAGGGTTCTGGTCTTGGTGAAATCCAAAATTTAAAATTAAATGGAGAATCCATAGATAATGAAGTAATTGACCAACTTGATGGCTCTACTGGAATAGTAGACTCTAAACACCATGCAATAAATAAAAATACTGCAAATGCTAACTATACTTTCTACACACCTGTAAAAAATATTCAAGGCTCTTACATGTTAGACGTTTCTACTCTACTAAGTAAGCAAAATAAAAAAGGAGCAGTTAGAACTGTAATAGACGAAGGATACTCTCAAGACAAAATTGAAGCAGCAACTCCTACTCGTGTTGGTATAAATAATAGAACGACAATCCAAGGAAAATTCACAACAAATACCACAGCCGAATGGACAATAACAGATGGAGTGAGTTCAAAAGATGTTGTTAAAGGACTTCCTTTACAAGATAGAGATTTGATAGGAAATCAAACTATAAATTCTGGTAAGAGAGTTGTATATGGCATAGATGACAAAACAGGTCAAATGGTAGTTAAAGAAGCTGAAAAAACAGGTTTAACATCTATTCCAACAAAAGAAACAGACCCTAACACATCTCAAGAAGTAGGTAACATCGGTGTTTATGAATTCCAAACAAATATTACAAATCCAGACCAAGCTGGTGAGGCCAGCATATCAGGAGTAGAAATATCTAAATATAAAGATATCCATATCAATCAAAACTGGAACTTACCTAATGGACAAAAAATGCCTGCACAAACTATTACTGTTACGGATAAAAACGGAAATAAAACAGAAACTAAAGTTAATGAAGGTCCAGTAGTTACTGATGATACAGGTAAGCAAAGACTTATCACAGTTCCAGATGTAAGATATTGGGATGTAGATGATAGTGGAAATGCGACCTTTAGAGATCACAAAATAAGTCAAACTTTCCCAGAAGGAAAAGTAACCATAGCTGGCAAAGAATATAAATATAGCGAAAATGCTAATTATTTTAGACCAGACACACGAATCCACTACATTCAAAACTCTTTAGAAGAGTCAACAGATAAAAAGCCAGCTACCTTCACAGTCGTGAAAGTAGATAGCAATAATCCTGAAAAGAGAATATCTGGAGCAAACTTTGACCTTTTAGGAGCAAATGTAAGTATAACAACTGACTCCAATGGGGAAGCGACCTTTAGAAATATTAAACCAGGAAAATATTATTTAAGAGAAACCAAAGCTCCAGAGGGCTATAAGTTAGATAATAATGAAAAAACTATAACCGTATCAGACCAAGGAGAGATAACTGTCACTGGAGAAAATGCAAAACTTTCAACTGGTTCAGGTAAAACAGAAATAGTTCAACACAGTGACTATCCTAATTGGCCAGATTACATGAACACAATGCACTATGGGAAACTGGATGAAAATGGAAACTTAGAATTTTATATTTTCCTTAAACCATATGCACCAAGAGAAAGTGGTAGAACTGATAGAGACACAAGACTTGATATTGTTCTTCCAGGAGTTGACTTAACTAATTCTGAAGTGAAAATTTATGACGTATATCCATATAATAGAGATTATATAAAAGGTCAAATGGAAGCTCAAACCATGGATAAAGTTGACCTTGGAAATGACATTACTGGGGTAGCTAATAATAACGGAGCTATTACAGGAACTGAAAATTTCAAGGACCCATATACTGGGAAAACAGGCTATAAAATTTATTTGCCAGAAAATAGATTTGGAACTGATTGGGGATTTTTAGTTAAAGTTAATGCAAATGTAGGAGCTTCTAAGGACTCAACTGTATTGTCATATGACTGGTTATCAGATACAGATACAGCAGCAAAATCTAAAATTCAAGAAATTGTAACTATCAGTACTAACTCAGAAGAAAATGGATCACCAACACTAACCATATCAAACGATCCATTTGAAAAGAGCCCTATAGAAGTTGCGAAATTTGCAAATACATTCTCTGAAGTAGAAGTAGATGGAAAGAAAGTCCAAAGACGAGATAGACTACAAGGAGCAGAATTTGTATTAAAAGACGTCAATGGAGATCCTATTGCAAATAAATTTACTGACGACAAGGGAAATGTAAGTTTTGGAGACTTCCCTCCAGGAACCTATTACTTGGAAGAAAAAACTGCACCAGTAGGTTACGAAAAATCTGATGTTTACTTCGAAGTAACGGTAAATGAAAAAGGTGAAGTGACCTATAAGGCAAAATTTAAAACATCATCTGGTACACCAGTTCCAGGACAAGACTACTTTATAGAACAGGGAGAAGAATCAAGCTCTGGTTCAAAAGTTGAAGTCAAAGAAGTTCACCAACATATGGATGTAAAGGACTCAGGGAGAGGAAAGTATCCAGGAATGTGGGAAGCCTATGAGCTTGAATCATTAAAATACAAATTGGATGCAAGACTAAATATTGAAGGACCAGGAGCAAGATTTGAAATCCAATTTGATAAAAATCTTGACTTCACTCAATACTTTACAGAATTCCCTGACTTAGTTGAAGATGGAAAAGTTATAGCTAAACCATATTTTGATCACAATACTAAACTTTTAACCTATGTATTTACAGAAAATGCAACCAAAGGCGAAACTACTATCAGTCTTGACCTAATTGGTATGATTCCAAGTAAATACTATGCGCCAACCCATGGCACATATAAAATAACTAACGTTGTTGCTCCAGGTCAAACTATTACAGACCCTAACAGTAACCAAACTGAAACAATTGATGTGCTGTCTTACTATGGAGAATATGATGCAAAAAGAGATTTTGCTCATAAACCAACAGGAGCAGTGCCTAGTCAGTTATATTATTTCAGAGAAGTATATCAAAAGGATAATGGAGATTGGTATGTAACAGCCCTTGCATATTACAACCCATTAGGTAATTATACAGGTGCGTCAAAACAGCTAACTTTTAACTGGATGTCAACAAATTACCAAAGCGATAAAATTCAACATAATTGGAATGCCAATGGTAACACACCAGCTTTCGAGTTAGAGAATGTTAAGGTGTATCGTACAGACAAAGACTTGGGAACGGTAAAATATAGAAAAGGAAATAATGCAACAGTAGATACTGTAGAGACAGTAAGTAATGTTATGCCTCTTTCAATGGGTATAAGACCAGACCAATATCCAAACACATATAGGAAGGTCTTTGAAACAACAATTAATTCAGATTATGGCAAAGAAGCGTCTTCTAACAACATTTATTTAACTTATGATCCATCTGAGTTAACAAGGGATGCGGTATTACAAGAAAAATCCCCATTAAAGATAACAATGCCAAGGATATCACCTGGACGTGAAGGATATGTAATAGAGCAAACATTTAAGATTCCAGATATCAAGAAATTTAATGAAAACTGGAGAGCTTTCTATATGGGTCAAGATACAAGCCTTAGATCAACCTTTGTAACAGGACCTAACAAAAATTATTCAAATGTTGACCAAACAGGCGGGGAGATACCAAAATTCTACAAAGAAGTAGTTGGTATTATAAACAAAAAGTTCACGCCAGGACAGTTTAAAATTACAAAGTCTGATGATAACACAGGTGCTATTTTACAAGGAGCAGTTTTTGCACTAACTAATTCCAACGGAAAGACCATCTACAAGACTTCAGATTCTAAAGGACTTGTAGAATTTACAAATCTTTCACCAGGTAGATATACATTAAAAGAAACTAAAGCTCCAGAAGGATATATTGGAACAAATGAAAAGTGGGAAGTTATTGTATATAACAATGGCTATGTAAGAATTGAAGAAACATCTATACTTGGCTCAGGAAATATCTATACAGGTAATAATGACCTTATAATAAATATTCCAGTGGCAAATAGGAAAGTTGGAGAAAAATTCCAAGTATTTAAAAAAGATGAAAGTGGAAATCCACTTCAAGGAGCAACTTTTACGATCACAAAACAAGGAGAAACTACTCCTGTTGGAACAGCCACATCAAAGACCAATGGTATAGTAGAATTTAATGAAGCCCTAACAGAAGGAACCTATATAATAGAAGAAACTAATGCACCAGATGGCTATAAGAAACTCGACAAAAAATGGGTTCTTATAATAGATAAAGATGGAAATAAAAAAGTTTATAACTATTCATTGAGTACAGGCGATGAAGAAAAATCTCTTTTAGGAGAGCCTGGAACATATAGAGTTAATGTCAAAGAAAGAACTCAGACTGGATGGGACTCTTTTGACAATAGAATAACTGGATGGGCAGCTAATAGTACCAATGCCGAACACTTAGGTACAAGAATTATCGCTATAAATAAAGATAAAAAATACGTTATTCAAAGGTATGTACTAAACCCAGAAGCTAAAAATATTGATGCTACTACAACAGCTACAATTCATAGAGAAAAACCAAATTATCCAAATATGGATTGGTACAAGGGCGATGAAGAATACAAAGTATTTACTCTTGAAGCTAAAGAAGGTGGCAACACCGACGGTAAAGTAACAGGTCTAATTTCCGATTTAAGACTTGCAGATTACAATGTAACTGATATTACAAACACTGTAACAAAATCTAAAGATACATCTCATGTTGGAGAAACAAGATTAAAATTAAATTTACCAGCTACCAACACGCCAATAGTAGTAGATGTCAAAGTACCTTACAAATCAGAATATGAAGGCGTAGGTACAGGCATGGACTGGAGAGAAGGTGGCATAACCTATTGGAAGAGTGACTACTACGAAAGAGTATCTGACATATTATTAGGTGACTTATATGCAGCAGAAGAAGGTACGATTACAGGTTCGTATATTGGTAAAGACTCTCTTGATGTAACAAACGAAGCCAAAACCTATGGTTTTAAACTTAAAAAAGTTAAAGACGGAGAAACTACTACAGTTATTCCAGGTGCAGTTTTCAAACTAACAGGACCAGATGAAAGTCAAGATGAAAGAACTATGACTACTGGAAAAGATGGAATGATTTCTTTCGATGGACTTAAACCTGGAACATATAAATTAGAAGAAATTGAACCAGCACCAGGCTACGAAAAAACAGATACAACTTGGGTGGTAAGAATTACAAGTGATGGAAGAGCTTATATTAAGAGTAGTGATGGCGAAAAAGTATCTATTGTTGAAGCTAAGGCAACACAAAATAGTACATTTGCCAACACATTAAGAGGAGAACTATTAAAAACACTTAATATGCCAAGTGAAAATAGTGGTCTTGAAATAGGTGACCAATTAGTTGATACAGATAATCCATTACGAGCTGCCGATGTATGGGAAGTTATTGACCCTGCTATAACATCAGGCTTAACAGATAAATCAAATAATGATGTACAAACAAAAATAACTGAAATAAACAAGGGAACACATCAATTCAAGCAAGTATTCTTGATAAATGTTAATTCCTTTTCCCTAAACTCTACTGGTTTTGATATTCATAGAGAGCCTGAAGATAGATCTATGGATCCAAGTGATATTATTAGTTATAAAATTCAAGCTGTAGGGAAGGGATCAACTTTAAATAATATCATAGGCATTCCTAAAGATATTAAAATAAAAAATAATAATTTTGCAAGTCAACCAAAAGATGGAAAACCAAATGCATCCAGAGCTTTATTTGCAAGTAGAATCAATACTCCAATTTTGGTAGAAATTGTAACTAACTATGATCCTACAAAAGCCTTCGGATTAGGAATGAATTTTTATGATGAAGGAATGGGAATGTATGCTGGACCTGGAGTATGGGGAGCTCAATCTTATAGTAGTGATACATTGATTAATAAAAAGCAAACTTATTCATTAGAAATTGAACCATCACTAAATGGAAATGTAACAGCTAACAAAGCATCAGATATAAGTGAAGGTGAACAAGTTGTATTAACTGTTAATCCAAAGCAAGGCTATAAACTTCAAGAATTGAAAGTTGATGGTAAAGATGTAACTACAAGTGTCAATGAAAACAAATATATATTCAATATGCTTGAACATAATGTTAAAGTTTCAGCTTTATTTACAGAAGAAAGTTATGCTATAAGCTACCAAACTCCACAACACGGGGTTGTGCAAGTACCAGATACTGCAAAATATGGGGATACAGTAACAATAACAGCAATTCCAGAGACTGGATATATGGTAGATACCATTAAGGTAAACAGTGGTTCAGGAGCAGTACCTGTTACAGGAAATACTTTTGTAATGCCAGCAGACAATGTTGTAGTTGATGTTACATTCAAAGTTAAACCAGCAGAAAAATACAATATTACAGTTAACCAAACAACAAATGGTTCTGTAAAGCCTGATAAAAATAGTGCAGAAGAAAATGAAGTAGTTACTTTAACTGTTACACCTGACGATGGTTATGAAGTTGATAGTGTGACAATGAATGAACAAGCTCTAATAGTTGATGCCGATGGTAAGTACAAGTTCACAATGCCAAAAGGTGACGCAACAGTTTCTGCAACTTTTAAAAAGATTGAGGACCAACCAGGACAAGACGAAATTGAAATTCCTGATGGTAGTGCTGCACAAATCACCAACAAGCAAACAGGTCTTGATTTAAAAGTATTTAAAGTAAACTACTTGAACAGAAGACTACCAGATGCAGAGTTTGCTATTGAAAAATACAAGGACGAAACTTATAAAGAATTAGATGATACCTTTACAAAAGCAACTGGAATATCTAATGAAGATGGTGTTGTAGAATTTAGAGATAAAGATGGTAATATTGTAAGTCTACCTGTTGGACACTATTTACTAACAGAAACAAAATCACCATCTGGATACAAAGCAGCTCAGGCTCCTTGGAAGGTAGAAGTATATCAAGAAGATGGTCAACTTAAAGCAAAATATACAGGACCAGAAGATACTCCAGCAGGACTTCTAAATTCCAACAAGGCAAATGACAAAAATGATATTACAACTACAGCAAATGGAATTAAGTATAAGGCAAGATTAACCTATATTAATACTGAATCAAAGACATATATCCAAAGAATCTATATTGATACAAGAGGGTACACTGGTACTGCTGAAAAGATTAATGTTCAAATCACTCCTAAACATAAGAGAGATGAAACAGATGCACCAGGAAGATTGCCAGTGACAAATGTTGAAGGTGTTAAGACTGCCTATAGGTCAACCTACAAAATATCAGGAGCAGAAGAAAATCCTGATGTAGATGAAATTTTAAGATATTACGACCTATCAAAACCAAAAGTATCAATGATAAATACAGCAAGGTGGAGACCATTTGACTGGGGATTTGACGAAGACTTACTAAACCTTGACAAGGGAGTCTATTATATAGATGTGGAAGGTTTCTATGATGATGCTATAATCACAGGTTATGATAGTAAGCAAGGCAAAAATACTATTCCAGCTGAAGACTTAGGTAAACTTGATCTAAATATAGACTTCTATGATGGAGAGAGAAAATTCCAACAAGTCAAAGGTAAAAATGGCGATGAAATAATTTATAATGAGGAAAATGGTGGTTCGTATCTTGATGGTAACATCGAACTTGGATATGTTGAAAAGAATGCCAAAGGAGAAAATGTTCCAACTGCTGAAGGAAAAGTAACTCCACCAGGAGCTAAGTATCCACTATGGATTGGAAAAGAAGGTGGACGAATATATCCTCCTCTTGACGGAGATGCAACTAAGACCAGAGTTCAAACAAGTATCGATATAAGTTCACTATATTCATCAGACACTACAAACGCAATACCACAAGATGGTATGACTATACAAAATGATGAAGAAACTTATAACATAACTTTCTCAAAACATGGACGTGATAATGCAACTGATGATATAAATAGTGAAGCAGTTACAAATAACAGACTTGAAGGTGGTATATTTAAACTTCAAGAAGATACGGGAATAACTTATGAAGATATTCCAGGTTCATTTGTAGCCTCAGCCTTTAACGGATACTTTGGATTTAGAGGACTAAAACCAGGTCGTTATAGATTAATTGAAGTTAAATCACCAGAAGGATATGTACCAATAACAGATCCACTACTTTACTTCACAGTAGAAACTATAACTACAAACTCAGGTAAGATAGTTCACCCAGTAACTGGTAACGTAGTAGATATAAAAACTATAAAAGTCAAATTCCCTGGAAATGACACTGTGTATAATCTATCTGACTTATCAATGGTAGATCCAGAGGATAACACCAAAACCGTGTTAATAAAAAATATTGATTCGAAGAAGATTAATATAGAAAAAGCTCAGATTGTTGATCCGACAGATGATACAAAACGAGTTCCACTAAATAAGTTAACCGTTCCAGGTGCAAAAGAAGACTATGCTATTAACCAGATAAAAATTGTACCAGATTCAAGTGGATATATATCCCTTGAGTATGACAAGGCAAATGGTGTTTACCAATATGTTCCAGAAAAATCAACTAACGAAGAAGACGGTAGACTAATAGACTACGTAACAAGTGCTACTGCTAAGAACATGGGTAAGATTATCAACGAAAAACCAGGTGAAGGTAGTATAACCATAAAGAAGGTAGACCAAGATGGTAATTTATTAAAGGCTTCAGGACTTTTGCCAGGAGCAGTGTTTAAATTAACAAATCTTTCTAATGGACAAGTAAAACCTGGTACTGTTGGAACTGACGGAACATTGACATTTGATAAGCTTCAAATAGGTAACTACAGACTTGAAGAAACTAAATCTCCAAATGGTTATGAAAACACTAACCAAGTTTGGAACTTCACAGTAGGTGGTAAGGATCTTGACCCATACAGTGAACCAGTTGAAAGAACAGGAGTAGACTTAACAAATAAGATTAGTCTAAAAACAGAAAAAGTATCAGTGCTAAATCCTGATGAAAAAACCAGCACAGATATAACAGAAAATGATGAAATTCATCCTCACTTTGGTGAGAGTATTGAATTTGAAAACAAATTCAAATTAGCTCCTGATACTAAAATCAATCCTGGAGATTATTTCACTCTAAAGATGAGTGACAATATAGATCTTAATGGAATCTTCGAAAAAGAAATTGAAAATCTGGATATTTTAGCACCAGGTGTAGGTACAATAGCAAAGGCTGATTATAATAGGAAAGAAAGAACTATAACCTATACTTTCACAAACTATGCAAAGACCTATACCTTAGTGGATTTTTCAAACAAACTCACTGCCTTTATAGATCTATACAAGGTTAAAAAGTCAGATGGACTTACTAAGCAAAAAGTTGGATTTAGATTAGGTGAAGATAAAAGTCAATACAAAGATGTTAAGGTTGTTTATGATTTGCTATATGCAAAGCAAGACGATGGTTTTGGAAATAATATCAATCTTGAATCAAAAATTGTTAAGTACGATCCAAATACCGGTGAGTTTTTACAATACTATTATGTAAATAGATTAAAAGAGAACTCCACTGGTCCTATAGAATTATTATACGAAGCAGACAGAGATATAGATAATTTAAATATTAGTGTCAGTCGTTTAGTTGATAATTCTAATGTAGAAAAAGATATGCCAGAATCTTTTGGAGTAGATGAAAACAGTTCAAATCTTTCAGAGTTTAAATTACTAAGATCTTTCCAAACATTCAAGAAGGGCGAAAAAGCTGGACCATATTTTGGATCGGGAATGACAGAAAAAGATTCATATATTGTTAAAGTAACAGGAAGAGCAACTGGTACAGATAAAACTGAATACAACTCTAATGCTACTATGTACAAATATAATGAAGGATATACACCAAGCTATGCCTTTAGAAGAAATTCAGTTCGTTACTTTAGAAATGAAGCAACAGCAAAAGCAGAACTTGAAATTAGAGTAGTCAACCCTGAAAACAAAATTACTTTTAATAAGGTTGATCAAAATGGTAAAGCCCTTGCGGGAGCTAAGTTTAAACTTGAATACAGAGCTAAAGACACTGATACTTGGACTAAGTTAGGCCAAGATATAACGACAGGTGCAGATGGAGTATTTAGTTTTACTAAGCTAAGACCTGGAAAGTACCAACTAATAGAGATAGAAGCACCATCTGGTTACAAGATAGCTCCAAACCCTATAATAGAATTTGCAGTTGATAAGAATGGAAAAATAACCAGAAATGTTACATCTTCTGACGGAAAAACTACAACAAAAGAAGATATTGGAGGAGCTACAATTTCAATAGTCAACAGAAAAGAAGAAGAAATTGAGTTTAAGAAAGTTGATGCAACTGACAAAACTGTTCTTGAAGGAGCAGAATTCGAAGTTTGGTATAAGGTTGAGAAGAATGGTGAATACACTAATGATAAACTAAAATTGTACCAAGATGATTCAGGTAATAAATTAGTTATAAAAGCGGGCACAGAAGCTCCAAAAGGATATACTGAAGTTAAAACTTTTACTACAGATAAAGATGGTATAGTTAAATTTAAATTCTATGAACCAGGTTACTATGCACTTAAAGAAGTGAAGGCACCAGAAGGATATATTAATCCAAGAAAGATTGTAAAAGAGTTTGCAGTATTAGATGGTGTAGTTCAAACTTATAAGTATAAGACTGAGCTGGACGTTTCAAAGACAAAAAGTTGGGATTATTCTAATGACACTTTGAATGATGTTTATGGAACTGACATAACAATGAGATTTAATAATGCTCATGAAAAAATCACTTATGAACAAGATAAATCAAAAATCACATTATCAGGCTTGCCTTTAGATAATGACTTTAAAGCAAAAAATAATTTATCAAGTGATGGAATAACTATAAGTGCTAAATTGGTAAATAAGAATAATCAAAGCTCTCGTACTAAGATTTACACTCTTGATGCAGGTAAAGACTATACAAATAATAAAGGAACAATAACCATTGACCTTTATGAATTAGTAAAAGAATTGGAAAGAAAAACTGGTGATTCAATAACATCAGAAAATACAATTGAACTATCAATGTATTCAACATTGGCTTTAGACACAACATTAGATATTAAATCTAATATTGTAATAAGTGACGAGATAAAAGAGGACAGAACTTTCCAAATAGGAACAGAGGGAGACAAAAAAGTCGACCACTCTTATTCATTTACTACTTTGGGAGAAACAACTAATCCAATAGAAATAAAAAACAAGAAAGGATTATACCCAGGAACTGGTAGTATAGGTGCACTTATATTCGCCATAATAGGAGCGGGATTAATGACTGTAGCCTATGTGGGATATAAAAGAAAGAAAGTTACTGTTACAGACTAAAATCAAAATGACGGCTTACTCTTAGGAGTGCCGTTTTTTTGATGAAATTAAATGTGGAGAAAATGAGTTGTCTTCCGACGGCAAGTGAAACGAGATTCTTCGACTTCAAATTTTGCTTTGCAAAAATTTTAGCTCAGAATGACAAATCGAAGAGATAACATAACTAAGGAGAGCAAAAAACTCTAAAATACAATAAAAAAGCAGAAAATCCAAAAAGATTTTCTTCCACTTTTCCAAAGGGGTCTTGGGGATATCCCCAAGTCGTTGGGAGGTAAAGGGGGTTCAAGGGGGATAGGACGATAGAAAGCAGTTCCTTTTTCACCTTGGGTAAAATAAAAATAAACACTATATTGGAAATAATAATGTTATTGAGTAAAATACCAAAGATTAAAATATTAAGAAACTTTAGCATGAATTTTCATGTAGGGAGAACCCCTACAAAAAATAAAAACAAAATTTTCATAGAAAGTTTTATAAAAACTTTCCCTCTACATCTCTTCCTTCGTTGATTTTTATCCATTTTAACCTTATAATTTAATAAGAATAAGTATTAAGGAGATATTATGTGCGGTTACGTTGGAATATATAAACCAAATTCATTTACTAAAGAAGATGATGAATTTCTAAAGGTCATGTCGGAAGAGATTCAGCACAGGGGTCCAGACTCTGATGGATATTTTTCTGATGATAGTATCGGTTTTGGTTTTAGAAGGCTTGCCTTTTTAGATTTAACTCCAAATGGAAGGCAACCTCTATTTACTGATGACAAGAAGAAGGTAATTTGTTTTAATGGAGAAATTTATAATCATGATGAAATAAGACAAGAGCTTATTAAGGAAGGTTATACTTTTCACACTAAGACCGATACGGAAGTTCTATTAAAGGGCTACGACAGATATAAGGAAGGTGTCTTAGATAAGTTAAGGGGCATGTTTGCCTTTTCTGTGTGGGACTTGGAGGAGAAGGAACTTTTCATTGCAAGGGACTTCTTTGGAATCAAGCCAATGTACTACACACAAAACACTAAGGACGGTTCGTTTTTATTTGGTTCTGAGATAAAGGCCTTTTTAAAAAATCCAAACTTTAACAAGGAATTTAATGAAAAGGCTCTAAAACCTTTCTTGACCAATGAGTATTCTGCCTATGAAGAGACTTTCTTTAAGGGCGTATACAAACTTGAAGCTGGACACTATCTAAAGATTAAAGATGGCAACATGGAAAAGGTTCAGTATTTTAAACCTTATATGAAGCCAACTAACAAGTCTTTAGATGAGTATGTGGAAGATGTTGAAAATGTTGTTAAAGAAACTGTTGACCTATATAAGAGAAGCCATTCTCCTCTTGGATGTTTCCTATCCGGTGGGGTGGACTCTTCATATATCTTTTCACTTGCTCAAACTGACGAGACTTTCAGCGTAGGTTTTAAGGATTATGACAAGGACTATAATGAAACTGATTTGGCAAGGGAACTTTCTGAAATAAAGGGAAAGCAAAACTACAAGGTTCTAATTGATGCGGATGACTGTTTTGACGCTCTTCCACAAATTCAATACTATATGGATGAGCCTCACGCAAATCTTTCTGCTGTTCCAATGTACTTTTTGTCAAAACTTGCAAGGGAACATGTGAAGGGAGTGCTTTCTGGAGAAGGTGCTGATGAACTTTTCGGCGGCTACTTCAGCTATGGCGAAACTGCAAATATGCATAAGTATAGAAAATTACCATTTGGATTAAGACATTTCTTAAGAAAAAGAGCTCTTAATATGAAAAATGGTAGAGCTAGAAAGTTCTTGATTAAAGGTGGATCTGAGTTACATGAAGAGTTTATAGGTCAAGCAAAGGTATTTGAACCGGAACATGCAGATGCAATTTTAAAACCTGAGTACAGAGATGCTCAAAATCCATTTGATGTGGCAAAGAGATTTTATAAAAGCGTTCAAGGTAAGACTAAATTACAAAAGATGCAACTTCTTGATATGAAGTATTGGCTTCCAGGAAATATTCTTCTAAAGGGAGACAAGATGAGCTCATGTTCAAGTCTTGAAGTTAGAACTCCCTTCTTAGATCCAAAGGTCTATGAAGTGGCGGCGTCAATTCCTGACAACTACAAGATAGACGGAGACGACTTTAAGATTGCCCTTCGAAAAGCGGCGGAAAAAGTTATGCCACCGGACTGGTCCAATAGAAAGAAAGTTGGTTTCCCTGTACCAATTAGATATTGGTTAAGGGAGGACAAGTATTACAACATGGTTAAGGAAGAGATTACTTCTGATGTGGCAAAGAAATTTTTTGACACCGACGCCCTTGTGAAGTTACTTGATGACCACTACCATGAAAGGGCAATGAACCAAAGATATATTTGGACTGTTTATGCATTCTTGATTTGGTATAGAGAATATTTTATTAATAGATAGAGTAAGGGGTGTGCCTGAATTTAATCATTCTGACACACCCCATATATTTTAATTTTTTATTTCTGTTATTTTTGTTTTTTTACTTTTCAAATAGATTTCATATATTATTCTAATTAGCACATAGGCTCCTAAATATTTTCCGATTAAAAAAAGATGATCTCTTAAAATGAAATTTTCTGGATTAAAGTCTCTTAGTAAAAAATAAGTAAATATTCTTGGTCCAAGTATTGCCGCTGAGCTTATTAAATATTCTGGGAGACTTATTTTTGCAAGTATTCCATATACAAAAACTAAAGAAATAACAAATGGAGTAATAAATGCTAATTGTATAAGCCATTTTCCAATAGATTTTATCCAAGTTTTATTAGATATGAAAAAACTTGAAAGTTCTTTATCTGAATTTTTAATAATAACTGTTTCAGGTAATTCACCAGAAATTCTTATAGAAGCCCATCCATAGTATTCGCCTACAGTTATTGCAAATATCAGAAAAATAATAAGGACTATACCTAAGTACCATACAATTCTTTTAGTTTTCATAATATGCCTCCTATAATGCTATTAATAATTATTTAATAGTCAAAAATTATTATTATTCATTGGAATTACGCTTCTAAAGCTTTTATTGTATCTTAGATATACCCTAATTAAATAAAAATCAAACAATATAAAAAAATATTTTGTTATAATATAAATAACATTTAATGGAGGGCAATATGGAATATAAATTTATTGAAATCAAAAACAAAGATGATTTAAAAATTCGTGGCGTATTAAATTATAACGGAGAACTTGACAACAAAAAGATTATTTTAATTCTACATGGCTTTACGGGAAATAAACTTGGAAATTCCTTTTTCTATGCTCGCATGAGCAGAGAGTTTGTAAAGAGGGGCTACAAGGTGTTTAGATTTGACTTTACTGGATCTGGAGAATCGGAAGGGGACTTTAGCGACATGACTCTTAGCTCAGAAATAGCGGATCTTGACTGCATTATGAACTATATTAATGGTCTTGACATAGCAAAGGACAATGAAATTTATATTATGGGCCATAGCATGGGTGGACTTATTGCAACTCTTACTGCGTCAAAATATAATCCAGACAAGATGGTGTTACTGGCGCCGGCAAATAATATGCTGGACCTAATTGAAGATAAGATTAGTGAGTTTGATAGAAAAGAAAATAGAAAAGTGGACAGCTATAAACATCTTGGTATGCTTGTAAAGAGAGAGTTCATGGAGGACTTAAAGAAGTATCATCCAATTGAAAAGGCGAAGGAATATAAAAATCCGGTGCTTATTATGTTGGGGGACAAAGATCCAATTATAACGAGAGAGATTTGTGAGGACACCAAGACTTCCTTTGGAGAAGAAGCCATATTAAAAATAATTGAAGGCGCTGACCACAGCTTTGTGGACTACGATATTAGAACTGAAATGATAAAAGATATAATAGAATTTCTCGAATAAAATAATAATCTTTCTAAAAGAATACACTTCCATTTATTAGAGATTGATTTAATTGACAATTAAATGATTAGGTTATATAATAAAACTAATAAATGAAAAACAAGATTTTTGTTGAGTAATTACGATGGATATGTAGAATAGAAATATTTAATTGTATTAAGGAGATGTGAGAAATATGAAAAACTATAAATTCTTATTAATAGTCGCACTTATTAGTGTAATGTTATTTAATAGCAATGTAAAAGCAGAATATAAAAACGGTGATTCTTCAAATTATATTGATTTTAAAGACGCTAATATAAACAAATTAATAGAGAACGGAGAAATTGAAACTGCTGTAAAGTATATTTTAGTAAATAATACTAATGCAGACTTGAAAACTACTAACTCAAATGAAGATTTTTCTAATGATAGTGAGCTGTATTCTCAAATATTTGAATCATTGTATAATGTAAACAAAATAATTAGAAAAATAGATGTGGACAAATCAGTAAATAGAGTTTTTGAATATGATTTAAATAATAAGCCAATTGAGAGAGATGAATTAAATAAAATTGTAGTATTATTATTGGAAAATATTGAAAATTTTTCTGAAGAAGAGTTGAAAAACATTCAAACTTATGTTTCTTTTTATTATGAAATTATAGATGAAGAGTTGTCCAGACAAATTTTACATTCAAAATCCAAAACACCATATTTTACGAGTGCAAAAGTTAATTATAATGGTACTGTAGCGGCAAATTGGGCTAGTGCTAATGCTTTTACAGAAAAATATGCATCTTTTCCTTATTTTAAAAACGTATTAGGACATGGAGGAGATTGCACAAATTTTGCTTCTATTACTATAAGACAAGGTGGAGTAGGAATGAGAGAAAGTTGGTACTGTCAAAAATTAAAAACAGGAATGGATACCATATATCCAGGTATAGATTTTTCAAAATATTGGTCAATAGGGGATCCATGGATGAAAGTCATTAACTTCACAGGATTTTGGAGATCTAAAAAGGGTGTAGATAGTTATACAGCTTCAGTTCAAGATTATCTACAAGATACTTATGGAGCGTTAAAGAAAGGTATGTTTTGGAAAGGAGATGTTGTTATTCTTTCTAACTACGATGTTAATTCACATCAGTATATTCCTAAACATGCTATAATAATAACCAGCAATGATGGAAAAGAATTTACCTATTCTGCTCATACGTACAGTAGAAGAAATGAGAAACTTTCAAATGCTTTTAAATCATATGATAGATTTGTCTTAATAAGACCAAGGAGCATTTAATTATGAGTAAATTTATAAAAAATATTTTTTTGATTTTTGGAATTGTTCTTCTTCTAAGTTCATGTTCAAATAATAGTTTTAAAGATGTTAATAAAGAAGGAAAGGCTTCAGTTCGACAAGTAATTATAAGTGATTATGAAACTTTAGATGAAAAAGATATGAACGTATTAATCAAGGATAGAGAGTATAAAAAAGCTGCTTTAGTTTCACTATATTTAAATAAAGAGGATTTTAATGATAATTCCGAAAAGAGTTTGTATGATTTGGGAATAGAATATATTACGTTGACTAATAATTTTTATACCATTGGAGAAACTCAGCGTATTTTAGAATTGAATTCAGGAGATGAATTTAAAATTTTTGAATTTAAGGATGGTATTAATACTATTTCTGACGAAGAATTAAATAGAAGTAATGAAAAATTACGTGAAATTTATAATGAAATCTCTGATTATGACAAATTTATTTTAAATAAATATGGACAGATTTCAAATATTGTTTTTGAATAGGTGGTATAATGAAAAATATTATAAAAAAAATTTCAATTTGTTTGATGATTTTAATATTATCCTTTGTAGCATTCAAAGGGATCGCTAAAGAAAATAATTCAGAAAATATGGATCCAATTATAAGAGAATTGATAGAAAAAGATTATGATAGTTTGGAAATTAAAGATAAAAAGCAATTGTTTAAAAATGAAGAATTAGATTCTTTAAATAAGGTAATTGTTTATGAGAAGTCAAAGAGAGGGGAACTTCATATAAATTCAAACCAAGGTGAAATATTAATTGATGAATACACGAAAGTCATAGAAAAAGAAATGAAAAATATTCTAAATTTAACCTTTATTAAAAACTATTTAGAAAACAAAAATATTAGTATTGATTTTTCTGATATTTTTGAAGAAAATAATAGAGATATAATTGAAAATATTACTAAAATTTTAATTGATGATTATAAAAATATGGATGAATTCGAAAAAAATGAAGTAAAAATTTTCTTAGAAAATTATTCGGAAAATGCTTTTGGCTTAATAAATGGTCTGTATAGTGAGTTACCAAAATAGACTTATAAAGTATTTTAAATGTTGGTAGACCATAACATACGAGATTTGAGTTAGCGAATTTAAAACAAGCACTTAGTTTGGACCAAGTGCTTGTTTTTTATCTATTTTCCTTTATTGTACCTTGTTTATATGCATCCAGTAGATTTGTTAGGTCATTTATCTTTTCTTCCATAATTGGCCCCTTGTCCGTATCCTTTACCAAAAGTCTTTGAGGAAATCTCTCGGTGATGTATAACTTTGGTGTGTAGGCGCCGTGAACCGACTGCATAACTTCATAGTTGCTATGTTCTGCAAGGGCAAGGTAATGTGAGTTATAGATTAGGGTGTAGCCTGCAATGCCCGTAGTAGGTTGGTAGGCCTTTGAGATACCACCGTCTATTACATACATCTTTCCATTTGCAGAGATTGGTTTTTGTCCGTCCTTGTACTTAACAGGTATATGTCCATTTATAATGTGACCACATTCTGGATTTAAATCAAATTCGTGTAATATTCTATCAACATGGTCTTCTTCTTTGCTTAGTCGGAAGTATGGGTCTGATATCTCCTTACTAATAGGAAGCTTTCTACCAATAAAGAAGTTTTCAAATGTAGACATCTTATGCTTTCCAAATAGTGGAGAAATTGGTCCACACCACATATACCAATACAAATCCAATACCTTTTCTCTCTCTTTGGAGTAGTAGGAACGTGGTATATATGAAGCTTCCCTTGCTTTTTTATCGAAGAAGTCCATTAAACTCTTTCCTGAGAAGTATTCATTGTCATATTTTAAAACTCTAAAGGATCCATCTTCATTCATTGGAACGCATCCATGATAAAGAAGGTTTTTATTTGTCACCTTATATACAGAGCCCTTGTCTAATAAAAATTTCAAATGCTCCTGCATCTTAAAACTATGTCTAAAGGATGTGTTTAAAGCTTCAATAACTTCCATTTCCCCTTCAGTTAATTCGTAAGGGTTCTTAGGGTCAACTGTTGGAAAGTTTTTATCCGTCATTGGATATTCCTTGCCGTCTTCAGCCTTGTAAATTCCCTTTTCAAAGTCTACAAAGTTAAAAGTTTTTCTTCCTTCCATACCAAACTCAGGGTTTCTGTCAATGGCTTGTCCTTCCAGCTTAAACTGAATTATGGAAATTGCCTTGTGCATCTTTGCAGTGGCATATTTATTAACGGAATAGAACTTGTTTTCATCTACAATCTTTGGCATAAACACTTCACAAGGATCTTCTCTATAAGTTTCCATTGCAAAAGAGTATAGAGGTCTTAGGTTTATACCATATCCATCTTCAAGGGAGTCAAAGTTATTATAGCCCAGGGCAATTCTAACTACACAGGCAACCAGTGGCCTTGACCCAAGAGCAGCTCCCATCCAGATAATATCGTGGTTACCCCATTGGATATCCACATTTTTATGTTCCATCAACACATCCATAATAATATCGGGACGTGGTCCCCTGTCGTAGATGTCTCCGACAATGTGTAGAGTATCTACAGAAGTGTCTTGAATGATGTGACAAAGGGTTATGATAATCTCCCTTGACGCATTTATTTCTATTATAGTGTCCACGATGGTATCAAAATACTCTTGCTTGTTCAGTTCCACATAGTCAATGTGGAGCATCTCGTCAATTAAATCCTTATAAACTGCAGGCATCTTACCACGAACCTTGGTCCTTGAGTACTTTGAAGTAACCATCTTTAAAAGGTCTAAAAGCCTTACAATGGTGGCCCTAATCCAATCGTTTGTAAACTTTCCCGACTTTATCTTTAAAGTTATAAAGTTTTCCGGCTCATAAATAAGGTTTGCCAGTTCGTTCATCTCTTCTTCAGCCATTTGGTACTTAAACCTTTGAGAAATCTTTTGTCTTAAGTTTCCAGAAGAAGACTTTAATATTCTTGTAAAAGAAGTGTACTCACCATGCAAATCGGAAAAGAAGTACTCGGTCTCTTTTGGAAGTACAGAAAGAGCCTTTAGCCTTACAATTTCACTTATGGTGTCTTCCACTGTAGGATATTCCTTTGAAAGTTGATTTAAATATTTTTCGTAGTCCATATACTCCTCCTGCTTATATAATATATAATAATGAGAATAAAATAAAGTGCATTAATGAAGATTGGAAGAAAAATAGTGAAATTTTGCCAAGAAATATGATAAATGTTAAAATATAAGGAAGTTATATAGATGTTTTAAATATTAAAAAAATATTTTTGATTAGTTTGAAGAGGAGAAAAAGTTGTTTAAAAAATATTTCAAGATTTTGGGCTACATAGGTCCTTACAAAAAAAGACGAACATTTATTATTATCCTAAGCTCCATTGCTATGATTGCTGGATGCTTTCTTCCCTTTTTGATAGGTAAACTTGTGAATATGATAAATTCTGGTGTCAAACTGGATGAAATAATCGGTTTTGGTATTAAAGCTGGAATCGTTTCGATAGTAGCTGCCATATTGGAATCCCTTCAGTATTATAATTGGCATATGTATGCTGTGGAGTACATAAATTACTTTAGAAGTTTGACTTTAAAAGCAGCTTTAGGAAAAGACATATCATACTATAGAGGAAAGCAAGAGGATTTTTCCACAAGAATTCTAATGGACGCTTCGATGATAGCAAATGATATAAGTGTTGGTTTTCCTGTTTTAATATTAAATGTTTTAAACCTCTTAGTTGTGTTTGGGTTCATGTTCTATATGAATGCAAAGCTGACTTTGATTCCACTTTTTGTGGTTCCAATATTTATTGTACTGTTTCATTTTATAGACAAGGGTATTAGAGAGAAGTCAAAGACCGAAAGAAGACAGTTTTCTGAACTCTCCGATATGATTAAAGAGTATCTTGACGGAATTTTTGATATTAAAATAAATAAAAAAGAGGAGTACTTCAGAAATAAATTCTCAGAGGATATTTCAAAATACACTTCAACGGAAAAGAAAATAAAATTATACACAGCTCTGTCCTATGGAGTGAATATGATTGTGAAAAACCTCTTACCAATATTGGTGTTACTCTATGGTGTTATTCTTGTAAGCAGGGGTGAGCTTGAAATAGGTTATCTATTTGCCTTTTATACCTACTTGGGATTTTTGTATGAACCAATGTCTAATCTTGTAGACTGGTATACTTTAATAAATGTTTCTTTGGGCATGAGTGACAGAATTTTAGATTTTTTAGAAACTGAAGAAAATAGTTTTGAAGGGGAAAAGATAGACAAGATAGAAAGTATTAACATAAGAGATTTGAATTTTTCCTATAATGATGAAAAAACAATTTTAAATGACATAAATATAGATTTAAATAAAGGAGATGTGCTTGCTGTAGTTGGCCCTTCTGGATCGGGCAAGTCAACCTTTGTGGAAATACTTTTAAAGATTTGGGAAAATTATCATGGAAATATAAAAGTGAATGGCGTTGAACTAAAAGATATAGACAAGTCTGCATTTTACGATCAAGTAGCTGTGCTTGAGCAAGAACCTTTTATCTTTTCTGGGACAATTGAAAATAATATTGCATTTGACTCTATTAATCCAAACTTAGAAAATATAATTCCAAGATCCAATTTAATAAATATAATTGAAAGCAAGGGAGGTCTTGGAGCTAAGATACTGGGAAGGGGAAAGAATCTCTCTGGTGGTGAAAAACAGAGAATAGCCTTGGCGAGGGTTTTATTTAAAGATGCAAACTTGATTTTCCTTGATGAATTTACTTCTTCATTAGACCTTGAAAGTGAGAGGGAAATTGTAGAAAATATAGAAAAGTTAAAGGCAAAAGACAAAATAATTATTCTAATAACCCACAGGGAATATCCATTGAAATTAGCAAATAAAATCTTGAAACTGGAAGATGGTATGGGTAAGGTAGAAGAAATTGTATAAATAAAAAGGTAGTGACATTTAAATCACTACCTTATTTTATTCTATCCTAAAATCGTCGCCACATTTTCAAGCATTTCTATAATCGGCAGATCGTATGGACATCTCTTTTCACAGATTCCACATTTTATACAGTCACTGGCTTTCTTTTCAAAACCGTTGTAGCGAGACTTTGCCCAGTCCTTTAGGTCGTACCTTGTGTAGTAGCCTTCCATTAAAAAGTTTGTCGGGATGTCGATTCCAACGGAACATGGGGCGCAGTAGCCACATCTTCTACAGAAGTTTTTTCCAAGACCATTTGTAAATGAATCCAGTTTTGCAATCTCTTCTTCTGTTAGTGGTTCTAAATTATTTCCCACGGAACAGTTTTCTTCTATTTGTTCTATGGTGTCCATTCCAGGGATGGCGCAAGTTACATTTTCGTTGTTCAAAACGAATTTCAAACACTCTTTGCCCATTGGGATGGCACCTCCTGCAAGGGGTTTCATTATTAGTACGCCAATATTTTTTTCCTTTGCCCTTTTAAATAACTCCTCTCCCTGTGTTTCCACAAAGTTATATGGGAATTGGATGGTTGCAAATTCGTCGGTTTCTAAAAGTTCTCTAAGGATGTCCACATTATGACTTGTGATTCCAATTTCTTTTACGATGCCCTTTTCCTTCATTTCCTTTATCGCTTCCAAGGCTCCACCTTTGCCAAGTAATATATCCATGTCCTTTTTCTTGCTCACATTGTGAAACTGAAATAGATCTATGTAATCAACTTTTAAATTGTTCATGCTGGTGGCAAGTTCTCCTAAAACCCCTTCTGAAGTTCTTGCCATGGACTTGGTTGCAAGATAAAACTTATCCCTTCCCACAACTTCCAGTGCTTCTCCAATACGGGTTTCACTGTCGTTGTAGCCCCTGGCTGTGTCAATAAAGTTTATTCCCATGTCTAAACATTTTTCTAAAAGTATAGTTGATTCTTCCTTTGAAACATTTTGTATTGGTATGCCTCCAAGGCCAACGATTGAAACTTCAAATCCAGTTCTTCCTAAAACTCTTTTTTCCATAATTCCCCCTCTTTTCTTAAAAAATTATTAAGTTTTCTACTTATTAATATATCATAAGTAGGGGAAAAATACTTTATTTAGCCTTTGGGAAGGCTTTCAAAATTAATTAAAATAAATTTGTCTAAGTCCTATATATTGGGTATACTTTAATTATGACTTTTAGAACTATACAATATGTAGTAGGAGGGAAATTGTGAAAATAAAAAAGAGAAGCGGAGCAATTGTTGACTTTGACGTTGAAAAGATAGTTGTTGCCATGAACAAAGCATTTATATCCGTGTCAAAGCCAGTTGAAAGAGAAGAGCTTGAAAAGATGGCAAACCAGGTTTGCGACAAGATTAATTCAAACTTTTCAAAAAATCATGTGGTAACTGTGGAAGAAATTCAAGATCTTGTAGAGATTGTCTTGATTGAAAATAAATATATAGAGGTTGTAAAGTCCTACATTCTTTATAGAGCAAGCCACCATAGATTGAGAAAGACTTTGGAAGACTTTGCAGAGTACTTTGACGAAGATGTATTAGATATTATGAAAGGCGTACAACAGGACTTTAAGGAAGATGTGTACGACCTACAGTTTTTATTTAACAAGTTCTCTTCCTTCTTAACAAGGGATATGTCAAAGCAACAACTGCTTGATGTACTTGTAAAGGCTTCTTCAGAACTAACTTCAAAGGAAGCGCCAAAGTGGGAATATATTTCTGCAAGATTTTTAGCCCACAGCATCGAATTAAATATAAAAGTTGAAGAAGAGAAGAGGGGAATTAATTCCTTCTATGAAAAGATAGACTACCTTACAAAGGAAGGTCTATATGGAAAATATATTTTAGAAAATTATACTAAGGAAGACATTGACGAACTTGAAAGCTATATGGACTTTTCAAGAAATTATAGATTTAACTTCTCTGGCCTTGACCTTTTGAAGTCAAGATATTTAATTAAGACTGGCGATGGGGTAATCCTTGAAAAGATTCAGGAGATGTTTATGGGAATTTCCATGCACCTTGCAATGCTTGAAAAGGAAAAAATATTTTATGCAAAGAAGTTTTATGATATTTTATCAAAACTTCAAGTTACTATGGCAACGCCGACAATGTCAAATGCGAGGAAGCCATTCCATCAACTTTCATCCTGCTTTATAGACACTGTGGACGACTCTCTTGATGGAATATACCGTTCAATTACAAACTTCTCACAGGTTTCAAAACATGGTGGAGGAATGGGACTTTACTTTGGTAAGGTTAGAGCTGTTGGCTCCGACATTAGAGGCTTTAAAGGAGTTGCCGGCGGTGTAATCAGATGGATTAAGCTTGCAAATGATACGGCTGTTGCAGTGGATCAGCTTGGTGTAAGACAGGGTGCATGTGCAGTTTACCTTGACGTATGGCACAGGGACATGCCAGAGTTCTTACAATTAAAGACAAATAATGGTGACGACAGAATGAAGGCCCACGATATCTTCCCTGCAGTTTGCTATCCGAATTACTTCTGGGAACTTGCCCGTGACGACATAAACGCAAATTGGTATATGTTCTGTCCTCACGAAGTTAAGACCATAATGGGATATAGCCTTGAAGACTATTACGGCGACGAGTGGGTGAGAAAGTATCACGAATGTATAAAGGAACCTCGTCTTGAAAAGCGTGTAATGACTGTAAAGGACATGGTAAGGCTAATACTAAAATCAGTTATTGAAACTGGAACGCCTTTTGTGTTTAACAGAGACGCGGTTAATAAATACAATCCAAATCCTCACAAGGGCATGATATATTCATCAAATCTTTGTACGGAAATTTGCCAAAACACATCTGAAATAAAATCCGTTTCAACGGAAGTAATTGAAGTTGACGGAGAAGAGATTGTGGTTGAAAGAACAAAACCAGGAGACTTTGTAGTATGTAACTTAGCTTCCCTTGTGCTTGGAAATATTGACCTTAAAAACGAACTTGAAGATGTTGTAAGCACAGTGGTTAGAGCTTTAGACAATGTAATAGATTTAAATTACTATCCAGTTGAATATGCAAGAATTACAAATAAAAAATACCGTTCACTGGGACTTGGTACCTCAGGATATCACCACGCCATGGTTAAAGATGGTATAATGTTCTCAAGTGAAGAGCATATTAAATGGGCAGACAAGTTATATGAAGATATAAACTACTACGCAGTAAAGGCCTCTGCAGAAATTGCATCTGAAAAGGGAGCGTACCCTTACTTTGAAGGTTCCGACTGGGATAGTGGAGACTATTTCGAAAAGAGAAACTACAAATCTGAAAGATGGAATGAATTAAGGGACTATATCGGCGAAAATGGAATGAGAAATGGATATTTGATGGCTGTTGCACCAACGGGATCAACATCAATAATCTCTGGCACAACTGCAGCTGTGGACCCAGTTATGATGAGATACTTCCTTGAAGAAAAGAAGGGACAAATCCTTCCAAGGGTGGCACCGGACTTAAGTCCACAAAACTTCTGGCTATATGAAAATGCCCACGAAGTTGACGGACAGTGGGTAATACGTTCTGCAGGAGCAAGACAAAGACATATAGACCAGGCTCAGTCGGTAAATATTTATATAACTTCCGAGTACACAATGTCCATGCTCTTAAGGCTTTATATACAAGCTTGTGAAGAAGAAGTAAAGACAATTTACTATGTAAGAAACAAATCACTTGAAGTTGAAGAATGTGATTCATGTGCATCTTAAGGAGGATTAGATGGATAAATTAACAAGAAAGGCACTATTTAACGAAAAGGGCGACATAGAACTTTCAAAGAGAAGAATGATTAACGGTAACACCACCAACCTAAACGACTTTAATAATATCAAGTACCCATGGGTTAGTGATTGGTACCGCCTGGCAATGAACAACTTCTGGATTCCAGAAGAGATAAACCTAAACCAAGACGTGAAGGACTATAGAAAGCTTGACGAAAACGAAAAGAGAGCCTATGACAAGATACTTTCATTCCTTGTGTTCCTGGACTCAATCCAAACTGCAAACCTACCAAATGTTTCAGAGTTTATAACTGCAAACGAAGTGAATCTATGCTTGAACATTCAAACATACCAAGAGACTGTACACTCACAATCCTACTCATATATTTTGGATACGGTTTGTTCACCGGAAGAAAGGGACGAAATACTTTATCAATGGAAGGACGACCCACATCTTCTTGCGAGAAACAAATTTATAGGAGACGAGTACAACGACTTCTACGAAAATAGAACTAAATTCAACTTAGTTAAGACTTGCTTTGCAAACTTTATACTTGAAGGGATCTATTTCTATTCAGGATTTATGTTCTTCTACTCCCTTGGTAGAATAGGGAAGATGCCAGGAACAGTTCAAGAGATAAGATATATTAATAGAGATGAAAACTCACATCTATGGCTGTTTAGAAATATAATTCAAGAGCTAAGAAAAGAAGAGCCTGAAATATTTACAGAAGAAAACAATGCCTTCTTTAAAGAGATGATTAAGAAGGGCGTTGAAGAAGAAATAGCTTGGGCAGAGTATGCAATTGGAGACTCAATCCAAGGACTAACTATGGAAATGGTGTCAGGATATTTGAAATATCTTGGAAACTTGAGAAGTAAAGCTGTTGGACTTGGAAAGATTTATGATGGACATGACAAAGAACCAGAGTCAATGACATGGGTAAGCGAATATTCAGATCCAAACTTCGTAAAGACCGACTTCTTTGAAGGAAAAGTTTCAGCATATTCAAAGTCATCAGTAATAGAAGACGATTTATAGAATAAAGGAAAAAGGAAAGTCTGTTGTGGAAAACCACAACAGACTTTTTATATTGTACTTATTAAGTTTTTAAGTTATATTAAACCTATGCTTATAAATAAAGTGATTTGTAGAAGCAAAATATAAAAAATTAAGGAGATATTATGTTAGAAGTTCGAGACCTATATAAATCATTTGGAGAGAATGATATTTTAAAAGGTGTTAATCTTCAAATGGAAAAGGGGAAAATACATATTCTTTTAGGTAATAACGGTTCAGGGAAGTCAACTATTATAAATTGCATGCTTAAACTTTTAAAGTATGATAGGGGTTCTATTACTTTAGACGGGGAAGAAATAGAAGAGCTAAGCAATTTTATTTATTTTAAAAAAGTATCTGCACTGTTAGAATCCAGTGTCAATGTATATGACAATCTATCTGGGGAAGAAAATATTAGATACTTTGCAGGATTAAACAGAATAAATATTAAGAAATTTGATAAGCATTTAGATTACATCAAAGAATTTAAATTAGAAAATCACTTAGATAAAAAAGTGGGAGATTATTCACGAGGTATGAAGCAAAAACTTTCTTTGATAATTGCATTAATTTCTGATCCTGACTATTTGTTATTGGACGAACCTACTTTGGGCTTAGATTTTGAAAGCACGAATAATATAATTAAAATTTTGAAAAAATTAGCTATTGAACAAAACAAATCCATTCTCATAACTTCTCATCAAATAGACGTAATAGAAAAACTTGAGGGAGAGTTGCTTTTTCTTAATGATGGTAAGGTTGAACATTTTAATATAATGGATTATAGCAATTCTATTTCTGACAGCTACAATGTTAAGTTTATTCAAGATGGAAAGACAATTACAAAAAGAGAAGATTCACAGATAGAAAGTTTTATAAAAAACTATGAAGAAAAAAATATTATCGAAATTAAAAAAAATGAAATTAGTTTGGATGAGATTGTAAAGGTGAAATTAGATGAGAATAATAAAATGTGAATTAGATCGTGCAATATGTGAAATAAAATCCTATTATCCCGACTATATAGTTAGTTTCGTCTTGGATATTTTTATCTTATTTATTATAATGAAAAATGGAGAAAATAAAAATATTTCTTTTTGGGCATATGTATCTTGGACTTTAGCAAGTAGAGTTTTAACAGAAGCCTCTTTAAATATTTCAACAGAGAAACAATTAGGCACTTTACAAAACATAATGATTAAGCAGTATTCTATATTAGAAATCATTATGTCAAAGTCTATAATTTGGTTTATCATAGACTTAGTAAAAACTTTAATGGTGGCACTTTTAATAAATTTCTTTGTATTTAATTTAAACTTGGACATTAGATTAATAATTGTTTTGCTTTTAGAATTTCTTGGAATTTTAGGGCTTTCTCTAATTATGTCCTCACTTACATTGGTCTATACTAAAGTAGCTTCCTTTGAAACCATACTGAGTATAATTTTATTATACTTATCAGGAAGTATCTTTGATGTCCCAAAGGGCTTTACTTATACAAATCCTATTTCATATGGCACTTATTTAATAACGGAAATATATAGTGGAACTGCTAATATTACTGATTTTATGATTGCATTTGCGATAAGTTTGATCTGGTTTGTTATTGGATGCTTTGGATTTAGATTGATTTTTTCAAAGAGTAAAGAGTTTAAATGGAATTATTGATTAGTCTGTTGTGGAAAACCACAACGGGCTTTTTATATTGTACTTATCAAGTTTTTAAGTTATATTAATTATAGGAATTAAAACATGGGCAGGTGATTTGATGAAGGACACAGGTGAAGAAAAAAATTTAAGCATAATGAATCTAAATATTTCAAATGATTTCAATGACATATCTTCACATGACTACTGGAAGAAGTACAGGGAGTTTTATGAAGAGATTTCATCTGTTTTAAAGGACAATATTAACAAGACTTTAAAGAAATTTGTGGTTACAAATTATTCTGCCATACCCTTGGATGTTTTAAGTTTTATTGTTGAAAACTTTCCCATTTTTGAAGAGGGAAATATAAAAAATGAAATAAAAAAACTTCCAAACTTTGAAGTCTACGATATAGCAGACTTGTCTAATAAAGAAAAACTTGATTTTTATAAGACGAGGATGGAGATATACTTTTTACTTAAGAAGGGTTCCCTTAACTTTAATGAATATGACATTAGATTTTCCCACGGGGCAAAGTTAAACCACAAAGACAGGGATCTGCTTGGACTAAAGGCCTCCTTCTTGACTTTAAAGGACATTGAAAGGGAAGAGGACTTTTCACATTTAAAGACCTTTTTAGAAAGGTGGGAGTTTCCAAATTCAAAATTTTATGAAAATTATTTAAAACTCTTGGAGGAAAAGAGTACGGAAATTGATTTTGAAGATGTAAGCGTGGACCATTTACCAAAATATTTAGAAAATTTTTTGGAAGGCTATTTGTATTACAATGCAAAGGAATATGACACAGCCTATGAGATATGGCTTGAAGGAAGGGATAAAGACCCTCTTACAAAGACGAAGAAGAGATATATTTCAAGGATTTATGAATACTTGTCAAATAACCTGGTGGACTTTTTAAGAGAAGAAGGAATTTTAAATGACTATGTGCATATTCCCGTTAAGTTTTCAGACATTAAAAGGCGCAGCGACTACTCCAGGGAGATGTCAAATTGGAAGGAAGCTCTAAACTTCAATGTGCTTTTAGAAGAGCCAAGCCTAAAGGACGATGTATTAAATTATCTTAGAGAAAAATATAAGGTACTTCCAAAGGAAGTTGTGGAGTATATTATAAGAAAAGTTCCAATTGCTTCATACGAAAATGTTTCAAAGGAAGAGTATGATGACATTGTTAACCTTCCAAATTTAAATTTCAAAAACCCAAACATTAAAGAAGAAGTTGAAGATGAATTTTATAAAAAGAGATACGACTACTTTGAAAAGCTTTCAAAGGGAAATTTTTTATCGGACTATGACAGTCTAAAGGAATATGGCTTTGATTATTCAACTGAAGTTATTAGAGTTTCTGAGCTAATAGCAAGGGAAGTTTGGAATGAAAGGGACTTTAACTTCAAAGACGCCAAGGAAAAAATAGAGGATATGAGCTCCTTTGAAGATAGTAGCACCATAGAGTTTTATAAAATATATATTAGGGCCTATGAAGAAAATTCTATTTCAAAAGAGGATATGGATAAGATTTTAAATATAAATCGTGAAGAGCTTGTGGTGCCGCAGTTTTTATACGACTTTATTATGGCAAGTCTTTATAAGATTTATGGAGATAGAGAAGCTACTAAGAAGTATGTGGAGAAACTTCCTGAAATGTTAAAGGGAAAGTTTAAAATATCCATGCCAATTAAAAAGGGATTTTTTAAAAATATTTTCAAAAAATAAGGGAGCAATCCCTTTTTTATTTGCAAAAACTATTTGCCCTCATATGATATAATTGTATTTATGTGGAGGGAATATGAGAAAGGCGATTTATAGAGAGTATAGACCAAAGACCTTTGACGAAGTTCTGGGACAGGAACAGGTTACGGAGGTTTTGAAAAATCAAGTTAAAAACAATTTAATATCCCATGCATATATCTTCTCCGGCACAAGGGGAACGGGAAAGACAAGCTGTGCAAAAATCTTGGCAAGGGCGGTAAACTGTCTAAACCCAAAAGATGGATCACCATGCAATGAATGTGAAAACTGCAAGATGATTTTAAGTGAAGAGAGTTTTGACATAGTTGAGATGGACGCGGCGTCAAATAGACGTATTGAAGACATAAGAAACCTTAGAGACAAGGTAATCTTTCCGCCGGCAAATCTTAAGTACAAGGTATATATTATAGACGAGGCCCACATGATTACAAACGAAGGCTTTAACGCCTTACTAAAGATTATGGAAGAGCCACCAAAACATCTTGTGTTTATTCTCGCTACTACAGAGATTGAAAAAATTCCTCAAACCATTCTATCCCGTTGTCAACGATTTGAGTTCAACAGGATGGACTCAAAGTATATCATTGAAAATATAAAGAAGATTACAAGTGACCTTGGTGTTAAAATAGACGATGAGTCACTGATGGAGCTGGCAAATGAAGCTGACGGCGCCATGAGAGACGCCCTTTCAAACTTGGACCAGGTTTTATCCCTTGGAAAAAAAGAGATTACCATAGACGACCTTGTAGTGGACCTTGGCATAGCAGACAGAAGAAAGATTTTTTTTCTGGTAGAAAAGATTATTGAAAATGACTACAAAAAGAGTCTAAAACTTTATAGGGAAATAACTAATGACAAAGTAGTTGCAGGGGTTTTTAAAGATATACAAAACCAATTTAGAAACCTACTTTATATTAAAGAAGGCTTAGATGACTTTGTGGAAGAAACAGAAGAATCGAAAAAACTTTTAAAGACACAAAGTGAACTGATATCTACAAATAGGATTGTAGAATCTTTAAATATACTTTTAGAATATGAAGTGAAATTAAAAAACACTCAAAACCCAAATATACTTGGAGAAATTCTTATAGGAAGGCTCATTGACTACTACGAACCAAAGGAAGACTCATCAAAGATAAAGTTTTTAATGGAAAGAGTAGAAAGCCTTGAGAAAAAGATAGAACAACTTAAGGATGTACCGGTATATGTTAGCAAAAGCTCTACGGTAGAACCTATTGAAGATATAAAATTACCGGTTAAAAAAGAAGCTTTAGAAACTGAAGCAGAAGCAGAACCAGAACCACAGGAAACTTTTGAAGAAGCTACTAAAGAATTAGAAAACATAGATAGTTCTAAAGATTTGGAAGAACCAAAACAAGAACTTGAAAAAAAATATAGAGAAATTGAAAACTGGGATGAACTACTGGAAAATATCCCTGGCAAAATGCTTGCAGGCTTTGTGGACTCAGCAAACCATAAATTTATTGACGGCAAGAGAGTCTCCATATTGTTTAGAAACAAAGACACCAGAATGGGCATGATAATAAATAATAGGGAGAAGGTTGAAAATGCAATAAAAAATACATTGGGCAAGGACTATGAACTATTTATTGGCCTTGAAGAGGACTACGAAGACCTGGCAAAGAAAAGAAGAGAAGAAAATATAGAGACCCTTAAAAATGTTTTTGGAAAAGAAAATATAGATTTTATATAGGAGGATTATTATGGCAAAAAGAGGTGGATTCCCAAGAGGTGGAATGCCAAACATGAACAATATGATGAAGCAAATGCAAAAGATGCAAAAGGATATGGAAGAGGCTCAAGAAAAGGTTGAACAAACTGAGTTTACTGCATCTGCAGGTGGTGGAAGCGTAGAAGTTACGATGAATGGAAAGAGAGAAGTTGTATCTGTAAACATAGATAAAGAAGTTGTAGACCCTGATGATGTGGAAATGTTACAAGATTTATTAATGGTTGCAGTTAATGACGCGTTAAATCAAGTTAACAATGCAACAGAAGAGTCCATGGGTAAATTTACCGGAGGTTTAAATATTCCGGGATTATTTTAGGTGATTAAATGGCACTATATCCAAAAGATATGGAAGAGTTGATACTAAAACTGTCATCCCTTCCAACAATAGGTAGAAAATCAGCAAGAAGACTTGCCTTTAAAATTGTTGAAATGGACCAAGATGAAGTCTTTGACCTTGCAAAAACATTAGTAAATGTAAAAGAGAATATAAAGCCCTGTAGGGTTTGTGGAAATATTACAGATGGAGAAATTTGTGACATTTGTAGCGACGACAGCAGAGATAAAACGACGATAATAGTTGTGGAAGATAGCTCCAATATAATCTCCCTTGAAAAAGCCAGGGAGTATAGAGGACTGTACCATGTAATAGGAGGACTGTTGTCGCCGAGAAATGAAATTGGTCCGGAAAATTTAAACATAGATTCCCTGATTGAAAGAGTAAAGACGGGAGAAATAAAAGAAGTTATACTTTCCCTGTCCTCAACAACAGATGGCGAATTTACATCAGGACTTATTTCAGAAATACTAAAACCATATGGCGTAAAAGTTACAAAGATTGCCCAGGGTATACCAATAGGAGTGAGCCTGGATTACTTTGATGAAATGTCCATATATAGAGCGATTGAAGATAGAAGAGAGATATAATCCCTCTTCTTTTTATTTTCTCCCTTGTTGTTTTCAAAGTTTAATAAACTTTGAGAAATAATATTCTACAATATTATTATTCCCAATCTCAGGGTAAGGATGAAGGGGATTGCGATTTCCCCTCATATCCTTACCCTGAAACCCGAACCTTTTACACCCTTAAAACGCTTGGGGATACCCCAAACCCCAGTAAAAGAGGTAGAAAATCTTTTGGATTTTCTACTTTTTTATTGTGTTTTGTTGGGTATTGCTATATAAGTGCATAGCTTTCATGACATTTTAAGTTATAATTTGAGATCCTTTGAGTCGCTCACGCTCCCTCAGGATGACAGGAAAGGTGATATTGTCATCCTGAACGAAAAATTTGCGTAGCAAATTTGGAGTTGAAGGATCTCGTTTTTTCCTTCGTCATGAATCAACTCGCTGTGTTTTTTGTATGAAAGTTCATGATAAAGTTTTTTAATTTATTATGTAGGGTTTCACCCTACTACCTGGTTATTTCTATTTTATATTTTTATTTTATTCTTAGGGGCAGGATGAAGGGGATTTCGATTTCCCCTCATATCCTGCCCCTAAAACCCCATCCTTTTACACCCTTAAAACGATTGGGGATACCCCAAGCCCTAATAGGAGCAGAAGAAAATCCTGTTGGAGTTTCTTCTTTTTTATATTAATGTAATGATTTTTCCTCTATAGTGTAATTCTGAGCGAAAAAAATTCAAAGAAATTTTGAAGTCGAAGAATTCTTGACCTAACAGAAGACGAAGTCTTCGTTGTAGGTCAAATGTCGATCTCGTTTCACTTTCTGAAAGAAAGTGTCAGAAGGCGACCTATCTTTCCATTATGAAAGTGATAGAAGGATACCTCGTTTTTCTATTTTGTTATAAGGAAACATCTCTCTATTTCTTAAACGGTTTGTTTCTTTTTTTCAGGGTATAATAATATTAACCATACAAAGGAGGGTTATTATGAAAAATAAGGAAAAGGTTTTAATGTTGCTTTTGATATTATCCTTAGGCTTTAATGGATTTTTCGCATATAAGTTTATAAATTTGGAAAAGACTGTTGCGAAGATGTCTATTGAACAGCTTGTCGCAAATGTAGATAAGGCACAGCCTCAGGACCACAGTGGCACAGATGATGCAATGGAAGCTCTCAAAGAAAATAAGAGTGCAAGTATAACTGAAAACAAGACTAATAAGGATGTAACTGACCAGTATAGGGATGAATTATTATCTCTTTATGAAAAGAAGGATTATGATGGTATAACTGAGTTTATGATTGAAAAAGATATCTCTATAGGATATGATCCTTCTTCTGAAGAAAATTTAGATCCAGGGAATCCTAATTCATGATTAAGAATAAAAAGAATTTTATTTTGTGCCTTTCTCTAATTTTAAATTTAATTTTAGGAGGAAGTCTTGTTTACAAAAACATGGAAGTGGAGAATGTAAAAAGAGAATTAGCTCTATATACTTTTCTTTCTAAGGAAGAAGATGACAACAAAATACTTAAAATCGCTTTAGACAAACTATCTAAAGAAGATAGTGTAAAAATCTTAGATAGAGATAGTGAAGATGTGACTTCTGTATATAAAGAGACTTTTCTTGAACTTAAAAAGGAAGGTAACTTTAAAACTATTCAAGATATTATTCTCAGTGAAAATCTGTCTATTAGTGCTGACTAAAGTAAAAACTCTCTTTAAATTAAAATAAAGGGAGTTTTATTTATTATGTTTTAAAATATTTTTTATGGGTAAACTTAGTTAGTAAGGAGGGATAATATGTTAAAAGAATTTAAGGAATTTGCCATGAGAGGCAATGTTATGGATATGGCTATTGGGGTAATTATAGCTGGTGCTTTTGGTAAAATTGTTGAATCTATTGTAACTATATTGATGAATATAGTATCTGCAGCAACAGCAGGTGTTAAGTTCGATGAATTAGTTGCAACTATAGCTGGAGTAGAAATACCATATGGAGCAGTTATACAAGCAATTATAAACTTTATAATTATTGCATTTATTCTTTTCTTAATTGTGAGAGCCATGAATAAATTTAAGAAAAAAGAACCTGAAGCTGCTCCAACAACTAAGACTTGTCCACACTGTGAGACAGAAATACCAATTGGTGCAACAAGATGTCCTCATTGTACTTCTAAACTTGAAGGATATCAAAATGTATTAGAATAGTAAATAATAAAAAGCCTCGGATACACTCCTTGGCTTTTCTTAATTTTACACTATTTTATTTTATCTTCATGATAGTCTTTTTGTTTTGATACAAATGATGAAATCTTTCTATCTTCCTTTTTTTCTTCAAGTTTTTCTTTTTCATTTTCGCCATATCCATATACTTTACAAAGTATTGTTGCTATAAATTCACCAGAAATTAATATGCTAAGGACAATATAGTTTATCCAAATTAAAAATATCATTATTCCAACAAGTGGGCCATAGATAGACTGCATATTTGAAAATTTTGAAACGTAAATTCCATAACCAATGCTTACAAGGGAGCAAAGTGCCGTTGCCAATAGTCCGCCTAAAAAAGCTGGTTTAAATGGAATTAATTTTTTTATTGATTCTGATGCGCCAATTACATATACCACTGTAAACACCAAAATCATTACTCCAAGAGGAATAATAATTCTAAGTAAGTTTATAAAGTGACCATTTATTATATTCTTAGGGATATTTAATACATCCAGTATTTTTTTAAGAAGTTCCGGTCCCGATGTCATGGCAAAGATTAGCGCTACTATAACAAGTGTTAAAAGAAGTGTAAAAAATACAGATAGAGCTTGATCTTTTATAAATGACTTGTCGTAGATATCTTTGTTAAAGGACTTATCAAATGCCTTTCTCATTGCCTTTATACCTCTTGAAGCCGTGTAGAAGGCTGCCAAAACACCCACAGACAATATACCAGTTGACCTTTGAGTTATTATAAAGTCCAGTATTGAGTTCAGAAAAGGTTGAACTTGAGGTGGAAGTTTGGTTACTAAGTCATTGATATATGCCAAATTTTCTGACATAAATGAAATTATAATATTTATTATGATAACAAAAGAAGGGATTACGGCAAGTAACAGATTATAACTTACTTGATAAGACATAACCATGATGTCATTAACTTTTATTCTTGTTAACAACTCCGTAAAAAAATCTTTTGTAAAAATCAATTTAAAATTTTTCTTTTTCTCCATTGAATCACCTATATTATTAAGATTAAAAGTTCTTATATATCATAACATAGCTTAAGAAAAAATTCAGAAGAATTTACTTTTCTTACTGTACATTGCTACCTAAGTTATGATGTTTTTATACAAGTTGTATAATATTTCCATAAATTTGTGCTTTAAAAAAGTTTTCCATAGACTTATAAACATAAAAAGAGTGAAATCCAACAGTTTTCCACAAAGATATCCACATTATCCACAATCAAACAATCCAAAGAAAATTTTCAAGTTTATTGAATAAATATAGGGTTATATTTTTTTCTGTTGGGTATAAATAAAATATAAGAAATAGTTCTTATACTATTAGAGGAGGTATTTGTATGAAATTTACTCATTTAGGAAAAAATTATAAAGTTGGCGACAACTTAAAAGAGATGTCTGAAAAGAAATTGAGCAAACTTGAAAAGTATTTCGCAGAAGACATTGAAGCTAAAATTACTTACAGTCAAGAGGGAAACTCAGAGAAAGCAGAGGTGACCATACTCATACCTGGTACAGTTTTAAGAGCGGAACAAGTTTCCGATGACATTAGAAATTCTTTAGATAGAGTTGTAGACTCCCTTGAATCACAAATTAGAAAATATAAAACTAAATTACAAAAGAGATATAATAGCGGAAAGACAATTAGATTTGAAAATATAGAATCACATGAAGAAAAGGCTCAAGAAGCAAAAAAAATTGTAAAAGTTAAGAAATTTGGATTAAAACCAATGGATGCAGAAGAGGCAATTCTTCAAATGGAACTTATAAGCCACGACTTCTTTGTATTTTTAGATTCAGAAACTGACCTTGTAAAAGTTGTATACAAGAGAAAAGATGGCAATTACGGATTGTTAGAACCAGACTTTTAAATAAAAGGTTGACAATAAATTAATTACAAGTTAAGGTAATAAGGTAAGAAAGAGATATATTAATATATCTCTTTCTTACTATTAAATCATGAAAGGAAGAAAAAATGAAAAAGCAATCGCAAATAGTGCTTATGGCAAGTTTACTTTCACTTCTTAACCTTTCCATAGGCGATACAGACCTGAGAGTTTCCATGGGTATTATAGTTTTTGTAGTTGGTATTTTACTATTTGAAGACATCAATCCAATTTCACTTTCTTGTGCAACAGGACTTGGTGTATTTATTATGAGACTTATAGAGGCATCATTTGTTACAGGTCTTGATGGAAAAATGATTTTGTCATACTCACTTGAAATATTCTTTTATATTGCATATGGATTATTATTTTTCATTCTTGTTAGAAAAGAAGATCCAAAGCAACACAATCCAATTATTCTATTACTTATGATTTGTGACTTTGGTGCAAATGCAACAGAATCATTAATCAGATATTCAGTATCAAACTTTGGGCTTGTTACAGAAAACTTTTCCACAATATTCTTAGCTGCTTTCGTAAGATCTGCAATAATTTGGATAATTTGGAGGATTTCAGAAAGATATATTAAACCTAAGGAGGAGATTAAGAACTAAATGGAGTTAATAGAAAAAATAATTAAGTATTTAAACATAGCCCTTTGGGACTATATACTTTTATTCGGACTTGTAGGACTTGGTATTTATATGACAATACTACTTAAATTTCCACAGTTCAAAAGAGTATTTCCAGCTCTAAAGAGAATGATTAAAGATATAATAAATAAAGTAGAAGTACCAGAAGGTAGAATGACACCATTCCAATCACTTGCTACAGCAATTGCTGCACAAGTAGGAACAGGAAATATAATTGGTGTTGCAACAGCAGTTGCATCAGGAGGTCCAGGAGCTGCATTTTGGATGATGATTTCAGCATTCTTCGGAATGTCTACAATATTTGCCGAAGCAGTCCTTGCACAAAAATATAGAGAATTAAATAATGGAGAACTTGTAGGGGGCCCTGCATACTACATTAAAAATGGATTAAAAAATAAAACACTTTCATATATATTTGCATTCTTCTGCGTAGTGGCACTGGGAGTTGTAGGTATAATGGTACAATCAAACTCAGTTGCCGTATCCGTAAGTACATCATTTAACCTACCAAAAGTTTGGGTTTCAGTAGGACTACTTGCAGTAGTTGCCGCAGTTCTTACAGGAGGAATGGAAAGAATTGCAGGATTTACAGAAAAAATAGTACCAGTAATGGCATTTGCATATGTATTTGGTGCAATTTTAATAATAATCTTTTACAGAAGTAACATAATACCAGCAATAAAAATGGTTTTCGAAGGAGCATTTAACCCTAAAGCAATAAACGGTGGTATCCTTGGAATCGGTATACAAGAAGCAATTCGATTTGGAGTTGCAAGAGGACTATTTTCAAACGAAGCAGGAATGGGTTCAACACCACATTCACATGCAGTTGCAGGAGCAGACCACCCAGCAGAACAAGGTTTCATAGCCATGATAGGAGTGTTCATTTCAACTTTCCTAATCTGTATGTGTACAGTTTTAGTTTCACTTACATCAGGAAGCTATGACCCAACAATACCAGCAGCAACAATGGAAAAGACAGCGACACTTATGACACAAACAGGGTTTGCAAACGGATTTGGTTCATTCGGAGAAATCTTCCTGTCAGTATCATTGTCCTTCTTCTCACTTACAACAATAGTTGGATGGTACTTCTTTGCAGAATCAAACGTAAAACTATTAGTAAATAAAAACAAAAAGATAGTTGGAATGTTTAAATTCGTTGTACTTGCATTTTTACTTTACGGAACGACTTTACAAGAAGGATTCGTATGGGACCTTGCAGACACAGCAATGGGACTAATGGCACTTCCAAATGTTATAGCAATATTCTTTTTAGCAAAAGAAGCCAGAGAGATTTTGCGAGATTATGATAGACAAATTAAATCAGGAAAGCCACTACACTATAATTACGAATTTGAAAAAGAATAAAAATAGACACCCATTGGGAACCCCCTTGGGTGTTTTTTATGTGACAAGATGGAGATAGAATTGCCATATTACAACGAAAACATTTTGTTGCTGACATCCTTAGGTGGCGTGAGCGACTCGAAGGATCTCGCTAAAACGAAGAAAAAAATAGAAATATACATGCAGTAAAGTAAAACCTAACAAAACACAATAAAAAAAGTAGAAAATCCAAAAGATTTTCTACTACTTTCCCAAAGGGGTCTTGGGGTTTACCCCAAGTCGTTGGGAGGTAAAGGGGGATAGGAACCGTACGAAACGGTTCCTTTTCCCCCTTGATAATGATTAGAAATAACCAGGTAGTAGGGTGAAACACTACATAACATATTAAGATACTTTTGCATTTGCCTTTCACTGAAAAGCAAATGAGATACTTCGACTCGCCTTGCTCGCTCAGTATGACAGTACGGGGGGATAACATTCCTAAGAATAAGATGTGGGTAATACATTAGGTGCCGTAAGGCACACTAAGAAAATCAAAAGATTTTCTACTTCTTTTACTGGGTTTGGGGTATCCCCAATCGTTTTAAGGATGTAAAAGGATGGGGTTTTAGGGGCAGGATATGAGGGGAAATCGAAATCCCCTTCATCCTGCCCCTAAGAATAAAATAAAAATATAAAATAGAAAAAACCAGGTAGTAGAGTAAAACCTACAAAATAAACTATAAAACTTTATCATGAACTTTCATACAAAAAGTACAGCAATTTGATTTGTGACGAAGGAAAAAACGAGATCCTTCGACTACAAATTCTGCCTTGCAAAAATTTTCGCTCAGAATGACATCCATGTAGTGTAGAACCTCCAACAGTGGTGCCGTTAGGCACAAAAAGAAAATCCAAAAGATTTTCTTCCTCTTTCACACAGGGGTCTCGGGGAAACCCCGAGTCGTTGGGAGGTAAAGGGGGTAAAAGGGGGATAGGAACCGTACGAAAAGGTTCCTTTTCCCCCTTGATTATTATTAGAAAAAACAAGGTAGTAGGGTGTGACCCTATAAAACAAACAATGAAACTTTTGAATATATTTTTTATTGAAAGTTTTTTAAAACTTTCATCCTTTTGTTCTCTGGACACCAATCATTAAGTACATTAAAATAATAAATAGAAAGGAAATTCAAATGATAAAAAATTTTTATGACAAATATATGTATACACCAATGCCCGAAATGCATAACGAAATGATTCCAGTTACAGATGGATGTTCATATGGACAATGTATTTATTGTGACCTTAATATGGGGAAAAAATTTAGAGTATTTGATTTAGAAGATATAAAAAAATATATACAAAAAAGAGCGAGATTTTACGAAGGGAAGAGATTTACTCCAAAAAAATTTACACTTCTTGAAGGAAACCCACTTTGTTTAAAAACCGATTTTCTCGCAGAAGTTCTAATAGAGATAAAAAAGAATTTTCCAGAGATGAAATATGTATCCTGCTTTGCCCGCTCGGAAGATATACTGAGGAAAAGCAAAGAAGATCTTAAAAATTTAAAAAGTTTAGGACTTGACAGACTTTGCATAGGAATAGAATCAGGAGATGACGAAGTTTTAAAATTTCATCACAAAGGCGTTACCTCAGAAGAACAGCTTAAAGCACTAAAACTATTAGAAGAAGTAGGAATATCCTATTCATGCTATATAATGCTTGGACTTGGAGGAAAAAGCCATTCGAAAGAACATATCTTAAATACTGCAAAGTTTTTGAATAAGACAAATCCATTTGAGATAGTTGTAGTAAACTTAGTGATTTTTTCAGGAGCAGAATTAGTTAAATATGTAAAAAGTGGAGAATTTAAAAGAATTTCACTAAAAGAACAAATAGAAGAAGAAATATTACTTTTAGAAAATTTAAAAATTCACACAGTCTATAATGGAACACATAAAACTAAGATATTGCCATTAACCACAAAGATACCAGAAAGAAAAAAAGACCTTATAAAAATGTTAAAAGAAGAAGATGAAAAGACAAATAGAGAATTACTACAAGAAGAACGTAAAAAATGGGGAGTGTGGGATAAAGAATAAAAAATAGGTCGCCTTCTGACACTTTCCTGTCGGAAAGTGAAACGAGATCGACATTTGACCTACAACGAAGACTTCGTCTTCTGTTAGGTCAAGAATTCTTCGACTACAATTTTTACTGCGTAAAAATTTCCACTCACAATGACATTCATGTATTGTAGAACCTCCAATAGTGGTGCCGTTAGGCACAAAAAGAAAATCCAAAAGATTTTCTTCCTCTTTCCCAGAGGGGTCTCGGGGAAACCCCGAGTCGTTGGGAGGTAAAGGGGGTAAAAGGGGGATAGGAACCGTACGAAAAGGTTCCTTTTCCCCCTTATTTATCCTTTTAATAAAAGTTTTTACGAAAAACTTTCCCCCTTCAATTCATAGTACTTACCATGTTTTTTCATCAACTCGTCGTGTGTTCCCGCTTCTACAATTCGTCCCTTTTCCAGCACGATAATCTGGTCACAGTTCTTTATTGTCGACAGTCTATGGGCGATTATAAATGACGTTCTTCCCTTCATCAAGTTTTCTAATCCCATCTGGATATATTTCTCCGTCTCTGAGTCAATTGATGCAGTTGCTTCGTCTAACACCAATATCTTTGGGTCCATCAACACAGATCTTGCAAAGGTCACAATCTGTTTTTCCCCAAGGGATAGTCCTACGCCTTCGCCATTCAGGTTGCTGTCCAGTCCGTCATGTAGCTTTGAATACATATAGCTTCCCCCTGAGGTCTTCAGTGCATTTATAATTTCCTCATCACTGTGGTCATATCCAAGTGCGATATTGTCCCGTAGAGTTCCTTTAAATATAAATGGATCTTGTAGCACCAGTGACATATGTTTTCTAAGTTCCCTTGAACTATAATTATTTATATCTCGTCCATCAATCAAAATCTCTCCACTGTCCACATTATAAAATCTAAAAATCAAGTTTATAATTGAACTCTTTCCAGATCCAGTGTCCCCAACAATGGCAGTTTTAGTTCCCCTTGGTGCGTGGAAACTGATATTATGAAGTACAGGATTTCCATCAACATAGGAAAAACTTACATCTCTAAATTCCACATCTCCACACACATTTTCTAAACTCTCCTCGCCTTCATATTCATATTCTTCGTCCAACACCTCTGTAATATGATGCGCCGAACCCAGTGCCTTTTCAAGAATGTTCATACGTCTTAAAGTATTTGTGATATTTTCATAAATCTTATTATTATATTGGATTAAAAGTAACATAAACCCAACCGTCATAACAGGGCTTTTTTCCAAAATCCCCTTTCCAACCACATATACAATAACAACAGTGGAAAGCATCCTTAAAAAGTCCGACAGATTCCATGAAAACAAAGAGTCAAACACTTCAATTTTAAGTCCAGTTTTGTATAGTTTATCATTGCTATCTTTAAACTCATCATAGGCTTCCTCAGTTACACCAAAGGCTCTAAGAATTGAAACTCCATTCAAATTTTCATTTAAATCCGCGGTAATCTTCGACCTGTCCTTTCGATATGCAATGTGAAGTCTTGCAGAATATTTATTATAGACTATAATGAGCACAATCATAATTGGAACTGGCACACAGAGAATAAGCCCCGCATAAAAGTCCTTTCTCATAACGTATATAATAGAACCGATTATAAAGCAGATTGAAGAAAAAGCAGTAGCAAATCCATAGAAAAATATTTCCTTAACCTGGTCAATGTCACTTACCACCCTTGAAGATATAGTTCCAACAGGAGTTTTATCATAAAAGGAAAGGGGCAGTTTCAAAGTGTGAAAGTAAAGTCTTTCCCTAAGACTGTGGGCAGCCTTGTTGGAAGTTCTCTTTAACTGCAACACCTTTACATAGTTAAAAACATTTGTAAATAGAATTGACCCCATATATAAAGAGGAAGTAATTATAAAAGATTTCTTGTTTACAATGCCAACCTTAGAAGAAATTTCCACATCAATTAGCTTCTTTAGTATAATAGGGGATAGTAGCCCTAAAAAAGTTGCAATTAATGACAGTACAATTCCAAAAAATAAATCGACCTTTACATTTTTTAGAGTTGACAACATTAGTCGTCCAGTCCCCTTACGGAACATTTTTTCATTAGTACTCTCCATACAACACCCCCTGACTTAGAGCTTGCTCATAAAACCACTTTCTATTTTTCACAAGGCTATTAAAATCGCCCCGTTCGACAATTTTGCCATTGTCCACCACCAATATCTCATCAAAATCTTTAATTGCACTGATTTTGTGGCTGGACATTACAACAATCTTGTCACCAAGAACACTATTCAGATTGTTTAAAATATTTCTTTCAGTACTGTTGTCCACCGCAGAAAGCACATCATCAAGAACCAACAAATCCACATCAGTTAACAAAGCCCTCGAAAGAGATACCCTCTGTTTTTGACCACCAGATAGACTAACACCAAGCTCACCACTTAAAGTTTCAAGACCCTCAGGAAGATCCTTCAAATCCTTTTCAAAGTCCGAAAGCCTTATGGCATTGATCACAGCCTCTTCATTTACATCACGAAAGAATTTAATATTCTCCCCAATGGACTTACTAAACAAAAAGTGTTCCTGAGGCACATAACCAATTTTTTTCCGAAGAACATCAAAGTTTACTTCCTTTACATCAACGCCATTGATTTTGATTTCACCAGAAAAATCAGGATATTCCCGAATGACCATACGTAAAATAGAAGTCTTACCACTCCCAGTCTTACCAACAATTCCATATCTCTTTCCCTTTTCAAGATGAAGATTGATATTAGAAAGACCAAAACTATCATTCATAGGGTAGCTAAAGGAAACATTACTAAAGTCCATAGAATCAATAGATGTAATCACATCAAAGTCACTTTTTTTCTTACCTTCACCGTAGTCAATTAAATTTTCAACCCTCTTCAAACTATTCTTTCCCGCCTTGGAAATTACGATACAGTCGCTTATAGCAAAGGCAGGCCAAGAAAGGTACATTAGATACATGGAAAAAGTTACAAGCTCTCCATAGCTAATCTTTCCTTCCTTAATAAGCCTTGCACCAAGTACAAAAGAAACAACTGCCCCAACTCCAGAAATAATTTCCACAATGGGCATATATAAAGTGTTTAGTTTTTGCAACCTAAGCTCTTCGTCTAAATTTTTATCAACCTTCTTCATAAAGCCCCTGCCCATAATAGAAGAAAGATTAAAAGTTTTAATCACCTTTATACCAGTGTAGGTTTCAAGAGCAGAGTCATGCAAAGAGTCCATTGACTTCTTTAGAGAAAGATACCTTCTATCATAGTTCTTGCTCACCAAAGTTACCAAGTAAACCATAATAGGCAAAGTAATAATAGGAACGATAGTTAAAGGTACAGAAATATTAAACATATAATAGAAGATAAGACAGGGAAATAAAATTCCATCCATCAAAGTCATCATTCCATACCCAACCACATCAGCAATATTCGCAGAGTCAGAAGTAGCCTTGTTTATAATGTCAGAAATTGGATTTTTCTTAAAAAACACAGGGCTTTGACTAAGTGCCTTAAAAAAGATTTTTAGTCTTATCTCATTGTCAACATAGTAGTAATTTCTAAAGAAAATATAATTCCACAGTCCATTAGCTATGTAGTTAAAAGCTCCCACACATAAAATAATAATAGAATACTTTTTTACAATCGGTAGAGTCAACGTCCCAGACTCCACAAAGCCAGTCAAAGTACCAACAATTTTAGGAAGTAATAGAGTTGTAAACAAAGTCAAAATACCAACAACAAAACCAAAAACCATTTGATACTTAAACTTTTTTACCAAACTATAATACTTTTTTAAATTAGACATATTTCACCTCCAATAAGACCATGATAAAACAAGATTTTCCATAAGTAAAGAGTAGAAAAAAATGTATCGTATCCCATAACACTTAAAGAATAGTTTAATATCTGAATAGAAGCTTAAAACTAAATCCTTTAAATTTAAAATTAAAAAGAGAGCATAAATATCAAAAAAAAAAAAAATAAAATTTCAAAAATGATTTAAATAAAAATTTTAAACCAACAAAATGGTGTATAATAGAATCAGAGGAGAGAAGAAAAAAATATTGTAAAGGCAAAACGAAAATAAAAAAATTAAAATGCCTCAAATAGCAAAATAATTAAAATAACGGCAAAAGGAAAGTCAAGTTTACACTTTTAGGTAATTGTGACAAAAACGTAACATTAATACAAAAAAATATAAAAAATACTTATAAAAACTTGATTTTTTATCTCATAAGATTATACTTAAATGTAAGAGAGGTATGGGTACATATTTATAAATCTAAAGACACAAATTTTTTTTACTTAGTTTGAGCTAAGTTGAATAAATATCTTGAAATTTTTATATTCTTATATTCATACCCCAGGTCTTAATTATAATATTAAATAAAAAATTTGAATTGTAAGCAGATGGAAAAATTAAAGAGGAAACATTTGCAATTATTGAAATCGTAATCTTTATTCCAATTTAGGATTTCCATCAACTCTAAGTTCTATTTGAGAACTGATAACTTAGTGTTTCACTAAGAAAAAGATTAAAATCTATAATTAAAGTTATTTCAGGAGGAGACATGGACAGGAAAATACTTAGGCGAATATCATCAGGCCTACTAAGCTTATTACTTGTAATGCAAGTATTAGTTCAACCAGTAATGGCAGTTCAAAACACAAACGACTTGCCAAGCGAAGTAAAGACGCAGGAAGTGAAAGAAGAAACCCATTCCAAAGAAGGGGTAATTGACCCTGCCATAAAAGAAGAACTAAGCCCATTAGAACAGGCATATATAGAACAGTTAGAAGATAACAGTTTTGCCTTTCTAAGAGGACCATACGTCATAAGTTCACAAGAAGACTTTGACTTAAGAGAATACACCTTTGTAGAAAAAGACGAAGAAGGAAAAGTTTTACTTGTTAGAGGAGACGAAGTAGAAGACTTCTCCAACATAGAAGAAATAACAGAACTTGTAGAAAGATACAGACAAGACTACAAAGATTTACAAAACAAAGAAACAAAAGAACTAAATCCAACAAAAAGTCAACTAAAAATAAACTACAAGGACTACAAAGAGCTTTCAATACCAATAGTAATAAACGACATAGAAAACAAATACGAAAGCACAAAGAATGAAAACATTACACTAAAAAGAGACAAAGAAGAACAACTAACAAAAGAAATCTTTGTAAACAGTCTAAAAGACCTTGAAGACATATTACTAACCTTCAAGGGAGAAAAAGACATAAAAGACCTTGACATAACAAAAGTGGAAAAAGTTTACACCGGAGAAGACGAAGATGGGGTCACAGTAGAAGAAGTCTTAACAGAAGTTCTAAAAGAAGGACACCAAGACAAAAACAAAGTCATTTCACTAAACATAGCAGAACTATATCCTGGATACAAATACATTTTCACACTTTCATCAAAGAAGGTAAAAGAAGATAATACAGTTTTAACAGAAATAACTACATTAGAAAAAGACAAAGAAGAAGCAGAAACAGAAGAACTTGGAAAAGCTATAGTAGAAGAAGAAAAAGAAACAGAATCTACAGAAGCTACAGATAAAAAAGAAAACAATAAAGCAACAGAAGAAACTTCTGCTACAAATCCTACTGAAACTAATAATATAAAAGAAGATAAAAAACAAGAATCCATATTAAAGGTAGAAGAAGACGAAGATAAAAAAGACGAAACACAATTAGAGATAGCAGATGTTTCAGACTTGTTACTTCAAAGACTTGGCAGAGGCCCTGAAAGCTTTGCAGACAAGAAGTTTAGACTAACTACAACTATGCAAATAAAAGCTTCACCAGCTCTTCCAATGCCAAAAGATTGGTACTTTGATGTTGACCTTGGACCATATTTAAGAGAAGATTATGAAAATCTATTAAAACCACTTACAGTTGGAAATGGAAATGGAAAGGTAATAGCAACACCAAGTTACAATTCACAAACACATACTATTAGATACACAATCACAGAAAAACTTACTTCAGATGTAGATCTAAAAATAGACCAACTACTTGCCTTTGATATAAATGGAATTGGCGACACAGATCCTATAAAAATAAATATATCAGTAAAACCAAAGGGAATGGCTGCTCAACAAATGGGAGAAATTTCTGTTTCAAGTGACGACCAAAGAACAGAAATTCCATCGATACCAGGCTTTAATCCAAATATAGAAAGCCCAGAAAATATTACCTCTAAGGTAAAGTATCCAGTAATCCTTGAGTACCATTCACACCAAACCCTAAGAGATGCAAATGGAAATGTAGCAGTTCTTGGACAAGGTGTAAACCCACAAGGCTTACAAGTGTGGTGGGATATTGAAGTAGAAACAGATAAACTCTTCCCAGCTGGCGAAGAATTAAATTTTTCAAAATTATATTTCACATTGTTTGCTCCAGATAAACAAGGTTTAGACAGTGGTACTTATAAAATCGCGAATAGCAAGGAAGACCTTGACGGTGCAGGTTATACAGGCATGGGTAAGGTAAATAATCTATATCAAGCTATCAAGGCGATAGATAAAAAAGACTTACCACATGATAAAATCTATATCAGAGTAAAAATGCCACTAAAGTCCGGGGAATACCACAGCAACTACTCATTAGGTCTTAGAGTAAACCCTGACAACAACTATATCCAAACTATCTATAATAGATTTATGGATCAATACAATGCCATCCCTTCCATATTTAAATTTATTAAGGGAGCAGAACAGGCGAACGAACTTGCAAATACTCCATTCAATCTTGTGGAAGATATGTTCGTTGCGGAATTTGTTCACTTAGGTAACCCAACAGTTGACGAAAACTTCTACTACGATAGAACAAGAACAATAGTTGCAGAACAAGAAGCTGAATATGCAAGAAGACGTTGGATCGCAATGGACCTTCTAAGGGTTGGCGAAACAGAAGACTATGGTTTAGCATATGCAAATTTAACACCAAATCCATTAAACTACAAGAAATATTATTATATTCCAAAGAAAGATGGTGGATATAGAAGAACTACAAATTCAAATGACGCAACCCTACCAAACGGTTCTTACAAACCAGGGGTAATAGTTTATTACGATTACGACGTTCAAGTAGGTACTAAGGATACAAACTTCAAGTATGATGTTAATCTAAAACAAAAACCTATTGATAACTCAGATGTAATCAATAATTATGAAGAGATAGCAACAGAAGGTGGACAACAAAATCTTTATTCAAGAAAATTTGATCCAGAAGACCTTGGTTACCTTGCCTACCTTGAGTTACCATATTCAATAATGCGTATCAATAAGACTTTCGAAATGGTTCAATGTCTTAATGCACAAAGACCAGACCCAACAGTGAATACTCGTGGTAAGATAAATCTTGATAGGATAGAAAATCCTACAGGATATTTGTTAAATTTAAATATCCAGAAAGATGGTAGTGATAACAAAAAATATATTAAAAGTAGTTTATTACCTGGAGGAAAATACAACAGAAACGGACTATCTCAAGATGATGCAGCAGAAGACCTATTCAAGAGAATTTATTTCTTTGCTGAAGAGATAAAGAGAGAGTATCCTCAAAGCCATAATAATACAGAAATGCACAGGATGATTGAAAATCAAATGTTGCAAAGGGTTATCCACTACTTTACAGATGGTAAAGACCTATCCACAGACTATTCACTTGTTGGTACACCTACTGTCGATGATACAAGATTCCATAATGACATTACTCTTACAGACCCTAATCTAAAAGATGAATCACAATACTTTAAGGGCGAAAATGGAGCGAATACTGATGGCAAGGGTCATAGAAAACTTTCTGAAAATGAAAGACTTCTAATAGAAAGTTCTGGACTAAAAGGCACTCAAGTAAAATATGCACAAGAACTTTTAAAGAGAGTTGAAAATTCTTATAACGACAATGACTGGGAAGAAAATAAAAAAGCGAATTCAGTTACACTTGTATACTTTACACAAGATAGCAAGAGATGGCAAAATCTTATTTCTGGACGTGTTGTAGATCCGATCACAGCTTACAAAGTTGACAGTGATGGAAACAAACTTGACGGAGCAGAATTTACTTTTGTTAATATCCACACAGGTGAAATTGTAAATGCTACTTCAACAAAGGATGGAATGAAAGTCTATCTTGCTGAAGGAACCTACAGAGTTAAAGAAACAAAAGCACCAGAAGGCTATGAAATAATCGATCCTTTCACAATTAAAGTTACAAATGGCGAAGTTGACCCTGATGAAGGTAACTATCCTTCAGCATCCAATATAAGAATAAAGGTTAATGATGGATATAAAACTGAAGGCAAGTTAACCAGTGTACCTAAAGATATTGACGGAAATCCACTTGTTAGACAAGGCGAAGATAAACTTGAAATTGAAGTCGTAAATATATCCAACAAGTTTGGGAAACTTAAATTCACAAAGAGAGACGCAAGCAAAAAACTTGACGGTTCAGAATTTACCCTTACAAAAATAAAATCTCAAACAGATAAAACTGCAGATCTTTTAAATGGACAACCTGTTTACAAAAAAACTTCAAAAGGTGACTTTGGCGAATTCGAATTCTCAAAGATGCCAGTAGGTTTCTACCTATTAGAAGAAACTGTAGTACCTAAGGGATACGTAAAGGCAAAGGATCAAATCATCGAAGTAAGTCTTGACCAAAGTGGTAAAGCTGTCACAAGATTTTTAGATGAAAATATCGAAGCTTCAAAAGTTATCATAAACGAAGCCAAGAAAACAGAATTAAAACTTAGAAAAATTGACAGTGAACTTGATGACAAAGGTAAACAAGTCCTACTACAAAATGCTAAGTTTAGACTTTACTCAGAAAGAACCATAGATAATATTCTTTACTTTGAAGAACGTTCATCAGGGATAGATGGAATAGTAAACTTCGAAGGATTAAAAGAAGGGGAATACATCCTTGAAGAGTTAACTGCACCAAGTGGATACCTATTACCAAAGTATCTTCCAGAACCAGATAAGTTCTTTGGATGGAAGTTATATGTAAAACTTGATAACAGTGGCAACTTGGTATATAACATCTACAAATTAAAAACAAGAGACGACGCCAAGAAGACAGAAGCACAGTTACAAGGTTCAAAGATAAACTTAAATGACGTCTTACAAGACGGCGCAGTAAATGTAAAAAATAAGATTAGAACAGTTGACTGGGAATTTAAAAAGTATATCGAAAACAAAAACTTTGACCCAAGTAAAGAAATTGATGAAAAAACTAATCCAAAGTATATTCCATTAACTGACCCAACAAGGTTAAATGGCATTTCATTTAATCTTTACGAAGCAGACTACTATGGAAAAATTATAGATCCTAATAAACCTATTAAAACGGGTATTAAAGCTGACGCAAATGGAGTATTCCATCTAACAGGACTAAAGTTTAATGGATACTACAAACTAAGAGAAGCAACTGCTCCTGGTGGCTATATAAAAGCTGCAGATATTACATTAAAGGTAGAAGCAGAAACCATTGCCAACGAAGGTACAATGAAGGTAATCGTAAGAGACCCTTCAACTGACGTTATAATTGGTGAACACGCTATCTTAAAGGGTGTAATAAACTTTGAAGAAGGATCAAAGCTTGGTAAACTTGCAATTAAGAAGACTGGTAAATCCTTGTGGGGACCAGACAATGGAAAAGAAGTTGGACTAAGACGTGCTTTCTTTAGACTATACACAGCTGACGAAAACTACGATATACTTCTTAACCCAGGTGGATACCCAGCAAAATATATCCAAAGGGTAACTGATGGTGTACCTCTTACAGACAACAAAGGCAACCCTACAGATTCATCTACGTTCCCTGAAACCCAAGGTCTCGCAATATTTGAAAGTATAGAACCAGGTAAATATGTCCTTGAAGAGTATAGAGGACCAGCAGGTTACGAAAAAGATACAAGACCAATCTATGTATTAGTAGATAAAAATGGAAATGTATTTAAGTCAAGGGATAAGAATGATCCAATACTACATCCTACACCTGCAAATAGAGTAAGAGCGGCTCAAACCTTTGGCGATGTAACAACACCACTTAGAGCAAACGAAACAAATAACAACGCTGCTTTAACAAAGGAATATGACGGAACCTATGCAAAAATAAAAATTGAAGCAGATGCCATAGATACTAAAAACGGAACACGTCATATGAAGGTGACAGTTACAGCAAAGAACGAGAAATTAGACTTTACTTTAGGTTACAACAAATATATTACTGCAAGTAATGGTAGACCAAGCGATTATAACGGATATAACAATTTAGTAACAGAAAAGAAATATCAAAGACTTGGTCTTATGCCTAACAGGAGTTTTAGTATAGGATTTGATGCAAAATTAAACGACGGTTCTGAAGACATATATAAGAATATACTAAATCAACTTAGTGTAAAAACTTCAAGTGGAAGAACTGAAAACTTTACTACTGCCTATGAAGACTTTAAAATAATCAAAAAGTCTAACAACTTCACAACCAAAGTAGAATTTGAATATCACTACTATGATTACGAAGGCAAGGGGGAAATTCCGGTAGCAGAACATGGTACAGGTACAATTTGGTTAGAAACTTTAGAAAATGGTCAGTGGGTAAAGGTTCCAGGAACTGATAAACAAGCCTACAAAGATTCACATCTTTGGGGACCGACAGGTATCCAAGAATATAAGGGTCTTGATAGGAATAAGACCTATAGGATTGCCTACCAGTTGAGTACAACCTATGATTTGAAATATCTATGGAACTGGCCAAGTAACATATCCTACTACAATATTGACCAATCCCAAGCTGACGAAAACGGAAACGTACTTGTTAAGATTACAAACGGAAACTTAATAAAAATCTTTAACAAAGACGAAAATGGATTTAGAATTCCTCTAAGAATCGAAAAAGCTAACGAAGACAAATCACCACTATCAGGTGCAAAATTTAGAGCTAAGAAAATTGTCGATGGAGAAAAAATAGAAGGAAAAGATGAATATCCTAAATATTATGACGAACCATTTGACGCACTTACAGAAGCCACAGGTCTTGCCGGAGAAAACTACTTCAGAGAGTTAACTCCAGGTATCTATGAAATGTGGGAAGAACAAGCTCCAAATGAATACACCAAGTTAAAGAACAAGTGGTACTTCAAGGTAGAAGTCGATCCTGAAAAAAAACCTAATGAAGCTAACTACATGAGAATGGTCTTTGACTTTAGTTACAAGTTCCCTATAGACTTGTCAGACAAGAAATATTCTCATTTGACAGAAGCAGAAAAGAATAGGTTTAGAGGAAAGACAATCTTCGGTCTTAACTCAAATGAAAAAACAGAATTTGAAGATGATAGATTAACAACTGACGCTTACAAAGAGTTTATAAGAAACGTACAGATCTTACCAGATAATCAAATTTCAAAACCAGCAAGACCTGACGCCCCTTACAAGGGAATAGACGTAGTTGGGGTAACCAACCACAAGACATTAGGTCAACTTGAGTTTAAGAAGGTAGCTTTCAATAATAACCCAGTTGAAGGAGCTACATTCCAACTTACAAAGGTAAGAGTAGAAAGTAACGGTAAGTTAATCATCAAATCTACCGACAAGAAACCAGACCCAGTAATAGATGACGATGGTAACATAGTTTATCAAAAACAAATCACATCAAAGGGTATCTTGGGAATTAAATTTGATGGAATAACAGAAGGAACCTACATCTTAGAAGAAACAAAAGCGCCAGAAGGCTATAAGAAACCAGATTCATTCATCGTTATAAAATACAAAGAAGACGCTGATGGTAGACTTGTACAAACAGTTGATAAAGTTCAATCTGACCCAGACTTCTTAAAGCTTCTAACCTTTAAGAACGGTTTAGAGATAGAGTCAATTAAAAACGAAGACAATTTAACAAGGTTAACCTTCCAAAAAGTTGACTCCAAAGGATTAGTAGTAGGAACATCAGTCTTTAACCTACAAGCCGTTGACGAAGATGGCAATACAAAAATGGTTAATGGTCAACCTGAATATGACATAACTTTAGAAAGATATGGCGATGAGACAAAATATGAATTTACTGGACTAAGAGAAGGTAGATATAAGCTTACTGAAACAAACTACACAATTTATTCTAAGCTACAGCCTTGGTATTTCAACGTAGTAAAAGATGATAATGGAAAGTTAGTCCTTCAGTTTGAAAACGAAAATGATAAGACAGTTATCAAAAATAAGGACGGCACTTACAATATTGTAAACTACGCCAAGACAAACTTCCGTTTCACAAAGGTTGGACAAGGTTTAGATAGCCCTCCAATACCACTTTCAAATATCTCCTTTACTTTGAAGAAGGTAAGAACAGACGAAACTGAAAATGGTATAAAGATAACCTACGATGAAAATGGTAATGTAACTTCAATGACAGATAAGGACGGCAAGGAACTTATTGAACGTAACCCTGAAGGCGAAATCCAAAATCCAGAAATCTTAGGCTATGGTTCCTACAATAGGGATAGGACAAGAAGTGATGGAGGAATAAACTTCGCTAACCTAAGTCCTGGTGTTTACGAACTTGAAGAAATTACTAAACACGAAAGTTTCAATACAAAAACCCAAAGAAAGTGGATTATAGTAGTAAAACAAGGTTCAAAAGAACTTGAAGTATCATATGATAAGAAATATGAAGAAGAGTACTATCAAAAATATGATAAGAAATACTACGATGAAACATACCTTCCAAGAAACTTTGCAGATTCAAACCTATTAACAGGCAGTGAAGATGAAGGTTTCAAGGTAGTAAATATCAGAGCTAAGGTTGATCTTAGATGGAGAAAGGTTGACTCAGAAACAGGTGGCGTAATCTATGATGAAGCGCCAGATCGATATGGTCAGCCACAAACTAAAAATGCTGAATTCAGGATGTATACAAACCATATAGGTATAGTTGCAGAAGACTCAGAAGAGTTCGAAAAAGCTTGGCAAGTAGGAAGTTATCAAGGAAATCCTGATGATGAGGACGCACCAATAGATATATATACCGTAGAAGGAACCTTTGGGGTATATGGTCTTGAACCAGGAGTCTATGCATTAACTGAAAAAACTTTCCCAACTGGATATAAATATAATGATAGAAGACATGTTATAGTTTTAGTAACTGAAAAAGGAAAACTAAAACCTACTGACCCTAACTATGTGGAAAACTCTAACGAATTAGTTTATAAACTATTTGAAGCAGTTAGTAGTTATGACAGCGCAGGAGAACAACATAAAACATTAGTTAGCGATCCGAACGAATTCAAATTAATAAAAGTTAATAAAAATGGCGAAATAGTGTATAACAGAGATGGATTCTTCGACATTAAAAACGAACCTAAAGATGAAGAAGGTCGATTTGAAATCGAAAAGAAAGATAACAAAAATAGACCACTTGCTGGAGCAGTCTTCGAACTTGTGGACTGGCAAAATTATGTTGTAAGGAGAGCTAAGGCAGATGAAAATGGTAGGGTCATCTTCGCTGGAATAACGCCGGAAAGATACATTCTAAGAGAAGTAGAACCACCAATAGGCTATAAGAAATCTGACAAAGTTTGGAAAGTATGGGTATATGGTAACGGTCATACCTTTATACGTGAAGGTACATCTGAGGAAAATCCACCACAAGATGTAGCTGATGACGATTACAAGATGCCAACCTTGACAGTTATAAACAAACCAGTAAAATCAACAGGTGAGTTTACAGTTTCCAAAGTGGACAACCAAGATAAACCACTACAAGGTGCAACCTTCAAACTTGTAAGAACAAAAGATGCTGACGGAAAAGTTTTAACACCACCAGTCGAAGTGGAAGAAAAAGATTCCGATGACCAAGGTAAAATATTATTTGAAAACCTTGAGCCAGGAACATATGAACTTACTGAAACAAAAGCACCAGATGACTACAAGAAGGTTTCAGACAAGTGGGAAATCACAGTTGACAAAGAAGGGAACACAACAGTTGTAAAAGCTACAGAAAACGCAGCTTTGAGAACAATAAAGAAGTTCTTAAATAAGATTAACCCAGTTGATCTATTAAGAGCAGAAGATGCGGAAGTACCAATTAAAGATATTAAAGTACCAAACGAAAATATAGTCTATGGAAACTTCCAAATCAAAAAGACTGACACAGATAAGAAGACAATTCTACCAGGTGCTGAGTTTACACTTGTTAGAGTAAAAGACGAAAATGAACACGCTGTAACAGGGGAAGAACCAGTTGTAGAAGTTAGTGACGAAAATGGTATAGCTAAATTTAATAAGTTACTACCAGGAGAATACAAACTAACAGAAACAAAAGCACCAATCGGCTATGAAGATCTTAAACAAGAATATATTGTAAAAGTTATAGACGAAGGTGGAAATGTAACAGTAAAAATTCAAGAACCTACAACAAAAGAATATAAAATTACTTCTGAAGTAAATAACCCAACAGCAAAGAGAATGTTCAAAGTTGCATGGGATGGAGTTACCTACTATGACGAAGCTGAAATTTCATATGAAATTGAAAAGACATTAACAAAAGGGGAATATAAATTAAAAGTTAATTATGTTCCTAAGTCTGAATATGGAAATCTAACAAGAACATTGAGGTTGATCTTTGATACAAATAACTTTGATGTTACAAACGGAGATTACAGCTACAACTACGCAGACATTCAATTAAATACAGATATAGATACTGACAGTTTAGTATATGAATTTACAGTTAAGGCAAAAGACCCTGACAAGGAAGGTACATTTAGACCACTAAGTACATTCTACTGGGGTGGTTTGGAAGAAAACAGTGCAAAATATTTCCCAACAATTACTCAAAGTAGAGAAGAAACAGATGTGGCTGGAAAAGAAATTACTTTAACTGGAGACACCCTTGAATACGCTCTTGTAAACGAAAAGAAAAAGTTTGATATTGAGTTTTCAAAGCTTGGAAGAGTAGTTGAAGGAGGAACTTCTACCGATACTCCACTTGCAAATGCAGTATTTAGTCTTGAAAAGAAAGTTGCTGATGACAAATTCGAAAAAATTGATAGAAACTTTATTTCAGATAGCGAAGGTAAATTAGTCCTTAACGACTTGGAAGCAGGAGAGTACAAACTTTACGAAACCAATGCACCAACAGGATACAGACCTATAAAGGGCGAAGCAAAGGAATTTAAAATTGACGACAATGGAAACACCTTTGTTAAAAACAAAAATGGTCAATATGTACCACTCGATGATAACAACAAAGTTATCCTAAATGAAAAATATGGTACAGAGTCCTATGAATTTACAAAGAGAGACGGTGTAACAAAAGCCCCTCTTAAAGGTGTAGAATTTGAACTTCTAAATAGTGACGGTGAAGTTATTGCAACAACAACTTCAGATGCAAATGGTAAAGTAAAATTTGACGACCTACAACCAGGTAAGTACTGGATTAGAGAAAAATCTCAAAATGAAGGTTATATCAAAGCTAAAAACCCTATTAAAGTAATAATAGGTGAAAAGTGGAAAGCTCCAGTTGGAATAGAAGGAAAAAATGTTTCAAGTTACTTTAGCTTGAATCCACTTAAACCATCTACTTTGACATCAACTACAAATAGTGAAACTGTAGTTTATCCAAACGTTCAAGAAGGTCTATTTGCAAAACTTAACTTCTCAATCAACAAGAAAGTTAAGGCTGGTGACTTCTTCGTAATGGACTTTGGTAAAAATGTGGATCTTGACGGACTTTCAACTATTGACGATAGCGAGTTTGACATCTACGGTCCAATGGGTAGAATTGCCATTGCAAAGGTAAGAAAAGACAACAGACATGTTATTGACTACACCTTTACAGAAGCAGTAGACTACTACAACGACTTAAGAGAATTAACTATTAACTCACAAATGTTTGTAAATAGAAAGTTAGTTCCATATAACACAGATAATCTTGAAGTTAAAATTCGAATCCAAGATCCTAACGGGGAAAGTGGTAACGGTGCAGAATTTACTGACAATATCAACGTAAATTACGACAATGCTACTAATGACGGATATATAAGCGCAAAGGAAAATGTCAAGACATATCAATTAAAACTTGGCACATCCAGCGAAAATCCACGTAATTTTAAAAACGTAATCTATGTAAACCCAGTAAGGGCAAAGGATAAGGACAAGGATTTATACTTTAGTGCAAATCTTCCATATACTATTGATAACTTGAAAATATATAAGAAGACTAAAGTAGATAATAAAGACTTGCCATGGTCATTTGATATTGACCACAAAAAGGATAATGAGTATGGTTTGGAAGATATTACAAATTCTGTTAAATGGGAATGGACAAGTGCAAAACAAATCCATATAGACTTTGGTCATGGAGAAACAAATTACAACACCGATGAATATGTAATTGAAATTGACGGAGTTGTAAATGACACTCGAGAATTTAAGACTAAAACAGAATACAATAGAAATAGTCCTTACTTCGAACACGTAATGCACAACACAACTCCAGAATACAAAGTAAGAGATTATTGGAACACTTGGACAAAGGAATATAACCCAGAAGCAGAAGCTGAACTTGCCCATGATTTATATAACTACAAGAACAGTATAGAGTTCACCAAGGTAGAAGTGGGAACAGAAAAACCACTTAGTGGAGTTAAGTTCGAACTTCGTAAACTTGGCGAAGGCGATAAATATGTTAGAGTAGATGGACAAGATAAAACTTCTAACACAGAAGGTAAAATTGTTTGGGAAGGACTTCCTGAAGGCAAGTACCAAGTTTGGGAAACAGAAGCTAAAAAAGGCTACAAGTTACCAAACAAGGAAGTTGCAAGCTTTGAAGTTAATTCCGACGGTAGTATCACAAACACCAGTGGTAACACAACTATTGTAAACGAAAAAGAAGGTATGAAATTCTACCTTGATAAGATTTACAAAGATACTGAAAATAAATCCAATAGCATTAAGAAGGGAACCCTTGAAATTGAATTACAAGCATTAGATGATGGTGCAAAATTCCCTGACAATGTAAAAGTGGAAGAACAAATACCACAAGGTAGAGGTTATAGAATAAAAGAAATATCTGAAGACAGAAAGACTATAACCCTTGAAATAGATTTATCTAAGGCCTATGAAGATGTAACTATTAAAGATGGCACTAAGAAACAAGCTATCAGAATTGAAGTTCCAGCAGATTGGCCACAAGGTAGATTTAGTTTAAAAGAAACAAAAGCTCCAGCAGGATACAAAATAACAGATAAAGTATTTGATTTGTTTATATACTCCGATAGTAGTATAATAAGAACAACAGATAAAGTCCTATATCAAAAGGGACAAACAAACGATGCTATAAGTATCCTTGAAATTGAAAACCAACCAGGACTTTTCCCAAGAACCGGTGGTATAGGAGCGGTAGTATTCGCTATAACAGGCTTAGCCTTGATGACTGTAGCCTTTATAGGATATAGAAGAAAGAAGGTGATAGAATAAAAGACTATCACCTCAGGGTCGAAGGACCAAAGGGAAGATAAGTAACAGTTTACGGACTGTTATGGGGACAATTGCAGAATAATTAATTTCTATGTTGACTGCGAAAGTGGTCAAAGGTTGGAGTAGGGAAGAGGAAAATCCTCTTCCACACCCACAACCAAAAGTAATTTTATTACTTATCAAATTAAACAAGGAGAGAAAAAAATGCAAAAGACGAAAAAATTATTATCAATGCTATTAGCATTAGTAATGGTGCTTGGCGTAGCATCACCAGTGTTTGCTGCAGCGGCTGAAAATGAAGAAACTACTGAATCAGTAACACTACACAAATTATTAATGACAAAAGAAGAATTAGGCGCTTGGGATTCAGATGCAATCGAAAAGAAAGGCTACAATGGATCTCAAAACTTTGATGCATTTAAGAAATTATTAGATGCTAACCACTCTGCACAACAAATTGCAGGTGCATACTTTGCTGTTAAATACAACAGTGGAGCAAACAAAGGTAAGTATGTAACAATTAAAACAGATACAAAAGAAGCTGAAAAACCTGAATATGGTGCAGTAGATTCTTTAGATGCACAATTACCAGAAGGACATGAACTTCTTGCAGGTTTAACTAAGGCAGATGGTATTAAATTTACTACTAAAGGATTAAAGGGAGACTTCCTAATCGAAGAAATCCACGACAAGTCAACATATTTCAACAAAGAATCTGGTAACATTCTTACAGACATGAAGGCTGTTCCAGTAGAAATTACACTTCCATTAGTAAATGATGATGGTGTAGTTCCAGACGCTCACGTATATCCAAAGAACACTGAAGAAAAACCAGAAATCGACAAGAACTTCTTAAAAAACAATGAATTAACTGCAGCAGAACAAGAAGCAGCTGATTTACTAAAAGTTGGTGCTGCTTACGAAAACTACCAAAAGAAAAAAGCAACAGCTAAAGCAGAAATAGGAAAGAAGATTCCTTACGAAGTTAGTACAAAAATACCAGCAAAATCTAAATTAAAAACAGCTTACTGGTCAGATGAAATGACAGAAGGTCTACAATATAATAACGATTTAAAAGTTACAATTGGTGGAGCAGAAGCAGCAGCTGAAGATTACACTGTAACTACAGATAAAAATACAAATGGATTTAGAATAGAACTTACTCAAGCTGGATTAGATAAGGTTAATGGTAAAGATGAAGCTGTAGAAGTAAAATTAACTTACTCTGCAACTGTAAAATCTATAACAGTAGTTGACATTCCTGAAGCCAACGACATCACTTTCCACTATGGAAATAACAAACCAGGCGAAGGAAACACTCCTATCCCTACAAAACCAAATGACAATGGAGAATTAACTGTTAAGAAGACTTGGGCTGATGGAACTCCAGCAGCAGGAGAATGGGCATCATTTAAATTAGTTAACGCTCAAACTGGTGAAGAAATCGGTACAGTTAAATTTGAAACAAAAGATAACGGTGGACAATTAGAAACTACTACAACTTATACACCAAATCCAAACTATGTAAAAATTGGTAACGAAAAAGAAATAAACGGTCCAACTGATAAGACAGTAGAAGGAAATGATTGGTCATTTACTTGGACAGGTTTAGACAAAGAACTTCAATACAAAGTTGAAGAAGATAATAACATGAACCAAACTGCTCACTTTGATAAAGGTGAAAACGGTGAAATATTAATAACAAACAATAAGGATAACAATCCAAAACCACTTAACCCAACAGAACCAAAGGTTGTACTTGGTGGTAAGAAGTTTGTTAAGACTGATGAAAATGGAAAGAGACTTGCAGGAGCAGAATTCTTTGTTAAAAAGACTGTAGAAGAAGAAGGAAAAGCAGTAGATAAATATCTTGTAGCAACTCAAAAAGATGAACAAGCAGTAAAAGATGCTAAAGCAGCTTTAGACAAAGCAGTTGAAGAATATAATGCTTTAACAGCTGAGCAACAAGAAGGTGAAGAAGGAAAAACTAAGAAAGCAGCTATCGATACAGCTCAAGAAGCTTACAACAAAGCTTTCATAGAAAATGCAACAGCTTATACTTGGGTAAATGCACCAGCAGAAGGCGAAGCAGATAATAGAGTTGTATTAACTTCAGATGGACAAGGTAGATTAGAAATTACTGGATTAGAATATGGTAATTACCAACTTGAAGAAAAAACAGCTCCAAAGGGATACGCAAAATTAAATGGAGACGTTAAATTTGAAGTTATAAAAGGTTCATACACAACTGAAAATGTAAACATTAAATATAATGAAGCAGATGAAGCTGAATCAGCACTACAAATTGTCAACAAGAAAGTATCTATCCCACAAACAGGTGGTATCGGTACAATAATCTTCGCAGCAGTTGGTATTGCACTAATGGTTAGCGCAGTAGTTGCTATGAAGAAAAGAGAAGCAGAAGAAATTTAATAGAGCATAATAATGCTTAGGAAAAAGAGAGGCCTGTCCTCTCTTTTTTTGTGTGGGAAAAACCACCCTCTTGTCATGAGGGAGCGTCAGCGATTAGAAGGATCTTGTTTTACTTTCGCCCTGTCACGTAGAGGAAGCGTGAGCGTTTCGAAAGATCTCCTAGCGAAGCGATGCTATTCCTACGTCTTAAACGAGCCCTATATTTAGTATGGAAAGCTTTTATCTTACATACTTTTTTTATTTCAACTATATTATTAGCTCTGTGAGATTCTTCGACTCCAATTTTACTGCGCAAAATTTCCACTCAGAATGACATGTCGAGGTACAGAATGGCTATATTGCAATGATAACACTTCAAGTCTGTCATGTTGAGCGAACGAAGTGAATCGAAACATCTCATGAACTTTCTTAAGAAAGTTCATGCTAAAACCTGGTAATATATGTTATTGATTTACCTACAAAGCAACTCTACATATTAATACGGATAGTTTCTTGAGAAACTCTCGAGGTCGCTTTCTAACATTTTTCTTCAAAAAGTGAAACGAGACTAACATTAGACGGAAGTGAAGTTAGAAATAGGAAAAATGTATGACAGAGGAGGATGAATGATACATTATTAGTGAAAATCTAATAAAAATTATTAAGAACGTATTAAATGATACGAAAAACTTGACAGAAGCAATGGAAAGATGTATCATTACATCATGGGGAGGTGAAGGAATGGTTTAAATAGAAAAAATTATTCAAGAGTATAAAGATGATTAGATAAAAATCAAAGTTTTTATTATGGTAAGTTAAATGAACTTTTAAAGTAAGATACCAAAGAGGTAAAACATGAAGAAAAAATATAATAATTTAAACTCAAAAAAGTTATATGAAAAATTTGTAGAAAGATATGACGAAAAATACAGAGACGCTGAAGAAAAAGATTTACCAAGTTTCTTGAAATGGTTTAAATCTTATTCAAAATCAGGATTATTTATCGTTACTGCTGCAATGATATTAGCAGCTACATTATGCATTTTTTTAGATGAGAATTTATATGAATATATTGTAATGGCTATTATTTCATCTATTTTCTTTTTAATTTGTGCTATTCCAGATTATTTTTTAGATTTTACAGATATGGAAAAACAATTGGCAAATAATGCTATAGATGAAATTTTGCAGGAAGAGAATATAAATTTAACTGAAACAAATTTAGACAAAATTTTACAAATTAGTGAAAATGCTGGGAGTAGAGAGTCAAGAACTCTAAAAGAAATAAAAAATACAAAATTATATTCAAACATAAAAGAACTATCAGGAGTTTTTATAGGGCTTATAATAGGATACGCTTCATCATTAATGAATAAATCAGACGCAGAAGAAGTCTATAAAAGTTTCAAAGATTTCTTCGATTTGTACTTAATATGTATAATATTTTTAGTTATTTGTACATTAACTCTTTATGCTATAAATAAAATTACAAGTAAAAAAAAGAATTTATATCTTGAAGTATTAGAAGATAAAAAATTGACTCAGGAACTAAAAAAAGAAGAATAACTTAAATTTATAAAGGACGATTGTGTAAGTGAAAGGCAATCGTCTTTTTGTGTGGAAAAAAGAAGTGAGAAGATAAAAGAGAAGTGAGAGGTTGGAGACTCGTATGTCGTAGGAAAAAAACGAGATGTTTCGACTCGCCTTGCTCGCTCAACATGACAATACGGGGTGCTGAGTTCCTAGGGTTGTATGGGGTTAGTTTCATGTCGTGGTAGTTGTCACCTTAGGTGACACTTTCCTAAAGAAAAGTGAGGTCGTCTTATGACACTTTCTTTCAGAAAGTGAAACAAGAACAACATTTGACCTACGACGAAGATTTCGTCTTCTGTTAGGTCAAGAATACTTCTACTCGCCTTGCTTACTCAGTATGACAATACTTGGGTATTTACTCCGTACTTAGTAGAGAATTGATTTGTGTATAGGAAAGAAAAGCGATACATTATTAATAAGAACCTAATAAAAGCTTAGAAGTAACGTACTAATTGATACAAATTAATTGACAAAAGTAGCGAAAAGACATATCATTACATCATAAAGGGGTAAAGCAATGAGTTCACATTACAATCAAAATTATTCATGGGAAGAAATAAATGGTATTTTAGAAAAAATAAAAACCTGTGTTAATAATGATAAATTTATTATCGCAAGGAATCAAAATAGACAAGAGAATAATGATTTTCTTGATAATTACAATATTCGTTATGGCAGGCAAAAAAGTATTTTATTGAATCTTCGTGTGGATGATTTTTGTCACAGTCTTAATAATATAAATCCAGGATATGAGCATGAGGTATTATATGTTTTTGTTCCAAGTGTTGAATTATTTAATGATGATGATATTGCAGAAAATGTTGATATTTACATAAAGGTTAATATTATTGAAAGTTTAGGAGGAAATAGGGTTATTGTAATTTCATTTCATGAACTTAATAGACCGATAGATTATTTATTTAAGTAATGGAAAGAAATGGAGTGTGTTATGAATAAGAAAAAGGTATTTTGTGAAGAATGTAGAAAAGATGTTGATTTTTATGTTATGGAAAAAAGGATGGAAGGAAATATTAAGGGGGAAAGTTATAGTTATTTAGGTAAGGTTGCGTATTGTTCTGAATGTGATTCTGAGGTTTATGTAGGTTATATTAATGATTTTAATTTAAGGGCTTTGTATGATGTATATAGAGAAAAGAATAATATTATCTCTTTGGATAAGGTGCTCCAAATAGGGCCTAAATATGGGATTGGTAAGCGTCCGTTATCTTTGTTGTTAGGCTGGGGAGAGCTGACATTTTCCCGATACTGTGATGGAGATGTCCCTAATAGGCAATATTCAGAAATACTTGAGAAGATTTATGATGATCCTATGTTTTATAATGATATTCTTGAGAAAAATAAGGATAATTTGACTACAAAATCTGCGTATATTAAGAGTAAGGCTGCTGTTGAAAAGCTTATAAGTGAAAGAGTAAATAAAAGTTCGAAGATTAATATTGTTATTGAGTATTTGTTAAATCGTTGTGAAGATATTACTCCTTTGGCGTTACAAAAGTCGTTGTATTATGTTCAGGGATTTTATTATGCTTTTTATAATGAGTTTTTATTTACTGAAGACTGTCAGGCTTGGGTACATGGACCTGTTTATCCAAAAATTTATTTTAAGTATAGAGATTATAGATTTGATGCTATTGAGAGTAATGGAGAAATTGACAAATCATTGTTTTCATCTTCGGAGATTTCGATTTTAGAAAGTGTGATTAATAATATTTGTTGCTATAGCGGTAAGGTATTGGAAAAGTTTACTCATTCGGAGTCTCCATGGATATTGGCTAGGGGAAATCTTAATGGAATGGAACTATCAGATGAGATAATTAAAAAGGAAGATATAGGAAAGTATTTTAAAAGTGTTAAGGAAAAGTACGATATGATAAATGCTAATGATATTGAATTATATTCTAAAGCAATGTTTATGTCGATTTAAGCGAGGGAGCAATCCTTCGCTTTTGTAATTTTAGGAAAAAGTTTGAAGTGAGAGGTTGGAAGTTTGATTCTTGCGTGTTGTAGTAAAAAAGACGAGGTCGCCTTCTGACACTTTCCTATCGAAAAGTGAAACGATATCGACATTTGACTGAAGAGAAGTGAGAAGTAAGAAGTTGGACAAGGATAATATAAATAAATGATAAAATGGAATTAAGTCAATGTTTAATGTACAATTATTATAAATAAAGCTTTAGAGGTGTTAAATGAGCAATAAAATAGATAAGAATCATGGTGAAGTTTTTAATAATATTAAGAGATTGATGGATAATGCAAGAAATAAAGTAGCTAATGAAATCAATAGCATTTTACTTCAAACTTATTGGGAGATTGGAAGAATTATTGTAGAGGATGAACAGGGACATTTGGAAAGAGCGGAGTATGGCAAGGAACTTATAAATGACTTATCAAGACAGCTTACAAAAGAGTATGGGAAAGGCTTTTCTAAGTCAAACTTATTTAATATGAGGAATTTATACTTATCATACCCAATATTCCAGACGCTGTCTGGAAAATTGACCTGGTCTCATTATTGTGAGCTTTTATCTATTAGTGATGAAAGAAAGAGAAGTTTCTATGAACAGGAATCTATTAATGCAAATTGGTCGGTAAGGGAACTTAAAAGGCAGATTAAGACATCTCTTTTTGAAAGGCTATTATTATCTTCCGGAGAGGGAAATAAGGAAAAAATATTGGATTTAGCGTTAAAGGGTAATGAGATCAATAGTGCATCGGATATTGTGAGAGACCCTTATGTATTTGAGTTTTTAGGAATACCTGAAGAAAAGCCAATAATGGAAAGTGATTTAGAAAAAGCCTTAATAAATCATATTGAAAAGTTTTTACTTGAACTTGGTAAGGGTTTTATGTATGTTGGTAGTCAACAAAGGATAACCCTTGGAAATACGCATTACTATGTGGATATGGTATTTTATAATAAAATTCTTAGGTCATATGTATTAATTGAACTAAAGACAAGTAAGTTAATGCCTGAAGCTGTTGGCCAATTAAATATGTATCTAAATTATTATAAGTTAGAAGTTAATGATGATTATGATAATGAACCAATAGGCATAATTCTATGTACTGATAAAGATGGAGTACAAGCAGAATATGCTCTTGGAAATTTATCGAATAAGATATTTGCATCAAAGTATACTTTGTATATTCCTAACAGAGAGGAACTTGAATTACAAGTAGAAAAAGTGATTCAGGCATATAGAGAAAAATAAAATTATAAGTAAGAATTTAAACCAGAGTTTAGATCTACAGAGTCCTCTTTTATTACTATTTTAAAGAATTTAAATTATTACAGTCAAAATGTCGGTCAAAATGATACCCAAAATGTCACCCAAAAAGATATAAATGTCACTCAAAATGTCACCCAAGTATTAAATCCTGATGAAAGACGTAAGCAAATTATTAGAATAATGGAAAATAATCCTGAAATAACAGCTTCTGATTTATCCAATAAGTTTGATTTAACAGAAAGAACAATCAAACGAGACTTGAAAAAACTTTCTGATGATAAATTAATTGAGTATGTTGGTAGTGCAAAGAATGGATATTGGAAGGTTATAAAAAAGTAGTTAGGGATTTGTATAATAAAAAAGACGATTGTGTAAGTGAAAGCAATCGTCTTTTTGTATGGGAAAAAGTAGTGAGAAGATTGAAGAGAGGTGAGGAATTAGAAGTTTGAGAATAGGAATGTATTTTATTCCAGTGTTTGGACGTAATTCATTCCAGTAAATGGCTATATATTATTCCAGTGTTTGGCGATATTATTAAAAATAAAGTATATTTCTCCCGAATATAATATTATATTCGGGAGAAAATTAAGCGAAGGAGGGCTCTTTCGTTTTTTATTTCCAATATTCCAGACAGTGTCTGGCAAATTGATAGGTTTTTGTATGGGGACGACGGAGATTTGCACTCCTATGGTGGAATGGGAGTTTCCTCTTGTCGACGGAAAAAGACGAGGTCGCCTTCTGACACTTTCTTTCAGAAAGTGAAACGAGATCGACATTTGACCTACAACGAAGACTTCGTCTTCTGTTAGGTCAAGAATTCTTCGACTTCGAATTTTACTTCTTAAAAATTTCCGCTCAGAATGACAGTACTATGGGGTAGAATGGCTATATTAAAACGAAAACACCCCGTCACTGTCATGTTGAGCGAACGCAAGTGAGTCGAAACATCTCACTTTATTTCCTCCCTGTCATCCTGAGGGAGCGAAGCGATTCGAAGGATCTCCCGAGCTAAGCGAGGGTTACTCCCCTATAAAATATCATCATACAAGTCTTTCCAATTAGGATTTATACTATCAATCAATTTATTTTTCTTTGCTCTATTCCAGCCTTTTAGTTGTTTTTCCCTTGCTATTGCAGAATTAACGTCTGTTGTTTCTTCATAATAAACAAGTTTATTTACATTATAATGTTTAGTAAAACCATCGACTAATTTATTTTTGTGTTCCCACACTCTCTTGATTAGGTTGCTTGTTACTCCAATGTAAATGGTCTTGTTTGTTTTATTTGCCATTATGTAAATGTAGTAGTTTTTCATATGCTGCTCCTGGTGGATGGTTTTGTGGTTTTATTATACCATGGGTAATATGTTATGGGGGTAGCAGATGCTTTTCTTAGAAAAGCATCTGAGATTCTTCGACTTCAATTTTTTGTGCCAAAAAATTTACGCTCAGAATGACAGTACATGTAAGTGACATTCCAAAAAAAGTGCCGTAAGGCACAGTAAGAAAATCCAAAAGATTTTCAACAACTTATACTGGGGTTTGGGGTATCCCCAATCGTTTTAAGGGTGTAAAAGGATGGGGTTTTAGGGGCAGGATATGAGGGGAAATCGAAATCCCCTTCATCCTGCCCCTAAGAATAGGAATGCTATTGTTAGTAGAAAAAAGATTGTGAAAGTTTGTAAAACTTAGAAAAACATATTATGAGAGTTTTGCATTTGCTTTTCACTGTAATAAAAAAAGGCAGTGTTACCTGCCTTCTGATTACACATTAAATCTAAAGTGCTTAACGTAAACTTGTATATATCAATACTTGTATAGCTTACTGTGTGAAAAATGTGCGTTTCAATCGAAGATATTAATTTCTTCGGCGTGCTTTCTTTGAAATTCTGATAGTGCTGAAGAGTAAATTTGTAGTGTAGTTTCTATGTTTTTGTGTCCTAAACTTGCTTGTAGAAATTTAATATTAGCTCCTTTTTCTACCATCCTTGTTGCATAAGTGTGTCTTAATGCGTGGAGTGGATATTCTGAAATTCCACAATCTTTATAAGTCTTTTGTAATCTTCTTCTTAGGTTTGCTGTCCCATTAAAATTATAGTTAGTGTTTGGGAAGACTAAATTCAAGTGGTTTAATTCAGGTTCTAACAATTCTTTTTGAAATTCTATGCACTCTACAGCTTGTTGATTGAGGTATATGGTCCTTATTCCTGCATCTGTTTTAGGGTATGGTTTGAATTGTGCGTTGCCTTTAATTTCTATCATGATTGTTTCTATTTGAATTTCCTTGTCTAAAAGGTCCACTTTGTCCCAAGTAAGTCCCAGGGCTTCTGAAATTCTTAATCCTGTTGCAAGTAGGAAGATGAAAATATTATTCCACTTTAAGTCCTTTTTCCAGTACTCCACCATAATTTTTTGTTCTTCTACAGTGAGTGGCTTTACTTCTCTTGGTGGTCTTACTTTTGGAAGCTTTACTCCTTTTGCAGGGTTTACTGTGATGTACTTTAATTCTACTGCCTTGTCAAGCGCTTGCTTGAAACGATTAGCAATTGCTCTTGCTGTGGACTGAGACATTTTGTTTCTATCTCCAAAGAGGCGATTGTATCCAAGTTGTATATCTAACTTATCTAACTCGTTTAATTTTAAATTTCCAAATGTAGGTGTAAGATGGAGATCTATAAGCCTTTTATTTAGCAGGTAGGATTGTTCTTCTACATTGGGCTTTGAAAAGGTCTCAAGCCATATATTTAGCCATTCTTCTACAGTGTAGTTAGTTTCTATAAGGTTAGCTTGATTATCTTCAAAGTCGGCGATTAAGTGCCTTAATTTCTTTCTCACTTCGGTTTTATTTTTCCCGGACACTGACTTTCTAATCAATTTACCATCATAGCCTACACCAAGGGTTGTTTGTCCTCTCCATTTATTTAAGGTTTTATCAAAGTAAATACTGCCTTCGCCTGTAGCTATACGTGTCATAATATGCTCCTTTCCAGGAGTATATGCTATAATATAAGTGGTTGGTGTATAGCGATATACTCCATTAGTCCCTTACTAATTGTCGTTAGTGGGGGACTTTTTTCTTGTTTATTGTTGTGTTCGTTGATATAATAAATTCCGAATTGTGAGGACTGGTATTATGAAAGATTTTGTAAAAGATTATACTGATTGGCTCAATGATAATATGACCCAATATAAAATTTCTGAAAATCTGTTTGAAATCACTACTCCATTTTTAGATAGGCACAATGATTATACTCAAATCTACATTAATTACATTTCTGATAATGAGATAGAAGTTAATGATTATGGCTATGCTATAGATGAAATTTTGCAGGAAGAGAATATAAATTTAACTGAAACAAATGTAGACAACTCTTAAATCAAGTTGTTAATAGGCTTGGTGTCGGCATTCGTGACGACATAATTTATTCAAAGGTCAGTAGTGTTGATAAATTAGCAGAAACCAAACACAAAGTATTACAAGCTATGATTTATATCAATGATATGTTTGTATTAAATAGATCTAATGTTCAAAATCTTTTCTACCAAGATGTAAAAGAGTATTTTGATAAACATGATATCTATTATACTGAAAATATTTCTATGATTGGAAAATCAAAACTAAACCATAATTTTGATTATGTACTTCAAAGGAATAAAACTAATCCTGAAAGGGTGATTAAGTTAATGAATCATCCAGACAGAAAAGAAAATTATTCTTCAATTATGTTTTCTTGGACAGATACTCTACCAGTCAGAAGAGAAGATACTAAATTGATTGTATTATTAAACGATAATAACAAAGTATCTAATGATGTATTAGAGGGATTTAGAAACTATTCTAATGAAGGAGTTCTGCCTATTTTGTGGAATGATATTGGTAACAATATAGGAAAATTAGCTTAAACACAATCTATTATGTTAGTGATGACATTTGGGATATTCTTTATATTACAAAATTCGGAAAATGCTTCGAAGTACATATAAAGTTTATCCCTACTTTTTTCACATACAGAAAATTTATTTAAATCAAAATTAGGGTTAATTTTGTTTAAAATAGGATTATCTAAGGTAAAGGCATATGAGTCACCATAATCATCTGTATATACATGTATATGGTGTTCTTCTATCTTTTCTCCATCTGGATTTCTATGTGGTTTACTATCAAGATCAAGTCTTAATAAAACAATACTAACATTGTGACGTTCTTGATAAGTGCATCTGGTTAACCTTACTCCTTTTCGATTTATATCAAATATATATTCATTATTGTCTTCATCTTTTAGTTTTAAAACAGAAAAACTATCATTAAGTGGGAATTCAATATTTTTATCTAAAAATTCTTTTTCTTTTTGAATAATCTCTAAATACTCGCTGTTTATGTTAGCTTTTGTCATATTAATTAAATTACTCCTATTAGTTCGTTTTTATATCTTTATCTACTATTTATTTCTTTCTGAATATACTCCAACCATTTCTCCCAGGATTAACACTCTTTTATCATCTTCTGGTTTTATAATGATGGGGGAGTAGCTTCTATTACAGGGTTGTAGTACTACCATGTCTTCACTTTTATTAATTCTTTTGAGTGTTGCTTCGTCATCTATTAAAACGGCTGCAATTGTTCCGTTATCTACGTCATTTGTTCTCTTGAAGAAGACTAAATCTCTTTCAAAAATATTTGCTTCTATCATACTGTCGCCTTTTGCTTTTAGGCAGAAGTCGGCTCCTGGGAGGTTTTTGTCTAATATAAAGTAGCCTTCGTAGTTTTGTTCTGCAAAGAGTGGTTCTCCACATGCGATTGTTCCAAGGATTGGAATTTTCTTTAGTTTTATGGGCATTATTACTCCTGGTATTTTTGATATGTCTATGTCTTCAGCTTCTTCATTCCAGCCCATTAAGTAGTTTATTGAAACTCCTAATTGTTTTGATAAATTTATTAAAACAGATCTTGCAGGATCATTTTTGCCATTCTCATATCCTGATATCATACTTTTACTTGTGTTTATTGCTTCGGCTAACTCTTGTTGAGTCATGCCTTTATCTGTCCTTGCCTTTTTTAATCTCTTTCCAAAATCTGTTAAAAGATCTTCCTTATTCATTATTTCACCTCCAAATTAATTTTATTATATATGATATTGTTCGATATTTCAATACAAAAAACTAAAAAATAAAAAATAATTCGAAATATCGGTTGACAATTAAAAAATTAGAGCTTATAATAAAATTAGTTCGAAATATAGAACAAGAAAAGGGGGCGATAAACTTGGTAGTAGAGAATGCGAAGCTAAAAGGAATAATGGCTGAAAAAGGATACTCTGTAAGGAAATTATCTGATGAAACAGGCATTCCTTTAAGCACTTTGTCAAATAAGATTAATGGTATCACAGAGTTTAAAACCAGTGATATATTAATAATTTCAAAAGTTCTTGAAATCTTAAATATTCAAGAAATATTTTTAGTTAGTTGTCCATTATTTCGATATATAGAACAAAACAAGGTAAATGAACGAATGGAGAGGGGGATTATGGAAGAAAAAGATTCCGATGACCAAGGTAAAATATTATTTAAAAGATGATATTGAGGAAATTATCATTGAAACTGATGAGAATAACCCTATAACCATTGCTATTATAAGTGATGTTCTTAAGCCTGGTAATGGTTATAGGGTTAGAGTCAAGTTTAAATCATGTTAATGTTCATTATCTTTTGGTGGATGTGGATCATTGCCAAAGCTGTCTTTTGAACGAATTTGACCGTGGCGGTTATGTGTGATTAATTCGGATTTTTGATGCTTAGCTATTTGTCTGGCGAAATTTTCAGCTTCTTTTTGTGTATTGAAAATTTTAGTAGCTCTATTATTTCCAGCACCTTTTACTTGCCATTTACCACCTTTAGGAGTAACGTGTTGATTTTTTCCAGCCATAAATTCACCTCCTTATGGTAATTATAGCACATATAGTGCTTATTGTTGATTAATGAAGGAGGGATGTACTATATGTTGTATGAGATGATTAGATTAAGAAAAGAAAAAAAGCTCAGCCAGTTAGAGTTGGGTAATCTTATCGGTATGAAACAAAGGGTTATTAGTAAGTATGAGAGAGAAGAGTCAGAGCTTCCAGTTAGTGTGGCAAAAAGGATAGCAGAGGTGTTTGATGTTGATTGGTGGAGGTTGTATGAATAAAAAAAGACATTAAAAGGTAAATAAACGAATGTGGAGGGGGAGTTGATGGAGAAATTAATATCGATAGTAACTTTAATAATGAATATGGCAACAATGATTGTTCTTTGGTCAATATTAAAAAAGGACGATTCAGGAAATCGTCCAATAGATGTTTACTTAAGAATGTTATTTAAGGGTTAATTATATCACGAGAATTTAAGAAGTAAAAAATAAGGGAGAAACATAATGGAAAAGTTAATTTTAATTGTTAATTCATTAGTGTTATTTTGTCAGTTGATAATTTTAATTAATCTTATCAAAGAAGATAGGGAATGATTTTTTTCTTCTAAATAGTGACGGTGAAGTTATTGCAACAACAATGAAAAGATATTTAGATAGTGATGTGATTTTAGATTTGGTAGATGAAAATTTTAAATCCAAGAGTGATTTTTGTAGGAAGGCTAAGCTTTCAAGGTCTCATTTTGATGGAATGGTTAATGGAACTATTTCTGTGGGGCTTTCAAGTCAAAGTAAGTTAATGAGGGTTTTAAAGGATCATATTGATTCTATTGAGGATATTTTAATACCCTTGCCTATTAATGTGGGTGGGAAGTTGATTTCTGAAATATGTGTGACTGATAAAAATGGTGGATTGGTTGCTTCTATAACGTCAAGGGATGAGATAACCGATAAAAGGTATGTAGTAGAGTACCTGCCTTATAATCGTTAGTCTAAGTTGTTATTTGCTGATTTATCTGGATTTGAACAAGGTGTATCAATACCGTTGATTTTTCTTACATGATACCCTTTATAGTTTCCAGCTTTAATGGCTTTTACAAATGTTTGACGATTCATATATCTTCCGGTTGAAGTGTTTTTGAATCCTAAGTTTCTACCGGATTTTGATTGTCTTGTCACTTTAACATTTTTCAAGTAATCACATCCTTTTATTGAAGGTATAAAAAAATTTAGTTGGAGGTACTCTAATAGTTTAATTATATTACTATTTACCTATAGTATCAACTACATGTAGTACAAAATAAATGAACAATAGCTATATATAGGGTTTATGGGGAAATGTAAGAAAATATGAGGAAGTTTAAGAAAATAAAACGTAAGAAGGGAGAAACATAATGGAAAAATTAATTTTAAAGAAATCTAAAAAATGGGGACCTGCTAAGTCTTGTATTTGGGTACCTGAAGATTTGGCGGATTCTATTAAGGAAATTGCAGAGGAAACTAATATGTCTTTTAAGACTTTGACTGCTGAACTTGTTTCTTTTGCTATAGATCATATTGATATTGTTGAGTAGGAGGTGTATAAGAAGCAGTCAGAAGTGACACGGATATTTTAACTGTAAAGGATTTAAAGAATGATTATCCAAGCTTGGGCAGGGATGAAATCTATAAAATTTTAAGAAGAAAAGGCTGCCCTTTGATATCGGGAAGGGTGGCAGGTGAGAAGTACAAGATTTCAAGAAAGAATTTTGAAGTCTTTGCAAATATTAAGTAGGAGGCTATATATGGTAGAAACTCAAGAGAAGTTAGAAGAAGATTTGTTTATCTGTCTACAGGATATTCAAATTTTGAGGGAAAAATTAAAAATGTACGAAAGGGATTTAAAGGAATTGGAACGACTTTCAAAGATTAAAAAAGAGTTGATAGGAAAGTTGGCAGAGTATGATTAAATTTAAAAACTTAAAAAAGGCTTGTGATGAGCTTGATTTCTACTTATTAGAAGCAGATTACAATCACTTAATCGTGACGGCAGGAAGATTTGGAGACTATATATGTATACACAAAGAAGAAGCTTGGAACATTAGTTTTGAAGTAAGGTTTAGGTGGTTAGAATCAGATAAAAAAGCAAGGCTAATTAAAGCAATTACAAGAGATTATGAGGAGTATTTGAATGGAAATTAAAAAGAAAAAGAGAGAATTTAAAGACACGAAGCTTGCGCACAACATAAGACAAGCTATTTATAGCTACAGAAGATGGAAGAGATATAACAGAGTTGAAATCAAATTCTGGAAGAAACTTACCTTTTGGATAATAGTTTGTTCGTTGAGTATATGTGCAGGTGCAACTGTAGTTTATATGTTTGTGCAAACTTTAATTAGATGGGTCGTTTTGGGTGAATATTAAGGAGGAAAATATGAAATTATATGAGTTAACTGAAAGTTATGTGAAATTGATGGATTTAGAGGGTGACTTTGAAAGTGCCTTAGAAGTGATTGATGATGAAATTGAAGTAAAGGCTGATAATATCGCTAAGGTCATCAAGGAGTTAGAGGGTGACTCTCTAAAATTCAAGGAAGAGATTGATAGGCTTAGTAGTATACGCAAATCTACTGAAAATAGAATTTCAGACCTAAAATCTTACCTTGAATTTAATATGGTGAGAGTGAATAAGAAAAAGTTTAAAACTGACTTATTCTCTTTCAATATACAAAAAAACAGGGCTTCTGTAAAGGTACTTGATGAAAATAAAGTTCCTGAAAAGTATCTTGTACACAAAACTTCTGTGGATAAAACTAAAATCTATCAAGATTTAAAGGATGGAGTCGAAGTTGAGGGTGTGATTTTACAGGAAAGTGAAAGTTTGAGGATTAGATAATGAAGATTGTTAAGGCTAGTGATTTAAAGGAAAGTAAGGCAACTTACTTAATTTATGGAAATCCTGGGACTGGAAAGACTACGGCTATAAAATATCTACCTGGAAAAAAGCTTGTTGTTGATATTGATAAGTCTTCTGTAGTCCTTATGGGAGAAGATGATATAGATATCTTGGAGATTGATTCATACAAGATATGGGAGAGTTGGATTGAAGCTGTGAAGTATATCAAGGAGAATTACAAGGATTATGACTTTATCGTCATTGATAATGTGACTGAATTATTTAGATCCATACTGGCACAGCAAGGCAGAGAGGGAAAAAATAATCGTGTGCCAAGTATGGCTGATTATCAAAGAAGTGACTTTGTTATAATGGATAGTTTCAGGGCTATAAAAAGTGTTGATTGTAATGTTGTGTTTACTGCTTGGGAAACTTCGGACAAGTGGGAGACTGAAGCAGGTCAAATATTTAATCGTGCCATACCTGATATTAGAAAAACCATACTAAATAATTTTTTAGGTCTTTGTGATGTTGTGGGAAGACTAATTATCAGTGAAAAGGATGAAGAAATTAAGAGAGGTTTTGTACTACAACCAAGTATGGATGTGTACGCAAAAAATCGCTTGGATGATAGAAAAGGGTGTTTACAAAGTGAGCTTGTACGAGTATCAACAGGAAATAGTACAGAAGACTAAAACGGCTATTTTAAATGGTTATAAGCATCCCTGCATAGTTTCTCCATGTGGAAGTGGTAAAAGTTATATTATATCTCACATGGTAAAGGGAGCGACGGACAAGGGAAATCGAGTTTTATTTCTTGTCCATAGAAAAGAACTTAAAGAGCAGATTGAAGAGGACTTTGAAAATTTTGGAGTTAATCTTGATTTACTGGATGTCTACATGGTTCAGACTGCTACTAATCGCCTTGATAAGATTAAGTGTCCAAAGATGATTGTTACTGATGAAAATCATCATAGCATGGCAAAGACTTATAGGGATATATATGAAGCCTTTCCAGATGCAACAAGGATTGGCTTTACTGCTACTCCTATAAGGCTTGATGGAAAAGGTCTTGGAGATATTAACGATATTTTAATTGAAGGACCATCCGTGAAGTGGTTGATTGAAAATAACTTCTTAGCTCCTTATAAATACTATGCGCCAAGGGCCTTGGATACTCACGACTTAAAAAAGAGAGCTGGAGAGTATACAAAGGATAGTATTGATAAAGCTATGAGCAAGGGGGCAATATTTGGTGACGTGATTAATCACTATAAGAAGTTAGCTCTTGGACAACAAGCTATATGCTATTGCCACAGTGTGAGCTACAGCATGAGGATTGCCAAGTATTTTACTGGAGCAGGTATAAGTGCCAAGCATATATCAGCTGATACTCCTAAGGATAAAAGGGAAGATATTATCGAAGATTTTAGGAGTGGAAAGATAAAAATCTTATGTAATGTTGACTTGATAGGAGAAGGTTTCAACGTGCCTGATTGCTCATGTGTGATTTTACTAAGACCAACTGCCTCTCTAAGTCTCTATATACAGCAGGCTATGAGGTGCATGAGATATAAAAAGGACAAGGTTGCAACAATTATTGACCATGTAGGCAATGTGGAAAGACACAACCTACCTGATACTCCTCATGAGTGGAGCTTGGAGGGAGAGAAGGTAGCAAAGAAGGACAGAGAAAAAAACGAAGTAAGTATCAAAATTTGTCCTGAATGTTTCAGTGCCAATCCCTCAAAGTGCAGTCTTTGTCTACAGTGTGGAGCTGAACTTAAAACTGAAGAAAAAGAGTTAGAAGAAATTAAGGATGTTGAGTTGGAAGAGGTCAAGAATGAATTTGTTGTTGACTATAGAGAGCCTAAAGACTGTAAGTCTATGAGAGAATTGTATGATTTAGCTAAAAACAGAGGTTATAAGCCTGGATGGGCTTACTACCAAGGAAAATTATTAGGATATGTATAGGAGGAAAGAGAATGTTTAAGATTGATTATGATTTAGCGCAAAATTATGTTGAGGGTGGAGTTTATGAAATGTACTTCGAGGACTATGAGCAAAGAGTTGCGAATAGTGGAACAAGGTTCTTTGTGTTACATGGAGTTATAAGAAAAGACGTAAGCCAAAGTAATCAAGGGAGAAAAGTATTCTACAACCTATGGTGTTCAAAGGATACTGGAGAACTAAATATGGGATTTGTGGCACAGATTGCAAGGGCTGTTAAACTTGCAAATGGAACTGAATTTAAGTCAGAAGACGACGTTTTAAAAGCTTTGATGTATAAGCCTTTTAAAGCAAAGATAACCTTAGAAACTAACGAATTTAACGGGAAGCAATATACAAATAACGTATATAAGGGATTTAAAGAGAGTGACTTCCCACAAATAGCGCCTGGAACTATGGTAGAGGGTGCAACAATGATAAATAACAATACAAGTAATGAGGACGTGCCATTTTAATGTATGAGAAGATACCAAAAGAATTAAAGGAGAATAATTGCTGGTGTTGTTATCGGATAATTGATGGGAGAAAAATCCCCGTCAATGCCCGTAGTGGCAACAATGCTAAAAGCAATGATGAGTCGACTTGGTCAAGTTTTGAAGCTGCCAAAACTGGTGCCAAGGTTCATAATTGTGATGGTATCGGATATTTTTTTAAACCACCATATTTTGGTGTGGATATTGATAATGTAAATAAAGAAATTGAAGGCTATAAAGAGGGAGAAAGCAACATCATCACCGAGTTTGTGGAAAGCTTAAAGAGTTACACGGAAATTTCTCAGTCGGGCAATGGAATTCACATCATCTGCAAGGGTGAACTTCCTGAGGGTGCAAGAAGAAAAGGTAATGTTGAAATGTATCAAAACGGACGATATTTTATAATGACTGGCAATGCTTTGACTGATAGTAGGGAAGTTTTTGAGAGGACGGAAGAGATTAAATATCTACACTCTAAACACTTGCAGGATATAATTCAAGAGCCTAAAAGGGATGTAGCAAGTATTAATGATGATGAACTTTTTAATAAAATCATAAACTCTAAACAAGGAGAAGCTTTTCAAAGGCTTTATGCTGGGAAGTGGGAGGGCTTTTATACTTCTCAAAGTGAAGCGGACTTGGCTTTTGCCAATATGCTTGCATTTTGGACTGGTGGGGACATAAACAGAATGGATATGATCTTCAGAAAATCCGCCCTCTTCCGTCCTAAATGGGATAGAAAAACAGCTGGAAGCACTTATGGAAATAATCTACTGGCTAAGGCTATAAGGGACTGCAAGACTTTTTATGTACCTGGTGATGAGTACAAGATTTTTTTAAAGGACACTAAAAAAATTGAAGCTTTTGATGATACTGGAAATGGAATTAGGTTTTTTAATCTTAACAAAGACATAGCACGATTTTCTTATATAGCTAAAAATTGGTACCTTTACAATGGCAAAAAATGGCAACTTGACGACAGTGGAAGTGTTAAGAGACTTGCTGACAACACTATTAAAGAAATGAAAAATGAATTTCCTCTCTTAGAGAGTGAAGATATGGAAAAAGCCTTTCAAAAACATTTGAAGTCAACCAGACAAAGCAGGGGCAAAAATAATATGTTAAAGGAAGCTGAACATTTGTTGCCTGTAAGACCTGGAGATTTTGATAAGAATATAAGGCTTTTTAATGTGAATAATGGATACTTGGATTTAAAGACTGGGCAACTTTATCCACATGATAGGGAGAAGTTATTCAGTAAGCAAAGTTATGTGGAATTTACTAATAAGATAGATTGTCCATTATGGGAGAATTTCTTATATGAAATTTTTGCAGGGGATAAGGAAGTAATAAATTATATTCAAAAGGCTGTTGGATATAGTTTAACTGGATCCACAAGAGAGCAGTGCATGTTCATACTCCATGGCTATGGAAGAAATGGTAAGTCGGTGTTTTTAGACTTAATCAATGAAATTATGGGGGACTATGCGACAAACATTCAACCTCAAACAATTATGGTTAAGGCAGGTTTCCAAGGTGCTGCAAACAGTGACGTGGCAAGACTTAAAGGTGCAAGGTTCGTAACTACAACTGAGCCTAACGAAGGTATGAGGTTTGATGAAGGTTTAATCAAACAATTAACTGGTGGAGACAAGGTAACTGCAAGGTTCTTGTATGAAAATGAATTTGATTTCAATCCTGAATTTAAAATATGGATTGCTACTAATCACAAGCCTATTATCAGAGGGAGAGACGACGGTATATGGCGACGTATGATTATGATACCTTTTACTGTGCAAATTCCTGATGAGAAAGTAGATAAGGACCTAAAATACAAATTAAAAAAAGAACTTAGAGGAATACTCAACTGGGCTGTTGAAGGTTGTCTCAAGTGGCAGAGAGAGGGACTTAATATGCCAGAGTCAATAAAGGCTGCCACTGAAGAGTATAAGTCTGAAATGGACGTTATCACGGCCTTTATTGATGAGTGTTGTGTCATAGGTCCAGGAGAGAGTGTAAAAGCTAAAGATTTATACAAAGCTTATAAGAGGTGGGCTATTGAAAATGAGCAATTTTTAATGAGTAATACGAAATTTGGTAGGGAAATTGGGATGAAGTACAAAAAAGAAAGAGGCAGGCAAGGAAATATTTACAATGGTTTGAAATTAAATTTTGACAATGAACCATACAATATATATAAATCATATTAATTATTGTGTAGGGTTTGTGTATAGTTTGTGTATAGTTTGAAAAAATGAAACCATTGATATTACTGGTCTGTGTATAGTTGTGTATAGTTTGTATACTTCTTTGTAAGTTTTAGGATAAAAAAATAAATATATATAAGTATATAGAAAACGGTCAAAACCCTACACAACTATACACACTTATTTTAGAGGTGACTATGAAAGAAATTGATGTACAAAATTCTATAAGAATTGGAGTAGCAGATATAGCTTTAATTTTTAGGGCAAATGTTGGAGGTTTTAAGACTGAAGATGGAAGATTTATTACAACTGGACTACCTGCTGGATTTCCTGATTTGTTTGGAGTAAGGAAAAACGACGGAAAGGCTGTTTTTATAGAAGTTAAAAATGAGAAGGGAAAACCATCTGAAAAACAATTAAAAATGGGAGAAGTTTTAAAAAAGACAGGTGCTAATTGGGGTATTGCAAGGTCAGTGGAAGATGCAAGGAGGATAATTAATGAGAATTGACGAATTGAGAGATGAAATTGATAAACTGGGACAAAAGTATAATGAAGAATTTTTAGTTGAGGAGCTTGAAAATTCTGATGGTGACTCATATATCAAAGTGTATATAAATTATTCGTGGGAGCTTTACGATGTTGCAAGAATTGAGTTAGACAAAAGATATGCTTTTAGCATGATTGAGGAAGGCTTTGATGGTCTTCCTGAAGAACTACAAAAAGAACTTTTTGAAATTTTAGTAGAGTTTGTAAGAACACCTGTAGGTGAAAGGGAAGAAGAGGAAAAGAAATATCAGTATAGGCTAAAAGAAAAGTATTTGTGGCTAAAAAATACTTCCGACAAAGAAAATTATTATTTAAATATTCATCTTTTTAAAGAAAGTGGTAGAGGAAGTGTATTGTTAAGCAGTCAAGGAGGTACAGATTTGTATAAAACTGAATTTACTGATGAGGAAATAAAAGAAGTTGTAGAAAAATTTGATGTTGATTTAAACATGTTTGACAAGATTGAGGTGGAAGATGATTAAAGAAGAATTTGGAGATGTTGTTTTAAAAAAGGTAGATGAAAAAAGTAAAGAGATAGAAATGAATTTTGCCCGTTATAAAGAAACAGAAAATCCTGATTTTTTAAGAATATGCACTGAAGCAAAAGGCTTTAATGATGGGATTGAATGGATTTTGAAAAAAGTACAGGAGATTGATTATGTATGATAGAAGAGTGTATCGGTAGAGAAATTGTTGAAGAAGCGGATTATATAAAGGATCTTGCTAATCATCTTGAAAGATACAGTAAAAGTTATTATGAATTAGGTCGGATTGCTCTTGAGGTTGAGAGAATTGGATATGAGGTGATGGTTTCAAATGGAGAGGGATATAAAAATTGAGTTAAGGAATATTTCCAAGTTGGAGTATCAAATTTTTGAAGAGTTTGAAGAACTTGAATACTTGAATTCTTTGAAGACTTCGATTAAAAGTTTTGATTATTCTTCTGAAAAAGTAAAATCATCTCCTAAAAATAAAGACTTCGCTGATATCATTAGTAAAATTTCTGATTTGGAAAAAAGGGTGTGTATGCACTTAAATGAGCTGATAATAAAAAGACAGAGGGCTTGTAAGTTGTTTGAAGTTTTACCGACTGAACTTTGTGATGTAATGAAGCTAAAGTACTTATATAATTATAGTTTTGAGGAGATTTCTCAAAGGCTTAGTTATAGTCTTAGGCATGTGTATAGACTTCATGGACAGGCTTTACAAATACTTAGAAAAGAACCAGGGTGTTAATCTGGTTCTTTTGAGTTTTTATTTTCTTTTTGGAAGATTTCTAAAAGCTCTTCCATGTCTTCTTTTGTTGCCCAATGTCTTACGAATGTTCTTGCTGAAGAACGATAGGATCCATATTTGGCATCTTTAGGATTTCTCTTTCTCCAATTATTTGTTGCTCTTTTTTGAGACTCACTTGTTTTTTGCTCCATGTTATTTATCCTTTCTGTTTTTTAGTTGTACAAATAGGTTTAATGTTGCACTCATCATAAAGATAATTGACAAAATTAGTTTAATCATGTTCTTAAGTGGTATAATATATATGACCCCTTAAAGGGGAGGGGCTTATTTGCCCCTTTTGTTCTTGATAGCTACTATTAGTGAGATTGTGCTTGCGATGCTACCCACTATTGTAGCTATCATTGTTATTATATCAACCACTTTTTTCACCACCTTTCTTTTTAAGATTTGAGATGATTTCCTCATCTCTTAATTATATTATATACCATGGTATATAATTTGTCAACACTTTTCCAAGTTTTTTAAGTTTTTTTAAAAGATGTCATGAAATGTCACTAAATGTCATGAAATGTCATTGAATGTCAGTATTAAACTATGATACTATTAAGATGTGAAAAAATATTCGATTCAATATATCACTGGCACTCTATTATAGGGTGCCTTTTTTCATGTGTTTAATTACACCTCCTTTCTTACGGCGAATATGCGACGGCACGGGATTGGCCTAACCGGCAGTATTGGAAATTAGAGGACTTGGCCATACATAACAGGAAGGTTCATTGTTTTATCAATGACCAGGGATCATATACTCGTACAAAAGGCAGGGGTGGGAGCAATGAGTATTAAAATTTACATAAATTTATAGAAGAGCAGATATATCGGCTTTTTTTATCGGAAAGTAAAAAATACTTGAAATACGGTATCATATATGGTATCATATAATCAAGAAAGGAGATGAGAACAATTGCAAATTGATAAGATAATAAAGAAAATGAGATTGCAACCGAATGGCTTAAGACCTCAAGAACTTGATAAGGTACTTAAATATTATGGCTATTATGTAAGTGGTCAGAGGGGTTCACATAAGCAGTATAGGCATAAAATAAAAAGACCTATCACTGTAGTTCAAGAGAATCCAGCTGATAGGTACATTGTAAATCAAATTTTAGATATTATTGATAGTGAGGGATAAGCCTTACTATCAATAAGATTATATATTATCTTATTGTAAATGTTAACATCTTCTAATAGAATCATGAAAAATAGGAGGTAAAATATGGCACTAAAGGAGGAAAGAGTTTTGGATTTAGGTTATACTGAAATTATCAAAAAAATACAAGATGAAGACGGAGATTTGTATATTGGTAGTTTTTTAGAGATACCTGAAGCTGAAACTTATGCAAGGACTAAAGAAGAGCTTGATAAAAGAATGCAAGAAGTGTTGGAAATGAGCATTGAAGTTAGAAAAGAAAATAATGAAATGATTCCTGATCCTATTGGTGATGATAATTTTTCTGGGAAATTTACTTTGAGACTTCCAAAATCACTCCATAAGCTTTTATCAATTCAAGCGGAAAAAGAGGGAATTAGTTTAAACCAATATGCTTTATATAAATTAAGCAGATAATAAAATCTTTTAAATTAGGATTATCCAATTGAGGGTAGTCCTTTTTTATGCAAGAAAGGAGCTGATGGTATGGCTTTGACGGCTAAACAAAAGCGATTTGCTGATGAGTTTATCATCAGCGGAAATATATATCAGTCTGCGATTAATGCGGGTTATTCTGAAAATTATGCAAAGGCTCAATCTTGTAAGTTGTTGGAAAATGTTGGAATAAAAACATATATAGAGGACAAGGTAAAAGAGATTGAGGATGAAAAGATAGCAAAGCAGGAAGAGGTATTAAGGTATTTAACTTCTGTTTTAAGAGGAGAAGAAACTGAGGAAGTTTTGATTGGCACTGGGAAGGGTCGACAAAGTGTTACAAGTGTGGAAGTTTCTGCGAAGGACAGAATAAAAGCTGCTGAACTTATTGGTAAGCGTTATTGTTTGTGGACGGACAAGCAGGAGATGGACGTTGATATGAGTTTAAAGGTTGAGGTTGATTATGGCGACGATTAAGGTTGATTTTAATAAATCCTTTAAACCTGTCCACGAGTCTACTTGTCGTTATATTGCCATGAAGGGTAGTGCAGGTAGTGGTAAGTCTGTAGACACGGCTATGGGTTATATTTTACGTCTTATGAAGGACAAGGGAAGAAACTTACTTGTGATGCGTAAGTCGGAAGTGACAAATAGGGACAGTACTTTCTCTGAGCTTTTAAGTGCAATTTCAAAGATGGGAGTTGACCAATATTGGAAAAGTACTTTATCGCCTTTAAAGATTACTTGTATCAATGGCAATTCTATAATTTTTAGGGGATGTAATGATGAGAAACAACGAGAGAAGTTAAAGTCAATCACTTTTGAAAAGGGAAAACTTACTGATGTGTGGCTTGAAGAGGCTACGGAGTTTACTCAGTCGGATTTTGAGATTATAGATGACCGTCTTAGAGGAGAATTACCTGAAAATCAGTTTTATCAAATCAAGCTTACTTTTAATCCTGTGAGTAAAAATCATTGGATAAAGGAGGCTTTTTTTGATAGGGTTGATAAAAATGTTCTGGCACACTCTTCAAGCTATTTAGATAATCGCTTTATAGATAAGGCTTATCACGAGCGTATGGAGCGTAGAAAAGTTTTAGATCCTGACGGTTACAGAATTTATGGATTAGGCGATTGGGGAGAAGTTGGCGGACTAATACTTACAAATTATGAAATAAAAGACTTTGAATATACTTTTGATTACTTTGATGATGTTGCTATGGGTCAAGACTTTGGATATAATCATGCGAATTGTATTTTGTTACTAGGATACAAGGACGGAGATATTTATATTTTAAAAGAGCTTTACGTTTATGAAAAAGATACATCTGAGATTATAGATATGGCAAAGAAGTTTTCAAAGGATGTGACCATGTGGTGTGACTCTGCGGAGCCTGACAGAATTAAGATGTGGCGAAGGGCAGGGTACCAAGCGAAGGCTGTGAGTAAGGAAACTACAAGAGGACAGAAGTATCAGTCGGTACAGATTGATTGGTTAAAGCAAAGAAAAATATTTATTCATCCTTCATGCGTAAATACTTTGAAGGAGATATCGCAGTGGAAGTGGAAGAAAAACGAAGTCACGGGAGACTATTTAGATGAACCTGTGGCTTTTTTTGATGACGCAATGGCAGCCCTCAGATATGGTGTTGAGGGCTGGAGAAAAAACAAGAGGGTTAAACTTAATATTTTGAAAGGGGGGATTTAGGTTTGGGAAAGGAATTTATATTTCCTGGTGAAACTCTTGAAAAAGAGGATTTGATTAATTTTATCGATAAGCATAAAGTGCTTAGGGAAAGATATGATGTTCTTGACTCTTATTACAAGGGTCAACATAAAATTTTATCACAGGAAGAAAAGCCTGATTACAAGCCTGATAATCGAATTGTGGTAAACTACCCTAAGTATATTGTTGATACTTTGAATGGATTTTTTATGGGAGTTCCAGTAAAGGTTTCTCATGATAATGAAGCTGTTGATGATTATTTAAAGGGGTTATCAAGGATTAACAATTTGGAGGACAACAATTCTGATTTGAGTAAAAAGTGTTCTATATACGGTCATGCTTTTGAGCTTTTATTTTTAGATGAAGATGGCGAAGTTGGAATTACTCAGATAAGTCCTAAGGAGTGTTTTATTATTTATGATGACTCTATAAGGCGAAAGGCTATTTATGGAGTGAGGTATAGGGAAGATGAAAATGGCAATATCGAGGGTACAATATCGGACTTTGAAATAATTAGATATTTTAATATTGAAAAGGGATCTTTAACTTACACTGATGAAATTAGGCATTATTTTGGCGAAGTTCCAATTGTTGAGTATGTGGAAAATGAAGAGCGTATGGGGGCTTTTGAACCTGTGGAGACTTTAGTAAATGCTTATAACAAGGCGATTTCTGAAAAGGCGAATGATGTTGATTATTTTGCGGATGCATATTTAAAGATACTTGGTGCAAGACTTGAAGAGGAAGATTTACAAGTTATAAGGGATAACAGAATTATTAATCTTTCTGCTGAGGACACTGACAAACTTATTGTGGAATTTATGGAGAAGCCTAATGCTGACAAAACACAGGAAAATTTAATTGATAGGCTTGAAAAGCAAATATTTGCGATTTCTATGGTGGCAAATATCAATGATGAAAATTTTGGAACAACTTCTGGAATTGCTTTAAAATATAAACTTTTATCTATGACAAATCTTGTAAATACTAAAGAGCGAAAGTTTATGAAGGCTTTTAATCATAGGTATAGACTTATAGCAAATTTACCAAATTCAAAGATTAGTTATGATGACCTTGTAGGTATTACTTATAAGTTTACAAAAAATATTCCTCAAAATACTTTAGAAGAGGCTGAGATTGCAAAGGGTCTTAGGGGAATTGTATCTAATGAAACTCTACTTGAGAACTTGTCTATGATTTCAGATTCAAAGGCTGAAGCTTTAAGGTTAAGGGAAGAAGAAGGTTATAATCCTGGGTTAGATTATGAGTATGAAGAAGAATAATCTTGAATATTTAATTAAGAGAGAAAAAGAGTATCAAGAGTATTTGAAAAAGACAGACCAGGCTTATGATGAAAAGTTGATTAGACTTTATAACCAGGCTATGGATAGGATTGCAAGGGAAATTGAAAGGCAGTATGCAAACTATGCAAAAGGCGAAGGTATAACCATTGATGAAGCAATGGATAAGGTTTCAAGGTTTGAAGCTGAAGAGTTTGAAGAAAAGGCAAAGAAGTATGTAAAAGAGTTAGACTTTTCAGAACGTGCAAATTATGAACTGAAACTCTATAACCTTAAAATCCGAACAAGTCGCTTGGAGCTTATGAAAAGGGAGATGTTACTTGAGACTATAGCTCTTGCGGATAAAGAGTCTAAGATGTTAGAAAAAAGGCTTGGAGAAATTGTAAGAGAAGAAATTAATCGACAGTCTGCAATATTAGGGCTTTCAAAAGAGGTTAGACTAAGGCTTATAAAGATTGCTGCGGTAATAGTTGCAAGTAATTTCCACGGTGCAAATTTCTCTGATAGGATTTGGGCAAATAGGGAAGAGCTTCAAAAACAACTGGAGATTGGGCTTACAAGGACAATCTTACAAGGTGAAAACCATATGTTGTGGACAAAGAAACTTGAAAATCTTATGACTGATAACGGAAAGCAAAATGCACTTTATAATGCGAAGAGAATTGCATCTACTGAAGTGTCAAGGGCTTTTTCTGAAGCATCACTTGCAGCTTATAAGGAAAGTGGTTTTAAAAAGTATATCTGGATTGCTGAACAAGATAGTAGGACTTGTAGCATATGTAATGCTCTTGACGGCGAAGTCTTTGATGTTGATAGGTCTATAATAGGATCTGATACTCCACCGGTACATCCATTTTGTAGATGTACGACGGCAGCTTATGAGGAAAGGAATATGGATGAAGACAAGGAATTGGGGTATAATATAGATATACCAGAAGAATTAAAAGATTTTAATCTGGATATGGATATTGGAAAACAAAAGAATCATATATATGGAACAAATGAATTCAAGCAAAGGATAAAAAACGGTATAGAACCATCGCATTTCAAAAACTCTATTGATGAAGTAGAAAACTCTTTACGTCCATTAATTGGGTCTGGAACTATAAAAGGAACAAAAGAAGGAACTTTGAAAGAGATAATAGAGGTAAATGATTTACGTTCTTTTGTTTTAAATAATAATGAAAATAAACTTTACAAAACAAATGCTATAACACTAAGGTATAACAAAACAAAAGGGTGGCATGCGTACCCAGATTATCCAAGTAAGTTAAGGGGAAATAAAAATGAAAACAATAAGAATAAGTGATTTAGAAGCTGATTTATTTATTGGAGACTATGTAGACAGAAAAGTTAAAATATTTATGAAAGAAAAATCTATAATTGAAGGTATTATAGAATATTATACACATGACGAAGAGCCTTTTATAAACTACCTGGCTATTAAAGATAGATTTGAGTTGATTGAGTTCAACGAAATTGAAAAAATAGAATTATTAGACTAAAGCACACTAACTATTTTGAGATTAGAGGTGCTTTTTTATTGCTTAATCGTGAGCTAATCGTGCGAAAATATAATACTAATGTTGATATCTACACGAATTAATCGTGTAAAGATATAAGGAATTTCGCGTCTTTAGGAAGAAGACAAGACCTGGATAAGTCTATAAACTGTCTATTTTTTGTCCAAGCATTTATGACATTAAACTATATGGAAAGTTAAGCATTGAAACTAAAAACTATGGAGGAAGATATGGAAGACGATTTAAAGGAAACTGTTGAAGAAAAGGAAAAGACTAAGTCTGAAGAGCAAGACGAGAAAAAGGAAGCACAAAAAAAAGCTGAGGAAGAAAAGCCTATAAAGGAGTTGAAATACTCTGATGAGGATGTGGATGAGATTTTAAATAAGAAATTTGCTAAGTGGCAAAAACAAAAGGAAGATGAAATCTCAGAAGCGAAAAAGCTCGCTGATATGAGTGCTGAAGAAAAACTCGAACATGAAAAAAAGAAGCTTGAAGACGAGCTTAACACTTTAAAAGCTGAAAAATTACATGGTCAGATGAAGGATAGTGCAAGAAATATTCTTTTAAAGGAAGGATTATCTTTAGATGATGGATTACTTAATTCTTTGGTTACTGAGGAAGCTGAAACCACAAAGCAAAACGTGGACAACTTTGTAAAACTTTTTAAATTTGAAGTTGAAAAGGCGGTAAATGAAAAGCTTAAAGGAAGGACTCCTAAGTCTATGGAAAGTTCTGATAAATCTGGTGATGTATGGTCTCAAATTAGTAAACGATACAAAAAATAAGGAGTATTAAAATGGCAACAAAGATTTATACAAAAGAATTTGCAAAAGTTTTAAATGATATTTATGAAGCGCAACAACATTTTATGGCGCCTTTTGGTGGCAATCTACAAGTTGTAGATGGTATTAAAGCGTCTGATACTTTTATGTCTGTAAAAATATCAGATGTGGAAGTGACAATTCAAGATTATGATACTGGTGAAAATATCGCATTTGGTACTGGTACTGGCAAATCAACAAGATTTGGAGAAAGAAAAGAAATCAAATCTATTGACAAAAATATTGAGTTTGAAGCACCACTTGCAATCCATGAAGGTGTGGACTCTGTAACTGTAAATGACGATGTAAACCAAGTAATCTCTGAGAGAACTGCAGCTCATGCTGAAGCTTGGGTTGAACATGTTAATGGCTTACTTTCAAAGGCACTTTCTGCTAATGCTGGAAAGACTTTAAAAGCAGTTGAACTTTCAAAGGACGGAGTTGTTGCAGCTTTTGATGAAGCATCTAAGGAATTTACTAATAACAAGGTATCAAGAAGCTTAGCAAGATATGCTTATGTGACACCTGATGTTTACAATATTTTAGTGAACAACGACTTAATCACAACTGCTAAAAATTCAAATGTAAATATTGACACTAACGAACTAAAAATGTTCAAAGGTTTTGTAATCGAAGAAGTTGCGGATGAATATTTCCAAACTGGTGAAAATATTTACTTTGCAGCTCAAAATGTTGGTGTTGCTGGTATTGGTCTTGAAATCTACAGAATTTTAGATTCTGAAGACTTTGCAGGTGTGGCAATCCAAGCTGCAGCAAAATATGGAAAGTACATTCCTGAAAAGAATAAGAAGGCAATTTTAAAAGCTAAACTAAAAGCACCAGTAGGAGCATAGTATGGATATATTGGGTAGGGCCGAAGCCTTAATATTTATAAACAAGGGCCAATCTGAAGAGGAGAAGGCCCTGCTTAGTGCAATCGGTGACTTAATCACCGATAAGGTCATGAGAAGGATTACAAAATATATTCCCGATACAAAAGAGATTCCAAAAGTGCTGGAATATGCAATTGTTGAAGCAATAATCAGTCGATACAATCGCATTGGTACTGAGGGAATGTCAACTGAAATGGTTGAGGGTCACTCAATGACCTTTGAAAAAAATGACAAGGCTATGGAAGACTTAATGGCTGAAGTTGATGACTGGATAGATGATAATTTAGAAGACTCTACGATAAAAAAGGTCGTGAGGTTTCTATGAGATATGATGATAAGGTCGTCTTTATAAGTGAGGTTGAAGGAAGTTACGACTCAAAGACTGGAAATTATACGGACGGTGGGGAAGTAGTTTCTAAAGAATACTTTGCTAAAATCACGGATGCATCAAGGGAGTATCTTAATCTTATGTATGGTGGATTAAGAAAGGGTGTGTATGTAGTTAGAATTAAAAACTTGGTGAAATTCAAAGACGACTTCTTAAAAGTAATTGGTGGAAGATTTAAGTCTGACAACAAGTATAAAATCATAGACCATAGGATACTTAGAGGAGAAACTATATTTTATGTAGAGGAGCTTACAGGTGAAAGTTGAGTTTAAGGGCCTTGAAAAGATCATTAAAGATATGGCGACTGTAACTGAAGTCGCTATAAAAAGTGAGATGGCAAAGGCTGTAAGGGTAAGCACTTCAGAATGTCAACAACACGCTAAAAGCATAGTTCCAGTTGATACTGGAGACTTGAAGAAGTCCATAGGGATAAATATTTATCATGATGGACTTATTGGAGAGGTAGAGCCGACTATGGACTACAGAGTATATGTAGAGTATGGTACAAGGTTTATGGCGGCACAACCTTATATGAGACCATCATTTTACAAACAAGAACCAATATTCAAGAAAGATATGGAAAAAATCGTAAAAAAATATACTAAGGGGTGATTAAGTGTCACCACAACAAGAAATATTTACAAAACTTAGGGAGTTAGGGTTTAAGATAACAAAGAACACTTTTGATTATTTACCGGGAGATGTAAAATATCCTTTTATTTTTATAGGGGAACAATATTCAACGGACCAGGCGAATAAACAGCGGTGTTTGGCTATGTAGACAGTACAATTCACTTCTACAGCAATAATCCAAGGGCAAGGGGAAGTTTAACAAGCCTTATGGATGATTACATCTCAATGCTTAGAAAGACAGTAGAAGCTGAAAATTACTACTTGACAATCTTAAGTCTTAACTACAGAGTGATCACTGAAAATATAGAGAACTCAAAGGAACAGCTTCTACATGGAATTGTAGAAGTAAGACAACACTTTGCACATAAAGGAGAATAGAATATGGCAGAATTAAAACCTATAAAAGGGATTGATCAAATCCTTTTATTTAGAAAACTTGGCGACAAGACAGCAGCTACAAAGCTTGCATTTCAAACTGAACACTCTATAGAATCATCTATAGATGGTGGAGACTCAACAGCGACAAAGGACGGTCCAATTACATCACCTGGAACTGTTGCAGAAGAAATTCCTTTCACTTCTATAGCTGCAAGGGGAGACGGAACAAGGGAATTACTTGAAAAGGCACACAGAGACCAAGAGCTGATTGAAGTGTGGTCAATTGATAGAGGTGCAGAAGCTAAAGATGGGAAGTATCCTGCAACTTACAGACACTGCACAGTGAGTGAAGTTTCTATGTCTGCAAATGCTGAAGACTTAATGGAACTTACAGGAACTCTTGTAACTCAAGGAACACCTCAAGAGGGAATGGCAACACTAAGCGAAGAACAACAACAAGTTATTCAATACAAATTTAAAGACACAACAGAAATTACAGGATAGAGAGCTTTTAATAGGCTCTCTTTTTATTTAATAAAGGAGATAGTATGCAATTAGAAATTAATAAAAGACTATACGATATTTACTTTGGAATTGACGCCTTGGCAACATTAAATAGAAATTACGCTCTTATGGCTGAGGGAATGAACACTAATGAAGTCATTGGAGAAGGGCTTAACTTCTTATACTTTGGACTTGAAGCTTTAAACCCTGTTGCTATAAAGAATTTTATAGTTGCTGGGACAAGCACTTTAAAGTCTAAACCATCAAATATAGATATTGACAACTTTACAGTTGATTTAATAGAAAATGATAAATTTGATGATTTTTGCAAGGAGTGTATGGATTTTTTAGAGAATGCACCTCTTACAAGAAAGAGACTGCAAGAGGTAAAGGCGACTCTTCAAGAGGAGAAGGAAGCGAGAAAAGAAGTAAAGAAAAAAGCTTAACTTATTTTGAAATACTTAGCGGTATTTTAAGATATTATCCTAACATGTCAATTCTTGAAGTAAAGAGATTGACTTTAGCTGATGTAGAAGTGCTTATGCAAGCTGCAAGGCTAAGGCAAGTTGACTATGAAAATGAAATCCATATGCAAGCCTGGGCTAATCAAGCTGTTCAAGCTACAAAGAAACAAGGCAAGAACAAGTATGTTTCAATTTATCGAAGTTATAAGGATTTTTATGACTATGAAAAACATATTGATGAGGCTTGGAATGGAGAGAAAAAGGAAGAAAATAACAATGAATTTTTTGAATTAATGAGAAAAGCAAACGCAAGGAGGTGACAAAATGAGTGATTATAGTGTAAAGGCCATATTTAGCGCAGAAGACAGAGGTTTTTCCAAGGCTTTTGAAAAGGCGGGAGCAATGGCAGGTGCTTTGAGTGCCACAACTGGAAAGAAACTTGAAAGCATCGGAAGTTCCTTTGCTGATGTTGGGAAAAATGCAACGATTGGATTTACTTTACCTTTAGGTTTAGGATTTAAAAAAGCTGTAAGTATATCATCTGAATTTGAATCAGCAATGACTGGAGTTAGAAAGACTACCAATATGACTGATGAGGAGTTCGCTAAGATGTCAAAGTCGGTGCAAGAAATGTCTAAGGTTTTACCTGCTGGAACTACAGAAATTGCTGGAGTTGCTGAAGCTGCTGGACAGCTTGGTATTAAGAAAAAACACTTATTGGACTTTACAAAGACCATGATTGACTTGGGATACTCAACAAACTTGTCTTCTGAAGAAGGAGCGGTAGCACTTTCAAGATTTGCAAATATCACACAAATGTCACAAAAGGACTTTGGAAAATTAGGATCCACAATTGTTGACCTTGGAAATAACTTTGCGACTTCTGAAGCTGAAATTGTAGATATGGGACTAAGACTTGCAGGAACTGGAGCGCAGGTAGGACTTACTGAAGCTCAAATTATGGGGCTTTCTACAGCTATGAGTTCTGTAGGTATTAGAGCAGAAATGGGTGGTTCAGCCTTTTCAAGGGTAATGCAAAAAATGAACACGGCTGTAATTTCAGGTTCAGATAAATTAGAAGGCTTTGCAGCAGTTGCAGGTATGAGTGCTGAAACATTTAGCACTATGTGGAAGGAAAAACCACAAGAAGCAATAACAGCATTTATAAGTGGACTTGGATATGCAAAAGACCAAGGACTTGACACAATATCTATGCTAAAAGAACTTGGAATTAATGGAATAAGAGAAGTAGATACACTTCAAAGACTTGCAGGTGCTGGAGACTTGCTATCTGAAGCCTTTGAAACTGCAAAAGATGCTTGGAAAGATAATATCGCATTAGCACATGAAGCTGATATGAAATATCAAACCTTTGAGTCAAGAATGGCAATGGTAAAAAATAGGCTTGACATTGTAGGAAAAGCTATAGGAGACAGGTTAAAACCAATAATTGCAGACTTTGCTGAAAGGTTAGCAACTTTGGCTGAAAAATTCTTAAACTTAAGTCCGGGAATGCAGGATTTTATATTAAAAGTCGCGTTAATTGCAGCTGCAGTTGGTCCAGTGCTTTTAGTAATAGGAACTTTAGCAGGAGTAGTGGCTAAGGCTATGAGTGGTTTTGCAGCCTTTACATCGACTTTAAAAATCACATCAGCAGGTTTAAAGATGACTTCTATTGCTGGTGATGGATTTGGAGCGTCTCTTGGAACGGTAATTGGTAAAGTAATAGCCTTAGCAGGAAAATTTGCTCCTGTAATTGCTGCGATTGCTCTTTTTGTTGGAGCTTTAAAACTTGCATGGGAACACTCTGAAGTGTTTAGAGAGACGGTCGGAAATGTATTTGAAGAAATCAAAAGTTCTGCTTCTAATTTCGGAGAGACAATCGGGAAAGCTTTTGGAGTATTAAAAGAATCACTTGCTCCAGTAGTCGAGGCTTTAAGGCAATTGGGACAGATAATTGGGCAAAGTTTAGGACCTGTTTTTGCTACTATTGCTGAAATAGTTGGGACTGCGGTAACAAGTGCATTTAATTTGTTGGGAAGTGCAGCAAGTTTAATAGCTTCTGTTTTTAGCAGGTTATCTCCTATTTTGACTGGAATCATCTCAATTTTTTCAGGACTCGCAAGTATAATTGGTTCTGTTTTAGGACCTGCATTTTCTGTTGTTGGAGCTATAGCCCAAGCGTTTATTGTTATCTTCGAATTTGTCGCTAATTTGATTATAAAACTTGGCGATGCCATCATGAATAAACTTGCACCAGTTTTTGATTTTGTTGGAAATATCATGACAAAAGTCGGCGGTGCGATGGAAACTGTCGGTGGCAAAATATCCGGAGTTATGGAAAAAATAGGACTTGGTTCTAAAAAGACATCGAGTGATTTTGAAAGTATGCATGAGTCAACAAGTCAAACTTTTGATGGCATGGTTTTAAAAGCTAATGAGTCGAGTACTGGAGTTTTAAATGCCTTTGACATTTTAAGAACGGGAAGTGTAGAAAAATCTACATCAATGAGTACAGAACTCACAGACCTTTTTACTCAAATGAGTATGAATATGTCTGAAGAGTCTAAAGCTATGGGCGCAAGTGTAGTATCTGCTATGACTGAAATGGGTATTGGGTCTGTTGAACAAGCCAATGCACTTGTACAAGATGTTGGTTTAAAATGGGAGGAAATGGCATCCTGGACTGATACTCAATGGGCTTTTGTAAGGGATACTATAAGTGCAAAAATGTTTGAAGCAGAAGCTGGTTCTACAAGTGGAAGTAGTGATATTGCAAATAGTATTAATAGCGATTGGTCATCTATCTCTGTGGGCACAGACCAAACTTGGGACGATATTAAAAGCACAATTTCTCAAGATATGGAAGTATCAAAAACGAGTGCGACTACAGAAGCAAATGAAATTAGTTCAAGTATGAATGAACAGTTTGGTTCTGCAAAAACTGCGGTAGAAACTAATACTCAAGCAATTTCTCAAGCTGTTGCAACTTGTATGTCTCAAGTTTCGAGTCAAACAAAAACAGATCTTTCAAATATTGCTGCTTCATTTAAGACAAATTTCTCTAATCTTTCTAATATAGTGACTACTGCAATGACTCAAATAAATCAAAGCATAAAAACAAATATGCTACAAATAGGACAGATTTCAAAGACAACCCTGTCTCAGATGAGTCAAGTAATTAAGTCATCAATGTTAAAGATGAGTAGTGACATAAAAAATACAATGAACCAGATATCAAATGAAATAAAAAATTCTATGAGTAATATAAATAGTGGGATTAGAAATTCTATGAACATGATGAGCCAGTCAATTAAAAGTTCAATGAACCAAGCTACTCAATCTATTAGAACTGCAATGTCACAGATGAACCAGTTAATTAAAACAACGTTCACTCAAAGTGGAAATGAAATAAAAAGATTTACTTCTTCGGCAACTAACACCATCAAGCAGTTTCTTACACAAACATTACAGTCAACAACTCAAGGCATGAATGCCATGAGACAAAGTGTAAATGCTGGAATGAACAATATAATTAGGGAACTATCAACTGGAACTCAACGAGGGGTACAAGCTGTTAATAGTCAACGTGGAGCTATGGTATCAGCTGGTAGAAATCTATCTTATGGTTTGGCGAGTGGTATAAGCTATGGAAGGTCAGCTGTAATAAGAGCAGCTATAAGTGTTGCAACAAGTGCGATAAGAGCTGCAAGAAGTGCCTTAGGTATACACTCACCATCAACAGTCTTTAGAGAAATGGGAATTAATACTGGTAAAGGCTATATCATAGGTAACGACAGAATTAAAAAGAAGGTAATAGAAAGCACAAAATCTATAGCCCAAGGAGCTATAGACTCATTTAAAAATGTGCCTAAATCTTTACAGTCTACGATGGATAGTATGATGAATTTAAAACCTATAAGGCTTGATAACCAAATAAACTCTGTACAAACTATTGCAAATGGTCTTGATATGCCAAGCATGGATAAGGAAGCTATGAGTTTAGATCTTAATTTACACTTTGGAAATCACGCTTTTAAGTTACTTGTAGATGATATTAGCAAGGCTCAAGGTAAGGACTTTGAACTTGTGGAAGCGTATGGATACTAAGGAGGGGAATATGAAGCAATATAAATTTACTGATACAAATGATACTGTAATGTACAATCCTCCAAGAATCCTGACCTTTGTTGATGACAATTGTCTTGATACAAGTATTCCAAACTTTGAAACTCTTACAGTTGAAGGTAGAGAAAATCTTGGAAGAGATGTGGAATCAATTAACTACAAGTCAATCACTGCTGGAGGTAAGAAACATTCTTCCAGGTCTTTTGATAATATGCAACATCAAAACAAATTGTTATCTTCTTCAATCACTTCAAGAATTATAAGGATTAACTACAAGATAACTTCAAGAAATGACTATGAGTGTAGAAGAAACTGGGAGAAAATCGCATACTTCACTAACAGGGAAGATGTGACTCTTAGGTTTAGTGATGACAAAGACTATCAATATACTTCTGGAACTCTTATAGGTGTGGGAGAAGTGCCAGGTAGTGTTAATTCTGCTATATCCTATCTTGAGTATGAATGCTTAGATCCTTTTAAGTATGAAAGAGTACTTCAAAGGTGGAACTTTACAAATAGTTCTACTTTCAAGTATTGGTCAATGTATGGTGTGATAATTGAAAGAATTGAAATCACTTTAAAATATGGTACTTCAAATGTCGCAGTAAATAACGACACAACGGGAGCATATATAAAAATGAGTGGAAGTTATAAGGCGGGAGATACTATAATCTTTGACCTTTTAAATAATCAAGTACTAAAAAGTACTGGAGAAGATATTACAAGTCAAATGGACTTTGCATCATACCTTGAGGACTTTACACTTGATATGAATGATATGATTTCCACAACTGGAGGAGCTGTAAAAGTCTTCTATAGGAGGCGCCTATTATGATTATTTTGATGGATAGAAAAGAAAATCAAATTGGTAGGCTTTCCATAAAAGATATAAACACAGCAACTCAAACTGAGGAACTGAATGGATTGACAAAGTTTTACTTTACAATCTATCTTGATGCTGTAGACAAGATGAAAGGTGTTGAATATGTGGCGCATAGGGAACTTAGAGATAGGCACAATGTGGCAGTGTATAAGATAATCAACTCAAAACCTACAGCACAAGGCTATGATTATGAGTGTATCCATATAGCACATGATGAACTTTTGTCCTATGGATATGTGAGGGAAAGTCGTATGACTGAAACAACTGCTGCGGATGCACTTGGAGAAGCTTTAAAAGGCAGTAGGTGGAAGGTTGGTAAGGCTGATGAAACTGAATTAAAACCGTGCTACTTCTACGACAACTCCAGGATTGAGTGTATATCTAAAATACTTGAAACTTGGGACGTAGAACTGCAATATAGAATAAACATAGCAGGGAACAAAATTACTGGAAGATATGTAGATATTGTAAGACAACGAGGAGAAGATACTGGACGAAGATATGTGTATGGATCCAACGCTTTAGAAGTAGTCAAGGAAGAGTCACAAGCCGGACTTTATACTGCTGTAATCCCAAGAGGTAAAGGAGAAGAAAAGGAAGATACAGGTGGATTTGGAAGAAGAATTAATATAAAGGAGGTTACTTGGAGTAAGGCAAAGGGAAATCCTCTTGACAAACCAAAGGACCAAGAATACCTTGAAATTCCTGAAATGACTGATAAATTTGGTTATCCTGATGGCTCAGCAAGATTTAAGGTTGTAGTTTATTCTGATGTTGAAAAGCCTGAAGATCTAATACAAAAAGCCTATGCCGACCTTGTGGCAAACTCAAGACCTCTTGTAGAGTTTAAATCTCAAATTAGAGAGACTGATCCTTTAAATTTGGGAGATACAGTTGGAATAATAAGAAGAGATTTAAATATTTTTTATAAGACCAGAGTCTTTAAAGTAACAAGAGATATAAAGGCTGGAGTAACAACTGCAGTTGAACTTGGAGACAACATCACTAAAACACAGGCTGACTTTAACAAGTCCATAAGGAAAAATATTACTGAGTCAATGGAAGACACCAGGAATGAACTTGGAAACTCTATAGCTGAAGCAGTAAAAGAACTACAAAGCATGATAACTGACACCATGTTTGATGATAATGCCAACTGGTACTTTTTAGAGCTTGGCAACAAGTGGGGTTATCCTCCAGGTTTCTACACCTTAAACAAGCCTATAGACCAAAATCCAACTAAGGGGGTTTATATCGGTGGTGGAAAGATGGGAATTTCAAACTCTACTGATATAAATGGCAAGCTAAAATGGACAACTTGGGCAACTGGTGATGGTATAGTAGCTGATGCAATTACTACTGGGAATTTAAACGCAAGCCTTTTAAAATCCGGAACAATCGACGCTAATTTAATAAGGGCTGGAATGTTAAAAGGTGGTAACGTCAATTGGAATTTAAATACCGGAGAATTCAATATAGGAAGCGACTTAACCTATAAAAATGGAGTGTTGGACTTGAACGGGGCTTTAATAGTCAAAGAAATCAACGCGCAAAGTAATAGAATTGATGGAAGTAACTTAACTTTAAATGGAAATACTAAGGTTATGGGCGACTTCTCCGTCTCTGGCTCTGCTCTCTTTGGGACGATAAATGCAAGTAGTATCAATGTAACAAACCTTAACGCTGACAACTTGAGTCGTGGAACTGTGGAAAGACCCTATGATTATGGGAAGATGAAAAATGACTACTACGACTATGACCTAAAAGGTAACTCTGTAGCTTTTAATGGAAATTCAAGTTACATCACTATAAAAGATACTGGAGGAAGAGGTCAAGTTGATATCAATGGTACTGTGGCAGCAAGGGGTACTAACTACGATTATGAGCTAAACCGTGGTGGACTACATGGTAGATATGGAAGTATGATAGGTCAAAGTGAAGTAGCTACGCAACTTAAGGGACCAGGCATGGAATCACCATCAATAACAATAGACACTTCAGGAATTGTAAGGATAGGAAGACTCTTCGTAAATGGGAAGGAGATTACAGGCTAATGCAAGTAAATTTATTAGGTAATGTCGTAGATGATAGAACTGGCACGGTAAACGTCGCCTTTGAAATCAACGACATATTAAACAACATAAGATATAGAGGAGACCTTAACGTCTCTCAAGAAGAATATAACAAGGCTTTTATGCAAGGTGGGATTGCCCCGCTTGTACTTGAAAAGCTTTCAAAATCGGTAGTAGGTGACGACTCTGTAAGTAAGGGTGTGACTCTACTTAAAGAGCAAATCGAAAAGGAAATGCAAAAACTAACAATGGAACTAACCATGATGATTGCACAGGCTTTGACACCACAAATGCCACCACTGCCAGAGGATAAAAAAGATGACAATAATACTGATATTGATACTGATACTTCAAGTGTCGATACTGAATAAAATTATAGGGAGTGATAAAATGTATAAATTATCAAAAGACAGCTATGTAGTTTTAGCGTGGGTTACAGCAGTAAAAGTCCAAGGATATCCACTTGATAAAGTTCCTGAAATCTGTGGACTTAAAGAAATTGTAACTGAAATCGTAAAAGAAGATGAGGCTTAGAGCCTCTCTTTTTTTTCATAAAAAGGAGAAATTTATATGAATTTAGGTATAAAATCAATAACTTTGAGGTTTGATGATAACCAACTGGGATACTTACAACCTGTACAAGGGGATACTAAATCAAGAGGCTTCCTTGTGGAAATGGTGTCTACAGATGGCGAAGTGCTTGAGGCAAGTACGGGGTATGAGTGTAGATTATATGGCGTCAACAGTAACTACCCTGACAAAACCTTCTTTACAGTAGGAACAATAGAAGAAGGTAGATACAAGCTTTATCTATCAACTGATATGGTGTCAAAGGCTGGAACTTTAAAGCTACAAGTGGCACTATACAAGGGTAGTGAAGAGTTAATCCAGTCGGAAGTTAAAGAAGTTGAAGTCACTGAGTCCATGGCAAATGGCGGGTCAATCGGTAAAGACTTAGTCGTAGACTTCACAAAACTTGAAAAAGCACTTGAAAGAGTCGATATACAAGAGAAAACCTACAAAGATAGCTTACAAAAGCAAGAGATTATAAAAGCTGATATAGACAGTAAGCAAAAACAAGTATCAACTGATACCACCACAGTTAAGAAAATTCGAACTGACATGGAAGGTGTTATGGCTGCAGAAGCTTCAAGAGTAAGTGCAGAAAAGACAAGACAGTCACAGGAGAGTACAAGGCAAAGTCAAGAAGCTACAAGAAAAAATCAAGAAAGCACAAGACAATCCCAAGAAACTACAAGGGAAACTCAAGAGTCTACAAGAGCCGAAGCAGAAAAGAAAAGAGTATCTGCTGAAACCGAAAGGGCAAGTGCTGAAAGTTCAAGGGATAGTCAAGAAAGCACAAGGCAAAGTAACGAAGATAGAAGAAAGTCTGCTGAAAGTATTAGGGTAAATGGGGAAAGTAGAAGAGAATCCCAAGAAATTACAAGACGAAATCAAGAAGCTAAAAGAGTAGAAGCTGAGAAGAAAAGGAAGTCGACCTTTGAGGGTTGGGACGATATTATGCAGGGAGTGATACCTAATGCCACACAGGATAAAGCTGGAGTTGTAAGAGTACGTGCGAATTCTACAGAAACTGCACCATATGCTGTTTATTCTGCGGGAGTAATAAATGACGCCTTTGATGACTTTGAGAAAGAAATAGGAAAAAAAGCCGATTCATCACATAGTCACAGTATAAGTGATACAAAGGATTTAGATGGTTGGTTAAAACAATTAGCGAATTCAACTACTGAAAATGCGGCGAATTTAGCTCAAAAAGCTGATAAAGAGCATAATCATGCTTGTATTGAAATAGATAATCCAGTATCTGATGAAAAATACTTCACATCTAATTTAGAAGAATATTTAACTACTTTACAAGATGATGTCTTCGAAAACAAAGATGACTTAGAACGAAAAATAAACTTCATAGGAGAAATTCCAGCTAAAAATACGCAAATCATAGAAAAGGGTGCTTCTATCAGTGAAATACCAAAAGAAACCTTAATCTTTGAGTTGGAGTAAGCTATGAGTAAGTATGTATATGAAGTGTATAACCTAAAAGATAAAAATATTGCAGAAACTACAGGTTCAACTCTAACCACTTCAATGGGAGACTATAACTTCGTAGAAACATTTACACTTGATGAAAGTAAAGGAATCTTTGTATCTGCTGGGTCAAAATCTATAAAAAATGTAAGGACAGGAACTTATATAGGAATTAGGGGAGAAATAGTACTCGTGATAAATGTCAAAGATTCAAGTGGAGGGAGTTCAAGCTAATGGCAACTGTAGATTATCAAAAAGTAAATGTTGTTACAAAAAAAGTAAAAGGCTCTCTTATAAAAACAGAGGTTGCAGAAGAAGGCACGTATCCAGATAACGGGGTAAAAGGCGATTACTGGTATGTGAAATTAAAAAAAGCAATCCCGACTATAAGGATTGGGGGAAGAACTGTAGGTGCTATCAAGTACAAAGATAGTGCAGGAAATATAAGGGAAATTTCATCTGTAAGATATAAAGACAGTGCAGGGAATATAAGAAACTTAAAGTAGAGTAGGTGATTAGATGTGTGTAGACGAAAAAGTATGTGGCGAGCGTATGGATAATATGAGTAAGGATATACTCGACATAAAAGACCGCATAAATAAGCATGATGACAGATTAGACAGGCTTGAAGACTCTCACGGAGATATCAAGGTCGAGATAGCACAGGTCAAGATGAAGACGGAGTCAATCAATGAAAACACTAAAGATATAAAAGTTGATGTAAAAAAGATTTTAGATAAGCCTGCTCAATACTGGGACAAGATAATCTTAACTGGTCTTGGTGTCTTGGCAGGATATCTAATCAATCTTTTCTTGAAGTAAAGGAGGTAATCATGGCAAATTACAAATTAAGACAAATGCTACTACCATCAAGCGACCATAGAACCTTTGGGAGCATGAAGCCTAAAACTGTAGTTATCCACAATACTGCGAACAGGGCAAGTGCAGAAAATGAAGCACGCTATGTGCATAGTCGTAAAAGTGGAGTATCTTACCACTATGCAGTAGATGATAAAGAAGCAATCCAACTTATGCCACATACAAAGAGTGGGTGGCACGCTGGAGAGGGTGGACGTACTATAGGTGGAAGAAATGGGATTGCAATAGAAATTTGCTACTCACTTGATAAAGGCGACAAAAGATATCCTATAGCAGAGGATAATGCTGCACATTTGGCAGCTAAAATCTTGGTGCAAGAAGGACTTAGTATAAAAGACCTTTCTAAACATCAAGACTGGTCTGGAAAATACTGTCCACATAGAATGCTTGATAATAGAGGTTGGGAGCCTTTTAAAAGAAAAGTTGCAAAGTATATGGAAGAAATCAAAGGGGGAGGAATAACTATGTTGGGAAATAAACCTGTGGCAATTATTTCAGTAGTCAACGACGGCGACGTCACTACTGGAGCAATGCAACAAATTTTAAGCTTCTTGTATCCGTCTTACAATCCTGTTATCACACGCTCAGGAAAATTCGACTATGGAAATATCAAGTGTAACTACATCATAGGTCTTGGTGGAGATAGGAAGCAACACTCAAGCTATATAAATTATTTTGTGAGTGGAAGAAACAGAGCTGAAACTCTTGAAAAGGCGAAAGACTTTAGAAGAAATAAAGAAAAGTATAGAGTATAGGAGGTGAGATTATGATAGAACAAACAACCACACTTGCAGGGATAATTGTAGTTGTTGAAGTAATAAAGAAAGTTACTGAAGATAAAATTACAAGGTGGTTACCTTTGACAAGCTTACTGCTTGGGATTGGTACAAACCTTATGATTAATGGAGTAAGCCCAGAAAATATTTTAAATGGCGTACTGCTTGGTGGTGCAGCAGCAGGAATTTATGACTTTGGCTCAAAAACTGTTTTAGATAGGTAGGTTATACTACCTCTTTTAAATTTAAACGCCTTAAAACGCAATTTAAAGGCGAATGTTGGAATATGCACGTTTGTGACGTGTAGTTGTTAAAAAAATAATATTGTATAATTTTAAATGCTTAAGGGGTGCAGAAATGCACCTCTTTTTTTGTGCCTAAAAATATAAAAAAGGGGACTTTATCGGTCCCTTTAAAATTTTACCTGTGCATCTACTGTGCATTTGCTGTGCGTTTGATGTGCAAAAACAATAGTAAATTCGAGATTGTTTTAGTTTATTCAAGCAAGTCTCAGTAAGCTATAAATATTGGAATTTCAACGATTGTAGGTTTTATCTATGGTGTGTAAAATTTTACACATTAAATCTAAAGTGCTTAACGTAAACTTGTATATATCAATACTTGTATAGCTTACTGTGTGAAAAATGTGCGTTTCAATCGAAGATATTAATTTCTTCGGCGTGCTTTCTTTGAAATTCTGATAGTGCTGAAGAGTAAATTTGTAGTGTAGTTTCTATGTTTTTGTGTCCTAAACTTGCTTGTAGAAATTTAATATTAGCTCCTTTTTCTACCATCCTTGTTGCATAAGTGTGTCTTAATGCGTGGAGTGGATATTCTGAAATTCCACAATCTTTATAAGTCTTTTGTAATCTTCTTCTTAGGTTTGCTGTCCCATTAAAATTATAGTTAGTGTTTGGGAAGACTAAATTCAAGTGGTTTAATTCAGGTTCTAACAATTCTTTTTGAAATTCTATGCACTCTACAGCTTGTTGATTGAGGTATATGGTCCTTATTCCTGCATCTGTTTTAGGGTATGGTTTGAATTGTGCGTTGCCTTTAATTTCTATCATGATTGTTTCTATTTGAATTTCCTTGTCTAAAAGGTCCACTTTGTCCCAAGTAAGTCCCAGGGCTTCTGAAATTCTTAATCCTGTTGCAAGTAGGAAGATGAAAATATTATTCCACTTTAAGTCCTTTTTCCAGTACTCCACCATAATTTTTTGTTCTTCTACAGTGAGTGGCTTTACTTCTCTTGGTGGTCTTACTTTTGGAAGCTTTACTCCTTTTGCAGGGTTTACTGTGATGTACTTTAATTCTACTGCCTTGTCAAGCGCTTGCTTGAAACGATTAGCAATTGCTCTTGCTGTGGACTGAGACATTTTGTTTCTATCTCCAAAGAGGCGATTGTATCCAAGTTGTATATCTAACTTATCTAACTCGTTTAATTTTAAATTTCCAAATGTAGGTGTAAGATGGAGATCTATAAGCCTTTTATTTAGCAGGTAGGATTGTTCTTCTACATTGGGCTTTGAAAAGGTCTCAAGCCATATATTTAGCCATTCTTCTACAGTGTAGTTAGTTTCTATAAGGTTAGCTTGATTATCTTCAAAGTCGGCGATTAAGTGCCTTAATTTCTTTCTCACTTCGGTTTTATTTTTCCCGGACACTGACTTTCTAATCAATTTACCATCATAGCCTACACCAAGGGTTGTTTGTCCTCTCCATTTATTTAAGGTTTTATCAAAGTAAATACTGCCTTCGCCTGTAGCTATACGTGTCATAATATGCTCCTTTCCAGGAGTATATGCTATAATATAAGTGGTTGGTGTATAGCGATATACTCCATTAGTCCCTTACTAATTGTCGTTAGTGGGGGACTTTTTTCTTGTTTATTGTTGTGTTCGTTGATATAATAAATTCATAGAGAGGAGTGGTATTATGAAAGATTTTGTAAAAGATTATACTGATTGGCTCAATGATAATATGACCCAATATAAAATTTCTGAAAATCTGTTTGAAATCACTACTCCATTTTTAGATAGGCACAATGATTATACTCAAATCTACATTAATTACATTTCTGATAATGAGATAGAAGTTAATGATTATGGCTATACTATAGATGATTTAAGAATGTCAGGATTTGAATTTAATACTGACAAACGTAGACAACTCTTAAATCAAGTTGTTAATAGGCTTGGTGTCGGCATTCGTGACGACATAATTTATTCAAAGGTCAGTAGTGTTGATAAATTAGCAGAAACCAAACACAAAGTATTACAAGCTATGATTTATATCAATGATATGTTTGTATTAAATAGATCTAATGTTCAAAATCTTTTCTACCAAGATGTAAAAGAGTATTTTGATAAACATGATATCTATTATACTGAAAATATTTCTATGATTGGAAAATCAAAACTAAACCATAATTTTGATTATGTACTTCAAAGGAATAAAACTAATCCTGAAAGGGTGATTAAGTTAATGAATCATCCAGACAGAAAAGAAAATTATTCTTCAATTATGTTTTCTTGGACAGATACTCTACCAGTCAGAAGAGAAGATACTAAATTGATTGTATTATTAAACGATAATAACAAAGTATCTAATGATGTATTAGAGGGATTTAGAAACTATTCTAATGAAGGAGTTCTGCCTATTTTGTGGAATGATATTGGTAACAATATAGGAAAATTAGCTTAAACACAATCTATTATGTTAGTGATGACATTTGGGATATTCTTTATATTACAAAATTCGGAAAATGCTTCGAAGTACATATAAAGTTTATCCCTACTTTTTTCACATACAGAAAATTTATTTAAATCAAAATTAGGGTTAATTTTGTTTAAAATAGGATTATCTAAGGTAAAGGCATATGAGTCACCATAATCATCTGTATATACATGTATATGGTGTTCTTCTATCTTTTCTCCATCTGGATTTCTATGTGGTTTACTATCAAGATCAAGTCTTAATAAAACAATACTAACATTGTGACGTTCTTGATAAGTGCATCTGGTTAACCTTACTCCTTTTCGATTTATATCAAATATATATTCATTATTGTCTTCATCTTTTAGTTTTAAAACAGAAAAACTATCATTAAGTGGGAATTCAATATTTTTATCTAAAAATTCTTTTTCTTTTTGAATAATCTCTAAATACTCGCTGTTTATGTTAGCTTTTGTCATATTAATTAAATTACTCCTATTAGTTCGTTTTTATATCTTTATCTACTATTTATTTCTTTCTGAATATACTCCAACCATTTCTCCCAGGATTAACACTCTTTTATCATCTTCTGGTTTTATAATGATGGGGGAGTAGCTTCTATTACAGGGTTGTAGTACTACCATGTCTTCACTTTTATTAATTCTTTTGAGTGTTGCTTCGTCATCTATTAAAACGGCTGCAATTGTTCCGTTATCTACGTCATTTGTTCTCTTGAAGAAGACTAAATCTCTTTCAAAAATATTTGCTTCTATCATACTGTCGCCTTTTGCTTTTAGGCAGAAGTCGGCTCCTGGGAGGTTTTTGTCTAATATAAAGTAGCCTTCGTAGTTTTGTTCTGCAAAGAGTGGTTCTCCACATGCGATTGTTCCAAGGATTGGAATTTTCTTTAGTTTTATGGGCATTATTACTCCTGGTATTTTTGATATGTCTATGTCTTCAGCTTCTTCATTCCAGCCCATTAAGTAGTTTATTGAAACTCCTAATTGTTTTGATAAATTTATTAAAACAGATCTTGCAGGATCATTTTTGCCATTCTCATATCCTGATATCATACTTTTACTTGTGTTTATTGCTTCGGCTAACTCTTGTTGAGTCATGCCTTTATCTGTCCTTGCCTTTTTTAATCTCTTTCCAAAATCTGTTAAAAGATCTTCCTTATTCATTATTTCACCTCCAAATTAATTTTATTATATATGATATTGTTCGATATTTCAATACAAAAAACTAAAAAATAAAAAATAATTCGAAATATCGGTTGACAATTAAAAAATTAGAGCTTATAATAAAATTAGTTCGAAATATAGAACAAGAAAAGGGGGCGATAAACTTGGTAGTAGAGAATGCGAAGCTAAAAGGAATAATGGCTGAAAAAGGATACTCTGTAAGGAAATTATCTGATGAAACAGGCATTCCTTTAAGCACTTTGTCAAATAAGATTAATGGTATCACAGAGTTTAAAACCAGTGATATATTAATAATTTCAAAAGTTCTTGAAATCTTAAATATTCAAGAAATATTTTTTTAGCATTAAGTTCGATATATAGAACAAAACAAGGTAAATGAACGAATGGAGAGGGGGATTATGGAAGTTAAAAAATCAGATTCAGAAGACAAAAGTAATTATTTAAAAGATGATATTGAGGAAATTATCATTGAAACTGATGAGAATAACCCTATAACCATTGCTATTATAAGTGATGTTCTTAAGCCTGGTAATGGTTATAGGGTTAGAGTCAAGTTTAAATCATGTTAATGTTCATTATCTTTTGGTGGATGTGGATCATTGCCAAAGCTGTCTTTTGAACGAATTTGACCGTGGCGGTTATGTGTGATTAATTCGGATTTTTGATGCTTAGCTATTTGTCTGGCGAAATTTTCAGCTTCTTTTTGTGTATTGAAAATTTTAGTAGCTCTATTATTTCCAGCACCTTTTACTTGCCATTTACCACCTTTAGGAGTAACGTGTTGATTTTTTCCAGCCATAAATTCACCTCCTTATGGTAATTATAGCACATATAGTGCTTATTGTTGATTAATGAAGGAGGGATGTACTATATGTTGTATGAGATGATTAGATTAAGAAAAGAAAAAAAGCTCAGCCAGTTAGAGTTGGGTAATCTTATCGGTATGAAACAAAGGGTTATTAGTAAGTATGAGAGAGAAGAGTCAGAGCTTCCAGTTAGTGTGGCAAAAAGGATAGCAGAGGTGTTTGATGTTGATTGGTGGAGGTTGTATGAATAAAAAAAGACATTAAAAGGTAAATAAACGAATGTGGAGGGGGAGTTGATGGAGAAATTAATATCGATAGTAACTTTAATAATGAATATGGCAACAATGATTGTTCTTTGGTCAATATTAAAAAAGGACGATTCAGGAAATCGTCCAATAGATGTTTACTTAAGAATGTTATTTAAGGGTTAATTATATCACGAGAATTTAAGAAGTAAAAAATAAGGGAGAAACATAATGGAAAAGTTAATTTTAATTGTTAATTCATTAGTGTTATTTTGTCAGTTGATAATTTTAATTAATCTTATCAAAGAAGATAGGGAATGATTTTTTTCTACTAAATAGAGAGGGGGAGAGTTGATGGAAAAACAATGAAAAGATATTTAGATAGTGATGTGATTTTAGATTTGGTAGATGAAAATTTTAAATCCAAGAGTGATTTTTGTAGGAAGGCTAAGCTTTCAAGGTCTCATTTTGATGGAATGGTTAATGGAACTATTTCTGTGGGGCTTTCAAGTCAAAGTAAGTTAATGAGGGTTTTAAAGGATCATATTGATTCTATTGAGGATATTTTAATACCCTTGCCTATTAATGTGGGTGGGAAGTTGATTTCTGAAATATGTGTGACTGATAAAAATGGTGGATTGGTTGCTTCTATAACGTCAAGGGATGAGATAACCGATAAAAGGTATGTAGTAGAGTACCTGCCTTATAATCGTTAGTCTAAGTTGTTATTTGCTGATTTATCTGGATTTGAACAAGGTGTATCAATACCGTTGATTTTTCTTACATGATACCCTTTATAGTTTCCAGCTTTAATGGCTTTTACAAATGTTTGACGATTCATATATCTTCCGGTTGAAGTGTTTTTGAATCCTAAGTTTCTACCGGATTTTGATTGTCTTGTCACTTTAACATTTTTCAAGTAATCACATCCTTTTATTGAAGGTATAAAAAAATTTAGTTGGAGGTACTCTAATAGTTTAATTATATTACTATTTACCTATAGTATCAACTACATGTAGTACAAAATAAATGAACAATAGCTATATATAGGGTTTATGGGGAAATGTAAGAAAATATGAGGAAGTTTAAGAAAATAAAACGTAAGAAGGGAGAAACATAATGGAAAAATTAATTTTAAAGAAATCTAAAAAATGGGGACCTGCTAAGTCTTGTATTTGGGTACCTGAAGATTTGGCGGATTCTATTAAGGAAATTGCAGAGGAAACTAATATGTCTTTTAAGACTTTGACTGCTGAACTTGTTTCTTTTGCTATAGATCATATTGATATTGTTGAGTAGGAGGTGTTAAGTATGAACGCAGTAAGAAGTGACACGGATATTTTAACTGTAAAGGATTTAAAGAATGATTATCCAAGCTTGGGCAGGGATGAAATCTATAAAATTTTAAGAAGAAAAGGCTGCCCTTTGATATCGGGAAGGGTGGCAGGTGAGAAGTACAAGATTTCAAGAAAGAATTTTGAAGTCTTTGCAAATATTAAGTAGGAGGCTATATATGGTAGAAACTCAAGAGAAGTTAGAAGAAGATTTGTTTATCTGTCTACAGGATATTCAAATTTTGAGGGAAAAATTAAAAATGTACGAAAGGGATTTAAAGGAATTGGAACGACTTTCAAAGATTAAAAAAGAGTTGATAGGAAAGTTGGCAGAGTATGATTAAATTTAAAAACTTAAAAAAGGCTTGTGATGAGCTTGATTTCTACTTATTAGAAGCAGATTACAATCACTTAATCGTGACGGCAGGAAGATTTGGAGACTATATATGTATACACAAAGAAGAAGCTTGGAACATTAGTTTTGAAGTAAGGTTTAGGTGGTTAGAATCAGATAAAAAAGCAAGGCTAATTAAAGCAATTACAAGAGATTATGAGGAGTATTTGAATGGAAATTAAAAAGAAAAAGAGAGAATTTAAAGACACGAAGCTTGCGCACAACATAAGACAAGCTATTTATAGCTACAGAAGATGGAAGAGATATAACAGAGTTGAAATCAAATTCTGGAAGAAACTTACCTTTTGGATAATAGTTTGTTCGTTGAGTATATGTGCAGGTGCAACTGTAGTTTATATGTTTGTGCAAACTTTAATTAGATGGGTCGTTTTGGGTGAATATTAAGGAGGAAAATATGAAATTATATGAGTTAACTGAAAGTTATGTGAAATTGATGGATTTAGAGGGTGACTTTGAAAGTGCCTTAGAAGTGATTGATGATGAAATTGAAGTAAAGGCTGATAATATCGCTAAGGTCATCAAGGAGTTAGAGGGTGACTCTCTAAAATTCAAGGAAGAGATTGATAGGCTTAGTAGTATACGCAAATCTACTGAAAATAGAATTTCAGACCTAAAATCTTACCTTGAATTTAATATGGTGAGAGTGAATAAGAAAAAGTTTAAAACTGACTTATTCTCTTTCAATATACAAAAAAACAGGGCTTCTGTAAAGGTACTTGATGAAAATAAAGTTCCTGAAAAGTATCTTGTACACAAAACTTCTGTGGATAAAACTAAAATCTATCAAGATTTAAAGGATGGAGTCGAAGTTGAGGGTGTGATTTTACAGGAAAGTGAAAGTTTGAGGATTAGATAATGAAGATTGTTAAGGCTAGTGATTTAAAGGAAAGTAAGGCAACTTACTTAATTTATGGAAATCCTGGGACTGGAAAGACTACGGCTATAAAATATCTACCTGGAAAAAAGCTTGTTGTTGATATTGATAAGTCTTCTGTAGTCCTTATGGGAGAAGATGATATAGATATCTTGGAGATTGATTCATACAAGATATGGGAGAGTTGGATTGAAGCTGTGAAGTATATCAAGGAGAATTACAAGGATTATGACTTTATCGTCATTGATAATGTGACTGAATTATTTAGATCCATACTGGCACAGCAAGGCAGAGAGGGAAAAAATAATCGTGTGCCAAGTATGGCTGATTATCAAAGAAGTGACTTTGTTATAATGGATAGTTTCAGGGCTATAAAAAGTGTTGATTGTAATGTTGTGTTTACTGCTTGGGAAACTTCGGACAAGTGGGAGACTGAAGCAGGTCAAATATTTAATCGTGCCATACCTGATATTAGAAAAACCATACTAAATAATTTTTTAGGTCTTTGTGATGTTGTGGGAAGACTAATTATCAGTGAAAAGGATGAAGAAATTAAGAGAGGTTTTGTACTACAACCAAGTATGGATGTGTACGCAAAAAATCGCTTGGATGATAGAAAAGGGTGTTTACAAAGTGAGCTTGTACGAGTATCAACAGGAAATAGTACAGAAGACTAAAACGGCTATTTTAAATGGTTATAAGCATCCCTGCATAGTTTCTCCATGTGGAAGTGGTAAAAGTTATATTATATCTCACATGGTAAAGGGAGCGACGGACAAGGGAAATCGAGTTTTATTTCTTGTCCATAGAAAAGAACTTAAAGAGCAGATTGAAGAGGACTTTGAAAATTTTGGAGTTAATCTTGATTTACTGGATGTCTACATGGTTCAGACTGCTACTAATCGCCTTGATAAGATTAAGTGTCCAAAGATGATTGTTACTGATGAAAATCATCATAGCATGGCAAAGACTTATAGGGATATATATGAAGCCTTTCCAGATGCAACAAGGATTGGCTTTACTGCTACTCCTATAAGGCTTGATGGAAAAGGTCTTGGAGATATTAACGATATTTTAATTGAAGGACCATCCGTGAAGTGGTTGATTGAAAATAACTTCTTAGCTCCTTATAAATACTATGCGCCAAGGGCCTTGGATACTCACGACTTAAAAAAGAGAGCTGGAGAGTATACAAAGGATAGTATTGATAAAGCTATGAGCAAGGGGGCAATATTTGGTGACGTGATTAATCACTATAAGAAGTTAGCTCTTGGACAACAAGCTATATGCTATTGCCACAGTGTGAGCTACAGCATGAGGATTGCCAAGTATTTTACTGGAGCAGGTATAAGTGCCAAGCATATATCAGCTGATACTCCTAAGGATAAAAGGGAAGATATTATCGAAGATTTTAGGAGTGGAAAGATAAAAATCTTATGTAATGTTGACTTGATAGGAGAAGGTTTCAACGTGCCTGATTGCTCATGTGTGATTTTACTAAGACCAACTGCCTCTCTAAGTCTCTATATACAGCAGGCTATGAGGTGCATGAGATATAAAAAGGACAAGGTTGCAACAATTATTGACCATGTAGGCAATGTGGAAAGACACAACCTACCTGATACTCCTCATGAGTGGAGCTTGGAGGGAGAGAAGGTAGCAAAGAAGGACAGAGAAAAAAACGAAGTAAGTATCAAAATTTGTCCTGAATGTTTCAGTGCCAATCCCTCAAAGTGCAGTCTTTGTCTACAGTGTGGAGCTGAACTTAAAACTGAAGAAAAAGAGTTAGAAGAAATTAAGGATGTTGAGTTGGAAGAGGTCAAGAATGAATTTGTTGTTGACTATAGAGAGCCTAAAGACTGTAAGTCTATGAGAGAATTGTATGATTTAGCTAAAAACAGAGGTTATAAGCCTGGATGGGCTTACTACCAAGGAAAATTATTAGGATATGTATAGGAGGAAAGAGAATGTTTAAGATTGATTATGATTTAGCGCAAAATTATGTTGAGGGTGGAGTTTATGAAATGTACTTCGAGGACTATGAGCAAAGAGTTGCGAATAGTGGAACAAGGTTCTTTGTGTTACATGGAGTTATAAGAAAAGACGTAAGCCAAAGTAATCAAGGGAGAAAAGTATTCTACAACCTATGGTGTTCAAAGGATACTGGAGAACTAAATATGGGATTTGTGGCACAGATTGCAAGGGCTGTTAAACTTGCAAATGGAACTGAATTTAAGTCAGAAGACGACGTTTTAAAAGCTTTGATGTATAAGCCTTTTAAAGCAAAGATAACCTTAGAAACTAACGAATTTAACGGGAAGCAATATACAAATAACGTATATAAGGGATTTAAAGAGAGTGACTTCCCACAAATAGCGCCTGGAACTATGGTAGAGGGTGCAACAATGATAAATAACAATACAAGTAATGAGGACGTGCCATTTTAATGTATGAGAAGATACCAAAAGAATTAAAGGAGAATAATTGCTGGTGTTGTTATCGGATAATTGATGGGAGAAAAATCCCCGTCAATGCCCGTAGTGGCAACAATGCTAAAAGCAATGATGAGTCGACTTGGTCAAGTTTTGAAGCTGCCAAAACTGGTGCCAAGGTTCATAATTGTGATGGTATCGGATATTTTTTTAAACCACCATATTTTGGTGTGGATATTGATAATGTAAATAAAGAAATTGAAGGCTATAAAGAGGGAGAAAGCAACATCATCACCGAGTTTGTGGAAAGCTTAAAGAGTTACACGGAAATTTCTCAGTCGGGCAATGGAATTCACATCATCTGCAAGGGTGAACTTCCTGAGGGTGCAAGAAGAAAAGGTAATGTTGAAATGTATCAAAACGGACGATATTTTATAATGACTGGCAATGCTTTGACTGATAGTAGGGAAGTTTTTGAGAGGACGGAAGAGATTAAATATCTACACTCTAAACACTTGCAGGATATAATTCAAGAGCCTAAAAGGGATGTAGCAAGTATTAATGATGATGAACTTTTTAATAAAATCATAAACTCTAAACAAGGAGAAGCTTTTCAAAGGCTTTATGCTGGGAAGTGGGAGGGCTTTTATACTTCTCAAAGTGAAGCGGACTTGGCTTTTGCCAATATGCTTGCATTTTGGACTGGTGGGGACATAAACAGAATGGATATGATCTTCAGAAAATCCGCCCTCTTCCGTCCTAAATGGGATAGAAAAACAGCTGGAAGCACTTATGGAAATAATCTACTGGCTAAGGCTATAAGGGACTGCAAGACTTTTTATGTACCTGGTGATGAGTACAAGATTTTTTTAAAGGACACTAAAAAAATTGAAGCTTTTGATGATACTGGAAATGGAATTAGGTTTTTTAATCTTAACAAAGACATAGCACGATTTTCTTATATAGCTAAAAATTGGTACCTTTACAATGGCAAAAAATGGCAACTTGACGACAGTGGAAGTGTTAAGAGACTTGCTGACAACACTATTAAAGAAATGAAAAATGAATTTCCTCTCTTAGAGAGTGAAGATATGGAAAAAGCCTTTCAAAAACATTTGAAGTCAACCAGACAAAGCAGGGGCAAAAATAATATGTTAAAGGAAGCTGAACATTTGTTGCCTGTAAGACCTGGAGATTTTGATAAGAATATAAGGCTTTTTAATGTGAATAATGGATACTTGGATTTAAAGACTGGGCAACTTTATCCACATGATAGGGAGAAGTTATTCAGTAAGCAAAGTTATGTGGAATTTACTAATAAGATAGATTGTCCATTATGGGAGAATTTCTTATATGAAATTTTTGCAGGGGATAAGGAAGTAATAAATTATATTCAAAAGGCTGTTGGATATAGTTTAACTGGATCCACAAGAGAGCAGTGCATGTTCATACTCCATGGCTATGGAAGAAATGGTAAGTCGGTGTTTTTAGACTTAATCAATGAAATTATGGGGGACTATGCGACAAACATTCAACCTCAAACAATTATGGTTAAGGCAGGTTTCCAAGGTGCTGCAAACAGTGACGTGGCAAGACTTAAAGGTGCAAGGTTCGTAACTACAACTGAGCCTAACGAAGGTATGAGGTTTGATGAAGGTTTAATCAAACAATTAACTGGTGGAGACAAGGTAACTGCAAGGTTCTTGTATGAAAATGAATTTGATTTCAATCCTGAATTTAAAATATGGATTGCTACTAATCACAAGCCTATTATCAGAGGGAGAGACGACGGTATATGGCGACGTATGATTATGATACCTTTTACTGTGCAAATTCCTGATGAGAAAGTAGATAAGGACCTAAAATACAAATTAAAAAAAGAACTTAGAGGAATACTCAACTGGGCTGTTGAAGGTTGTCTCAAGTGGCAGAGAGAGGGACTTAATATGCCAGAGTCAATAAAGGCTGCCACTGAAGAGTATAAGTCTGAAATGGACGTTATCACGGCCTTTATTGATGAGTGTTGTGTCATAGGTCCAGGAGAGAGTGTAAAAGCTAAAGATTTATACAAAGCTTATAAGAGGTGGGCTATTGAAAATGAGCAATTTTTAATGAGTAATACGAAATTTGGTAGGGAAATTGGGATGAAGTACAAAAAAGAAAGAGGCAGGCAAGGAAATATTTACAATGGTTTGAAATTAAATTTTGACAATGAACCATACAATATATATAAATCATATTAATTATTGTGTAGGGTTTGTGTATAGTTTGTGTATAGTTTGAAAAAATGAAACCATTGATATTACTGGTCTGTGTATAGTTGTGTATAGTTTGTATACTTCTTTGTAAGTTTTAGGATAAAAAAATAAATATATATAAGTATATAGAAAACGGTCAAAACCCTACACAACTATACACACTTATTTTAGAGGTGACTATGAAAGAAATTGATGTACAAAATTCTATAAGAATTGGAGTAGCAGATATAGCTTTAATTTTTAGGGCAAATGTTGGAGGTTTTAAGACTGAAGATGGAAGATTTATTACAACTGGACTACCTGCTGGATTTCCTGATTTGTTTGGAGTAAGGAAAAACGACGGAAAGGCTGTTTTTATAGAAGTTAAAAATGAGAAGGGAAAACCATCTGAAAAACAATTAAAAATGGGAGAAGTTTTAAAAAAGACAGGTGCTAATTGGGGTATTGCAAGGTCAGTGGAAGATGCAAGGAGGATAATTAATGAGAATTGACGAATTGAGAGATGAAATTGATAAACTGGGACAAAAGTATAATGAAGAATTTTTAGTTGAGGAGCTTGAAAATTCTGATGGTGACTCATATATCAAAGTGTATATAAATTATTCGTGGGAGCTTTACGATGTTGCAAGAATTGAGTTAGACAAAAGATATGCTTTTAGCATGATTGAGGAAGGCTTTGATGGTCTTCCTGAAGAACTACAAAAAGAACTTTTTGAAATTTTAGTAGAGTTTGTAAGAACACCTGTAGGTGAAAGGGAAGAAGAGGAAAAGAAATATCAGTATAGGCTAAAAGAAAAGTATTTGTGGCTAAAAAATACTTCCGACAAAGAAAATTATTATTTAAATATTCATCTTTTTAAAGAAAGTGGTAGAGGAAGTGTATTGTTAAGCAGTCAAGGAGGTACAGATTTGTATAAAACTGAATTTACTGATGAGGAAATAAAAGAAGTTGTAGAAAAATTTGATGTTGATTTAAACATGTTTGACAAGATTGAGGTGGAAGATGATTAAAGAAGAATTTGGAGATGTTGTTTTAAAAAAGGTAGATGAAAAAAGTAAAGAGATAGAAATGAATTTTGCCCGTTATAAAGAAACAGAAAATCCTGATTTTTTAAGAATATGCACTGAAGCAAAAGGCTTTAATGATGGGATTGAATGGATTTTGAAAAAAGTACAGGAGATTGATTATGTATGATAGAAGAGTGTATCGGTAGAGAAATTGTTGAAGAAGCGGATTATATAAAGGATCTTGCTAATCATCTTGAAAGATACAGTAAAAGTTATTATGAATTAGGTCGGATTGCTCTTGAGGTTGAGAGAATTGGATATGAGGTGATGGTTTCAAATGGAGAGGGATATAAAAATTGAGTTAAGGAATATTTCCAAGTTGGAGTATCAAATTTTTGAAGAGTTTGAAGAACTTGAATACTTGAATTCTTTGAAGACTTCGATTAAAAGTTTTGATTATTCTTCTGAAAAAGTAAAATCATCTCCTAAAAATAAAGACTTCGCTGATATCATTAGTAAAATTTCTGATTTGGAAAAAAGGGTGTGTATGCACTTAAATGAGCTGATAATAAAAAGACAGAGGGCTTGTAAGTTGTTTGAAGTTTTACCGACTGAACTTTGTGATGTAATGAAGCTAAAGTACTTATATAATTATAGTTTTGAGGAGATTTCTCAAAGGCTTAGTTATAGTCTTAGGCATGTGTATAGACTTCATGGACAGGCTTTACAAATACTTAGAAAAGAACCAGGGTGTTAATCTGGTTCTTTTGAGTTTTTATTTTCTTTTTGGAAGATTTCTAAAAGCTCTTCCATGTCTTCTTTTGTTGCCCAATGTCTTACGAATGTTCTTGCTGAAGAACGATAGGATCCATATTTGGCATCTTTAGGATTTCTCTTTCTCCAATTATTTGTTGCTCTTTTTTGAGACTCACTTGTTTTTTGCTCCATGTTATTTATCCTTTCTGTTTTTTAGTTGTACAAATAGGTTTAATGTTGCACTCATCATAAAGATAATTGACAAAATTAGTTTAATCATGTTCTTAAGTGGTATAATATATATGACCCCTTAAAGGGGAGGGGCTTATTTGCCCCTTTTGTTCTTGATAGCTACTATTAGTGAGATTGTGCTTGCGATGCTACCCACTATTGTAGCTATCATTGTTATTATATCAACCACTTTTTTCACCACCTTTCTTTTTAAGATTTGAGATGATTTCCTCATCTCTTAATTATATTATATACCATGGTATATAATTTGTCAACACTTTTCCAAGTTTTTTAAGTTTTTTTAAAAGATGTCATGAAATGTCACTAAATGTCATGAAATGTCATTGAATGTCAGTATTAAACTATGATACTATTAAGATGTGAAAAAATATTCGATTCAATATATCACTGGCACTCTATTATAGGGTGCCTTTTTTCATGTGTTTAATTACACCTCCTTTCTTACGGCGAATATGCGACGGCACGGGATTGGCCTAACCGGCAGTATTGGAAATTAGAGGACTTGGCCATACATAACAGGAAGGTTCATTGTTTTATCAATGACCAGGGATCATATACTCGTACAAAAGGCAGGGGTGGGAGCAATGAGTATTAAAATTTACATAAATTTATAGAAGAGCAGATATATCGGCTTTTTTTATCGGAAAGTAAAAAATACTTGAAATACGGTATCATATATGGTATCATATAATCAAGAAAGGAGATGAGAACAATTGCAAATTGATAAGATAATAAAGAAAATGAGATTGCAACCGAATGGCTTAAGACCTCAAGAACTTGATAAGGTACTTAAATATTATGGCTATTATGTAAGTGGTCAGAGGGGTTCACATAAGCAGTATAGGCATAAAATAAAAAGACCTATCACTGTAGTTCAAGAGAATCCAGCTGATAGGTACATTGTAAATCAAATTTTAGATATTATTGATAGTGAGGGATAAGCCTTACTATCAATAAGATTATATATTATCTTATTGTAAATGTTAACATCTTCTAATAGAATCATGAAAAATAGGAGGTAAAATATGGCACTAAAGGAGGAAAGAGTTTTGGATTTAGGTTATACTGAAATTATCAAAAAAATACAAGATGAAGACGGAGATTTGTATATTGGTAGTTTTTTAGAGATACCTGAAGCTGAAACTTATGCAAGGACTAAAGAAGAGCTTGATAAAAGAATGCAAGAAGTGTTGGAAATGAGCATTGAAGTTAGAAAAGAAAATAATGAAATGATTCCTGATCCTATTGGTGATGATAATTTTTCTGGGAAATTTACTTTGAGACTTCCAAAATCACTCCATAAGCTTTTATCAATTCAAGCGGAAAAAGAGGGAATTAGTTTAAACCAATATGCTTTATATAAATTAAGCAGATAATAAAATCTTTTAAATTAGGATTATCCAATTGAGGGTAGTCCTTTTTTATGCAAGAAAGGAGCTGATGGTATGGCTTTGACGGCTAAACAAAAGCGATTTGCTGATGAGTTTATCATCAGCGGAAATATATATCAGTCTGCGATTAATGCGGGTTATTCTGAAAATTATGCAAAGGCTCAATCTTGTAAGTTGTTGGAAAATGTTGGAATAAAAACATATATAGAGGACAAGGTAAAAGAGATTGAGGATGAAAAGATAGCAAAGCAGGAAGAGGTATTAAGGTATTTAACTTCTGTTTTAAGAGGAGAAGAAACTGAGGAAGTTTTGATTGGCACTGGGAAGGGTCGACAAAGTGTTACAAGTGTGGAAGTTTCTGCGAAGGACAGAATAAAAGCTGCTGAACTTATTGGTAAGCGTTATTGTTTGTGGACGGACAAGCAGGAGATGGACGTTGATATGAGTTTAAAGGTTGAGGTTGATTATGGCGACGATTAAGGTTGATTTTAATAAATCCTTTAAACCTGTCCACGAGTCTACTTGTCGTTATATTGCCATGAAGGGTAGTGCAGGTAGTGGTAAGTCTGTAGACACGGCTATGGGTTATATTTTACGTCTTATGAAGGACAAGGGAAGAAACTTACTTGTGATGCGTAAGTCGGAAGTGACAAATAGGGACAGTACTTTCTCTGAGCTTTTAAGTGCAATTTCAAAGATGGGAGTTGACCAATATTGGAAAAGTACTTTATCGCCTTTAAAGATTACTTGTATCAATGGCAATTCTATAATTTTTAGGGGATGTAATGATGAGAAACAACGAGAGAAGTTAAAGTCAATCACTTTTGAAAAGGGAAAACTTACTGATGTGTGGCTTGAAGAGGCTACGGAGTTTACTCAGTCGGATTTTGAGATTATAGATGACCGTCTTAGAGGAGAATTACCTGAAAATCAGTTTTATCAAATCAAGCTTACTTTTAATCCTGTGAGTAAAAATCATTGGATAAAGGAGGCTTTTTTTGATAGGGTTGATAAAAATGTTCTGGCACACTCTTCAAGCTATTTAGATAATCGCTTTATAGATAAGGCTTATCACGAGCGTATGGAGCGTAGAAAAGTTTTAGATCCTGACGGTTACAGAATTTATGGATTAGGCGATTGGGGAGAAGTTGGCGGACTAATACTTACAAATTATGAAATAAAAGACTTTGAATATACTTTTGATTACTTTGATGATGTTGCTATGGGTCAAGACTTTGGATATAATCATGCGAATTGTATTTTGTTACTAGGATACAAGGACGGAGATATTTATATTTTAAAAGAGCTTTACGTTTATGAAAAAGATACATCTGAGATTATAGATATGGCAAAGAAGTTTTCAAAGGATGTGACCATGTGGTGTGACTCTGCGGAGCCTGACAGAATTAAGATGTGGCGAAGGGCAGGGTACCAAGCGAAGGCTGTGAGTAAGGAAACTACAAGAGGACAGAAGTATCAGTCGGTACAGATTGATTGGTTAAAGCAAAGAAAAATATTTATTCATCCTTCATGCGTAAATACTTTGAAGGAGATATCGCAGTGGAAGTGGAAGAAAAACGAAGTCACGGGAGACTATTTAGATGAACCTGTGGCTTTTTTTGATGACGCAATGGCAGCCCTCAGATATGGTGTTGAGGGCTGGAGAAAAAACAAGAGGGTTAAACTTAATATTTTGAAAGGGGGGATTTAGGTTTGGGAAAGGAATTTATATTTCCTGGTGAAACTCTTGAAAAAGAGGATTTGATTAATTTTATCGATAAGCATAAAGTGCTTAGGGAAAGATATGATGTTCTTGACTCTTATTACAAGGGTCAACATAAAATTTTATCACAGGAAGAAAAGCCTGATTACAAGCCTGATAATCGAATTGTGGTAAACTACCCTAAGTATATTGTTGATACTTTGAATGGATTTTTTATGGGAGTTCCAGTAAAGGTTTCTCATGATAATGAAGCTGTTGATGATTATTTAAAGGGGTTATCAAGGATTAACAATTTGGAGGACAACAATTCTGATTTGAGTAAAAAGTGTTCTATATACGGTCATGCTTTTGAGCTTTTATTTTTAGATGAAGATGGCGAAGTTGGAATTACTCAGATAAGTCCTAAGGAGTGTTTTATTATTTATGATGACTCTATAAGGCGAAAGGCTATTTATGGAGTGAGGTATAGGGAAGATGAAAATGGCAATATCGAGGGTACAATATCGGACTTTGAAATAATTAGATATTTTAATATTGAAAAGGGATCTTTAACTTACACTGATGAAATTAGGCATTATTTTGGCGAAGTTCCAATTGTTGAGTATGTGGAAAATGAAGAGCGTATGGGGGCTTTTGAACCTGTGGAGACTTTAGTAAATGCTTATAACAAGGCGATTTCTGAAAAGGCGAATGATGTTGATTATTTTGCGGATGCATATTTAAAGATACTTGGTGCAAGACTTGAAGAGGAAGATTTACAAGTTATAAGGGATAACAGAATTATTAATCTTTCTGCTGAGGACACTGACAAACTTATTGTGGAATTTATGGAGAAGCCTAATGCTGACAAAACACAGGAAAATTTAATTGATAGGCTTGAAAAGCAAATATTTGCGATTTCTATGGTGGCAAATATCAATGATGAAAATTTTGGAACAACTTCTGGAATTGCTTTAAAATATAAACTTTTATCTATGACAAATCTTGTAAATACTAAAGAGCGAAAGTTTATGAAGGCTTTTAATCATAGGTATAGACTTATAGCAAATTTACCAAATTCAAAGATTAGTTATGATGACCTTGTAGGTATTACTTATAAGTTTACAAAAAATATTCCTCAAAATACTTTAGAAGAGGCTGAGATTGCAAAGGGTCTTAGGGGAATTGTATCTAATGAAACTCTACTTGAGAACTTGTCTATGATTTCAGATTCAAAGGCTGAAGCTTTAAGGTTAAGGGAAGAAGAAGGTTATAATCCTGGGTTAGATTATGAGTATGAAGAAGAATAATCTTGAATATTTAATTAAGAGAGAAAAAGAGTATCAAGAGTATTTGAAAAAGACAGACCAGGCTTATGATGAAAAGTTGATTAGACTTTATAACCAGGCTATGGATAGGATTGCAAGGGAAATTGAAAGGCAGTATGCAAACTATGCAAAAGGCGAAGGTATAACCATTGATGAAGCAATGGATAAGGTTTCAAGGTTTGAAGCTGAAGAGTTTGAAGAAAAGGCAAAGAAGTATGTAAAAGAGTTAGACTTTTCAGAACGTGCAAATTATGAACTGAAACTCTATAACCTTAAAATCCGAACAAGTCGCTTGGAGCTTATGAAAAGGGAGATGTTACTTGAGACTATAGCTCTTGCGGATAAAGAGTCTAAGATGTTAGAAAAAAGGCTTGGAGAAATTGTAAGAGAAGAAATTAATCGACAGTCTGCAATATTAGGGCTTTCAAAAGAGGTTAGACTAAGGCTTATAAAGATTGCTGCGGTAATAGTTGCAAGTAATTTCCACGGTGCAAATTTCTCTGATAGGATTTGGGCAAATAGGGAAGAGCTTCAAAAACAACTGGAGATTGGGCTTACAAGGACAATCTTACAAGGTGAAAACCATATGTTGTGGACAAAGAAACTTGAAAATCTTATGACTGATAACGGAAAGCAAAATGCACTTTATAATGCGAAGAGAATTGCATCTACTGAAGTGTCAAGGGCTTTTTCTGAAGCATCACTTGCAGCTTATAAGGAAAGTGGTTTTAAAAAGTATATCTGGATTGCTGAACAAGATAGTAGGACTTGTAGCATATGTAATGCTCTTGACGGCGAAGTCTTTGATGTTGATAGGTCTATAATAGGATCTGATACTCCACCGGTACATCCATTTTGTAGATGTACGACGGCAGCTTATGAGGAAAGGAATATGGATGAAGACAAGGAATTGGGGTATAATATAGATATACCAGAAGAATTAAAAGATTTTAATCTGGATATGGATATTGGAAAACAAAAGAATCATATATATGGAACAAATGAATTCAAGCAAAGGATAAAAAACGGTATAGAACCATCGCATTTCAAAAACTCTATTGATGAAGTAGAAAACTCTTTACGTCCATTAATTGGGTCTGGAACTATAAAAGGAACAAAAGAAGGAACTTTGAAAGAGATAATAGAGGTAAATGATTTACGTTCTTTTGTTTTAAATAATAATGAAAATAAACTTTACAAAACAAATGCTATAACACTAAGGTATAACAAAACAAAAGGGTGGCATGCGTACCCAGATTATCCAAGTAAGTTAAGGGGAAATAAAAATGAAAACAATAAGAATAAGTGATTTAGAAGCTGATTTATTTATTGGAGACTATGTAGACAGAAAAGTTAAAATATTTATGAAAGAAAAATCTATAATTGAAGGTATTATAGAATATTATACACATGACGAAGAGCCTTTTATAAACTACCTGGCTATTAAAGATAGATTTGAGTTGATTGAGTTCAACGAAATTGAAAAAATAGAATTATTAGACTAAAGCACACTAACTATTTTGAGATTAGAGGTGCTTTTTTATTGCTTAATCGTGAGCTAATCGTGCGAAAATATAATACTAATGTTGATATCTACACGAATTAATCGTGTAAAGATATAAGGAATTTCGCGTCTTTAGGAAGAAGACAAGACCTGGATAAGTCTATAAACTGTCTATTTTTTGTCCAAGCATTTATGACATTAAACTATATGGAAAGTTAAGCATTGAAACTAAAAACTATGGAGGAAGATATGGAAGACGATTTAAAGGAAACTGTTGAAGAAAAGGAAAAGACTAAGTCTGAAGAGCAAGACGAGAAAAAGGAAGCACAAAAAAAAGCTGAGGAAGAAAAGCCTATAAAGGAGTTGAAATACTCTGATGAGGATGTGGATGAGATTTTAAATAAGAAATTTGCTAAGTGGCAAAAACAAAAGGAAGATGAAATCTCAGAAGCGAAAAAGCTCGCTGATATGAGTGCTGAAGAAAAACTCGAACATGAAAAAAAGAAGCTTGAAGACGAGCTTAACACTTTAAAAGCTGAAAAATTACATGGTCAGATGAAGGATAGTGCAAGAAATATTCTTTTAAAGGAAGGATTATCTTTAGATGATGGATTACTTAATTCTTTGGTTACTGAGGAAGCTGAAACCACAAAGCAAAACGTGGACAACTTTGTAAAACTTTTTAAATTTGAAGTTGAAAAGGCGGTAAATGAAAAGCTTAAAGGAAGGACTCCTAAGTCTATGGAAAGTTCTGATAAATCTGGTGATGTATGGTCTCAAATTAGTAAACGATACAAAAAATAAGGAGTATTAAAATGGCAACAAAGATTTATACAAAAGAATTTGCAAAAGTTTTAAATGATATTTATGAAGCGCAACAACATTTTATGGCGCCTTTTGGTGGCAATCTACAAGTTGTAGATGGTATTAAAGCGTCTGATACTTTTATGTCTGTAAAAATATCAGATGTGGAAGTGACAATTCAAGATTATGATACTGGTGAAAATATCGCATTTGGTACTGGTACTGGCAAATCAACAAGATTTGGAGAAAGAAAAGAAATCAAATCTATTGACAAAAATATTGAGTTTGAAGCACCACTTGCAATCCATGAAGGTGTGGACTCTGTAACTGTAAATGACGATGTAAACCAAGTAATCTCTGAGAGAACTGCAGCTCATGCTGAAGCTTGGGTTGAACATGTTAATGGCTTACTTTCAAAGGCACTTTCTGCTAATGCTGGAAAGACTTTAAAAGCAGTTGAACTTTCAAAGGACGGAGTTGTTGCAGCTTTTGATGAAGCATCTAAGGAATTTACTAATAACAAGGTATCAAGAAGCTTAGCAAGATATGCTTATGTGACACCTGATGTTTACAATATTTTAGTGAACAACGACTTAATCACAACTGCTAAAAATTCAAATGTAAATATTGACACTAACGAACTAAAAATGTTCAAAGGTTTTGTAATCGAAGAAGTTGCGGATGAATATTTCCAAACTGGTGAAAATATTTACTTTGCAGCTCAAAATGTTGGTGTTGCTGGTATTGGTCTTGAAATCTACAGAATTTTAGATTCTGAAGACTTTGCAGGTGTGGCAATCCAAGCTGCAGCAAAATATGGAAAGTACATTCCTGAAAAGAATAAGAAGGCAATTTTAAAAGCTAAACTAAAAGCACCAGTAGGAGCATAGTATGGATATATTGGGTAGGGCCGAAGCCTTAATATTTATAAACAAGGGCCAATCTGAAGAGGAGAAGGCCCTGCTTAGTGCAATCGGTGACTTAATCACCGATAAGGTCATGAGAAGGATTACAAAATATATTCCCGATACAAAAGAGATTCCAAAAGTGCTGGAATATGCAATTGTTGAAGCAATAATCAGTCGATACAATCGCATTGGTACTGAGGGAATGTCAACTGAAATGGTTGAGGGTCACTCAATGACCTTTGAAAAAAATGACAAGGCTATGGAAGACTTAATGGCTGAAGTTGATGACTGGATAGATGATAATTTAGAAGACTCTACGATAAAAAAGGTCGTGAGGTTTCTATGAGATATGATGATAAGGTCGTCTTTATAAGTGAGGTTGAAGGAAGTTACGACTCAAAGACTGGAAATTATACGGACGGTGGGGAAGTAGTTTCTAAAGAATACTTTGCTAAAATCACGGATGCATCAAGGGAGTATCTTAATCTTATGTATGGTGGATTAAGAAAGGGTGTGTATGTAGTTAGAATTAAAAACTTGGTGAAATTCAAAGACGACTTCTTAAAAGTAATTGGTGGAAGATTTAAGTCTGACAACAAGTATAAAATCATAGACCATAGGATACTTAGAGGAGAAACTATATTTTATGTAGAGGAGCTTACAGGTGAAAGTTGAGTTTAAGGGCCTTGAAAAGATCATTAAAGATATGGCGACTGTAACTGAAGTCGCTATAAAAAGTGAGATGGCAAAGGCTGTAAGGGTAAGCACTTCAGAATGTCAACAACACGCTAAAAGCATAGTTCCAGTTGATACTGGAGACTTGAAGAAGTCCATAGGGATAAATATTTATCATGATGGACTTATTGGAGAGGTAGAGCCGACTATGGACTACAGAGTATATGTAGAGTATGGTACAAGGTTTATGGCGGCACAACCTTATATGAGACCATCATTTTACAAACAAGAACCAATATTCAAGAAAGATATGGAAAAAATCGTAAAAAAATATACTAAGGGGTGATTAAGTGTCACCACAACAAGAAATATTTACAAAACTTAGGGAGTTAGGGTTTAAGATAACAAAGAACACTTTTGATTATTTACCGGGAGATGTAAAATATCCTTTTATTTTTATAGGGGAACAATATTCAACGGACCAGGCGAATAAACAGCGGTGTTTGGCTATGTAGACAGTACAATTCACTTCTACAGCAATAATCCAAGGGCAAGGGGAAGTTTAACAAGCCTTATGGATGATTACATCTCAATGCTTAGAAAGACAGTAGAAGCTGAAAATTACTACTTGACAATCTTAAGTCTTAACTACAGAGTGATCACTGAAAATATAGAGAACTCAAAGGAACAGCTTCTACATGGAATTGTAGAAGTAAGACAACACTTTGCACATAAAGGAGAATAGAATATGGCAGAATTAAAACCTATAAAAGGGATTGATCAAATCCTTTTATTTAGAAAACTTGGCGACAAGACAGCAGCTACAAAGCTTGCATTTCAAACTGAACACTCTATAGAATCATCTATAGATGGTGGAGACTCAACAGCGACAAAGGACGGTCCAATTACATCACCTGGAACTGTTGCAGAAGAAATTCCTTTCACTTCTATAGCTGCAAGGGGAGACGGAACAAGGGAATTACTTGAAAAGGCACACAGAGACCAAGAGCTGATTGAAGTGTGGTCAATTGATAGAGGTGCAGAAGCTAAAGATGGGAAGTATCCTGCAACTTACAGACACTGCACAGTGAGTGAAGTTTCTATGTCTGCAAATGCTGAAGACTTAATGGAACTTACAGGAACTCTTGTAACTCAAGGAACACCTCAAGAGGGAATGGCAACACTAAGCGAAGAACAACAACAAGTTATTCAATACAAATTTAAAGACACAACAGAAATTACAGGATAGAGAGCTTTTAATAGGCTCTCTTTTTATTTAATAAAGGAGATAGTATGCAATTAGAAATTAATAAAAGACTATACGATATTTACTTTGGAATTGACGCCTTGGCAACATTAAATAGAAATTACGCTCTTATGGCTGAGGGAATGAACACTAATGAAGTCATTGGAGAAGGGCTTAACTTCTTATACTTTGGACTTGAAGCTTTAAACCCTGTTGCTATAAAGAATTTTATAGTTGCTGGGACAAGCACTTTAAAGTCTAAACCATCAAATATAGATATTGACAACTTTACAGTTGATTTAATAGAAAATGATAAATTTGATGATTTTTGCAAGGAGTGTATGGATTTTTTAGAGAATGCACCTCTTACAAGAAAGAGACTGCAAGAGGTAAAGGCGACTCTTCAAGAGGAGAAGGAAGCGAGAAAAGAAGTAAAGAAAAAAGCTTAACTTATTTTGAAATACTTAGCGGTATTTTAAGATATTATCCTAACATGTCAATTCTTGAAGTAAAGAGATTGACTTTAGCTGATGTAGAAGTGCTTATGCAAGCTGCAAGGCTAAGGCAAGTTGACTATGAAAATGAAATCCATATGCAAGCCTGGGCTAATCAAGCTGTTCAAGCTACAAAGAAACAAGGCAAGAACAAGTATGTTTCAATTTATCGAAGTTATAAGGATTTTTATGACTATGAAAAACATATTGATGAGGCTTGGAATGGAGAGAAAAAGGAAGAAAATAACAATGAATTTTTTGAATTAATGAGAAAAGCAAACGCAAGGAGGTGACAAAATGAGTGATTATAGTGTAAAGGCCATATTTAGCGCAGAAGACAGAGGTTTTTCCAAGGCTTTTGAAAAGGCGGGAGCAATGGCAGGTGCTTTGAGTGCCACAACTGGAAAGAAACTTGAAAGCATCGGAAGTTCCTTTGCTGATGTTGGGAAAAATGCAACGATTGGATTTACTTTACCTTTAGGTTTAGGATTTAAAAAAGCTGTAAGTATATCATCTGAATTTGAATCAGCAATGACTGGAGTTAGAAAGACTACCAATATGACTGATGAGGAGTTCGCTAAGATGTCAAAGTCGGTGCAAGAAATGTCTAAGGTTTTACCTGCTGGAACTACAGAAATTGCTGGAGTTGCTGAAGCTGCTGGACAGCTTGGTATTAAGAAAAAACACTTATTGGACTTTACAAAGACCATGATTGACTTGGGATACTCAACAAACTTGTCTTCTGAAGAAGGAGCGGTAGCACTTTCAAGATTTGCAAATATCACACAAATGTCACAAAAGGACTTTGGAAAATTAGGATCCACAATTGTTGACCTTGGAAATAACTTTGCGACTTCTGAAGCTGAAATTGTAGATATGGGACTAAGACTTGCAGGAACTGGAGCGCAGGTAGGACTTACTGAAGCTCAAATTATGGGGCTTTCTACAGCTATGAGTTCTGTAGGTATTAGAGCAGAAATGGGTGGTTCAGCCTTTTCAAGGGTAATGCAAAAAATGAACACGGCTGTAATTTCAGGTTCAGATAAATTAGAAGGCTTTGCAGCAGTTGCAGGTATGAGTGCTGAAACATTTAGCACTATGTGGAAGGAAAAACCACAAGAAGCAATAACAGCATTTATAAGTGGACTTGGATATGCAAAAGACCAAGGACTTGACACAATATCTATGCTAAAAGAACTTGGAATTAATGGAATAAGAGAAGTAGATACACTTCAAAGACTTGCAGGTGCTGGAGACTTGCTATCTGAAGCCTTTGAAACTGCAAAAGATGCTTGGAAAGATAATATCGCATTAGCACATGAAGCTGATATGAAATATCAAACCTTTGAGTCAAGAATGGCAATGGTAAAAAATAGGCTTGACATTGTAGGAAAAGCTATAGGAGACAGGTTAAAACCAATAATTGCAGACTTTGCTGAAAGGTTAGCAACTTTGGCTGAAAAATTCTTAAACTTAAGTCCGGGAATGCAGGATTTTATATTAAAAGTCGCGTTAATTGCAGCTGCAGTTGGTCCAGTGCTTTTAGTAATAGGAACTTTAGCAGGAGTAGTGGCTAAGGCTATGAGTGGTTTTGCAGCCTTTACATCGACTTTAAAAATCACATCAGCAGGTTTAAAGATGACTTCTATTGCTGGTGATGGATTTGGAGCGTCTCTTGGAACGGTAATTGGTAAAGTAATAGCCTTAGCAGGAAAATTTGCTCCTGTAATTGCTGCGATTGCTCTTTTTGTTGGAGCTTTAAAACTTGCATGGGAACACTCTGAAGTGTTTAGAGAGACGGTCGGAAATGTATTTGAAGAAATCAAAAGTTCTGCTTCTAATTTCGGAGAGACAATCGGGAAAGCTTTTGGAGTATTAAAAGAATCACTTGCTCCAGTAGTCGAGGCTTTAAGGCAATTGGGACAGATAATTGGGCAAAGTTTAGGACCTGTTTTTGCTACTATTGCTGAAATAGTTGGGACTGCGGTAACAAGTGCATTTAATTTGTTGGGAAGTGCAGCAAGTTTAATAGCTTCTGTTTTTAGCAGGTTATCTCCTATTTTGACTGGAATCATCTCAATTTTTTCAGGACTCGCAAGTATAATTGGTTCTGTTTTAGGACCTGCATTTTCTGTTGTTGGAGCTATAGCCCAAGCGTTTATTGTTATCTTCGAATTTGTCGCTAATTTGATTATAAAACTTGGCGATGCCATCATGAATAAACTTGCACCAGTTTTTGATTTTGTTGGAAATATCATGACAAAAGTCGGCGGTGCGATGGAAACTGTCGGTGGCAAAATATCCGGAGTTATGGAAAAAATAGGACTTGGTTCTAAAAAGACATCGAGTGATTTTGAAAGTATGCATGAGTCAACAAGTCAAACTTTTGATGGCATGGTTTTAAAAGCTAATGAGTCGAGTACTGGAGTTTTAAATGCCTTTGACATTTTAAGAACGGGAAGTGTAGAAAAATCTACATCAATGAGTACAGAACTCACAGACCTTTTTACTCAAATGAGTATGAATATGTCTGAAGAGTCTAAAGCTATGGGCGCAAGTGTAGTATCTGCTATGACTGAAATGGGTATTGGGTCTGTTGAACAAGCCAATGCACTTGTACAAGATGTTGGTTTAAAATGGGAGGAAATGGCATCCTGGACTGATACTCAATGGGCTTTTGTAAGGGATACTATAAGTGCAAAAATGTTTGAAGCAGAAGCTGGTTCTACAAGTGGAAGTAGTGATATTGCAAATAGTATTAATAGCGATTGGTCATCTATCTCTGTGGGCACAGACCAAACTTGGGACGATATTAAAAGCACAATTTCTCAAGATATGGAAGTATCAAAAACGAGTGCGACTACAGAAGCAAATGAAATTAGTTCAAGTATGAATGAACAGTTTGGTTCTGCAAAAACTGCGGTAGAAACTAATACTCAAGCAATTTCTCAAGCTGTTGCAACTTGTATGTCTCAAGTTTCGAGTCAAACAAAAACAGATCTTTCAAATATTGCTGCTTCATTTAAGACAAATTTCTCTAATCTTTCTAATATAGTGACTACTGCAATGACTCAAATAAATCAAAGCATAAAAACAAATATGCTACAAATAGGACAGATTTCAAAGACAACCCTGTCTCAGATGAGTCAAGTAATTAAGTCATCAATGTTAAAGATGAGTAGTGACATAAAAAATACAATGAACCAGATATCAAATGAAATAAAAAATTCTATGAGTAATATAAATAGTGGGATTAGAAATTCTATGAACATGATGAGCCAGTCAATTAAAAGTTCAATGAACCAAGCTACTCAATCTATTAGAACTGCAATGTCACAGATGAACCAGTTAATTAAAACAACGTTCACTCAAAGTGGAAATGAAATAAAAAGATTTACTTCTTCGGCAACTAACACCATCAAGCAGTTTCTTACACAAACATTACAGTCAACAACTCAAGGCATGAATGCCATGAGACAAAGTGTAAATGCTGGAATGAACAATATAATTAGGGAACTATCAACTGGAACTCAACGAGGGGTACAAGCTGTTAATAGTCAACGTGGAGCTATGGTATCAGCTGGTAGAAATCTATCTTATGGTTTGGCGAGTGGTATAAGCTATGGAAGGTCAGCTGTAATAAGAGCAGCTATAAGTGTTGCAACAAGTGCGATAAGAGCTGCAAGAAGTGCCTTAGGTATACACTCACCATCAACAGTCTTTAGAGAAATGGGAATTAATACTGGTAAAGGCTATATCATAGGTAACGACAGAATTAAAAAGAAGGTAATAGAAAGCACAAAATCTATAGCCCAAGGAGCTATAGACTCATTTAAAAATGTGCCTAAATCTTTACAGTCTACGATGGATAGTATGATGAATTTAAAACCTATAAGGCTTGATAACCAAATAAACTCTGTACAAACTATTGCAAATGGTCTTGATATGCCAAGCATGGATAAGGAAGCTATGAGTTTAGATCTTAATTTACACTTTGGAAATCACGCTTTTAAGTTACTTGTAGATGATATTAGCAAGGCTCAAGGTAAGGACTTTGAACTTGTGGAAGCGTATGGATACTAAGGAGGGGAATATGAAGCAATATAAATTTACTGATACAAATGATACTGTAATGTACAATCCTCCAAGAATCCTGACCTTTGTTGATGACAATTGTCTTGATACAAGTATTCCAAACTTTGAAACTCTTACAGTTGAAGGTAGAGAAAATCTTGGAAGAGATGTGGAATCAATTAACTACAAGTCAATCACTGCTGGAGGTAAGAAACATTCTTCCAGGTCTTTTGATAATATGCAACATCAAAACAAATTGTTATCTTCTTCAATCACTTCAAGAATTATAAGGATTAACTACAAGATAACTTCAAGAAATGACTATGAGTGTAGAAGAAACTGGGAGAAAATCGCATACTTCACTAACAGGGAAGATGTGACTCTTAGGTTTAGTGATGACAAAGACTATCAATATACTTCTGGAACTCTTATAGGTGTGGGAGAAGTGCCAGGTAGTGTTAATTCTGCTATATCCTATCTTGAGTATGAATGCTTAGATCCTTTTAAGTATGAAAGAGTACTTCAAAGGTGGAACTTTACAAATAGTTCTACTTTCAAGTATTGGTCAATGTATGGTGTGATAATTGAAAGAATTGAAATCACTTTAAAATATGGTACTTCAAATGTCGCAGTAAATAACGACACAACGGGAGCATATATAAAAATGAGTGGAAGTTATAAGGCGGGAGATACTATAATCTTTGACCTTTTAAATAATCAAGTACTAAAAAGTACTGGAGAAGATATTACAAGTCAAATGGACTTTGCATCATACCTTGAGGACTTTACACTTGATATGAATGATATGATTTCCACAACTGGAGGAGCTGTAAAAGTCTTCTATAGGAGGCGCCTATTATGATTATTTTGATGGATAGAAAAGAAAATCAAATTGGTAGGCTTTCCATAAAAGATATAAACACAGCAACTCAAACTGAGGAACTGAATGGATTGACAAAGTTTTACTTTACAATCTATCTTGATGCTGTAGACAAGATGAAAGGTGTTGAATATGTGGCGCATAGGGAACTTAGAGATAGGCACAATGTGGCAGTGTATAAGATAATCAACTCAAAACCTACAGCACAAGGCTATGATTATGAGTGTATCCATATAGCACATGATGAACTTTTGTCCTATGGATATGTGAGGGAAAGTCGTATGACTGAAACAACTGCTGCGGATGAACTTGGAGAAAAGATATTAAAGGCAGTAGGTGGAAGGTTGGTAAGGCTGATGAAACTGAATTAAAACCGTGCTACTTCTACGACAACTCCAGGATTGAGTGTATATCTAAAATACTTGAAACTTGGGACGTAGAACTGCAATATAGAATAAACATAGCAGGGAACAAAATTACTGGAAGATATGTAGATATTGTAAGACAACGAGGAGAAGATACTGGACGAAGATATGTGTATGGATCCAACGCTTTAGAAGTAGTCAAGGAAGAGTCACAAGCCGGACTTTATACTGCTGTAATCCCAAGAGGTAAAGGAGAAGAAAAGGAAGATACAGGTGGATTTGGAAGAAGAATTAATATAAAGGAGGTTACTTGGAGTAAGGCAAAGGGAAATCCTCTTGACAAACCAAAGGACCAAGAATACCTTGAAATTCCTGAAATGACTGATAAATTTGGTTATCCTGATGGCTCAGCAAGATTTAAGGTTGTAGTTTATTCTGATGTTGAAAAGCCTGAAGATCTAATACAAAAAGCCTATGCCGACCTTGTGGCAAACTCAAGACCTCTTGTAGAGTTTAAATCTCAAATTAGAGAGACTGATCCTTTAAATTTGGGAGATACAGTTGGAATAATAAGAAGAGATTTAAATATTTTTTATAAGACCAGAGTCTTTAAAGTAACAAGAGATATAAAGGCTGGAGTAACAACTGCAGTTGAACTTGGAGACAACATCACTAAAACACAGGCTGACTTTAACAAGTCCATAAGGAAAAATATTACTGAGTCAATGGAAGACACCAGGAATGAACTTGGAAACTCTATAGCTGAAGCAGTAAAAGAACTACAAAGCATGATAACTGACACCATGTTTGATGATAATGCCAACTGGTACTTTTTAGAGCTTGGCAACAAGTGGGGTTATCCTCCAGGTTTCTACACCTTAAACAAGCCTATAGACCAAAATCCAACTAAGGGGGTTTATATCGGTGGTGGAAAGATGGGAATTTCAAACTCTACTGATATAAATGGCAAGCTAAAATGGACAACTTGGGCAACTGGTGATGGTATAGTAGCTGATGCAATTACTACTGGGAATTTAAACGCAAGCCTTTTAAAATCCGGAACAATCGACGCTAATTTAATAAGGGCTGGAATGTTAAAAGGTGGTAACGTCAATTGGAATTTAAATACCGGAGAATTCAATATAGGAAGCGACTTAACCTATAAAAATGGAGTGTTGGACTTGAACGGGGCTTTAATAGTCAAAGAAATCAACGCGCAAAGTAATAGAATTGATGGAAGTAACTTAACTTTAAATGGAAATACTAAGGTTATGGGCGACTTCTCCGTCTCTGGCTCTGCTCTCTTTGGGACGATAAATGCAAGTAGTATCAATGTAACAAACCTTAACGCTGACAACTTGAGTCGTGGAACTGTGGAAAGACCCTATGATTATGGGAAGATGAAAAATGACTACTACGACTATGACCTAAAAGGTAACTCTGTAGCTTTTAATGGAAATTCAAGTTACATCACTATAAAAGATACTGGAGGAAGAGGTCAAGTTGATATCAATGGTACTGTGGCAGCAAGGGGTACTAACTACGATTATGAGCTAAACCGTGGTGGACTACATGGTAGATATGGAAGTATGATAGGTCAAAGTGAAGTAGCTACGCAACTTAAGGGACCAGGCATGGAATCACCATCAATAACAATAGACACTTCAGGAATTGTAAGGATAGGAAGACTCTTCGTAAATGGGAAGGAGATTACAGGCTAATGCAAGTAAATTTATTAGGTAATGTCGTAGATGATAGAACTGGCACGGTAAACGTCGCCTTTGAAATCAACGACATATTAAACAACATAAGATATAGAGGAGACCTTAACGTCTCTCAAGAAGAATATAACAAGGCTTTTATGCAAGGTGGGATTGCCCCGCTTGTACTTGAAAAGCTTTCAAAATCGGTAGTAGGTGACGACTCTGTAAGTAAGGGTGTGACTCTACTTAAAGAGCAAAGAGAAAGGGAATTGCAAAAACTAACAATGGAACTAACCATGATGATTGCACAGGCTTTGACACCACAAATGCCACCACTGCCAGAGGATAAAAAAGATGACAATAATACTGATATTGATACTGATACTTCAAGTGTCGATACTGAATAAAATTATAGGGAGTGATAAAATGTATAAATTATCAAAAGACAGCTATGTAGTTTTAGCGTGGGTTACAGCAGTAAAAGTCCAAGGATATCCACTTGATAAAGTTCCTGAAATCTGTGGACTTAAAGAAATTGTAACTGAAATCGTAAAAGAAGATGAGGCTTAGAGCCTCTCTTTTTTTTCATAAAAAGGAGAAATTTATATGAATTTAGGTATAAAATCAATAACTTTGAGGTTTGATGATAACCAACTGGGATACTTACAACCTGTACAAGGGGATACTAAATCAAGAGGCTTCCTTGTGGAAATGGTGTCTACAGATGGCGAAGTGCTTGAGGCAAGTACGGGGTATGAGTGTAGATTATATGGCGTCAACAGTAACTACCCTGACAAAACCTTCTTTACAGTAGGAACAATAGAAGAAGGTAGATACAAGCTTTATCTATCAACTGATATGGTGTCAAAGGCTGGAACTTTAAAGCTACAAGTGGCACTATACAAGGGTAGTGAAGAGTTAATCCAGTCGGAAGTTAAAGAAGTTGAAGTCACTGAGTCCATGGCAAATGGCGGGTCAATCGGTAAAGACTTAGTCGTAGACTTCACAAAACTTGAAAAAGCACTTGAAAGAGTCGATATACAAGAGAAAACCTACAAAGATAGCTTACAAAAGCAAGAGATTATAAAAGCTGATATAGACAGTAAGCAAAAACAAGTATCAACTGATACCACCACAGTTAAGAAAATTCGAACTGACATGGAAGGTGTTATGGCTGCAGAAGCTTCAAGAGTAAGTGCAGAAAAGACAAGACAGTCACAGGAGAGTACAAGGCAAAGTCAAGAAGCTACAAGAAAAAATCAAGAAAGCACAAGACAATCCCAAGAAACTACAAGGGAAACTCAAGAGTCTACAAGAGCCGAAGCAGAAAAGAAAAGAGTATCTGCTGAAACCGAAAGGGCAAGTGCTGAAAGTTCAAGGGATAGTCAAGAAAGCACAAGGCAAAGTAACGAAGATAGAAGAAAGTCTGCTGAAAGTATTAGGGTAAATGGGGAAAGTAGAAGAGAATCCCAAGAAATTACAAGACGAAATCAAGAAGCTAAAAGAGTAGAAGCTGAGAAGAAAAGGAAGTCGACCTTTGAGGGTTGGGACGATATTATGCAGGGAGTGATACCTAATGCCACACAGGATAAAGCTGGAGTTGTAAGAGTACGTGCGAATTCTACAGAAACTGCACCATATGCTGTTTATTCTGCGGGAGTAATAAATGACGCCTTTGATGACTTTGAGAAAGAAATAGGAAAAAAAGCCGATTCATCACATAGTCACAGTATAAGTGATACAAAGGATTTAGATGGTTGGTTAAAACAATTAGCGAATTCAACTACTGAAAATGCGGCGAATTTAGCTCAAAAAGCTGATAAAGAGCATAATCATGCTTGTATTGAAATAGATAATCCAGTATCTGATGAAAAATACTTCACATCTAATTTAGAAGAATATTTAACTACTTTACAAGATGATGTCTTCGAAAACAAAGATGACTTAGAACGAAAAATAAACTTCATAGGAGAAATTCCAGCTAAAAATACGCAAATCATAGAAAAGGGTGCTTCTATCAGTGAAATACCAAAAGAAACCTTAATCTTTGAGTTGGAGTAAGCTATGAGTAAGTATGTATATGAAGTGTATAACCTAAAAGATAAAAATATTGCAGAAACTACAGGTTCAACTCTAACCACTTCAATGGGAGACTATAACTTCGTAGAAACATTTACACTTGATGAAAGTAAAGGAATCTTTGTATCTGCTGGGTCAAAATCTATAAAAAATGTAAGGACAGGAACTTATATAGGAATTAGGGGAGAAATAGTACTCGTGATAAATGTCAAAGATTCAAGTGGAGGGAGTTCAAGCTAATGGCAACTGTAGATTATCAAAAAGTAAATGTTGTTACAAAAAAAGTAAAAGGCTCTCTTATAAAAACAGAGGTTGCAGAAGAAGGCACGTATCCAGATAACGGGGTAAAAGGCGATTACTGGTATGTGAAATTAAAAAAAGCAATCCCGACTATAAGGATTGGGGGAAGAACTGTAGGTGCTATCAAGTACAAAGATAGTGCAGGAAATATAAGGGAAATTTCATCTGTAAGATATAAAGACAGTGCAGGGAATATAAGAAACTTAAAGTAGAGTAGGTGATTAGATGTGTGTAGACGAAAAAGTATGTGGCGAGCGTATGGATAATATGAGTAAGGATATACTCGACATAAAAGACCGCATAAATAAGCATGATGACAGATTAGACAGGCTTGAAGACTCTCACGGAGATATCAAGGTCGAGATAGCACAGGTCAAGATGAAGACGGAGTCAATCAATGAAAACACTAAAGATATAAAAGTTGATGTAAAAAAGATTTTAGATAAGCCTGCTCAATACTGGGACAAGATAATCTTAACTGGTCTTGGTGTCTTGGCAGGATATCTAATCAATCTTTTCTTGAAGTAAAGGAGGTAATCATGGCAAATTACAAATTAAGACAAATGCTACTACCATCAAGCGACCATAGAACCTTTGGGAGCATGAAGCCTAAAACTGTAGTTATCCACAATACTGCGAACAGGGCAAGTGCAGAAAATGAAGCACGCTATGTGCATAGTCGTAAAAGTGGAGTATCTTACCACTATGCAGTAGATGATAAAGAAGCAATCCAACTTATGCCACATACAAAGAGTGGGTGGCACGCTGGAGAGGGTGGACGTACTATAGGTGGAAGAAATGGGATTGCAATAGAAATTTGCTACTCACTTGATAAAGGCGACAAAAGATATCCTATAGCAGAGGATAATGCTGCACATTTGGCAGCTAAAATCTTGGTGCAAGAAGGACTTAGTATAAAAGACCTTTCTAAACATCAAGACTGGTCTGGAAAATACTGTCCACATAGAATGCTTGATAATAGAGGTTGGGAGCCTTTTAAAAGAAAAGTTGCAAAGTATATGGAAGAAATCAAAGGGGGAGGAATAACTATGTTGGGAAATAAACCTGTGGCAATTATTTCAGTAGTCAACGACGGCGACGTCACTACTGGAGCAATGCAACAAATTTTAAGCTTCTTGTATCCGTCTTACAATCCTGTTATCACACGCTCAGGAAAATTCGACTATGGAAATATCAAGTGTAACTACATCATAGGTCTTGGTGGAGATAGGAAGCAACACTCAAGCTATATAAATTATTTTGTGAGTGGAAGAAACAGAGCTGAAACTCTTGAAAAGGCGAAAGGCTATTGAAGAAATAAAGCAAAGTATAGAGTATAGGAGGTGAGATTATGATAGAACAAACAACCACACTTGCAGGGATAATTGTAGTTGTTGAAGTAATAAAGAAAGTTACTGAAGATAAAATTACAAGGTGGTTACCTTTGACAAGCTTACTGCTTGGGATTGGTACAAACCTTATGATTAATGGAGTAAGCCCAGAAAATATTTTAAATGGCGTACTGCTTGGTGGTGCAGCAGCAGGAATTTATGACTTTGGCTCAAAAACTGTTTTAGATAGGTAGGTTATACTACCTCTTTTAAATTTAAACGCCTTAAAACGCAATTTAAAGGCGAATGTTGGAATATGCACGTTTGTGACGTGTAGTTGTTAAAAAAATAATATTGTATAATTTTAAATGCTTAAGGGGTGCAGAAATGCACCTCTTTTTTTGTGCCTAAAAATATAAAAAAGGGGACTTTATCGGTCCCTTTAAAATTTTACCTGTGCATCTACTGTGCATTTGCTGTGCGTTTGATGTGCAAAAACAATAGTAAATTCGAGATTGTTTTAGTTTATTCAAGCAAGTCTCAGTAAGCTATAAATATTGGAATTTCAACGATTGTAGGTTTTATCTATGGTGTGTAAAATTTTACACATTAAATCTAAAGTGTACAACATCGCCATCTTGCATTATATAATCTTTTCCTTCAAGGCGCACAAGTCCTTTTTCTCTTGCACCATTCATACTACCTTGTTCTATAAGGTCATCATATGAAACTATTTCAGCTCGAATGAATCCTCTTGAGATATCGGTGTGGATTTTTCCTGCTGCGTCAACTGCTTTGGTATCTTTTTTTATGGTCCAGGCTCTTGTTTCCATTTCACCTGTGGTTAAAAATGACATAAGTCCAAGTAGGTCATAGGATGCTTTTATCAAACTGTCCACGCCAGATTCTTTTAGTCCAAGGGCTTCTATAAATTCTTCTTTTTCGTCTGCTTCGAGTTCTGATATTTCTTGTTCAATTTTCACGGAGATTGGAACTACTTTTGCATTTTCTGTCTTAGCAAATTCTTCAATTTGTTTTACGTATTCGTTCTCTTCTGGGTGTGAAACTTCATCTTCTGAAATATTTGCCACATATATTATTGGTTTATCTGAAAGCAGGTTGAAACCTCTTAATAATTTTTTCTCATCATCATTTAAATCTAATACTCTTGCAGATTTACCTTCTTCAAGCACTTTTAAAAGTTTTTCCAGTAAATCTACTTCAAGTTTTAAATCTTTGTTGCCTTTTAATGCTCTTGACGACTTGTCGAGTCTTTTTTCAACCATTTCCATATCGGAAAATATCAGTTCAAGGTTAATTGTTTCTATGTCTCTTATTGGGTCTATTTCACCATCAACATGAACGATATTATCGTCTTTAAAACATCTTAACACTTCAACTATTGCATCTACTTCTCTTATGTTTGAAAGGAATTTGTTTCCAAGTCCTTCGCCTTTTGAAGCTCCTTTTACAAGGCCTGCAATGTCATAAAACTCTATGCTTGCTGGTATTATTTTTTTTGAATTTGAAAGTTCGCTTAATTTTTCCAGTCTTTTATCGGGAACATCAACCATTCCTACGTTTGGATCTATTGTACAAAAAGGGTAGTTTGCAGATTCTGCTCCAGCCTTTGTTATTGCATTAAACATTGTACTCTTACCTACATTTGGTAAACCTACAATTCCTAATTTCATATTATCTTCCTTCCTTTGTCTTGAAAATCATACTGATTTTATCACAGTTAGACGATATTGTAAATGTAACTATTTAAGTCAAAAAAATAAGGACTACTTGTTTAAGTAATCCTTTAATTATCTAATTGTTATTTTCGTTTTCTCTTTTTAAACATTCGGGACAAATTCCTTCAACTATAAAGTTTTTGTTTAAAATCTTATAATCGTTTAAATCTTTTGTATCAAAGGATTCTATATTGTAGTTAAAGTCGAATAGTCTACCACATTTTACACATGTGAAATGACCGTGGGGTTTTAATACGATATCGAATCTGGTTTCCATTCCGTTAATTCTAAGTTCGTGAACAAGTCCTGAGTCTTTAAAAGTGGATAGGGTATTATATATTGTTGTCTTAGATAATGTTGGGATATTAGGAGCTAATGCGGAATAAATGTCATCTGCTGTTGGATGGGTTCTGTTTTCATCTAAGTATTCTAAAACTTTAATTCTTTGATATGTTGGTCTTATATTTGCTTCTATTAATCTGTTTTTTATTTCTGTAAACAAAGAGTAAGCTTCCATTTTTTCGCTCCTTTCTTTAAATATATTTTAATTATAACATCATTAATGTATTTAGTCACAACAAATGTGCTCAATTTGCTATTTATTATTAAAATTTTAAAGTGATTGTAAATGTTAAGTGTTATTTACAAAAGATTATAAAAAAACCGTTATAAAGTCAATAGACCTTATAACGGTAAATTTTAAGCTAACAAAGCTAATAGTTGTGACAGTCCTATTCCGAAGAATGTTCCACAGATTACTCCTATTAAAGCCATTAGAACGGCTACTGGAACAAGTGATTGTGAATAAGCTGCTGCAAGTACAGGGGCTGATGCAACACCGCCTATGTTTGCAAGGGATGCAACACCACATGTGAATAGGTCAAGTTTAAATAACTTACTGATTAATGTCATCAAAAGTCCATGAACTATTAGAACTACGAAACCTGTTAGTATATATGCAGGTGCTTCTGTAAGTTCTTTGAAGTTTGCGTTTGATGCAATTAAACCTATCAACATGTAAAGCATTACGTTTGAAATTTCTGGTGAGCCTGGTATTTTAGCAAGTGGAGTCATTGCACAAATTACACCAAGAATTGTTGTAAGTATAATTGCCCAGCCTGTTTGACCCATAAATGAAAGTCCTGGAAGCTCTACCATCTTTGCTCCAAAGATATTTGTTACTGCTGTAACTGCAAGTGATATACTTAGCAAGAAAAATATATCTTGGAAAGTTATAACTTTGCTTATTTTTGAAAATTTTTCTGTTAAGTGTGCGTTGATATTGTCTATCTTAGATGTGTCTGCTTTGGTCCATTTGTTGAACTTGTCTTGGAATGGAACTAGGAATAGCAAAAACATTATCCAAATAGAGTAATCAATTGAGTCGATAAGAAGGGTATAACCCATTCCTGAACCTTCAAGACCAATGGCCTGTTGAACTGCCACCATGTTTTGAGTTCCTCCAACCCAACTTCCTGCTAAAGCTCCAAGAGTCATGTTAGCATTGTCCGCAAGTTTTCCTTTAAAAATCATAAATCCTACTATAAAGCCAATCATAATAGTTATACTTGCGGTAAAGAATGAAATAATCATTCTTGGACCAAGTTTTGCAATATCTCTAAGGTCAGCTCTTAAAAGCATTAGAAATATCATAGCTGGAAGTATTGAATCCTTAATTACACTTCTTGCAGTTGATACACTTTCTGAAGACATATCCCAAACTTTAAATGTTGACATAAGCATTGATCCAAAATAAATAACTACTAATGCTGGAACATACTTAAAGAAACCGCTGTCGCCATGTTTCTTTTCAAGCCAAATTACGATTGCAGATACGAACATTAAAAGTGCAATAAACTGAAATCCATCTGTTACCATCAAATCATCTCCTTTTTTTTATTTACAATATCATTATATAATAAAAAAAATCATTTTCATAGGAGAAATTTTAAGTTTTTATTAAGAAATGAGTTGAAAATTAGAATAAATAGCTGGAAAATTTTTAAACTTGTAGTATAATGAACAGAGATTATAAGGAGGTATTATGTCTAAGAAAATTTATGCAGTAAACGAAAAAGTTCCAGGATCAATGCTCTTTCCACTTAGCTTGCAACACACTTTTGCAATGTTCGGTGCGTCAGTGCTTGTTCCAATAGTATTAAAATTTGACCCATCAATAGTTTTGTTGATGAATGGTATCGGAACGCTATTATTTATTTTGATAACTAAGGGAAAAGCTCCTGCCTACTTAGGTTCTTCATTTGCTTTTTTAGGCCCGGCAGGAATTGTAATTTCTCAACTTGGACCAGAGTATGCACAAGGGGGCTTTATAGCTATTGGACTTTTAGGTTGTATACTGGCCTACATTATTTATAAATTTGGCACCGACTGGATTGGGATAGTCCTTCCACCTGCGGCAATGGGGTCTGTAGTAGCGTTAATTGGTTTTGAGCTTGCGGGAAGTACCGTTAATGGTGGTAAGATTGGTGCAGAGATTATGACTGAAAATGCATCACCAGAACATATCATAGTTTTTTTAGTAACTCTTGGTATAGCAATTATCGGATCAGTTTGCTTTAGAAAGTTTTTTGCAACCATTCCAATTCTAATTGCAATTATCGTTGGATATATAACTGCATTTGCCTTTGATATGGTAGACTTTACTCCAGTACTTGAAGCAAAGTTATTTACACTTCCAACCTTTAGAGCGCCGGCCTTTGACAAGAGGGCAATTCTTACAATGCTTCCGGTAATTCTTGTAATAGCTTCGGAACATATTTCACACCAAGTTGTTACATCAAATATTATTGGTAAGGACTTATTGAAAGACCCAGGTCTTCACAGATCAATTTTTGCAGATAACTTCTCCACAGCTCTATCAGGACTTATCGGTGGAGTGCCTACTACTACCTACGGAGAAAACATTGGTGTAATGGCAGTAACTGGTGTTTATTCTGTATATGTAATTGGGGGTGCAGCAGTAATATCCATCTTGATGGCATTTATTGGACCACTTTCTGCACTTATCTCAACAATTCCTGGAGATGTTATCGGTGGAGTAACCTTCTTGCTTTATGGAATGATTGGTTCATCAGGAATAAGACTTCTTGTAGATGACAGAGTGGACTACTCTAAGTCAAAGAATTTAATTTTAACATCTGTAATCTTTGTAACAGGTCTTTCAGGTGTTACATTAAATCTTGGTGGAGTTCAACTTTCAGGGATGGTTCTTTCATCACTTGTGGCAGTTGTTTTAAGTTTAATATTCTACGTATTTGACAGAGTAGGATTAATGAATGAATAAATTTGAGGAAAGCTTTTTAGCTTTCCTTTTATAGTTCATTTATTGTTTTAAAAATCTTTGATATAATAAGATGGGTAAAGGGGGACAACATGGAAAACTTTAAAATCGTAGCACAGATTAAAATTAATACTTTTAAAAATTTTTCATTACATATTGTTCCGTCAAAAAATGGAATTAAAAGAGATGCAAATGAACATAGGGGATTAGTATGCTCATTTGTATAAGAGAGAGAATCCTTTTGGGTTCTCTATTTTATTAATGGGGAGGACATGTTGAAGATACTTATTGTCGGAAGCGGCGGCAGAGAATATGCCATTGGAGACAAGATATTACAGGCTGATAAAAATAGAAAGCTGTACTTTGCTCCGGGAAATGGTGGAACGAAAAACTTAGGAAAAAATATTGCAGTAGCAGCTGAAGATATCCATGGGCTACTGGAGTTTGCAAAAAAAGAAAACATTGACTATACAGTGGTAGGACCAGAGGCGCCACTTTGTGAAGGTATAGTTGACCTATTTGAAAAGGAAGGACTTTCAATATTTGGGCCAAGGGAAGAAGGTGCAATGTTTGAAAAGTCAAAGGCCTTTACAAAGGACTTTTTAGTAAAATACGATATTAAGACTGCAGATTACCTTGAAACTACTGATGCAAAAAAAGCCAGTGAGTTTTCAAAAAAATTAATTGAAAAAAATGGCAAATCCGTACTAAAGGCAGATGGCCTTGCAGCGGGCAAGGGCGTTAAAATTGTTACTAATGCCAATGAGTCTGACCAGTTTATTAAAGAGGTCTTAGAAGATGGCATCTTTGATGAAAAGAAAATTGTGGTTGAAGAGTTTATTGAAGGCTTTGAAATGAGTTTAATCACCTTGACGGACTCAAAGGACATGGTTATATTTCCAACTTCAAGGGATCATAAAAAGGTGTTTGAAAACGAAAAGGGACCAAACACTGGTGGCATGGGAACTTACGCTCCAAACTTAGAAGCGGAAAGCTTTATGCCAAAGATAAAAAAAGAAATTTTACAAAAGATTTTACATGGCCTTCAAAGTGAGAGCATTGACTATAGAGGCGCACTGTTCATCGGCCTTATGATAAACCAAAATGGCATATATGTACTTGAATTTAATGCAAGATTTGGTGACCCAGAAACCCAAGTAATCCTTCCTCTTATAGATAATGACCTACTTGAGTTACTTCAAAGCACATCAAAGGGAGAGCTTGACAAAGTTACATTACAAAAAAATGATAACAAGGCAATTTGTCTTGTAATGACTTCGGGAGGTTACCCTAAAGGTTATGACAAGGGTTTTGAAATTGAACTAAAAGATGGCATAAAATCAAAGATTGGTCATGCTGGAACAAAGGAAGAAGATGGAAAACTCTACACCTCCGGGGGAAGAGTACTAAATATTATTGCTACGGGCAAATGCTTTGACGAAGTTCAAAGACAGGTATATGAAGACGCAAAGAAAGTGAGTTTTAAAGATATGCACTATAGAAATGATATTGGACCAAAGGTAAAAAGAGTTTATGTGTCAAAGAAGGACAGATTTAACTACGCTGCAAAGGAATTGAGACAGGAAATTAAAAATGCACTGGGAATTGACGCGAAGAATGTAGAAGTTTACAACCGTTATGATTTGGAAATAGAAGACTCTGATTTAGAAAAAATTAAGGACACAATTCTTTCTGAAAAAGTTGTTGATCACATATACACTGGAGAAGAAGCGCTTAAATTACAAAGTGAAATGAAAAATGCCATTGCAGTTTCATATCTTCCAGGACAGTTTGACCAAAGAAGACAGGCGCTAATAGACACTGCATACTTGGTACTGGGCAAGGAAATAAATGCAAGTACATCAAAGGTGTATAGTTTCGAAGGAATAAACGAGGAAGAGCTTAAGAAAATAGAAAAATTTTTAGTTAACCCAGTTGACTCAGAGGTTGTTCCACTATTAGGCATACCTACAACTCTTGCAAGTGAAAATAAAATAAATAGAGATAACCCTGTATTTGAAGGTTTTATAGACCTTGATGAAAAGGGGCTTGAAAAGTTTTTAAATGAAGAGAACTTGGCAATGAGTCTTGACGATTTAAAGTGCATTCAAGAATATTTTAAATCTGAAGATAGAGATCCAAATATAACTGAAATCAGAGTGCTTGACACATATTGGTCAGATCACTGTCGTCATACTACTTTTAACACTTACCTAAGGGTTGGCTTTGATGAAAAGACTGCATTGGATAAAATTATTAAAGATACCTTCCAAGAGTATCTTGATATGAGGAACGAACTTGGAGTTAAAAAAGAAGTTTCTCTAATGAACCTTGGAACAATTCTTGGAAAATATTTTAGAGAAACTGGCGAGCTTGAAGACTTAGAAATAAGTTCAGAAATAAATGCGTGTTCTGTAAAGATAAAGGTTAGAGTTGACGTTGAAGGCAGGGAAGAGCTAAGAGACTATCTACTTATGTTTAAAAACGAAACCCACAACCACCCTACAGAAATAGAACCACTTGGAGGGGCAAGCACCTGCCTTGGTGGAGCAATAAGAGACCCACTTTCAGGAAGATCTTACGTTTACCAAGCCATGAGAATTTCTGGAGCTGCAGATCCAACAAAGCCAATTGAAGAAACATTACACGGAAAGCTTCCACAAATTAAAATCGTAAGAGAAGCTGCCCTTGGGTATTCATCCTATGGAAACCAAATTGGTCTACCATCAGGATTTGTAGAAGAAATTTATCACGATGGCTACATGGCAAAGAGACTTGAAGCAGGAGCTGTAATTGCAGCGGCACCTTTGGAAAATGTCGTAAGGGAAGAGCCTGAAGTTGGAGACGTTGTAGTTTTACTTGGTGGAAGAACTGGTAGAGACGGAATCGGTGGAGCAACTGGTTCATCAAAGAGCCACACAGAAGAGTCCATTACAACAGAGTCTGCCCAAGTTCAAAAGGGAAATGCTCCAGAAGAGAGGAAGATTCAAAGACTTTTCAGAAATAAAGAAGTAACTACATTAATAAAGAAGTGTAACGACTTTGGTGCTGGTGGAGTTTGCGTTGCAATTGGAGAAATTGCAGACGGCGTAACAATTCATCTTGATAGGGTTCCACTAAAGTACAAGGGACTTACACCAATGGAAATTGCCATTTCAGAATCACAGGAGAGAATGGCTGTAGTTATAAGAAAAGAAGATGTGGATAAATTTGCAAAGTACTGCGAAGAAGAAAATCTTGAACACACAGTTGTTGCAGAGATAAATGACAAAAAGCGTATGATTATGCTGTTTGAAGATGAAGTTATCTGTGAACTTTCATATGACTTTATAAACACAAATGGTGCAGATAGAAGTCAAGAGGTAGTTGTAAAGACTGAAGATGTGGCAGAAGTTTTAAAAAGTAAAGATAACGACCCTAAAAATTTAAAGAACTATCTAAAGGATTTAAATATAACAAGCCAAAAGAATTTAATGGAGCTATTCGACTCATCAGTTGGTAGAAGTACAGTTCTTCATCCATATGGTGGAAAGAAACAGTACAATCAATCACAGACAATGGTTTCACTAATTCCATACACTGATGAATACAAGACAAAGACTGCATCAATTATGTCCTATGGATTTAACCCATACCTTTCAGAACAGTCACAGTTCTTAGGGGGATATTACGCAGTTATAGAATCCATTGCAAAGCTTGTGGCAACAGGAGCAGACCTACAAAAGATTAGACTTACATTCCAAGAGTTCTACGAAAGACTTACAGATGAACAGGCTTGGTCAAAACCACTTAAGTCACTTCTTGGTGCATTCATTCCTTCAAAGTTCTTTAATGCACCTCCAATTGGTGGAAAGGACTCCATGAGTGGTACATTTGAAAATATTTGTGTACCTCCAACCCTAATCTCATTTGCAGTTACAACTGGAGATTTGGAACACATCACATCACAAGATTTTAAGGGCAAGGGCCATATTGGACTTGTAAATATAGAATATGATGAAAATGGAATGTTAGATCTTGACGAACTTAAAGACAATATGGAAAAGATTCACAAAGACATTGTTGAGGGAAATATTATCACTGCAATTGCAGTAAACCACAAGGGAACTCTTCCACTTATATATGCAAATGCAGTTGGAAACACTGGCTTTGACGTAAATTTAAAAGACCTTTACTCACCAAGATATGGAACATTTATCGTTGAATACCTTGAAGAAAAAGACTTTATTGAAAATGTTGGAGAGTTTGCTGAAGGTATTACAGTAAATGGAGAAACACTTGAAGAAGAAATTCTTAAAGAAAATTATCTTCACACATTGGACAAGGTGTTTAAACCAAAATCAGATGCAGAAGTTAAGGAACTAAAAAATAAAAAGGTTGAAAGAAGACTTGTTTCAAATAAACCTTGTGAAAAACCATTTGTAACAGTGGCATCCTTCCCTGGAACAAATAGTGAATGGGACACCTTGGAAGCATTTAAAGAAAACGGAGCAGATGGAAAAGTTATAGTATTTAGAAATCAAAATAAAGAAGATATTGAAAAGTCAATTGATGAATTGGCACAGTCAATTAAGAATTCACAAATATTTGCAATTCCAGGAGGATTTTCAATGGGAGACGAACCTGACGGATCAGGAAAATTCATAGCAAATGTTTTGAGAAGTGAAAAAGTTTCAAATGCCATCGATTATCTATTAAAAGAAAATGACGGACTTGTACTTGGAATTTGTAACGGATTCCAAGCTCTAATAAAAACAGGACTGCTTCCATATGGAAAAGTTACAAAGACAGAGGAAGATGACCCTTCAATCACATTTAACACCTGTAGACGTCATGTTGCATGCATTGCAGAAACTAAAATGCTTACAACAAACTCACCATGGCTTACAAATGTGGAAGAAAAGACATACAAAGTTCCAATTTCACATGGAGAAGGAAGATTTGTAATAGGCGAAGAAAAACTACAAGAACTTATAGACAACGAACAAGTTGTAAGTCAATATGTTGAAAACTACAACGGTGCCGACTATTCAATCGAGTCCATCATGTCAAAGGACGGAAAAGTTATAGGTAAGATGGGCCATAGCGAAAGAGTTACACCAGATATATACAAAAATATTTACGATATAGAAACACAAAATCTATTTAAGTCTGCCGTAGAATACTTTACAAAGGGCTTATAAGAAGGAGATAAATATGATATTAGTTATAGACTTTGGAGGTCAATACAATCAATTGATCGCCAGAAGAGTTAGGGATTTGAATGTATATTGCGAAGTTGTTCCATATACAAAGGCTATTGAAGAAATAAAAGCAAAGTCACCGGAGGGAGTAATCTTTACCGGTGGCCCAAACTCAGTTTATGCTGAAGACGCACCAAAAATAGAAAAAGAAGTATTTGAACTGGGAATTCCAATCCTTGGACTTTGCTACGGAATGCAACTAATGGCACACAGCCTTGGTGGAGAAGTTAAGGAGTCAAGCCAAAGAGAATTTGGGAAGACAGAATTTAAATTAGAAGACAATGAAATTTTTAAAGATATTCCAAAAGAAAGCATTGTGTGGATGAGCCATGTGGATAAAGTTGTAACACTTCCAGAAGGATTTAAAATAATTGGAAGCACAGACAACACAGAAATTGCGGCAATGACAGATGAAAAAAGAAAACTTTATGCATTACAATTTCATCCAGAAGTAAACCACAGCGAATATGGAATAAAGATGATAGAAAACTTCCTTGTAAATATTTGTAATGTCAAACAAGAATGGACAATGGCAAACTATGCAAAAAAAACCATAGAAGATGTGAGAGAACAAGTTAAAGACAAAAAAGTATTACTTGCATTGTCAGGAGGAGTAGACTCTTCCGTTGTAGCGGCACTTTTGTCAAAGGCAATCGGCGACCAATTGACATGTATATTCGTGGACCATGGCCTTATGAGAAAAAACGAAGGCGACGAAGTAGAAGACGCCTTTAAAAATTCTGGCATGAATTTTATTAGAGTAAATGCAAAGGATAGATTCCTTGGAAAATTAAAAGGAGTAAGAGATCCAGAAGCAAAGAGAAAGGCAATTGGCGAAGAATTTATAAGAGTCTTCGAAGACGAAGCCAAAAAAATAGGTAAGGTTGACTTCTTAGCGCAGGGAACAATCTACCCTGACATAATCGAGTCAGGAGTAGGAGACGCAGCAGTTATTAAATCCCATCACAACGTTGGAGGACTTCCAGACGTTGTAGACTTTACAGGACTAATAGAACCATTAAGAATGTTGTTCAAAGACGAAGTTAGAAGACTTGGAAGAGAACTTGGCCTTTCAGACGTACTGGTTAATAGACAACCATTCCCAGGACCAGGTCTTGGTATCAGAGTAATAGGAGAAGTTACAGAAGAAAAACTTGAAATACTAAGAGATGCCGATTACATCTTTAGACAAGAATTAGAAAAGAACAAAGTCGAAAACCTATCCCAATACTTCGCAGTACTTACAGAAAATAGAACAGTTGGAGTAATGGGAGACTTTAGAACTTATGACTACACATTGGCACTAAGAGCAGTACACACAACAGACTTTATGACAGCAGAATGGGTTAGAATACCATACGAAGTGTTAGATAAAGTTTCCGTAAGAATTATAAACGAAGTTGGGCATATAAATAGGATTGTGTATGATGTGACCAGCAAGCCACCTGCAACAATCGAATGGGAATAGAGTAACAAATATGTTTCTGCTATAAAACTGTTGAAAATACAATATTTCAGCGTTTTGTAGGAGCAAAAAACTCCTTAGTGATACTGTTTTGATACTAAAAGTGAGAAAAAATAGATTCAAAAGGGAGTTGTTGAATTTAGGTGAATTGTTTAAAAGCCTTCCATCGTTATGGTGGGAGGCTTTTGTGGAAATAGTGGGTGACGAATTAGAAAATTAGAATTTGTTATTGCATATGGAAGTTATGAGTGGTATCCTTTACTTAATATATTATGAAAGAGGGGTGTTCAATTATGAAGAATAGAAAAGTCAATTTTAAATCTGAATATCTTTTGAATACCTCGGTTATTCTGAATTGAGAAGTAGTTTGCCGTGGTTTTATAAGCCACGGCACTTTTTTTATCTTTGGTTATTCATAGATATTCATACAAGACCATTTTTAAATTATTAAAAGAGTTTATGGAGGAATTTATGATTAATCTTAGAAAAATTACAGAAGAAAACTTTATTGATGCATTTAATCTGAAATTGGGGAATGGACAGGAAAAATATGTTTCCAATCCAATCCGTAGTTTAGCCCAAGCCTATGTTTACCGTGAACAGTGTCAGCCTTTTGGAATATATGATGAAGACAAAATGGTTGGTTACGTTATGGTCATATATGATTACGATATTCCAGAATATGATATTTGGCATATGATGATTGATTATTCCAATCAGGGAAAAGGATACGGAAGAGTCGCACTTGAACAAATAATCGCTTATATTAGAGAGAAGCCCTTTGGTGATTCAAACAAAATTACACTTACTTGCAATAAGGATAACAAAGGTGCTTTGAAACTATACCATAATGTTGGATTTGCAGAAACAGGTGCGGAAGACGAGGATGAAATTGAGCTTTCTATGGTATTACAGCAATAAATCCAAGTTCGTCTAAATCATCGAATAGTGTAAAAAAAAGCACATAACTTTAAGATTATAAATCTTTTAGCTATGTGTTTTTTCTGTGCTTATTTTATATCCTGTGGAACCTTTGGTATTATTTATAAGAAAGATATTGATTATATGAGAGAAAAAATAGAAAAATTGGCAAAAGAAATATGGAATATACATTCCCTGTTATTAAGAAAATAATTATTTAATTGGTTCGAGATAAGAGAACAAAATCCTGTTAAAAGAATGGTTTTAATGGTATAATTAAAATAATATAGATAAATATAGGGAGTTGTTTCGAATATCTCATGTTGAAATTTAGTTATAAAAAATTGTTTAAAAAACTTATAGACATAGAAATGAAAAATACTGAACTTATGGAAAAGGCACAAATAAGTAAAAGTACATTTTATAAAATAAAAAAGGGACAAAATGTTACTACAGATGTGCTTTTAAGAATATGTAATACATTAAATTGTGATGTTTCAGATGTAATGGAATGTGTAGAGTCTGAAACAGAGGAGATAAAAGATGAAATTGATTAGTTTGTTTTCAGGAGCGGGTGGACTTGATTTAGGATTTCAAAAGGCTGGTTATGAGATAGTAGCAGCCAATGAATTTGACAAAACTATTTGGGAAACATATGAAAAAAACCATGAAGTAAAATTGATAAAAGGCGATATATGTAAAATACCTTCAGATGAATTTCCAGAATGTGATGGAATAATAGGTGGTCCACCTTGTCAATCATGGAGTGAAGCAGGCTCACTTAAAGGAATTAATGATCCTAGAGGACAACTATTTTATCAATATATCAGAATTTTAAAAGATAAAAAGCCTAAATTTTTTCTTGCTGAAAATGTAAAGGGAATGATGGCAAAAAGACACAACTCTGCAGTAGAAAATATAGTTTCACAGTTTGAAGAGGCTGGATATGACGTATTTATACATTTATTAAATGCAAGTGACTATGGAGTACCACAAGACAGAAAAAGAGTCTTTTATGTAGGATTTAGAAAAGATTTGAATATTAGTTTTGATTTACCTCCTAAACCATACAATTATAAGCTGACATTTAGGGACGCCATTCATGACTTAAAAGATAACGCAATCCCAGCTTTAGAAAAGAATAAAACTAATGGTGACAATTGCAATTTCTCAAATCATGAATATTTTATAGGAGCATACTCTCCAATATTTATGAGCAGAAATAGAGTGCGTGATTGGGATGAACAAGCATTTACTGTTCAGGCTTCTGGTAGACAATGTCAATTGCATCCTCAAGCTCCTAAAATGATTAAAAAAGATAAGAATAAGCAAATATTTGAACCAGGTAAGGAAGAGTTATATAGAAGATTATCTGTTAGAGAATGTGCAAGGATACAAGGATTTCCAGATGATTTTAAATTCTATTATACAAATCTAAATGATGCCTATAAGATGATAGGCAATGCAGTTCCAGTAAACCTTGCTTATGAAATGGCTAAAGCCATTGACTTAGCTTTAGAAGAACCAAATGTTTATTCTTGTCCTAAACAATTACAAATGATTTAGAGGTGTGTTATGAGTAACAAAAGTAATAACCAAGGTAGAGCTTATGAATTTGCATATTTGAATACTTTACATGAAGAAATATCAAAATATAGGGTCTCAAAAATTGAAAAAAATTCAAGCTACAGAGCTGCTGAAAAGGCGTGGAATACTTTAGAAGAATCTGAAAAAGATATGTATAAAGTAAGTGCTTTGGCAGGAACTAACGCAATTTTAGAATTAGAACCCTTAATTTTAGATGATGGAGATGATGAGTTAGAATTAAAAATCCAGACTGATCATAAGGGAAAAGACGGAGATGTAAGGGATGTTTTAATCATTAGAAAAGGTATAGAATGGGAGATTGGTCTAAGTGTAAAGCATAATCATTTTGCGGTTAAGCACAGTAGATTATCTAAAGGATTAGACTTTGGAGAAAAATGGTACGGTATAAAATGCTCTGATAAATATTGGGAAGATATAAAGCCTATTTTTGATTATTTAGAAGATGAAAAGGCAAAAGGATCAAAATGGAGAGATATTCTTAGCAAAGAAGATGATGTTTATTTACCACTTCTAAATGCTTTTAAGGATGAAATAGATAGGCAAAATAATGTTTATGGTAAAGATATTCCAAAATTAATGGTTGAGTATCTTCTTGGGGAGTTCGATTTTTACAAAGTAATTGGCATTGACAGTAAACAAATGACACAAGTTCAAAGCTATAACCTAAGAGGAACTTTGAATAAAGAAGGTAATGTACGAAAAAGAAGTGTCAAGCTACCAATAGCTTCATTACCAACAAGAATTGTAAGCTTAGAATTTAGACCGGGAAGCAAAAATACTTTGGAACTATACCTTGATAGAGGATGGCAATTTAGCTTTAGAATACACAATGCAGCAACAAAAGTAGAAACAAGTTTGAAGTTTGATATACAGATAATAGGTATGCCTACTACTATTATTTCTATAGATTGTAAGTGGAAGTAGGTAAAAACATAATAATATTGTAAAGATTTATTTTATTTATAAGGAGAATTATGGCAAATATAAATGATTTTAAATTGGTTAATAAGTATTCTAAAGATTATTTTAAGAATATAAAAACAAATAATAAAATTAATGAGAGTCAGAATAAAAGATTAGGATTTTATTTATTGATTTTAGAGTGTGTTACAGGAAATCCTAATTTAGATGATTTACAAGATTCAATAATAGATACAGAATTTTGTAAATTGGTATACAATAAAAGAAATAATGATTATGGCATAGATGCTGTATATATTGATGAAGAGAACCATACTATTAAATTATTTAATTTTAAATTTCGTGAAAGATTTAATAATGAAAAAGGTCAAAATGAAAGAAATATTTTAGATAGTTCAAAGTTTTTAATGAAATTGAATAGTGATTCTTTTACAGATGTTGATGAAATAACAAGAAATAAGATGAAACAAATTCAAAGTCGTTTTAATTCAGATGATATTTGGAAGACCGAATTATATTTGGTTTCGAATGATAGAGTTCCTTTAGCATCTGATAATAACACTTTAAATGATTTTAAGGATTCCTACGATATAAAAGTAAAACCAATTACTTTAGATGATATAGTTAGTTTTATATCAGAAAGACCAGATGCTCTATCAGCTGAGTTCATTATAGACTCTAATTCTGTACTTACTTACGAAGAGAATTCACTGTCTACTCAAAAATCGTATTTAGTAAAATTACCACTATCTACCTTGATTAGAATAACGTGTAGTAATCCAGATATAAGAAATGATAGTTCAATGAAGGATCTTTCTGAATTGAGAGATGTTAATTTAGAATTAGGGGTTTTATATGATAATGTTAGAGGATATTTAGGAAATACAAAATTTAATAAGAGTATACTAAATACACTAAAGGAAGAGCCATCAAGATTTTTTATGTATAATAACGGAATAACAATTACAGCTCAAAATATAATAATGAAGTCTATAAACGGTAAACAGAAATATTCTTGTAAGATTGATGGATTTCAGATTGTAAATGGAGGTCAATCACTACGAACTATTTATGAATACAAGAGAGAAGATTTTAATGAGGAGAATTTAGCTGCATCAGAGGTACTTGTAAGGTTATTTAAGACAGAATTTGATGAAGAATTAACTAATAATATTGCAGAATACACAAATAGCCAAAATGCAATTTCATCAACAGATCTAAAATCAATAAGTAATTTACAAATACAAATTGAAAAGTATCTAGAGACTGAGGATATTAATTATATTAGGAAAGCTGGTGATGTTAAATCTAAGGACAGAAATTTCAATTTTAGAATAACTATGGAAAGATTAGCACAGTTAATATATTCTTACAAAGGTTATCCTGACAGAGCTACTAATCAAAAATCTCAGCTTTTTGAGAGATACTATGATGATATATTTGATAAATATAAACTTGATTTTGACTTATATGTAAATTTAGTAAAGTACTATGAAAAAGTAGAGGATTTTTATGGAAATTCTAATTATAAAAGTTATAATCAAAAATATTTGTATGTAATTTTTCTTAAGGGATTATACAAAGAAGAACCAATAAACAAATTTGTTGATGTAATCGAATCCACTTTAAAAGATTATAAAAAAGATGAAAATTTATCTGATGCTAGAAAGTTAATACAAAAAGGATTTAAAAAATTATTATTTGATAATGCGAAAAGTCATTTTGAATTTTAATATCAATAATTATCAACTTATTTTTTTTATAATAAATATTTTGGATTACAAATTAATTAATATTGCTGTATAAATAGCAACACAATATTATGGACTTAATCAATAATTTTAAATCATTGAATACCAATAGATTTTCATTTTGGTTACAGTAAAATCTTATTTGTTTCATAGTGAAAAAATAATATTGGAAGGATATCTCACAGATAGTGTATAAATGCAAACATAATTCATTATATAATTAATTTTCCGGCACTGGGACTGGAACGGGACTAAAAATTTGAAAACGTCCTATAATTATATGGATTTGGTGATATTATAAAAAATAGAATCTTTCATTTTGAATGGTTTCGGATATATTGTACATTTGGAAAAGAAGAATGGGAATAGAGTAACAAGTATGTTTCTGCTATAAAACTGTTAAAAATACAGTATTTCAGCGTTTTGTAGGAGCAAAAAACTCCTTAGTGATACTGTTTTGATACTAAAAAGGTAAAAAGTAGGCTCAAAAGGGAGTTGTTTAATTTAGGTGAATTCTTTAAAGCCTTCTATCATTTTGGTTGGAGGCTTTTGTGGAAATGGTGTGAATGATGAATTGGGACGAGCGTATAGACAATAAATATATCAAATTAAATATCTTTCCAATTATTGTTGAGGTACTGTTTGTATTAGCATGTTTGCTACTTCAAGGGTATTTTATATACATCAATTTTTTGTTTTATATAGTATTAGCAATTTATTTTTTGTTAAGAGAAGATTTTTCCATTCAAGAATGGTTGGATTCCTTTAAAGGAGGAAAAAATTTTTGGAAGCAGGTAGCGTTGACGATATTGTTCTTTTGTCTTGCTTTTGTATTTACAAATATCTTAGAAAATATGTTCCCATATCTTAATACGGGAATGATAAATTTAAAAGTGGATAATTGGTTGAAGCTTGTTCTGTTTATAAGCTCTACAATAGTCTTACCCCCAATAGTAGAAGAAGTATTTTATAGAAAAAATCTTACATCTTTTAAAAATAGGAAAATTTTAATTTTGACAACACTATTTAGTATACTTGCATATGCTTTAGAGCATACATATGCAATTTGGGGGATTTTCTTATGCATGATATGGGCTTTACCGTTAAGCATTTCCTACATTAAAACGAAAAACATATATGTTACAATTACAGCACATTTTATATGTAATGTTATTGTGAACGGGATTGTTGTTGTAAAAATATTTAATTTTTGGCTGCATTGATTATCCTTATAAAATAAATTGAATAATAGTTCCAAGTGGTTTACATTTGGACAAAAAATTAGACCGTAGTTAAAAGCTGCGGTCTTTTTGCGTACATATTTTATTTTAAAAACATCTTTTTATTAAAAATAAAACAATTAACTTATTAAAATATATTTAACAAATGAAGAAAAAGAAATCTTTGAAAAGAAAATGAAACTTGCAAATTGCAAAACCATGTCCCACTTTTTGAGAAAATGTGTATTAGAAAAAGAAATATATATTGTAGATTTAAAACCATTTAGAGATCTCCAATGGCTACTTTTAAATGCAACAAACAATATAAACCAGATTGCAAAAGCAACTAATACAACTGGTGTTATTTTCAAGAATGAAATTGAATCAATGAACAAAGAAATAGAAAAATTATCAAGAGAAATATGGCAGATCCATTCTCTACTTCTTAATAAATCAAAAGAAAGTTCTGGTGATTAATATAGTAATTACAAAAATATACACTATAAAATCAGCTGTAAATTTGGCAATAGACTATATAATTAAGAGTGAAAAAACTGATGAAAAAAATCTTGCTATCTTCACTCAAATGTCACCCATCTACTAAACACAATCAATTTATCAAAACACGAGAAGACAATGATACTAAAGGTGCAGTTTTGTCTGGGAATCTAGTACAATCTTTTATTTTATGAAAGTTTAATTCATAAAAGCTTATTTATTATTTTTTAAAGGATGAAAAATGGACTTTGCAATAGTCCTATCATAAAAAGACTAGTAGTTAAACTAAGGTTTAGTAGAGATGCAACACTTTTTTAAATGAAATAAAGATTTTATCTGATATAATAATAAGTAATAACTTGAGGTTAATGTTTGATAAAAATGAGGGAAAATAATGAAAATAAAAAGAATTTATTCAGAACAACCAGAAGTTGAAATTTGGGAGAATTTATTAAAATATACCTACCCAGAAAATATAAAAAAATATTTCAGTAAGAATCATAATAGCCAGCCATCAGATGATTTAATAAATATAATCTCTGGATCTTTATCACAAGCTTATGAATATTTTAGTCTTTCAAGAAAGTCTAGTTTACAAGTTTCTCCTTTATTAATATATTATGGTTCTACTAATCTGATTCATGGAACTCTGTGTTTAGTATTTGGTAAATTATTAAAAATTAGAAATCATGGGATGAAGTTAAGAAAACTTTCAGGAATAGATAGAATTGGGGACGTAACATTAAATATCAATGATAATAAAACTGGTGGATTATCAATATTTATAAATGAGTATAACTCTTATAAACAAGAATTCTCATCTAATATCGAATGGTCTTTTGAAGAAATTGCTGGTTCGATTGTTGAGTTATCAAATGACTTTTCAGATCTTTATGGACAAGAGAATATTCATGCGATACCAATAAAAGAAATCATATTAGATAATGAAGTTCAGTATCGAGTTAATCTAGATATTTTTAATGAGAAACAAGTAACGACCCTATTAAAATCAATTCCAGACTTTAGTAAAAGTTATTTTCCTTTCGAAAAAAATAGAAATAATGAATTGATTATTAGAAAGAGAATTCATGGTCAGAAGCTACATGAAGTAACAACCATGGGAGAAAGTTTTTTTCTTGCTGGTTATATGAAAGATGGTAAACAAATTTCTTTTCCATATTTTTCATTATTCTTAATGTTGTTATTCATGTTGGGAATGTTATGTAGATATAACCCAGAATTTTGGAATCCATTTGTAGAAAGAGATAATAGTGGAGAAAGAAATTTCGTAGAGAAGCTTATTAGAGTATCTAGACGACAGCTTCCAAATTTAATGTTAGATTTATTAACAGGTGAAAAAAATATGTATAACATGCACTTCGACTTAAATGAGGACAAGCGTAAAAATTTAAGTGAAGAAGATATAAGAGAACTAATTGAAGCGGAATTAAATTTGAGGAGGTTACCTTGATGAGTACTTATCTGGAATATATGTTTAAACTATGTAAAGAGATTAGAAATATAGATCTCTCTAAAGATCTCCAAGAACAAATTTCAAAAATGAAGGAAACGGGGGAATATTTTTCGAATCAATCTTTGCTTCTCCAAGGGATACGAAATGAATCTGATTTTTATATTGTATTAATAATGAATGAATTAAGCAAACAAACTGATTCTAAAGATAATTTTCTCAGATCTGTTACCCCTTTAAGTCAAATAGAGCTTGAAATATTTAAAAAGTCACATAATGTTATGAAATACTTTTATGAACAAAGTTTAAAATCGATAGGAAATATACCTGAAAACTTAAAAGTAGCATTAAGTCCAACATCTAAATATAACTTTAAACTTCCATACTCAACTGATTTAGATATTTCGACTATTATAGACATAGAAATGTTCGAGGACGTCTTCAATTATTGGAAGAGAAGTAATCTTAGACGAATTTATGAGAAAGAAATAATTAAATATGAATCTCTATTAAATGAGATAGGGGTTGAGCAAATAATCCAATTATTATATGCAGTAGGTAACGAAATTGATAAATCTGGATATAAAAATGTCCCTAACAGTTTAAAAGATTTACTAGGTTATAATGAGTCATATTCTCAGCGAGATAGTAGAGGAGTGTTAAGGTTTTTCTATCTATTATACTCTATTAAAACGATAATCGATATTAGCACGGACTTTTTAGCTATGGCATTTAAAGGGATAAAGATGGGAGTAGTAGGGGAAGAAAATGTTATCTCTATTAAATCTAATTTTTCTAATATACTTCGAGATGGAAGGGATTTTATTATTTATCCAGGATTGAAGAAAGATCCAGAAGTGAGTGATTTAGTTGTTATTGAGGAGAATTTATATAATAAAAAAGAATTTGGCTATTGCACAGCGGTTCGCCAAAGTTTTATGAATGAGAATGGAAGAACTCTAGAGTGTAGAATTAGTGTAATTGATGAAGAAATGAATCCATTTAATTATATAGATTCACTATATGGTAGGCAAATATGGAGGTAAGAAAGAATTTATACAATAACATTTGATTACACTAAGTTTTGGATACTAATTGAATAAAAGTTTACAAATTAATAAAACACAAAAGAATAGCAATAGAAAACGTGATTCTATTTACTACTATGATTATCTTAATAAAATTCAAGACGATGCTAATAGAGCAGTTCTAATTAAAGAAGCTATGTAAGTTATTGAAGATTAGTTTGAAAAAATAGTATTATATTACAAAAAGAAGTATATGGACAATTAGCTCTAGATGATCATAAAGAATTGCTTTCAAACATAATAAGAAAAACTTTTATATTCTTGAAACCCCGATTTTAGATATATTTAGTGTAATAAATGAATATTTCCTAATGGGATTTTTGAATATGCTTGTGGGTTTCGTATTATAATATTATAGAGGAAAAGAGATATATAAATATAAGAAGCTCAAGACTTTTACTAAAGGAAAAAATTTTAAAAATAGGAGGAATTTTATGATTATAGCTATTGGAGGCGGAGAAGTAGCCTTAAATGAAACTTACGAGATAGATAAATTTATTGTTGAGTCATCAAAAAAAGAAAAACCAAATTTTCTATTCATTCCGACAGCAAGTAAAGATGCTGAGTCTTATGTAACAATTATTAATAAATTATATGGGGAGTTAGGATGCAAAACTGACACCTTGTATTTATCAAACACAAAAGTAAATACGGAAGAGGTTAATCAAAAGATTGAAAATGCAGACATTATCTATGTAGGCGGAGGCAATACTCAATATATGATGAAAGTTTGGCAAGAATGTGGTGTAGATAAAGCGCTAATTAGAGCTTATAAAAACGGCAAAGTACTCTCCGGCTTAAGTGCAGGCTCTATATGTTGGTTTATTTTAGGACATAGTGATAGTGAGTTCATAGAAGATATTGAAAACCCAAAACCTATATGGGTTAAAGGCTTAGGCATTATTCCCTATTTGCATTGCCCTCATTATGATGAGCCTGACAGAGTAGGTTTTGATGAGTTTTATGCTGGACAGCTAACAGATGCGATTGCAATTGAAAATCAGGTAGCAATTGTTTGGGATAATTATGAGATTAACGTTATTAAATCTAACCATAGTAAAAACGCATATAAACTTTCTTGGAGTGACAAAGTTTTGAGTAAAGAAGTTTTATTTTAAGTTTTTATCTGGTGCTGGTATGGGGATTGGATTAAAAATCTGAAAATATCCAATAATTAGGTGGATAGTGATATAGTAAAATTAGAATCTAGTATTTTGAATGATTTGAGATATATCGGACATTTGAAAAAGAACGGAGGTAGTAGTTTGTCATAAAAATGGATAAATAAACTTATTTCATAGCCCTAGTTGCGGCGTACTTGTTGTACGCTTCACTGTGGGCTTTTTTAGATTGCGTATGGTTAATTAACGCAAAAACAAAAATACGTTAAAGTACAACGCAAAAGTGCAACGTAAAAAAATACGTTGCACTTTTACGTTGTTTTTGTTACGATAAGATCATGGAGGTGAGGATATTATCATGAGAGAAACTTATAATATAGAATTTAAGTCGAAATTATCCGATAGTTTTTTAAAAACAGTTAGTGCATATGCAAATTATAATGATGGAATTATTCAATTTGGAGTGGATGATAATGGTGAATCTTTGCATATTAGCAATTTAAAAGAATTGGCATTAAGGATAGAGAACAAAATAAATGATAGTATCAATCCAATACCAGAGTATAGCATTGAAATAGATGAACATAATGAAATTGTTTTACTAAAAGTATATGAAGGGGAGTTAAAACCCTATTTTTACAAGGGTAAGGCATATATGAGAAGAGATTCTTCAAGTCTACCTGTAGACGATAGGGAAGAATTAAAAAGACTTATACTAGAGGGAATGAATCAAAATTATGAAGATTTGCCATCTAATAATCAGAACTTATCCTTTAGCATTTTAGAAAGTTCATTACAAGAAAAGATGAATATTGATAGCCTAAGTATAGATATCTTAAAAACATTAGGACTATATGATGATAAAAAGGGTTATAACATTGCAGCGCATATTATATCGGATGAAAATAATTACAAAATGCTTGATATTGTTAAGTTCGGAGCTAATATTAACGAATTTAAAGAAAGAGTTATAATTGAAAATACTTCTATACTTAGTGCCTATTATCAAACGATAGAAGTGTTTAATAGGTATTTTAAGTATGAAAAAATTGATGGATTTGTTAGAAAAACAATTGAGCTTATACCTGAAGATGCTTTCAGAGAGGCAATAGCAAATGCGCTTGTTCATAGAGATTGGAGTATATCTGCACCGATTAAAGTTGAATTGCATGATCAATATATCGACATATCATCCCCGGGTGGTTTACCTAAGGGAATAAGCAGTGAAGAATATATTAGTGGTCAAATTTCTATTCTCAGAAATGAGAAAATAGGAAGTTTATTTAATAGAATAGGGTTAATAGAAAAATTTGGAACGGGGATAAGAAGGATAAAATACTTATATCAAGGAAGAGCTAGACAACCTCAGTTTGAAATTTATCCTAATTCAATAATGGTTAGGCTGCCTATTCTTATTGATGAAGTAGAAGGAATAAGCAAAAATGCGTCTACTATATTACAAAAAATACCTCGAAATAAAGAATTAAGTAGAATGGAAATTGAAAAAATAACAGGTTTTGATAAATATAAGACCCTTAGAGAATTGGAGCAACTAATAAGTGAGGGCTTAGTTAAGAAAGTAGGACGAGGTAGGGGAACAAAGTATATAAAGATATAGATAAGCTAAAAGTATTAGTCATGACAAAAATATGTTGAGTCATATAAAGCGTATACGTTTAAGTGCAACGCAAAAGTGCAACGTAAAAAAATACGTTGCACTTTTGCGTTTTTTTGTTCCTTCTTATATCCATTTGGAATTAACAACAAACCATCAATCATTTCGCTATTGTAATAATCATTATATTCCGCTATAGCTCTTTTCATAACCATAAAAAACTTCATTTTTTAACCTTCTAAAGAATGTTTCCATTATGGAGTTATCATAACAATTTCTTGAAAAAACAACTTTTGAAAATATCAGAAAAAATAAACTCTTATCAATCCTAATATAAATAGATGTACAGGATAGAAGAAATAAAAGAACCACTTAGAGAATTTCTTTCCTTTATTCATTCTTTTGCCATTATAAAAATAAATGATTGCAATTCCGGCAAGTGCAATACCCAACATACTTTCTAATGCGTAAATTATGTTTGTTTTTAAAGAAAATCTTCCAATACCGCCTAAAAAATTGATAGCTCCAAATAACAACATTGAAAGAGCAAATGCATATTTGATTTTAATTTTTGAATTACGACTCCAAATAAATAACAATGTAAATATAGGAGCTAATAATGCCCAGTCTGAAATCATAGATAGCAAAATCAACCCTAACACACAGATTATTTTTAAAACTATATTTGACACTTTTTCAACTACAGTTATAATACAAAAACAAATAAATAGGGTAAATAGCATATTAAGTCCTTGAAATTCAAGCATCCCACTTTTAGTAAAAGCTAAACAATATGGAAATTCAGAAATCAAAGCAAATATCAACAATCTGGTTGCATAATTCTTTTTTGAATGCGTATAGTGATATCCTTCAACAAGAAAGTAACACATTACAATTGCTGAAAAATATCCAAAATCTAAAAAAAGCTCTGACCATAAATTTCCTGACTTCATAAAAATCGTTGATATATGATTCAACAGCATTAAAAACATAGCTATATATTTAATAGCATCCCGATTAAGTATTTTATATTTATCAATCATACCATTTCTACCCTTTGTATTAATTTCTGCTTTTTTAACAAAAGCAACATATCTTTCTTATGTGAAAAACTGTAAACTATTTAAATTTTTTTAAAACAGACTCCAAGAGAATAAATTCAAATTTCATTTATTTAATTATACCATGTACAATTCATCCATTCTACTTATATTTTCCCGAAGAGTCTTAAAAAGACCGTGATGTATCTTGCGGTCTTTTATATGCTTATAACTTCTATTTCATTTTCTTCTAAGAGTTTAGTGACAATTCCATCTCCATCTATAAGTACTCCGGAAAAGCTTCCGTCATAAATTTTTCCTTTACCACATGATGGACTTTTTGCCTTCAAGTATGCTTTTTTTATATTATACATCTTACAGAGTTTTAAAGTTTCGTTAGCGCCATCTAAAAATTCTTTTGTTAAATCAACTCCGTCAATATTATAAACGCTACCGCCTTTTATTTCGCAGGGCTTTCTTGGTGTTGGGAGTCCTGCAGCTTGTTCGGGACAAAATGGAATAATATTGTATTTTGAATTTAGTTCTTCGAATATATTTTTTGAACTCTTTTTGTCATATCTTGTTTTTAGTCCAATTAGGCACGAGCTTACAAGTACATTTTCTTTCATAGTTTAATGCTCCTTAAAAGTTCTACAAGTGGAAGGCCAACAATATTGTAGTAGTCACCATAGATTGAATCAATAAGTACTTTGTCGACTTCTTTTATATTGTATGAACCTGCCTTATCAAGTGGGGACTTTGAGTTTACGTAGCTATCTATAAAATTGTTTACAAAGTCACTTTCTTTTACAAATTTTACTCCTGATACTACATAGAAATGTTTATAATCTGTCAGATTATTCAAAAGACAAACCGCTGTGCATACATAGTGATAGTTACCAAGCAGTGAATGTAGTGTAGTTTTAGCGTTACTCAAGTCACTTGGCTTCCCCAAAATATTTTTATCAGTTATTACAACAGTGTCTGCTGATAGTATTAGGCCGTCTCTTTTCTTATTATAGACTGCAATTGCCTTTTGAAGTGCTACCTCAGAGGTGGTTAAAAAACTATTTTTAATAAAATTGTCATTGTTATTTTTTTGGAAATTTTCTATTATTGATTTTTCGTCAATTTCTGGTTTAATTATTTCAAAATATTTTATAAATTCGGATACTAATTCCACTCGCCTTGGTGATGAGGAACCTAAAATAAATTTATCAAATTCAAATCGTTCGTGATCTTTGATTATAAAAGTTCCAATATTATCTAATTCAAAACTCATCTTTTAATCTCCAGTTGATAATTTTTTGAAATTCTTAAAATATTCTCAAATAAATCTTTTGAATACTCAAAATATTCATATGGAGTTTCGTTTTTTAATTTTTTAAAAATCATATCTTCTCTATTTTTATCTAAAATATCCATTTTATTTAATTCTTTTTCTTTATATATTTCTTCAACCAGTCCAAGTCTTTTTATAAAGAGTTTATTAAGTTCTTCATCTATTGAATCGACTTCAGATCTCAAATTATTTAATCTATTCATAGTACCTCCTTAAATTAATTATAGCACAGCAAAGGTTTATGATTAATACGGCTTTTGTTAGGGTATGTTATTATATAGTTATAAAATATTAGGAGGTAGTCATGTTAGTATCAGCAAAAGAAATGTTAGATAAGGCATATAGTGAAAATTATGCGGTTGGACAGTTTAATATTAACAACTTGGAGTGGACAAGAGCAATTCTTGAAACAGCTCAAGAACTAAATTCACCTGTTATTTTGGGAGTATCTGAAGGAGCAGGAAGATACATGGTAGGATTTAAAACAGTTGTTAAAATGGTTGAAGGAATGGTTGAAGAACTTAATATTACAGTGCCTGTAGCAATTCATCTTGACCATGGTACTTATGAAGGTGCAAAAAAAGCTATTGAAGCTGGATTTACTTCTGTAATGTTTGATGGATCTTCCTATCCAATTGAAGAAAATATTGAAAAGACAAAGGAAATTGTCGAAATTGCACATGGCAAAAAAATTTCTGTTGAAGCAGAAGTTGGAGCTATTGGTGGAGAAGAAGACGGAGTTGTTGGTGGAGGAGAAATCGCAGATCCTAAAGAATGTAAGATGATAGCAGATCTTGGAATAGATTTTTTAGCTGCAGGAATTGGAAACATTCACGGAGTATATCCTGAAAATTGGAAGGGACTTGATTTTGAAGCACTTGAAAATATAAAAGCTGAAGTTGGTGAAATGCCTCTTGTACTTCATGGTGGAACAGGAATACCTGCTGATATGATTAAAAGAGCTATTGAACTTGGAGTTTCAAAAATAAATGTAAATACTGAATGTCAAATAGAATTTGCCAAGGAAACCAGAAAGTACATTGAAGATGGACTGGACAAAGTAGGCAAGGGATTTGACCCAAGAAAATTATTAAAGCCAGGTACTGAAGGAATCAAAAGAGTTGTTAAAGACAAAATGGAATTATTTGGTTCTGTGAATAGAGCATAGTTAAATTAAAAAGAACAACATATAAATTAACAAATTTTAAAATAACTGATATAATAAAGAAGAGCTAAAAATTTTATATCAGGAGGAAAATATGAAATACGAAAAAGACTATGAAGATCAAAATCAAAGAATGAGTTATTTAATGGAAAACTCAAAATTAACTTCAGCTGTTATGGGTTCTGTTAGTGCAAATATGAAAGACGGAGCACTTAGTTTAAAAGAAAAAGAATGTGTTATGCTTGGTATTGCAATAGCTATTAGATGCCCAGATTGCATAAGAGCACATGCTAAGAACTGTAAGGATGTGGGACTAACAGAAGAAGAGGTTATCGAAGTTGTAGAAGCTGCAGTTGCAATGGGTGGAGGACCTTCTTTCGCATTCGGTTCATACGCAGTTGATGTATTTAAGAGTTTATAATTAAAATAAAATTTTAACCACCGGATCACCCGGTGGTTTGCTTTTTATATTTACCAAATAAGGTTATGAAGATATTTTTAACTATTTTATTTTTTTTGCAATTTCGTCGAGTATATTTTTCATATTTTCGTCTAATGTAACCATGTTTTTATTTTGATAGTCTGGTTCTTTTATTTTCATTCTGCGAATTTGATTTTTTAAGTTTTTGTATTCCACAAGTAACTCTCTTGATGATAGTCTTGTTCCCCCTCGGCTGAGTATGGTTTGTTGTATGAGGTTGTCATCTGTTGCAACTCTTATAACATCTCTTTTTCCAGTAAGATCCAACACCCTCTCGATGTATTGGTCAGCGGTTTCTTTCTGTTTTGTAAAGTAAACTTTTATATTTTTATATTCCCTTTCGCCGATGGTTCGTTCTCCAGTAGCAAGGTAGGCGTCAAATACAAGATACACTTTTTCATCCCCCAGTGACTGATACTCTGAAAGTATATTAATAAGTTCTTCTCTTGCGGCGTCAAGGCTGATGTTATCTTTTATGGCGATAAGCTTTGGCCATGCGTTTATAATATTGTATCCATCTACAAAGATGATTTTCTTTTTAAACATCTCTTTGCCTTAGGACCTCATAGCAAACTATGGCACATGCGTTGGATGCGTTTAGAGAAGTTATTTTTCCACGCATAGGTATCTTGATTAGGTCGTCACAATTTTTCTTTATCTGCATAGAGATTCCCTTGCCTTCATTTCCTATAACAATTGCAATTGGTCCTGTTAAATTTGTTTTATTGTAATAATTTTTTGCATCGCCATCTGTACCGTAGACAAAAATATTTTTTTCTTTTAGCTCGTCAATAGTTCTATTTATATTTGTCACTTTAGCCACTTTTAAATAGTTACAAGCTCCAGCAGAGGATTTATAAACTGTTGAGTTGATGCTTGCAGATCTCCTCTTTGGGATAATCACACCGTGAACTCCTGCTGTTTCAGAACTTCTTATGATTGCACCCAGGTTATGTGGATCTTCAATCTCATCAAGTATCACTATGAAAGGATCTTCGTTTCTATTTTTTGCTTCCTTTAAAATATCATCAACTGAGGAATATTCAAATGAGGATATCAAAGCGATAACTCCTTGATGAACTTCTCCATTTGCCATATTGTCCAAAGTTTTTTTATCCACAGTCTTTATAACAACATTTTTATTTTTTGCCCGTCCAATTACCTTTTCTATAGAGCCCTTTAAATTGCCCTTTTGAATATATAGCTCTTCGACTTTGCCGGTGTTTAAAGCTTCTAAGCAGGCGTTTCTTCCATATATTAAATCTTCCATGTTATCTTCCTTACTCAATTTGTATTACTTTCTAAACTTTATTATTTTTTTCATCTTAATTTGACATATATATTATATCATTCTTTTAATATCTAAAGGGATATTATACAATAATGATGGAGGTAATTATGGAAAACGCAGTTATATTACAGGGATTTGAATGGTACTTGCCAGATGATGGCAATCATTATAATAAATTAAAGGAGATGGCAAAGCACTTTGCTGAAGTAGGTTTTAATGCAGTGTGGCTTCCGCCTTTTTGTAAAGCCACTGGAACTAATGATGTGGGATATGGAATTTATGATCTGTATGATCTTGGAGAGTTCGATCAAAAGGGAAGTGTTAGAACTAAATATGGTACGAAAGAGGAACTTATTTCAATGATAGAAACTCTTCATGAAAATAATATTGCAGTCTATGGAGATATTGTTTTAAATCACAAGGCTGGAGCTGATGAAGAGGAAACTTTTAAAGCCATCCAAGTTGATGAAGTGGATAGAAATAAAGAAATTGGAGAGCCTCACGACATTAAGGCTTGGACCAGGTTTACTTTTCCAGGAAGAAATGGAAAATATTCAAAATTCATATGGTTTTTTGAACATTTTTCTGGTGTGGATTACGACTCTTTAAATGACGTTAAAGGTGTATTTAAAATTGTTGGCGATGGAAAGGGATGGGACTGGGGAGTGTCCAATGAAAAGGGCAACTTCGACTATCTTATGTTTGCAGACATAGATCACAATCACCCTGATGTAAAAGAAGAACTTTTCAACTGGGGATACTGGATTATTGATGAACTTAATCTTGATGGAATGAGGTTTGATGCCTTAAAACATATTGGCGACAAGTTTATTTTAGATTTTTGCAACCACATTAAGGCAAAGGAAGATTTAAAGGAAGACTTTTATCTATTTGGTGAATATTGGTTAAACGATCCAAATACAGTTAATGGATATCTATATGACACTAAGTACGATTTAGATTTATTCGACGTTGGACTTCACTATAATATGGTGGAAGCTTCAAAGAACGGAGACTACGACATAAGGCAAATTTTTGACAATACTTTGGTTAAAGAACATCCAACCATAGCTGTTACATTTGTGGACAACCACGACTCACAGCCTGGGCAGGCCCTTGAATCTTTTGTAGAGAATTGGTTTAAAAAGATTGCCTATGGAATAATCCTCTTACAAAAGGACGGTTATCCAACTGTGTTTTGGGGAGACTACATGGGCATGGGAGAACCTGTAAACTCAGATGGACATAAAGATATGATTGAAAACCTTATGTATATTAGACGTGAGTTTGCATACGGAGAACAAGATATGTACTACGAGTCAGATAAACTTATAGGATTTGTAAGGCGTGGCGATGAAAAACACTCAAAAAAACTTGCGGTGCTAATTTCTACTGGAGATATGGCAACATTGAAGATGTTTGTAGGAAAAGAGGAAGCAGGAAAGATTTATAAAGAATACACTGGAGACAATTCAAATGAAATAATCATTGACGAAGAAGGCTTTGGTGAATTTGAAGTAGGTCCAGGAACTATAACTTGTTGGAGTGAGAAAAATGAATAAAAACAAAACCAGAAATATTACACATTATTCTATGGAAGAGCTTCGTGAGGCTACTCATAAAAAGCTTCACGACAGAGACGTTCACGTGCAGGACATTGCAGACATTGTATATGAATTACAAAAGGATTACTTCGAAGACCTAACTCCTGAAATTTGTAGAGACAATGTTATGGCGGTGCTCTCAAAAAGAGAAGTTTGTCATGCAATACTAACAGGGATTGCTTTAGATGAAATGGCTGAAAAAAATCTACTTGAAGACCCACTTCTTACGATTGTAAAAAATGATGAAGGGCTTTATGGAATTGACGAAATAATTCCACTTTCAATTGTAAATATATATGGTTCAATTGGCCTTACAAACTTTGGATATCTCGATAAGGAAAAAATTGGAATCATAAGGGACTTGGATGAAAATAAAAATCCTAAGACGGAAGTGAACACCTTTATGGACGACATTGTGGCGGCTATTGCAGCCGCAGCAGCAAGTAGGCTTGCCCATGGCAGGAAATAACTTTTACGCTGTTAAAGTGGGAAGAAATCCTGGTGTATATAGAACTTGGGATGAATGTAAAAGAGAAACTGCAGGGTTTAGCGGAGCAATTTATAAAAAGTTTAAAACGAAAGCAGAGGCAGAGAACTTCATTAATGGAGAAAAATCATTAAATAGAGAAGTGGAACACCATGATGTTTTTGATGACGAATTAGTTGTGTATGTTGATGGCTCATACAATGTTAAAACCAATGTGTGTGGCTATGGTGTGGTGTTTTTACTAAAACACGAAGTTAAAGAACACTTTGGAAGGGTTCAAAGGCCAGAATATGCACAATATAGAAATGTTACTGGCGAAATTTATGCAACCATATATGCAATAAAAAAAGCTATAGAAATGGGATTTAAAAAAATCCATATTCACTATGACTACGCAGGCATCAGTGCATGGGCCTTGGGAAATTGGAAGACCAACAATGAACTTACAAGTTCTTATAGCAGGGAGTTTAGCAGTCTAAAAAAGAATATAGATGTAAAATTTATTAAGGTAGAGTCCCATACTGGAGTAAAATATAATGAACTGGCAGATAAATTGGCAAAAAAAGGCGCGGGAGTACAATGAAAATATTAATTGTAGGTGCAGGAAAACTTGGTGTTTACTTAGCGAGCTTTCTTGATAAAAAAGGTCATGACATAGATATAATTGAAAAGGATAAAGACAGATTAAATCGTGTTTTAAAGTACAATACATTTAACATAACTCTTGGAGATGCAACTGATACAAGAGTCTTGGAAGAGTCAGATATTGAAGATGCCGATGTGTTTATAAGTACTACATCTAACGGAGAGATGAACATGATACTTTGTCTTATGGCAAAGAAACTCGGTGCAAAGAAGACCATTTGTATTTGCGATAATGATAAATATTTAGATCATGTAGAGTTTATGGGAGAGATATTGAAAATAGATTTGATTATAAATCAAAAACTTGAAACTGCAAGATACATTCTTCGTGAAATCTATTCTCCAGAAGTTATTAGAGTTGATACTATTGACCACGGTAAGTTGCGTATGGTGGAGATGAAAGTTGGAGAAAAAGACGAAATGGCATCTCATAGTCTTTTGGAACTTTCTAATATCCTTCCTAAGAACATGCTTGTGGCAGGTATTTCTCGTGATGCAAAAGTTATTATTCCAAGGGGAAATGACAGAATTATTGAAGGTGACATTATACATCTTATCTCAAGTAATGATAATTTTATAAAATTTTTTGGTAGACGAAATGGAATTTCACCAGGAGAGACTTTTTTTATAATTAGTGGAGGACTTTTAACCTATTTCCTTGTTGAAAGACTGGAAAGATTTGGCCACCAGGTCAAGGTGTTAGAAAAAGACAAAGACTTAATCAATCTTTTAAGGCGCGACTTTCCAAATTGTGAAGCTGTGTATGACGAGGGTTTTGACATCAATGCTTTAGAAAGGGAAAATATTACAGATTATGAAAATCTGATTTTACTTTCAAAGACAGATGAAATAAATTTTGCACTTTCACAAATTGCTAAAAATATAGGAGTTAAGAAGATTTATGCAAATATATATAGCAAGGATTTGTTAAAAGATATTTCTTCAAACTTTATCGACTTGGCATTTTCGGAACAGGAAGTCGTATTGAATATAATTAAAAACTTTATTGAGATTAACGATAGCTTTGAAGATGCAAAGGTGGGGACTCTTAAAAATATTTCTAAGTCAAAGATAAAGATTGAAGAAGTGATAGCAGATAAGGATAGTAAATACGTGAACAGGATGATTTCTGATATCCATATGCCAGAAGATAGGTTAATTGCCTTTGTATCAAGAAAAAATAAAATATTGATTCCTAATGGAGACGATATAATAAAACCTAAGGATGTTCTTATAATAATTTCAGAAAGAGTATAGAAAAAAATCATGCAATAAGATTTAAAATCTTGTATAATTTCATATGTAATAAATTTTTAGGAGGGAAAAATGTCAGAAAAATTAGCTAAGTTTTTCAAACTTAATGAACGAAAGACAGATGTTCGTACTGAAGTCATGGCAGGTATTACAACATTTATGACTGTGTCATATATATTAGTTGTAAATCCATCCATACTTTCAGAGGCAGGAATGGACAGAGGTGCAGTTTTCACAGCTACAATACTTGCGTCAGTAATTGCAATTTTACTTATGGGGCTATATGCCAACATGCCATTTGTATTGGCACCAGGCATGGGACTAAATGCATTCTTTACCTATTCCGTTGTGCTTAAGATGGGAAAGAGCTGGCAGTTTGCACTTACAGCAGTATTTTTAGAAGGATTAATATTTATTTTATTATCATTTTTTAAGGTTAGAGAAGCAATCTTTAGTTCAATACCACTTTCTTTAAAGAAGTCAGTGTCAGTAGGTATTGGTATGTTTATTGCACTTGTAGGACTTACTTCAGCAAATCTTATAGTTCAGGGAGATGGAGTTATCCTTGCCCTTGGAGATATCTATTCTAAAGAAGCAATAGTTTTCTTCTTTGCATTCTTGGTTATGGGAATACTTTCCACAAGAAATGTAAAGGGGTCATTATTAATCGGTATAGTAGCATCAACAGTCCTTGCACTTATACTTGGAGTTACAAAGCTTCCTGAAACTGGAACTATATTTTCACTTCCACCAAGCTTAAAACCAATTGCATTTAAACTTGAAACACATAATATATTTACATGGGAGATGTTGATGGTTGTGTTCACATTTTTATTTGTAGATATATTTGATACAGTTGGAACACTTACAGGTGTTGCAGCAAAGGCAGATATGCTTGATGAAAAGGGAGATCTTCCAGGTGTGTCAAAGGCTCTAATGGCTGATGCAATTGGAACAACATGTGGAGCTCTTCTTGGAACTTCTACAGTTACAACCTTTGTTGAATCTGCATCAGGAGTTGCAGAAGGAGGAAGAACAGGACTTACATCTTTAACTTCAGGAGCATTATTTTTAATTTCGCTATTCTTCTTCCCACTATTTTCAATTGTGCCACCAGCAGCAACATCAGCGGCCCTTGTAATAGTTGGAGTGTTTATGATGAGTCCAATCTTGGATGTGGATTTAAATGATTATTCAGAGGCTATTCCATCATTCATAACTATTATAATGATGCCTTTTGGATATTCAATAGCTGAAGGTATTTGCTTTGGTATGATATCATATGTAATTTTAAAACTTGCAGGAGGAAAGAAGAAAGACGTTTCTCCATTAATGATAGTGCTTGCAATTGTATTTTTAATTAAATTACTTGCGCCAAAGATTTTTGGATAATAAAAGGGGGTTACCGATTGGTAGCCCCTTATTTTTAAAATATTTTTGCTTTATTTATCATTTCATTTTTTATGTCCCAAAGTTTTTGAGATAGGTCAACGATATAGATGTGAGGAAATTCAAAACGTTGAACTTCTTCCCAAAGTGTATCAACTTCTCTTTCTTTGTTTTTCTTTATATCCTCAAGGGAAGGCAAATCGTAAACCAGTTCTCCTTTTTTAAAGATTGGAACTAAAAGTTTCTTTGTGTGGAAATTTTTTAAAGTCTTTCTCTTCCATGTGTGCACTGGATGGAATATTTCTATTTCATCATCTTCAATCTCTTCTTCGTGAAGACATACCAAATCTGCTATGGCTTTGTTGTCATTGTTGTCATAAAATCTATAAACCTGTTTAAATCCTGGTGTAGTTATTTTTTCTACGTTTTCACTAATTTTAATCTTAGGTGTGATATTGCCATCTTCTTCCGTTGCAACAAGTTTATAAACTCCACCAAACACTGGATGTGACATTGACGTAATAAGCCTTTCTCCAACGCCAAAGGAGTCAACCTTTGCACCTTGGTCCAGCATATCTTTTATTTTAAACTCGTCCAATGCAGAAGAGGCAACTATTTTACAGTCTTCATATCCTGCTTCGTCAAGCATCTTTCTTGCCTTTTTGGAAAGGTATGCAATGTCACCACTGTCAAGTCTAATTCCTGAAGGTCTTTTGCCCATTGGTTTTAAAACTTCATCAAACACTTTTATAGCATTTGGTATTCCAGACTTTAATGTGTCATAAGTGTCCACAAGTAACGTTGTATCATCTGGAAAAGTTTCCGCATAGGCTCTAAATGCTTCATATTCATTTTCAAACATCATAACCCATGAGTGTGCCATTGTACCAAGTGCAGGAACTCCAAATAGTTTGTCAGCGTATGCATTTGCACTTCCTACAACTCCACCAATGTACGCAGCCCTTGCACCAATTGTAGCAGCGTCTGCACCTTGTGCCCTTCTTGATCCAAACTCCATAACAGCTCTTCCATCTGCGGATTTAATAATTCTATTTGTCTTTGTAGCGATTAGCGTTTGATGATTTATAAGTATTAGGGACATTGTTTCAATCATCTGTGCTTGAATAGCTGGACCTCTAACTATTAAAAGGGGTTCATTAGGAAATACGACTGTTCCCTCTTCCATTGCCCAAATGTCGCATTCAAATTTAAAATTTTTTAGATAATCAATAAATTCGTCAGAGAAGATGCCCTTGCTCTTAAAATATTCTATGTCATCTTCTTCAAAGTGTAAGTTTTTAATATAATCTACAAATTGTTCAAGACCAGCGAAGATTGCAAAACCTCCATTGTCTGGAACAGATCTAAAGTATAGATCAAAGTAGGTTATATGTTCATGTACTTTTTCTTTTAGGTAACCATTTGCCATTGTAAACTCGTAAAAGTCTGCAAGTAGTGACAGGTTACGCTCCTCTTTCCAATTAATCATTTTATCCTCCTTATGGGTATAGATATATTATACCCCTTTTAACAAAAGCTGTAAGGGGTATAATATAAGTAGTAACAATTATCAATAGAAGGAAGGGTGATGCTTTGAAAAAGTTAAATATAAAAGTAGAGGGGATGACCTGTGAAGCATGCTCTGCGAGAATTGAAAAGGTACTTTCAAAGATGGAGGAAGTTGAAAGTGTAAATGTAAATTCTGTCACAGGACTTGCCACAGTGGAATTAAATTCGGAAGAAAATATTAATGAAATTCCACAAAAAATTGAAAAGGCGGGGTATGAAGTGCCTATGGAAACCGTAAAGATAGATATTACAGGTATGAGCTGTGAGGCATGTGCCGCAAGAATTACAAAATTACTAAACAAGCTTCCCATTGAAGAAGCCGTTATAAATTCAATTACTAACTCGGGAGTGGTACGTTTTAAAAACGGCCTTGTAACGGAGGAAGAAATTATAAAGCAGGTTGAAAAGGCAGGTTATGGTGCTACTGTTGTTAAAGATGAAGACAATGTTATAAATCGTGATGACAATGAGTTAAAGGGATTAAAGAGGGACTTAATCATCTCTCTAATATTTACAATACCACTTTTTTCTGCAATGTTCTTTCATATGGCAGGAGTTCATACAATACTTTCAAATGGATGGGTTCAACTTGCCCTTGCAATTCCAGTGCAGTTTTATATTGGAAGAAGATTTTATAAAGGAGCCTTTAATTCGGTAAGAGGTGGAGGAGCCAACATGGACGTTTTAATCGTCATGGGCACATCCGCGGCGTTTTTCTTTTCACTTTATCACACCATTATTGGATCAAGTGAACTCTATTACGAGTCCTCTGCAGTGATAATAACCTTAATACTTCTTGGAAAGTATTTTGAAAAAAGGGCAAAGACAAGAACCACCGATGCCATTAATAAGCTTATGGAGCTACAGGCAAAGACTGCAGTTGTTGAAAGGAATGGCGAGGTTATAGAGATACCCATAGAAGAAGTTGTAGTAGGAGATATAATCGACGTTAGGCCGGGAGAAAAAGTTGCAGTTGATGGAAAAATTATTTTTGGAGAAACCTCTATTGATGAAGCTATGGTAACAGGAGAGTCAATTCCAAGTGAAAAAACAGTTGGTGACGAAGTTATTGGTGGAACAATAAATAAAAATGGATTTATAAAGTTTGAGGCCACCAAGGTTGGTAAGGACACAATGCTTTCACAAATTGTAAAGCTGGTTGAACAAGCACAGGAACATAAGGCGCCAGTACAAAGACTCGCAGATAAAATAGCGGGAATTTTTGTACCATCAGTAATTGTAATTGCGATTATTACCTTTGCTCTCACATGGTTTTTAAAAAAATCAATAGATCCTGCCATAATGCACGCTGTTGCAGTTTTAGTAATTGCCTGTCCATGTTCCCTTGGCCTTGCCACACCAACAGCCATCATGGTTGGGACAGGACGTGGGGCAAACCTTGGAATATTGATAAAGTCAGGAGAATATTTAGAAAGGGCATGTAAAATCGACTCAGTTGTCTTTGACAAGACTGGAACTCTAACTGAAGGAAAACCCGTTGTAAAGTCAGTTGAAAATTATTCCCATATGAATGAAGACGATATGCTTAAAATATTTTCGTCATTAGAGAATGCATCACAACATCCACTGGGAGAAGCTGTGGTAAATTACTGCAAGGAAAAGGGAATTGAAACTGTTGAAGTTTCAAATTTTAATTCACTAACAGGCATGGGAGTTTCTGGAACTATAAATGAAGTTAAATACTTTATCGGAAATAAAAAGCTTATGGATGAAAAAAATATTTCCTACTCTTTAGAAGATATAGAAATGCTTCAGGAAAAGGGAGAGACTCCACTAATGCTATTTGACGAAAAAAAACTTCTTGGAATAATTTCTGTTGCAGATGAAGTGAAAGAAAGTTCTAAAGGAGCAATAGAAAAACTCCATGAAATGGGTATAGAAATTTATATGATTACAGGAGACAGCAAGAGGGCAGCAAATGCAATTGGGGAAAGCCTTGGTATCGAAGGAGTTTTTGCAGAAGTATTGCCACAGGACAAGTCAGATAAGATAAAAGAGATAAAGTCTGATGGAAAAGTTGTAGCTATGGTAGGAGATGGAATTAATGATGCACCAGCACTGGCAGAGGCGGACATAGGCTTTGCCATTGGTACAGGAACTGACGTAGCCATCGAGGCATCAGATATAACTATAATAAATGGAGACATATACTCTGTTGTTAAAGCTATAGAACTTTCAAAGAGGACAATGAGAACCATAAAACAAAATCTATTTTGGGCATTTTTCTACAATGTAATAGGAATACCAATTGCAGCACTGGGATTTTTAAATCCAATGATTGCAGGGGCAGCAATGGCATTTAGTTCTGTTTCAGTTGTAACCAATTCACTTAGATTAAAATCATTTAAATAGGAGGAAAGTATGGAAACAATATTAATCATTGACGGAATGACTTGTTCACACTGCGAAGCTTCAGTGACAAAGGCATTAAAGGGAGTTTCAGGTGTTGAAAATGTAGATGTGGATCTTTCCACAAAAGAAGTTAAAGTAAGCCACAATAATGTAGAAATAGAGAAACTAAAAGAGGCAGTAGAAGACATTGGCTTTGACGTTTCTGAAATAAAATAAATAGGTAAGGGAAGTTGTTACAAGACGGCTTCCCTATTTTTTATAAAAATACTTGACATATTCTTTGAAATTTGATGTAATATTATATTTACCAAAATTGATTTATATACTATAATGATATTAGAGGTGAAAAAATGTTTGAAATAGGAGATAGAATAGTTTATCCGATGCATGGGGCAGGAGTTATAGTTGAAAAGACACTAAAAACCATACTTGGAGTAGAAAAAGAATACTACATTCTCTCAATTCCCGTTGGAGAAATAAGAATATCTGTTCCTATAGATAAGATCAATGACATGGGAATAAGGACCATTGTAGACGAATCTGAAATAGAAAACATTCTTGAAATATTAAAGTTAAAGGATGTGGAAATTAATTCCAATTGGAATGCAAGATATAGAGAAAATCTCGAAAAACTTCGTTTAGGAGAACTTGAAGGCATTGCGGAAGTGTTTAGAGATTTATACACTTTAGATCTTGATAGAGGTCTGTCCATGGCAGAAAAAAAACTTTTACACAGTTCAAAGAAGATGTTAATTTCAGAACTTTCAGTTGTAGAGGGTAAGAAAGTGGCTGAAGTTGAAAAAAATTTAGAAAATTTATTTAAAAATGAAGAAAATTAAAAGGAGGTGTTATTTTGGCTAAAAGAGTAGTCAATATACTTATGACTCTCTTAGGGGCAATTTTTGGTTTTACCATAGTCTACTTGATTGACAAGACTAAAGTTATTTCAGGATTACCAAAGTATTGGAGAATAGGCATATATGTTTTAGGTATTATTGTTTTTGCTATTATTTTTTATAATTTTTTCCCAAAGATGTTGAAGGGCTTAGAGAAATCTACTGAAAAAGCTTCCACACACATGAAAAAACTTTCTGTTCAGGAACTTATCAGTACAGCAGTAGGCACTATCTTAGGAATTTTTGTGGCTTTTCTAATTTCAATGTTGATAATCCAAATAAAATTACCAGTTGTTGGAAACGTTCCATTTATTATACTCTCTATAATAATCTACATTACACTGGGATACATAGGTATGAGACTGGGTATGCAGTGGTTTAGAGAAACTGGAAGTATTTTAGAGAAGATAAAAGCTGGTATAGATAGACCTGTCAAAGAGACTTCAGATGATTTAATAAAGATATTAGATACTTCTGTAATTATAGACGGTAGAATCAAAGATATTATTGACACAGGATTTTTAGACGGAAAGATTGTAATTCCAATATTTGTACTTGAGGAGTTACAACATATTGCAGATTCTGAAAATGACTTGAGAAGAAAAAAGGGCAGAAGAGGTCTTGATATACTTCGAATGATTCAAAATGAATCAAGTTTACCTGTGGAAGTATCCCATAAGAGATATCGTGAAATAAAAGAAGTTGATTCAAAACTTTTACAGATGGCGCTTGACGTTGGTGGAAAACTTGTAACCAACGACTACAATTTAAACAAAGTTGCGGCAGTTAGAAATGTTGAAGTATTAAACATAAACGAACTTGCAAATGCAATGAAATCCATAGTCATACCTGGAGAGCAGATGACAGTTACAATAATCAAAGATGGTAAAGAGTCTAACCAAGGTATTGCATACCTAATAGACGGAACTATGGTTGTTGTAGAAGACGGTAAAAAATATATCGGCCAGACTGTTGATGCAACAGTTACATCGGTGCTTCAAACAGCGGCGGGTAAGATGATATTTGTGAGAATTAATTAAATAATAAAGTAACAAAATAAACTGTTGGGTACGAATGATATGTACCCTCTTTACTGGACAAACCAGTAAGGAGGGTATTTTTATGAAATATAGTTATGAATTCAAAAAAGAATGCGTACAATTGTATAGAGAAGGTAAATGGCCTGATACACCTGAAGGAGTTGAAGAAAAAAACTTTCATGATTCAATTAGAAAGTGGTTTAGGTTAGAAGAACTTCATGGACCAGAAATTTTAAAACATGGAAGTAATATTAATTGGACACCTGATGAGAAATTAGAAATTGTATCTAAAGTGATAGCTGGAAAATCAATAAAGTCTACTGCAATAGAAAAAGGAATTAATGAGGGACAACTTTATTCATGGGTTAACAATTACAAAATTTATGGATATAATGGTCTTGTAAATAAGAAGAAAGGTCGTAAATCTAAAAATACAACCATGAAAAAGACAAATATCCATAAACCAAAAGAACTTAATGAATCTGAAAGAGAAGAGTTAATAAGACTTAGAGCAGAAAATGAATATATAAAGGCTGAAAACGAAATAATAAAAAAAGAGATCGCCTTGAGAGAAAAACGTTACGCTGCGCAACTCAAGGCGAAAAAGCAGCGATTGTCAAACAACTCAAAGACAAAGGATACAAACTAAAATATCTTTTAATAGCTATTGATTTGCCAAGGTCAACATACTATTTTGAAATGAAAAAAGTTGATGTTGTTAGTATTAGGAATAAGCATATAGAAAATAAGATATCTGAGATATTCACCTATCATAAAGGAAGATACGGTGTCAGAAGAGTATATAGAGAATTATTGAATCAAGGATATACAATAAATCATAAAAGAGTTCAAAGGATAATGCATGAACTAAAACTATTTGGAAAAAGACCTAAAGAAAAATATCACTCATATAAGGGAAAAACAGGTAAAGTAGCTGATAATATAATAAATAGAGATTTCAATGCAGATAGACCTCTACAAAAATGGACCACTGATGTATCTCAATTTAACTTCTCATGGGGTAAATGCTACATTTCTCCAATACTTGATATGTATACCAACGAGATTATCTCTTACGATTTATCCTTAAGTCCTAATTTAAAACAAATATCTAATATGTTAACAAAAGCATTTAGCAAATTTCCAAAACTAAATGACTTGATACTTCATTCAGATCAAGGTTGGCAATACCAACATAATTATTACGTAAATGAACTAAAAAAACATGGCATAAAACAATCAATGTCAAGGAAAGGCAATTGTTATGATAACTCTATCATGGAAACATTTTTTGGCAGGTTAAAAAATGAAGTTTTTTATGGTTATGAAAAGAGCTATAGTTCTTTTGAAGAATTTTCAAGAACAATTGAGGAATATATATATTATTACAATAACGAAAGAATTCAATCAAAAACAAAATGGATGCCACCTATAAAATATAGGATAGCATCCTCTTGCAAATAATTAATTTAATAATGTGTCCAGTTTTATGGGTACACATCAATATGAACTCAACAGTTTTTTGATGAAATTTTTATTTGTTTTTCGTATTCATATTTAAAATTTATTGTAAGGAAGTAATTAAAGTAAAAGGCAAGATAAATTATAGGAGGCTAATGCCTCCTAACTATTTAATGTGTTTATTGATGATGTTACTTTATTTTTCTTTCTGATATTGGTGGAGACAATATTATTTTTTCAAAATGTACTCCATCACTTAAATCAAGAATTGCAAAACTTGTAGGGTCATAATTATATTTTGCAATTGTTGGGCTGCCTGGATTAAAATAGTGAACGCCATCTATTACTTCATCATGGTACACATGGGTATGACCAAATAAACAGATATCGAAATTTTCTTTTTTTGCTTTTTCTTGAAGTCTTTTTAAATCATCTTCAACTCTATACTTATGACCGTGGCAGGCAAATATCTTATATCCATTTATTTCAACAACTGCTTCATCTTCATATTTATCGTAAATTTTAAAGTCATTATTTCCCAATACGCTTACACATTTTAAAGAAGTCTTCTCTTCAAGTACGGGACCATCCAAATAAAAATCTCCTAAAAAAATTATGTATTCACAGTTATTTTCAAGTATTAACTTAGCGGTCTCGTCTAAAAAAAGTCCATGGGTATCACTAACTATCGCAATTCTATTCATCATAATCACCTTTATTTAAAAATTCATGTATAGTATAACAGATAATAATTAAATTTTCACTGATTGCTATTTTTTTATAAAAATTAAGATTATGTGAAAAGAAAAATAAGTATGTTATAATGAATTTGATTATATATAGAAAGGATGATATTAGTGAAATCAAAATTACGTGTTTTAGCAATGTTTCTTTTATTATCTATTACATTGGTAGCTTGTAATAAGCCAAATAATACTGATGGCACTGAAATGGGTTCTAAAACTGAAACAGGAGAAAAACAAGAAAATTCAAAAGATTCTGCAGATAAAAAAATAGTTCTTTATAGCAACTCTTTTGCAGATGAAAAAATAACATGGCTTGAAGAAAAGTCAAAGGAAGCTGGATTTGAGGTTGAAGTAGTGTTTATTCCAGGTGGAGATTTGCTTCAAAGATTAATCGCAGAAAAGAACGACCCTCAAGCAGATGTTGTAATTGGTCTTGACGAAGGAGGATTCTCAAAACTACAAGGGGACAATATGTTTGTTGAATGGAATCCTGATTGGAAGTCTGAAATAGATAGCGACTTAATCTATGGAGATGGATATTATTATCCTTGGGCTGAACAACGTATTTTCTATTATTATGATGGAAATCAACTTACTGAGGCAGATGCTCCAAAATCATATGAAGAGCTTGCTACAGAAAAGTTTAAAGATCAATATTATGTTCCAGGAAATTTAACAAGTTCTACAAACCAAAAGATAGTATTCCCTATACTTCTTCAAAACTTAGATGAAAATGGTGAACTTGGTGTTTCTGAAAAGGGATGGCAATTAGCAAAAGACTATTACAAATATGGCAAGACAGTAGAAGCTGAAAATAGTTTAGGTTCACTTCAAAAAGCTATAACAATGGTTAAAGACGGAGAATTAAAGTTTAGTTACTATTTCTCTGGTGGAATTATCAAAGCTGAAAAAGAATTTGATATAAAAGCTGTTCCAATAAATCCTGAAAAGGGTGTATTTTCCATGGCTGAACAAGTTGGTATAATGAATCATGGTAAAGATGCAGACTATACAGTAGCAAAAGAATTTGCTGAATGGTGGGGAACCGCAGAAGTACAAAAAGCTTGGGCAAAAGATTTTGGTACAGTTCCTGCAAATAACAATGCAAGAGAAGCTGCAGATCCAAGAGTTCTTGAGTTATTCGAACAAACTGATCGTATGAGTTTAGATTGGAATGTATTGAATGAACATCTTGATGAATGGGTTGAAAAATTTGAATTAGAAATTATGCCATAATAATTTAGATAAAATGCGGGAGCTTTCCCGCATTTTGTTTAAACTGGGAGGATTAAAGATGATAGAGTTAAAAGATATAGAAATAAGATATGGGGATTATGTTGCTGTTAAAGATGTAAACATAAATATTGAAGAAGGAGAATTTTTTACTTTTTTGGGTCCTTCTGGATGCGGTAAGACTACGATACTAAGATCTATAGCAGGCTTCATCAAGCCTTATAAAGGGGAAATTATTTTAGAGGGTCATGATATAACAAATGTACCTCCAGAAAAAAGAAAAATAGGAATGGTCTTTCAGTCATATGCGCTTTTTCCTACCATGACAGTTTATGATAATATCAGCTATGGTTTAAAAATAATGAAGATGCCAAAAGAAAAGATACATAAAAAGGTAATCGAAATGGCGAACCTGGTTGAAATAAAAGAGGAACATTTAAAGAGAAATGTCTCTGAATTATCGGGAGGACAACAACAGAGAGTTGCCATAGCAAGAGCCTTGGCGAAAGATCCAAAACTTATATTATTTGATGAACCGCTATCAAACTTAGATGCAAAGCTTAGAAAACAACTGCGTCAAGAGATGAAGGAAATTCAAAGAAAGGCTGGAATGACAGCAATCTATGTTACTCATGATCAGGAAGAGGCACTTGAAATGTCTGACAGGATTGCCGTGTTCAACAAGGGACATGTGGAGCAGATAGGAAAGCCATTTGAAATATATGATAAGTCCAAGACAGAGTTTGTATGTACATTTATAGGAGAATCCAACAAGATAAGCAGTGAACTATTAAATTATATAAACGAAAATTCATCAAAAATAAAATTTGATGAGAGAAAAAATAACTATATAAGAAATGAGAAGATTCTTCTTAATCCAGTAGGAGATTTTGAAACAATAAAAATCAAGGGAAAAGTAGCAAAGGTAATGTATGAGGGAGCTTATTCTCAATATGTTGTAAATGTGCTCAATTCAAATCTTACAATTTTAGAGAAGAATGACTCAACTAAAAACATAGCTCTTGGAGATGAAATAGATTTATATATTAATCCAGAAGACATCTTAGAATATGAGGTGTAGTTATGATGACTTCTAAGAATAAAAGTTATGAAAAAAATAGGTATTTAAATTTACCAAAAATATTTATAATTTTAATCATACTGTGGTTTGCAATAGCGTTTATAATTTTGCCGACAATATCTATAATCGCAAGCTCATTTTATGATGGATCTGGATTTAGTCTAAACGCAATTAGAAAAGTATTAAATTCCAAGAGAGCTATGACGGCGATAAAAAATTCCCTTTTGACAGGTCTTGTTCTCATGGTGACTACGACAATTGTAGGAGTTACTCAGGTCTTATTAACAGATTATTTTGATTTGAAATTTTCTAAGTTATTTAGAATTGCATACATGTCACCATTAGTTTTTACGGGAGTTATTTTAAATAGTGGATACTTATATGTATATGGAAAGACTGGAATATTGACTCAATTTTTGTTAAAAATATTTCCGAACCTAAACCCAGGATGGTTTAGCGGAGCCTTCGCAGTTTTCTTTGTCATGACATTTGGTTGTACTCACCAATACATGATCTTTTTTAGAAATGCAATAAATGGAATAGACAACGAACTGATAGATTCAGCTAAAAACTTAGGAAGTAACCAGATGCAAATATTATTTAAAGTTGTTATGCCAATAGTTAAACCAACTTTGATAACTCTAATAATAATTACCTTTCAAACAGGTCTTGCATCATTTGCAGCACCGCTTATGGTTGGAGGAAAGAATTTTCAAACAATTTCTCCTCTGATTTTAACCTTTGCAAACAGACCAAGATCAAGAGACATAGCAGCAGTACTTTCACTTGTCTTAGCTGCATTTCAAATATTGCTCTTGGCATTTATGACATGGAATGAATCAAAGGGGAATTATATGTCTGTTTCAAACAGCAATAAGAGGTTAAAAAAACAAAAAATTCATAATCCAGTAGCAAAAGTATTTATTTATGTAATTGCAATAGCTTTATTCATTATTCAAGCATTGCCAGGAGTGATGATTGTTATTTCATCATTCTTAGATACACAAGCACTTTCAAGAAATATTATAAGTATCAAAAACTTTACATTGCAAAACTATAAAAATGTTTTAACTAATCCAAATAACCTAAATCCGCTACTAAGATCATTTTTATTCTCAGGAATTGCCGCTATAATTTCGGTTATGATGATGTTAATACTTGTACGATTGGTTATGAAAGCAAAAAGTAATAATTTAATTAAAAGTTTAGAATACTTTTATTATATACCTTGGTTGGTGCCATCAATTTTAATAGCTCTGGGTTATATGATGATATACGATAGACCAAGATTTTTAATTTTTAATCAATCGGTTATAGGATCCCAGTGGATTTTAGTAATTGCATACACAGTTACAGTTATACCTTCAACGCTAAGATATTTGAAGAGTGCATATTATAATTTTAATACAAGTCTGGAAGAAGCTTCACAAAACTTGGGAGCAAGTTCCCTAAGAACATTCTTTAAAGTAGTATTGCCGGCAGTATTACCAACAGCATTAGCACTATGCGCATTAAACTTCAATGGTAATTTAGCAGAGTACAATATGTCTGCATTTCTTTATCCACCTGGAAGCGAGACAATTGGTATAATTATAAGACAAAATTCATCAGCTGTGGCAACTTTAGACTCAAAAGCAGTCAACATGGTCTATTCAGTGTTGCTTATGCTAATAAATTCATTGGTAATCTATTTTGTATATGGTAGAGGACTAAAAATTTCAGATAGACAAAGTGGATTTAGAGAAGAGAAGAGAAAATAGAATAAAAAATAGAAAAGATGTTGCTGTGGCTTCATCTTTTTTATTTTAAGCAAATTAATTTTAAACAATCACAAAAACTTCATATAAAATTCACATAAAGCTGATAATATATTCTTAAGGAGAGAGGAATGGCAAATATATTATTATTGGAAGATGAAAAAAACATAAGGGAAGTATTGGTTGAATATTTAAAAGTTTCTGGAGCCACCACATTTGAAGCCGAAGACGGAAATAGGGCAGTTGAAATATTAAAGAGTGAAGAAATTGACTTGGCAGTTTTAGATATTATGGTTCCAGGAATGAGCGGAATTGATGTTTTATCTTTTATCAGGGACAATCCTAAGACAAAAAACATTGGGGTAATAATGCTCACTGCCCTGGATGACATAGGTACTCAGGTGTCTGCTTTTAATAAGTTTGCTGATGAGTATTTAGTAAAGCCGGTGTCGCCGATTATTTTAATAAAGAGAATTGAGACTTTACTTCGTCGTATTAAACCTAATGTTTTAATTACTCATGAATTTATTATGGACGAAGAGTCTTATACAGTTTATGTTGACGGAGAGGAAATTCCATTTACTCTAAGTGAATTTTTAATTCTTCAAATGCTCTACAAAAATAAAAATAAGGTTTTAAGTAGGGAACAGCTAATTATGGGCGCATTTAATGAGGATTATATAGGCAACGACAGAATAATTGATGCTCATATAAAAAATATTAGAAAAAAACTTGGAAAGGATTATATCAAAACCGTTATTGGAATAGGATATAAGTTTAGTGAAAATGAAATTAGGTAAGAAAAATTTAATCTACAGCATTTTGCTTGCTGTGACAATTTTGATAATAATAGTTTCCTACTTGGCGTTTCTATTACCAAATCTGTACGTAGATAATAACATTGAAAGCATTACTGAAGAGATTAAAAAATCTCATTTTGAAATGGTTGATGGTGCTAAGGATTTACGGAAGATAAGTAAACTTGGGAACCAAGTTTTTATTGAAGTTGATAAGGGTTTTAATGAAATAAAACTAAACTCAATCGGTTTAAAGGGAAAAGTAGACATTAGTGGATCTGAAATACAGCAAAGTCTTAAAAGAATTGAAGAGATTTCGCTTAAGACTGGTAAGAACCGAAAAATGGATGACAAAGATGAAGATAAAATAGAAAGGGAAGCAGGTAAGATCGAAAACTACATTCAGGACAATTTTAAAATAGAGGGAATTAAAAGCGATTTAAAATTTAGTGAAGCTTTTAAAAGGCCTGATAAAAACTCATATACTGAATTTAAAAAGTTAAATAAAGACACTGTGATGCTAAGCCTTGGTTATAGGGAAGAAAATGTGGCTGAATACATCAACTGCATTTTAATTACTGCTGAAGATGGTTTTTATAAAGTTTCCCTTGACTCTTTTATAGCTCCAAGAATTGAAGACCTACTTCCAGTGGTTTTATCAAGCATTCCAATGATAGTTTTAGTTTTGATATTACTTGTAATAGTTGTTTCAAGTCTTTATTCAAGGAGAATTGTAGGACCAATTGTAAAGATACAAAGGTTTAGTGAAGTCTCAAAAAATTCAACGCCAAATTATAATTCCATTAACTTTGATGGAGAAGATGAAATTGCTACTCTTAGTAAAAATATAGTTGAGATGGACAAAAGTTTAAGAAAAAATATTGAAAAGCTTAGGGTTGAAGGAGAGAGGAAGGAAGTCTTCACAAGATCTGCAACCCACGAATTAAAGACTCCTATTGCAGCGTCAATCCTACTATGTGATGGCATGATCAACAATCTTGGAAAATATGAAGACAGGGATAAGTATCTAAGAGTTTTAAAAAGTGAACTGTTAGAGATGAGTTCCATGGTTTCAGAAATTCTTCTAACTACAAAGGAAGTTGGGGAACTTTCTTTTAGAGATATTAATTTAAGAGATACTTTTGAAAAAGAGATTTCAAAGTATAAACTTAAAGCTGGTGACAAGAATTTAAAAATTAATTTAAATGGGGATGGCGTTTTAAATACTGACTCAGAAATATTTAGCAGAGTCGTTAACAATATATTGGAAAATGCCATTAACTATACAAGTGAAAATGGTTTTATTGACATAGAGATTGGGAAAGAGATAAGTATTTACAATGAAAAGGCGACCATACCAGCAGATATTGAAAAATCTATAATGGAACCTTTTGTATCTTCAACTGAAAATAAGAGCAAGGGACTTGGACTCTACATTGCAAAGTACTATTCAAACTTGATTGGACTTGATATTGAAGTTAAAAATAAAAACAAAGGAGTTTTAACGGTTTTAAGGAGGCGAAAAGATGATTAAAATTAATAATCTTAATGTGAGTTACGGCGATTTTACTGCCCTTTCCATTGAAGATGAAATAATTATTGATAAGAATAAAAAACTTGGTATCTTAGGATCTAATGGAGCGGGTAAAACCACATTAATCAATGCCATAATGGAGCTTGTTCCCTATCAAGGAAGCATTGTAAAGGATATTCCAACAAATGAAATTGCAGTTCATATGCAATATAATAACTATCCAGAAACCATAGCAGTTAGAACTGTTATGGAAGCAATAATCGGATGTAAGCTTGAAAAGTGTGAAAAGATTATGGAGTTAATAAAGTTTTTCAAGTTTGAATCAGCACTAAAAAGAACTTACAAAGATCTTTCTGGAGGACAAAAGCAAAGACTTACAGTGATTTTAGTTCTTGCACAGGAGAGTCCATTAACGATATTTGATGAAGTTACTTCTGGTCTGGACTTTCAAACCAGAACTTCACTTATGGAGCTTTTGGAAAAGTGGTATAGGGATAGGGATGACACTTTGATTTTAGTTTCCCATTACTATGATGAACTGGAAAGACTCGTGGATGATGTTCTAATTTTAGAAAATGGAAAAGTTGTAGACTATGGTTCAAAAACTGCTCTTTTCAAAAAATATTGTGGAAATAGAATAATTTCATTTAGTGCTTTGGATTTTGATGATGAGCTAATGAAGGATTATAAAAAAATTGAAGCCCCAGAAGGTCGAGTTGTAATTTCCATAGATAATAATGAAGAAGAACTTGAACTTGAAAAGATTTTGGTTCAAAAAGATATCGACTTTGAAAGAACATCCAACGATATGGAAGTAATGTATATAAATGCATTGAGGAGGAAGTAATGAAAAGAAACAACTTTAAATACTTGGTTATAATGGAACTTAAAACCATGATGAAAAATGTACTATTTTTAATATTTGGACTTTTCTTACCATTATTTCTTTTAATAATTATAGGGAAGAATGGTTTAGAGGGAGTGCCAAAGGAAATGCTTCCAGATGTACAGACAGCTTTGTTCTTGGGATTTTGTATCGTAATACCTTTTTCTGCAATGCACATTGGGTATGCGGCAATGTATGCAGAGTCATTGGAAAAAGATATACCACTTCGCTTAGAACTTTTTGGAAATAGTCCAAAGAAACTTTTCTTTGCAAAGCTTGTTTCAAATTTAATCTATGTAACAATAGATTTGGTGGTGTATATCATAGTTGCTGCTACAGTCCTTGAAATAAAAAAACCTTCAGTCATGGGTTTGATAGGCTCTTTGCTATTATTTTATATATTGGCTACACTATTTATGCTACTTGCCCATGGAGTTGCATATGGGACAAGAAAGTTTGGAACAACATATGCCTTTACAATGAGTTTTTACTTTTTCGCCATGGTTACATCAGGAATGATGGGAGTGGGAAAGGAAACACTGCCAAAAGTTTTAAACACAATTGGAAGATTGTTTTTGCCAATGTACCACATAGGGGATGAAAAGTTTTTAGATTTCTACTTGGGAAAGCCTTATAACTTGGCACCACTAATTCAGTCTACCATTACATTTGGAGCAATTGTAATTCTGATATTTATAGGAGCACATAAGTTTAGAAAAAAGGTTGGGGCGTATAAAAAAATATGATATTAATTGAGATGTTAGGTTAGAAATTTTTCTTCCTCAACATCTTTTTTTATTTAGAAAGTTTATTTTGTATGGTCATACCCTATTACTTAATTATTTATAATTTAATATTTCTTTTAACCAAGGGGAAAGCTAAGAAACCTTTTCGTATGGTTTCTATCGCTTTCCCCTTGAAATCCCCTTTTTCTTACCTTCCAAACGATTCAGGACTGCCGTCCTGAAAACCTGCTTAGTAAGTGGAAAAAAATCTTGTTGGATTTTCTACTCTTGTTAATTTTGTTTTGTAAAATTTTAAATTACTGCGTTTTTACTTCTAAGAAAATTTTATTCTTTAGAGAGATCCTTCGAGTCGCTTCGCTCCCTCAACATGACAGGGGAGATGTTTTTACACGCCTCGGACAAAAAAATCACTCAATTTCAAGTTGATAAAACGGCGTTTATATAATAAAATAATAGTAATTATACTAAAGTGCAATGAAGAGTTAAAGGGTAGGAATATGCGAAAAAATTCTTACTTAGTGCATGGTATGATGAATTAAAATATATCTAAAAAATAGGAATTATAGAATAATGGATAGGAGGAAGAAAGTTGAAGAAATTTGTTAAACAGGGATTAAGTGGTTTATTAGCGATTGTTATGCTTTTAACTGGAATGCCTTTGAAAAGCTTTGCAGCGGCTTCGGTAAACCATGATGATCTAATTAATCAAAAATCTCGATATGTTAACGAGATGAAGGTTAATCCAGTTACTCTGGAGGAGGGCAAAAAGGCTGCGGATTATATTAAAAATCCAGCGATGCCAAAGCTATTTACCATGCGTGCAGATTTTAAAGTGCCACGTAATGATGAAGAAATTGTTGGATACCAACCATATATTGCCACAGTGGGTGACAAGGACTACACTTATAAAGACATTAATGGTGTAGATGGTAATAAGGTATTAACTGATGAAGAAAAGTCTAAGATAGATAAAAAAATTAATTTGCCCGGTATTGATGGATATACTGCACCGACACCAAGTTTTAATGTAAATTATGATTATATTAAGAATAATGCAGAAAAAGGAAACTTGGATGGAGATGAGTACAAGGGTGAACATCCATATCTTTATATTCCAAAACAAGGAACAATAAAGATAAAACACACTTTCCAAAAACTTGAAAATCGAGATGTGTATGACAAAAAAGATGGAGAAGAAAACTATATCTACACATATCAAACAGGTGTTACTGGAACTGCTGTTACCATAAAGGCTTTAGATGGTGAACAAATTTCTGGCTATGTTCCTGAAGTAAATGTTCTCACAACACAAGTACCACAAAATTCAGCTGAGTTTGAAATAGAAATGCGTTATAACCGTGCAATTTTTGATGTGAAATTTAATTCTGACGGTGGTACTGACTTGCCTGGAATGACTCTTATCTATGGACAAACCATTCCTAAATTAAATTTTGATATTGAGAAGGCGGGTTCAACTTTGCAAGGTTGGAAGGTAAGTAAGGATATAACTTATACTGACCAAGCTGGAAATAAACAAACTCTTACTAAAGACACTCTTATTAAAAAGGAAGATTTTGAAAAGGGTGGAAAATTTCAAGATGGTATAAAATATGCTATGCCTGCAGAAAGTCTTACTTTTACTGCAGAGTGGAAAGATGAACCTAAAGCGGACTATGTAATCCAATTTTGGACTGAAAAACCAGATTACGATGACAAAGACGACACGCTACTTCTACGTGAACGTTACGATTTTATTGGTTCAAGAAGGGTAGACAATGCCGACACAGGTTCTAAGCCAGATCTAACTAATTTGGATATACATGGAATTACATTCCCAGATTTAAATGACGGAAGATTGGAAAAGGCTCAAGATAGCAAAGAAGAATTTGAAAGATATTTTTTCTTAAATGAAGATTTGACTAAGAAACAAAATGCATCAAAGGACAATCCTGACGTACAAAAATCTGTGTTATCCACAGGAGAAACTGTCTACAATGTCTACTACGACCGCAGAGTATATACTCTTTACTTTACAGCCGCTAATGAAGCGGGATGGGATCCATCGTCTAGCTATTGGCCTACTTTAACAAGAAATGGACAAGTCATAGGCAAAAAGGGATCTCCTTATAAAGTAGAGGCTCGCTTTAACCAAAGCTTAGATAAAATTTGGCCAAGGGACGAGGAAATTTCAGGCCTTCCGCCTGCAAGCAGTGCAGAGGGTGTAGACATGGGCCCAATAGGATGGACAATTAACGTTAATGAAATAGGAGAACTAATTTTTCGTGACACACCTCCTTATCGCTTAAGTGCAGAAGATTTTATCGACAGTCAAGATGTAGTGGGTACAGGAGATTTTGAGGGACATGGTCATGGAGATAAAATACCTATAGGAGAAAATGAAACAAAAGATAGGGGCAAATATGAGATTTCTCTGGCAGCGACATCCTGGGCTGAATCCGTTGTCCACCACATTGATATTATCAAGGACGATTTCGATGGCAAGGAGCAAATAGATTATGACCTTTCCTATTGGAAGAGTGACACTAATACATTCTATGCTTTCATTTTACCTAATCTTCAAGGCTTTACCCTTAAAAAAGAGACAAGGGAAGCAGAATGGGTATTGGAGAAACCAACAACTAATTTATATAGAACTATTGACGAGTTAAATAATGCGAGAAATGAAAAAACGCCTTTTAGAAGCGATGCCGATAAGATAGAATATATCGATAAATTTCCTTGGGGTACAAAATACTTTGATGGGAAAAATGCATACAATTATGCAAACTACTCTCGTAATAGTTACAAATTAAAATTAAATAACGACCCTAAGACAGTAAAAAACGACAATGAATATGGCGCAGGTAATATTTTAGATGTGCCTTATGAAAAGCCACTAAAGGATTTGAAATTAGACACAACTAATGTTCCAAATAAACCTGATTGGGTACCTGAAAAGTGGGGATTTAAAGGTTGGGCTCTTGATCCGGCTGGTGAAAACTTGATACAGGATGGTAATGAAACAAAACTTCATTATGACCAAGTTCTCTATGCTAAATGGGCAGAACCGGATACTATTTGGAAGGTAAAATTTGATCCAAATGGTGGTAGTTTAGTCGATTTAAGTGAAAAAAATATAACCAATGAAACTGAAGAACTTGAAGTTGACGGTGTAACTCATACCTATCCAGAAAAAATTGATGGAGAAGAAAATACATTTAATTTTGTCCACAATATGACCATCAAAGAACCTCAAGACAAATTTAAAAATATAATTGAACCTAAAAGAGATGGCTACAACTTTGCTGGTTGGGAAATTGTAAGATATACAAAGGATGAAAAAGGTAATGACACTACGACTGTGGATACAAGTTACAAAGACTTATATAAAGTTCCTGAAATGTATCATTTTGGTAACGAAGTTGTAGGAAATGTTCATCTTAGAGCAATTTGGAATAAAAAAGACCTAATAATAGTTGAAGCAATTCACCACTTCTTGGATGTAAATTACAAAGAAAAATCTAAAGAAGTACAAAATCTTTATAACAGAAGAGTTGGATCTTATACAACTGGTCTTGCAAGTAGACAAGGGGATAAATATTTACTTGTTCCACAAGCTGAGTGGGAGGCCCTTGAAGATGCAAATCCTGATTATAAAAAATATAAGGAAGAAACTAAAAGAGAAAACAGTTACAATCAAATTTTAAGAGTAAATCCTCTAAAAATTTACAATCCTCAAACAGGACAGTCTATATATAATCCTGATGCGAAGAACAATAGATTTGAATTCTTCTACAGACCATTTAAGGAAAGAGTTTATGAAGTAAATTATCTTGACGATAGGGGCAGAGAAGAAGTAGAAGCTTTTATGGAAAAAGCTAAGGCGTCCTATCAAAAATTAAAAGATGACAATTCTATGTCTCCAGAAGATAAGAGTAAAGCCTATAAGGATCTTATTGCAAAGAACAAGACTGACTTTAAGGCAATAAAAGATAAATACTCTATTATTTCAAATGAAAAAGTTGTAAATGGAAAGCGTCACTACGATGCCAGAAACTTTAGAGTGATTCCTGGCTGGGTTTTAAATGACAAACCTCAACAACAATTGTTCTTTGATTTATATGAAGACACAGATACTTTTGCTGGTATAAATGAAACTGGTATGGATGAAATTAACTTCTTCTACAAGGATGTAAGAGTTATAGAAGTTAAAGACCCAGAGGATCCAGTTCCAGAAGGTTATGTAAGAATAAAATTTGTTGCAGAAAATGGTGGCTCTTTTACAGATAGTAAGAACAATCCAGTTAAGGAACTTTACTACGATGTTATTGTTGGACTTAACTCTAATAACCTTCCAGTTCCAGAGGAAGTAAAGGAAGGGGAAACAAAAGTTGAAGGCAATTACAATATTGCACCTGATGCAGGAAAGAAATTTACTAAGTGGGATAATGAAAAACTACTAAATAAAGATACAATCATAAACAAGAGTTATGTATTTACAGCCTACTTTGATTGGTCAGGAGTAAAGGTAAATGAAATTGTAAAAACAGAAGCTTACAAAGATAACAATGGCAACTGGACAAATGATTTTGCTCCGACTATTGATGAGTTAAAGAAACAAGTTAAGTGGGTTAATAAAGACGGCAAGGAAAGTGATTTGCCAAATGATGCAGTTATAACTTTACTTGACGAGGCTGGAAATGAAATTACTCAAGATGGTATTTATGAAAAAGTTAAAGAATTAAACAGAGATGACTCAACTGAACTTGTTAGAACAGTAAAATTCCCTGCAAAGATAAAATTTGCAGATAATTCGGTTCAAGAAATTGAAATTCCTGTAAAGATTTATAAAAATGTATACGAAGCTTTGACATCAGGAGAAATGCCAAAGGTTCTAAAAGATGCAACATCAGCTGATGGCGACTTGGCATATGTAACAGGAAAGTATGTAAAAGTTACAGTAAATCCAACAGGAAAACCTGGAGAAAAAGACTCTAAGATTTACTATGTAAATCCAAATGCTTGGGTAGAAATTCCAGAGATTGAATTGACTGAAGAAGAAAAGAAAGATCTTGGATTCACTCATTGGTCAGCTGATAAAGACAACCAAAATGAAAATGGAATTTATGATTTTACTAAACGTCATAAATTCACAGAAGACACTGTTATTAAGCCTGGTTTCACAAAGGATGTTGTACCTCAAGAAGGAGAAGACAAACCACCAGTACCTGATAATTTTGTAAAGGTAACAGTTAAAACTACAGATAAGGCAAAGACAGAATATACTAAAACATTCTGGGTAAATCCAACTAAGGAAGTAACCATTCCAGTTACAAATCCAGTTGGAAAGACTTTAGATAAAACAGATACACAAGAAGCTATGGCTTATACTTTCAAAGAGTGGAAGTCAGATAAAGAAAATCTTGGACCTTGGACAGAATCTATTACGGCTAAGTTCACAGAAGAAACTGTAATTACAGCTGAATACGATGATGTAAAAAATATTATCCCTTATAATCCAGAGGAACCTGTAGAAAGACCAGATGGATATGTAAGAGTTTCATTTGTAGCTGAAGAAGGACTTACACTATCAAATGTTAAATATTACTATGTAAAGGCAAATGCTGGTGTTAAACTTGGTAGCACAGAATTAGATAAACCAGATGTTGAAGCAAAAACAGGTTATGAGTTTACAAATTGGGATAAAGATGATGAACTTGAAATAACAGATTCTGATATTGTAGTTAAAGCTTTATCAAAAATACTATCAGATACAATTGAGAAAAATGATGATACTGAAAAGCCAAAGAACTATGTAGAAGTTAAGTTTGTGGCTGGAGAAAATGGTTCACTAAAAGATGGGGAAACAAAAATTGAAGAAAAAACTTATTTTGTAAACCCTAATAAGTATGTAAAACTAATACCACCAACTGTAGTTGGAGATACTGGATATGAGTTTGGAGCATGGGATAAGGATGCTACAATACCAACAGTTTACGAAAAAGATGTTACAACTATTACAGCACAATTTAACCAAATAGATGCAGTAAGTAAAGAAGAAAAGCCTGGATATGTAAAAGTTACCTTTGAAATTGAAGGAGAAGGTGGAAAAATTGTTGATGGGGAAACAAGTGCTTACTATGTAGATCCAAATCGTAAGGTTACAATTGAATCACCAAAAACAAAAGCGAAGATTGGATATAAATTTGAAAAGTGGAATCCTGATACTGCTACTCCAAGTCAATATACAGAGAAAGAAACCGTAATAAAAGGTACTTTCACAAAACTTGACAATGTAATTCCAGGAGATCAAGAAAAACCTGAAGGATATTTAACCATAATCTTTGATAAAGGAATCCATGGAAAATCTATAACAGGTCAAACAGTATTTTATATAAAACCAGGAACATCATTTGGAGAAATAAAAAACAGACCAATAGCAAAATCAGAAATAGGATATTGGTTTAAAGGCTGGGGAGTTTCAGAGAAAAAAATATGGAGACAATTTGGAGAAACCATATATGGACAACATAGGAAGTTAGAGGATGTAATTCCAAAGACAAAGGATGACGAGTCAGAAAAGCCAGAAGGATACATTGCAGTAACTTTCTCTACAGAAAAAGATGGAAAGATAAAAGGTACTGATAAAACAGAAAAAGTTGTTTATGTAAATCCAACGATTGGAGTTTCATTAAAGGGTTTTGATCCAGAAGTTACACCAAACACAGGATTTGATTTTGCAACTTGGGATATACAAATTGAAAAGAAAATTCAATATTCTGATGGAGATGTAATAAAGGCTCTTTACAACGAAAAAGATAATGTAATTCCTCAAGAAAAAACTGATGGTTCAGATAAACCAGCAGGATATTTAACAGTAACCTTTGACAAAGGTGAACATGGTAAGTTAAGTGGAAAGACTGTTTATTATGTAAAACCTGGTGTAGAAGTTACAGTACCTGCACCAACAGTTACACCAGAAACTGGCTGGAAACAAAAAGCTGGAGCTGAAGCTTGGGATAGTTCTTTAACTAATACCTTTAAAGAAAATGCAAAAATAACTGCACAATACGCTCCACTTGCGAATATAATTCCTGGAGACCAAGCAAAACCAGAAGGTTATGTAACAGTGACATTTGTTGCAGATGACAATGGAAGTCTATCAGGAACAACAAAATATTATGTAAATCCAAATGGGGAAGTGGACTTAACAGAACAAGCAAATGGAATAGCTAAAAATCCAAACACAGGATTCACAGCAGAAGGTGGAACTTGGGATAAAGAACTTAATCAAAAATTTGCTGAAAATACTGAAATTAAATTTAATTTCAAAGCGCTTCCTGACGTTATAGATAGTGAAGGAAATGACCAACCAAAGGGTTATGTAAAAGTAGAATTTACAGCAGATGAAAATGGAAAACTTAAAGGTGGGGACAAGACCTACTATGTAAATCGATTAAAAGAAATAAAGATTGGTTCAAAAGAACTTCCAATACCAGAACCAGAAGCAAATGAAAATTATACTTTTGATAAGTGGTTAGAAGAAATTGACAAGGCAGAAGTAATCAAAACAGACAAGAAGTATGTAGCAACATTCAAACTTAACAAAGTAACTATGGCATATGAAGCAAAAGATAAAACAGAAGGTACAGTACCAGAAGCATTATCCTATGACATAGGAACAGAAATTACTTTAGCCGGAGGCAATGATCTAAAGAAAGATAACTACGAGTTAATTGGTTGGAAGATTGGAGAAAAAGTCTATAAACCAGGAGAAAAATATACCATCACTGAAAATACAAAAGCAATAGCAGTATGGCAAGCAGGACTTCACACTGTTCAATTTGATACAAAAGGTGCAACATTTATACCTTCACAAAAAGTAGAACACGACAAAACAATAGGAGAAGTAATTGCACCACAAAAAGATGGATATACTTTTATAGGATGGACATTAGATGGAAATCCATTTGATCCTAAAGTTGACAAGGTTACAAAAGATATTACCCTTGTAGCACAATATGTAAAAGATATTGTTCCACAAGAAGGAGAAGATAAACCAAATGTACCAGATAATTATGTAAAAATTACCTTTGTAATTGATGGTGAAGGCGGAAAGATTGTTGACGGAGATACTACTGTTTATTATGTAAATCCAGAAAAGGAAGTAACCATTCCTCAACCAAAAACTGTATCTGAAACAGGATATCAATTTGACAAGTGGAACCCTGATACAAAAACAGCTAATAAATACACTGGAGACACAACAGTAAAAGGAAGTTTCACAAAACTTGATGACATTATTCCTTCAACTGATGACCAAGGAAATGAAAATCCTAAACCAGAAGGCTATGTAACAGTTACTTTCGTTAAGGGAGAACATGGAGAAATAATAAAAGGTCAAACTGTATATTATGTAAATCCAGAAGCAAACCCAACTAAAACTTTAGCTGATATTGAAAAGCCAAAGGTAAAAGCAGATACAGGTTATAAATTCAAGAATTGGGATTTTGTTGATACAAAGGAAATAATAAGTGATATTAAAGTTACTGCACAATATGATTCTATTGAGGATGTAATTCCAAAGACAAAAGATGACGAGTCAGAAAAACCAGAAGGCTATATCACAGTTACTTTTGTTAAGGGAGAACATGGAAAAGAATTAAAAGGACAATCAATTTACTATGTAAATCCAAATAAGGCAGTGGTCCTTAAAGATAAAGCTCCTAAAGCTATTCCAAATAAAGGATATGAATTTGCAAGATGGGATGTATCCATTGATCAAGCAATTCAATATGAAGACGGTGCTGAAATCACAGCTCTTTACAATGATCCAGGTAATATTTCAACAACAGAAGTAGATGGATATGTAAAGGTTGAATTTAATGAAGGTAAACATGGTACTCTTGAAGGAACTACTGAGTACTGGATTAAACCAGGAGTAGAAGTAAATGTTCCAGCGCCAACAGTTAAAGCAAATGTTGGATATAAATTTGATAAATGGGACAAGAAATTAACAGTAAATCTAAAAGTAGATGATCCAACTTATGTAATCACAGCAGGTTATACGTCACTTGATGATATAATCCCTCAAAAGAATACAGATGGTTCAGACAAACCAGAAGGATACTTTACAGTAACATTTAAAGCTGTTAATGGAAGTTTTTCAGGAACTACAGTTTACTATGTAAAGCCTAATGTAGAAATTGATTTAACAGATACAGCAGATGCAATTACTAAAACTCCAAATGTAGGTTTTATTGCTGAAGGTGGAACTTGGGACCCAGCAATAGTGAGTAAGGAATACACAAAAAATGCTGAATATACATTTACATTCAAAGCATTACCTGATGTAATCGAAAAGATAGACGAAGGTACAAAGAAACCAGATGGATATGTAACTGTAACTCTTATTCCAACAAATAAGGCAAAAGATGCAACAAATAAAGTTTATTTTGTAAATCCAACTAAGGAAATTACAATTTCAAACAAGCCAGAAGGAAAGAAAGAAACAATTAGTGGAATTGAATACAATTACACATTCAATGGTTGGACAGTGACAAGAGGCACAATAGCATCTTGGAGTGATGAAAATATTAAGGGAACATTTACTCAAGATACTGAAATCACTGCTAAGTATTCTACTAATGTAAAACCTGGAGAATTAATACCTGCTCCAGTCCCAAAGAAAGATGTTGTAACAGCAAAGGGAGATATACCAAAACCAGAGGATTTGATTGAAAATATTCCGGGAATTGGTAATAACCCACTACCAGAAAATACAACATTCAAATATACCGAAAATGGTACACCTAATGTGGATAATCCAGGGGAAACAACTGCAAAGATTGAAGTGAAATATCCAAATGGCGATATTGTTATAATTGATGTACCAGTAACTGTTGTAGACAATGTTGTTCCACAAAATGGAAAAGACAAACCAAATGTTCCAGATAATTATGTAACAGTTACCTTTGCGATTGATGGTAAAGGTGGAAAGATTGTTGAAGGCGAAACTATCACTTACTTTGTAAATCCAGAAAAAGAAGTAACAATTAATCAACCAAAAACTGTAGCAGATACAGGTTACGAGTTCGACAATTGGGATGTAGATACTTCAACAGCTAAGAAATATGATAGTGACACAAAAGTTAAAGGAAAATTCAATAAGCTTGAAGATATTATTCCAGGAACTAATGATGATGGAACACTAAAAGAAAAACCTGAAGGCTATGTAACTGTAAGATTTTTAGTAGACAAGAATGGAAGGTTGGATGGAGAAACAATCTATTATGTAAATCCTGAAGCAAGAAAGACTATTAAGGAAATAAAGGCTCCTAATATAATGGCAAATGCAGGATATGTAATAGGAACACCAAACTGGAAACCTGACTTAGACAGTGATGACAGCGTAATAAATAAAGATAGATATTACATTGCAAACTTGGAAACTGAAGTAATAATACCAACAGAATTCGAAATAAATTATATTTCAGGAAATCCTGAAGGTGGAACAGTTGATCCTAAGTCAGAAACGGTAAAAATAGATGGTGGAGAAATAGGAGGTTCAACAGCAACGGCAACAAAAGGTTATAAATTTATTAAGTGGATTGATGCGGAAGGAAACGAAGTATCAAAAGATGAAAAAATTGTACCAGAAAAAAGCGAATCTGCAACCTACATTGCAGTATTTGAAAAGGCTGACACTGTAATAATTGTACCTTCAAAGCCAGAAGAACCAACTAAACCAGAAGGCGATAGAATTAATGGTAAGGACAGAGTTGACACAGCTATTGAAATTTCCAAGAAGTACTTTGGACAATCAAGCACAGTAATAGTAGTAGATAGAAAAGACTTCCCAGACGCAATGACAGCTTCAGTGCTATCAAAGCTATTGAAGGCACCAATACTACTAACAGAAACAAACAAGCTTGACCCAAGAGTAGCTGCAGAAATCGAAAGACTTGGAGCAAGAGACGTAATAATCGTAGGAGGAAACTCATCAGTATCAGAAGCAGTTAAGAAAGAATTAGCTAAATTTGATAAAGACACAGTAGAAAGAATCTACGGAAAAGACAGATACGAAACATCAGCCCAAGTAGCAAGAAGAGTAGTAGGAATAACAGGAAAACTTGGACACGCAGTAGTAGCATCAGGAGAAGTATTTGCAGACGCATTAACAGTAGCACCATACGCATCAAGAGAAGGTTACCCAATACTATTAGTAAAAGAAAACACACTTTCCAAAAACTTGAAAATCGAGATGTGTATGACAAAATTAGCTATAAACAAAGTAACAATAGCAGGTGGATACACAACAGTAAACAAATCATTAGAAACTTCACTACCAACAGTAGTAGAAAGACTAAGAGGCAAATCAAGATACGAAACAGCTATTGATATAGCAAACAAGAAGTTTAGTTCAGCAAAAGAAATATTCCTTGCAAACGGAGAAGAGTGGATGGACGCACTTGTAATAGGACCAGTAGGCGGAATCTTAGACATGCCAATCCTATTAACAGAAGCAAACAGCGCACCAAAATCACTAAGAGACTATATCGCAAAAGCAAAAATAGAAAAGATAACAGGAATAGGCGGTAGAAGTATGGTAAGTGATAGAGTTCTAAGCGAACTAAGCAAATAGGAAAAAGAAAAAGAACTTGGGAGAATGATATGTACCCTCTTTACTGGACAAACCAGTAAGGAGGGTATTTTTATGAAATATAGTTATGAATTCAAAAAAGAATGCGTACAATTGTATAGAGAAGGTAAATGGCCTGATACACCTGAAGGAGTTGAAGAAAAAAACTTTCATGATTCAATTAGAAAGTGGTTTAGGTTAGAAGAACTTCATGGACCAGAAATTTTAAAACATGGAAGTAATATTAATTGGACACCTGATGAGAAATTAGAAATTGTATCTAAAGTGATAGCTGGAAAATCAATAAAGTCTACTGCAATAGAAAAAGGAATTAATGAGGGACAACTTTATTCATGGGTTAACAATTACAAAATTTATGGATATAATGGTCTTGTAAATAAGAAGAAAGGTCGTAAATCTAAAAATACAACCATGAAAAAGACAAATATCCATAAACCAAAAGAACTTAATGAATCTGAAAGAGAAGAGTTAATAAGACTTAGAGCAGAAAATGAATATATAAAGGCTGAAAACGAAATAATAAAAAAAGAGATCGCCTTGAGAGAAAAACGTTACGCTGCGCAACTCAAGGCGAAAAAGCAGCGATTGTCAAACAACTCAAAGACAAAGGATACAAACTAAAATATCTTTTAATAGCTATTGATTTGCCAAGGTCAACATACTATTTTGAAATGAAAAAAGTTGATGTTGTTAGTATTAGGAATAAGCATATAGAAAATAAGATATCTGAGATATTCACCTATCATAAAGGAAGATACGGTGTCAGAAGAGTATATAGAGAATTATTGAATCAAGGATATACAATAAATCATAAAAGAGTTCAAAGGATAATGCATGAACTAAAACTATTTGGAAAAAGACCTAAAGAAAAATATCACTCATATAAGGGAAAAACAGGTAAAGTAGCTGATAATATAATAAATAGAGATTTCAATGCAGATAGACCTCTACAAAAATGGACCACTGATGTATCTCAATTTAACTTCTCATGGGGTAAATGCTACATTTCTCCAATACTTGATATGTATACCAACGAGATTATCTCTTACGATTTATCCTTAAGTCCTAATTTAAAACAAATATCTAATATGTTAACAAAAGCATTTAGCAAATTTCCAAAACTAAATGACTTGATACTTCATTCAGATCAAGGTTGGCAATACCAACATAATTATTACGTAAATGAACTAAAAAAACATGGCATAAAACAATCAATGTCAAGGAAAGGCAATTGTTATGATAACTCTATCATGGAAACATTTTTTGGCAGGTTAAAAAATGAAGTTTTTTATGGTTATGAAAAGAGCTATAGTTCTTTTGAAGAATTTTCAAGAACAATTGAGGAATATATATATTATTACAATAACGAAAGAATTCAATCAAAAACAAAATGGATGCCACCTATAAAATATAGGATAGCATCCTCTTGCAAATAATTAATTTAATAATGTGTCCAGTTTTATGGGTACACATCAGAAATCCTGAGTTCTTTTTGTTTTCTAATTGTTCTCAAGGGGGGAAAGGCACCGTTCCTACGGTTCCTATCCCCCTTGAACCCACTTTACCTCCCAACGACTCGGGGAAACCCCGAGACCCCTTTGGGAAAGTGGAAGAAAATCTGTTGAATTTTCTGCTTTTGGTAATTTTGCTTTGTAGAATTTTAAATTAATACTTTTTTATTTCTAAGAAAATTTTACGTTTTACAGAGATGTTTCGACTCGCTTTGCTCGCTCAACATGACAGTGACGACATATTTTTATTGAAATAGAGAGAAATACTTTCTTGGATGTCATTCTGAGCGGAAATTTTTTTGGAACAAAAAAATTGTAGTCGAAGAATTCTTGACCTAACAGAAGACGAAGTCTTCGTTGTAGGTCAAATGTCGATCTCGTTTCACTTTCTAAAAGAAAGTGTCAGAAGGCGACCTCGTGAACTTTCATTTAGAAAGTTCACGCTAAAGTTTAATAGTTTATTTTGTATGGTCATACCCTATTACTTAATTATTTATAATTTAATATTTCTTTTAACCAAGGGGAAAGCTAAGAAACCTTTTCGTATGGTTTCTATCGATTTCCCCTTGAAATCCCATTTTTCTTACCTTCCAAACGATTCAGGACTGACGTCCTGAAAACCTGCGTAATAAGTGGAAGAAAATCTGTTGGATTTTCTACTTTTGTTAATTTTGTTTTGTAGAATTTTAAATTACTACGTTTTTAACTTCAACAATATATTCTCTTTATAGAGATCCTTCGAGTCGCTGCGCTCCATCAGGATGACAGAGGAGGATTTTCACAGAGATGTTTCGCATGGCTACGATCCATCAACATGACAGCATGGTGAGTTTCTCCTTCCTCGTGTCATTCTAAGCTGAAAAATTCCGTAGAAATTTTGAAGTCGAAGAATTCTTGAACTAACAGAAGACGAAGTCTTCATTGTAGGTCAAATGTCGATCTCGTTTCACTTTCTGAAAGAAAGTGTCAGGAGGCGACCTTGTTCTTTTCTTGAAAGGCCCAGCTAAAAGTTTTTATTTTCATAAACTGATATTGTTATAGAAAGGTAGATTATGATAAAATTTATTGAAGAACAGAAATTATTTTTTTGAATTAAATAATTATTTGTTTACTTATTTTATAAAGGAGAATTGTGGTTTTAATATGGAATATTTTTATAAATTAATTCTGCTATTTTTTTTGTATTCCTTTTTAGGATGGATTATAGAAGTAGTTTTAAAGTATAGACAGTACCACAGGTTTATTAATAGGGGATTTTTAATTGGTCCATATTGTCCTATATATGGTAGTGGTGTTGTGCTTGCAACTTTTTTAAATGATATGTTGGCGCCTTTAGAGTCATCTTTTGGGACAAGTTTTCTTATTTCCTTTATATTTTGTGGGCTGCTTGAATATTTAACTTCATATTTCTTTGAGAAAAAATATCATGCAAGATGGTGGGACTATTCTCAAAAGCCGATGAATTTAAATGGTCGTGTATGGATAGGAAATTTACTTTTATTTGGTCTCGCAGGGATGGTTATTACAAGAATTTTCAATCCTGTCTTCTTTGAGATTATTGATAGTTTAAAGCAGGTGACTGTTTATATATTGGTTGGGATATTGGGGACTGCTTTTTTAACTGACTACATATTTTCCAGATTTATAATGAGTTTGCTTAAAAAGGGAATTGAAAGTAGTGAGGCTGATAGTAGTGAAGAGATTGCTAAGGAAGTTAGGGAACTTCTAAAGGATAAAAATTTATTCTATAGTCGTATTATAGATGCATATCCAAATGTTCAATTTAGAACTAAAAAGGTTAAGGAAAGGCTTGAAAGGATTATTCAAGAAGGAGAGAATATCCATATGATGGCTGAGGAAAAGTTAAATGATTTTAATGAACAGGTTAAGAAGGGGAAGGAAATTGCCTCTAAAAATCTTATTTTAACAAGAAATCTCCAACATAATATTATTGATAATCAAAGTAAGCTTATTGAGTTATTGATGAATGGTAGTTTAACTGATGATGAGAAGACTGATTTATTGAATAAGATAGAGGAGGATAAGAAGATTTTAGAGAAGAGAATAGGTTAAATGTAATATTCAAGAAAGGATTTGCATTTTATTGAAAAGCCAAGGGTGACCTTGGCTTTAGTTAATCATATTTAGAATGTAGTCTAAGGAATCAGCATTTTGGTCAAGTGGTATTTCAGGATAGGTTCCATTTAGGTTGTTTAAGTATCCATCTTCGTTTATACCGGTACTATATGGTAGGGACAGCAATAGGTGTGATTTTGGCAATTCTACAATTGAATTTATTGGTGCAATCCCGCCGCCTTTTGTTAGTGTTCCCACTGTTTCGCCAAAGTTTGTCCTATTTGCAAATTGGCTTATAAAGTCAGCTGCTCCTGTAGTTTCTTTGCTTTGTAATATAAATACCTTACCTTTAAAGTTCGCTTTGTTAGTTCCCATGTCTTTAAAACTATAACTTTGGTAGAATGGAAATTGCTCAACTTGTTCATCTTTTTGTAAATTTACATTTCCTTTACTGTCAATGTAATCTTCACTAACTGTTATTCCAGAAATTATGTTTAAGTCTCTTAGAGTGTTAGGAAAGTCCTTTGTTCTCTGCAACACTTTAAAGTCTGCAATATTTGTGTGGTGTGAAAGTGGCTTAATAATATTTTCTATGGCATAGTCTATTGAATTTCCGTGACTTTTTCTGATGTCTATTGCTATATACTTGTATGAATTTGATTTTTCTAAAAATTCTAATATCTTTTTTTGATCTTCTATTTTGTATTTGTTGTTAAAGTCATCTACTCTAATAATGGCAACTTTGTTGTCTTGGGTGTCAAGGACCAGGTTGGAGTTTGCTTTGACTTCTTTTGTTTCTTTTTTAAACTCACTGTAGATTTTTTTTACTTCTGGATTTGTTACTATATTTTTTAGTGTAGATTCGTTTCTGTTTGAGTAGTTATTGTAAAGGTTTAAATAATTGTCATATTCTAAGATATACAAAGCTTCGTCTTGAAATTCATTCAGGTAAGACTTTATAAGGCTTTTATATTCGGGTAAACTTAAATTATTTTCTAATTTTTTTGAGTATTTATCCTTTAAGCTGTTAAAATCTAACTTATTTGAAGTAGTTAAGTATGGATAGTTAACATAGTTATTTTCTATAAGAGAAGTCAAGTATTTAAATTCTTCTTTTGAATCTAAAGAGCTGATAAATTTTTGTTCTTTATCCATGTCTTCATCTTTTGTGTTATCCTTATAAATTCTGTTGCCTGGAAGAATTAATGCGATTACAATAATAAGAACTGCTATATTCATAGTGACTATAAATTTCTTTTTATCCATAGCTCCTCCCAATTGCTTTTGATGATTTCATATTCTTTGTTGTGTCAAAGTATATTATCCTATTTGTACCCAAATTAGAAAATATTAATCGCAATATAAATTAGTAATGATTGTAAATTTCTTGACTTAAAAAATCTTAAAGGATACAATTTAAATATAAGATAATTATAGGGGGTAATTATGAATTTAAAAGATACTAAGACTATGCATAATCTTATGATTTCTTTTGCTGGTGAATCACAAGCAAGCATGAGATATAAATATTATGCAAAAGCTGCAAAAAAAGAAGAATATGTTCAAATATCAAATATATTTGAAGAAACTGCTCGTAATGAAGATCAACATGCTAAGAGATTTTTCAAGTTTCTTAACGAAGGTGGTTTAAAGGACGAAGTTGTAAATGTTAATGCTGAATATCCTGTTCTTTTAGGAACTACTGCAGAAAATCTAAAAAAATCTATTGAAGGGGAACACGAAGAAGCTTCTAATATGTATCCTGAATTTGCAAAGGTTGCAAAGGAAGAAGGCTTTGACGAAATTGCTAAAGTTTGGATAGAAATATCTGAAGTTGAAGAAGCTCATGAAACAAGATATAAAAAACTTTTAAAGAACATCGAAGAAGGAAAAGTTTTTGAAAAAGATGAAGTTGTAAGATGGAAATGCAACAATTGTGGCTACATACATGAAGGAAAATCTGCACCTGAAGTTTGTCCTGCATGTGCTCATCCACAAGGTCACTTCGAAGTTTTTAAAGAAACATATTAATAAGGAGCCTGAGAGGGCTCTTTTTTGTTTGTGTATTTTTATATGGGGTATATAATTAAGTAGAATTTTATAATAAATCCATCGGTTAATATTAAAAAAAGTTATTTAATGGTAAAATATAGATGGTGAGATTATGAAGTTTGAAAACATTTTTAAGAATAAAATTTGGATAGCTGTACCATTAGCTATATTAATAATATTTTTAATATCTTTAGTAGGTAGCAGAAGCTACACTAAGGATTTCATTAATTTACCTTTAGATGGTGACTATTCAAATATAGTTATTGGCTCAAAGGAAATATTTCTTTTAAAAGACGGATATATAGGAAGATTTTCAAAGGAAGGCAAGGAGACAAAGAGGATTAACCTTCCTTTAAAGAATGGAAGTATGTTAGGTGATGGAAAGACCATTGTCTATTTCAGCAATGCAAACATATATTTTTTAGATAAGTCTGGGAAAATCATATCCAGTCAAAAATTGAATTTTCCTATTGAAAATTGTGTTTTTTATAATAATAAAGTTCTTGCAATTGGTAAAAATGCCTATGCTATTGTGGATGTTGAAGGAAATACTCTTTTCAAAGGATTTGTTAAGGGAAGAACCATAACTTGTGATTTAAGTGATAACAAGGCTATTATAACGTCAATTATAAAGAAAGATGAAAATCAAAACAAGGTAACTTCTTTTATTTATTCTGTAGATTTGGCTTCTAAAAAAGAAACTGTTTTGACATTTCCAAGGGAAGTTATTTTTTACAATAAACTTCTTGAAGATGGACCTGTTTTAACTGTGTCTAATGTTGAAGCGAGGGTCATGAAGGATGAAGTTATTTTAGGGAAAAAGAAGACTAATGATTTTAAATCTATTGGAGCAAATGGAGATAGTATTTATATTCTTGAAAATGACAAATTTGGTGTATATGATTTAGCTCTGATAAATCAAAAGAAAATGGAGTTAAAGGGAGATTTTTCTTCCTTAGCTATATCAAAGGGCAAGGTCTATTTATATAATTCGAAGGGCTTTGCCATGTATGAAAATGGAATGATAAAAGATTTTATTCAAACAGAGGAGATACAAGATGTAATTGTGAATCCTTCGGATATTTTCTTTGTACATTCAGATTCAGTAAGTACAAAATAATAGGAGGTACAAAATGGAAAAAATTAACGCAAAGGGATTATTATGTCCAAAACCAGTAATTATTACTAAACAAAAATTAGATGAAATGAAAGAAGGAACTGTTGAAGTTGAAGTTGATAACAGAGTCTGTGTAAATAATCTTGAAAAGTTTGCACAAGGTCAAGGATTTGATTTTGATTATAAGGAATTTGCTGAAGATGATTTCCTTGTAACTATAGTTAAGTCAAAGGACTCAGTTGCTAAAGAAGAAACTTCAGGAGATGAATTTACTTTAGCTATAACTTCAAACACTATGGGTGGAGGAGAAGAAGAACTTGGTAAAATTCTTATTAAGTCTTTTGTATACACTGTTTCTCAAACAAAACCACTACCAAAGACCATTGTATTCTACAACAAAGGCGTTTTCTTAACTTGCGAAGGCTCTGAAGTTCTTGACGACTTGAAGGCTATGGCAGATCAAGGCGTTGAAATTATTTCATGTGGTACTTGCCTTGACTATTATAAATTGAAAGAAAAACTTCAAATAGGTGAAATATCAAATATGTATACCATCTATGAAAAGCTTTCATCTCCTAAGAAAAACGTAATTATAAGATAATGAAGTACTTGATGCTAACTTTTGAATCTGTCAATCATACTATGATGACGGAAAGTAAGTTGAAATCAGATGGTTTTGAAATAAAAACTATACCAACTCCAAGGGAGATATCAAACAGTTGTGGACTTACCATTAGGATGGATATGGATGATTTGGAAAAGGTTAGGGAATATAAAAAAACTCTTCCTATTGCATATATGTGGGTTTACACATCAGATTCTAATGGAAATAAAGCGGAGAAGATTGACTAATGTCTCATATAAGAGAGTTATATTTGCAGATAAAAAGTTTTTTCTACATTGATGGAACCACAAATCTCAACATATTTGGAAAACTTGCAGTAAGTCTTTTAATATTTCTAATTACAATATTTCTTGCAAAAGTTGTAACTAAATTTGTTTTTGAAAAATTTTTAATGGTGAAGACAAAAAAATTTAAAAATGTTATTGGAGAGACCACTCAAGGAAAAACAATAGCCTCTGTAATGGAGAACACATTAAGGTATATTATTTACTTTTTCGGAATATTACAAATACTTGAGGTGTTTAAAGTTGGAAGGAGCTTAACTGTTGGGGTTGCAGGAATCGGAGGAGCTGCAATTGGTTTTGGATCTCAATTTATTGTAAGAGATTTTATTTCTGGACTTTTTTCGTTAGTTGAAGATCAGTATGGAATTGGGGATAATGTTTTAATAAATGGAACTATATCTGGAATAGTTGAACAGTTTGGTATGAGAACAACTAAAATAAGGGGCTTTGACGGTTCAATTACAAATATTTCAAATGGTTCTATTCAAACTGTAAAAAATATGTCAAGGTCTAATCAAAGAGCATTTGTTGAAATGACTATTCCAACGGGAGTATCTGTTGAAGAAGCTACAAGTGCTGTAGAAAAATTGGGAGAAGAACTGTCTGAGAATAAAAATGTAACTGTTAAACCTTACATCTATGGTATAACAGGAATAGGAAACTTTGATAATGTTAAGATAACAGTAGTAGGATGGACAAACCCAGGTGAGCAATATTGGTTGGAGCTTCAAATCAGAAAAAGATTTTTAGAAATTTGTGAGGAGTATAAAGTTTCTAATACAGAAGGTGATACCTATGAAATATAAAGTAGGAGATATTATAACTCTAAAAAAAGGACATCCCTGTGGTGAAAATACTTGGAAGATAGTTCGAACAGGTATGGATATAAAACTTGAGTGTCAAGGGTGTAATAAGTCAATATGGATGGAGAGACCTGAGTTTGAAAAAAAACTGAGAAGAATCAAAGATTCTACAGGAAAGTTTGTATCTATTGTTCACTATGAACCTGAAGAAAATATTAATGAGGATGTGAATTAATAATGAAAAAAATTTTCAATAAAACATTTTTAAGTTTTCTTTTAGTATTCTCTTTTTTGATGCCGACTTTTGTAATGGCAGAAGAGACGAATAAAGACAAAAACCCTATAGGAGTTTCAGAGGAAAAAGACAAGGATAAAGATAAAACTGAAACAACAGAACCTAAAAAGGATGACAAAGAAGTAGGAAAATATCCTGTAATAAGAGTAAAAAAGATAATTTTAAATGAAAAAGATATTACAGATAAAGCAGAAATAGAAAAGATAATTAAGGAATTGGATTTAACCTATTCATTAAAGGATGTAGTTACAGCTAAGGTTGATTCATCTGAATTTGAATTGTACAAAATTGATACTAACAATAAAAAAGTGGACTTTGTAATCAAAAATAAATATTACGACTATAAAGGAGTATCAATAAATGGAGATCCAGGTCAAGGAACAGTAGACGGAAAAGATTTTTCTTTAAATATTAAGCAAAAAGAAAATGATGTTATTCTTAAAATTTATAGAAAAACATTAAATCTTACTGTTAAAGCCAAGGGACCTAAGATACAACTTGAAAAGTTGAAAGCTAAGTTAAATGGAAAGGACTTGGAATTAAACAAGAAGACAGCTATATTTATAGGCACTGAAAATAAACTTGATTTTACGGGATTTGATGATAATTTTAAACTATATAAAGATAATAAACCTGTAAAATTACCACTTGAGTTTACAATGGAAGATAACTATGAATGGGAATTTGAATTAAAGCCAAGTAGAATGGTCAATAGACTTTCTGGTTCAGATAGATTTTTAACTGCACTTGATACTGCAAAAGAAACTTATGAGAAGCCAGAAACTGTTATAGTTGCAAATGGAAGAGATGGATCTGCAGACGCCCTTGCAGCAGGACCACTTGCAAAGGCACTTAATGCACCAATATTACTTGTTGAAAAAGATTCTATAAAAAAAGAAGTTCTTGAGTACATTCACAATGATAAGATTAAGAAAATAGTCGTTGTGGGTGGAACTGGTTCTGTTTCAAGCAAAGTATTCAATAGTTTGAAAGTTGATAATGCTGATGTAAAAATTGAAAGAATACGTGGCATAAACAGATATGAAACCTCACAAAAAATTGTTAAAGAGCTTATAAAAAATCATAAGTACAATAAAGAAGTGGTTTTAGTTGATGGCAGACAAAACGCAGACGCCCTTTCAGCTACACCTTATTCAGTGCTAAAAAAGGCACCAATTTTACTTGTTTCACCAAGTATGGATACAACTAAAGCTAAAGACTTTTTAAAGGACTTAGGAGTTAAAAAATCTGTTGTAATAGGTGGAAAAAGTTCTGTAAACACATTAACTATAAATAAATTGGAACTTAATAATACTTTGAGAATTGAAGGCAAAAATAGATTTGATACTTCACAAGAAGTTTGTAAAAAACTTCAAGGAGAAAAAGATTATATTAATGCTTTAATTCTTGCAAATGGTACAGATAAATATTCAATAGACGCATTGACTGCATCATCACTTTTAAACAAGGTTAATGCACCAATACTTTTAGTTGAAGGAAAGACATATACCGACAGCTTAAAGAAATTTATTGACGATCTAAAAGTTAGTCCTTTCAATGCATATTTAGTTGGTGGAGAAAGTGCCATAAGTTCTGAAATAATAAATAACATTGGTTATTAAAAAAATTAAAGGAGTCGCTTGAGGGCGGCTCTTTTTTTGAAACCTTTGACAGATGAAACTAAATTTAATAATATTAAAAGGAGGAGGTAATTATGTCTAATTGTAATAATGGAGGATGTTCAGGATGTAGCCACTCTGGAAATTGTGGACATGCTCAAAAACCTGTTGACTTTAAGATATATCCACATGAGACCACAAAGATTAAAAAGATTGTAGGAGTGGTTTCAGGAAAGGGTGGAGTTGGAAAATCTTTAGTAACTTCTATGCTTGCAAGTGAAATGGCAAGAAAGGGACACAAAGTTGGAATCATGGATGGAGATATTACAGGACCAAGTATTCCAAAGTACTTCGGACTAAAGGGAAATGCAACTTCCAATAGCGAAGGGAAAATAAATCCTGTTATTACCGAGAATGGTATAAAGGTTATGTCTATAAATTTGCTTTTAGAAAATGAAACTGATCCAGTGGTATGGAGAGGACCAGTTGTTGCAGGCGTTATAAAACAATTTTATCAAGAGGTGCTATGGGAAGAGCTTGATTATTTATTTATCGACTTGCCACCGGGAACAGGAGATGTGCCACTAACTATATTTCAATCACTTCCATTAGATGGTATTATAGTTGTTACAACTCCTAACGAGCTTGTTGAAATAATTGTAAAAAAAGCAGTTAAGATGGCGAAGTTAATGAATATTCCAGTTTTAGGACTTGTTGAAAACATGTCATATTTAAAATGTCCAGATTGTGGAGAAGAGATTCCTATTTTTGGAGAAAGTAAAATAGAAAAGATTTCTCAAGACCTAAATATAAAAACTTTTTCCAAAGTTCCTGTAGATCCTAAAATATCAAAAGCTACAGAAAGTGGAAAGATATACGAAGTTAAAGAAAACTTTTTATATGATATAGTTGATAGAATTGAAATTTTATAGAATTAAAGTGGACGTGAGAGCGTCCTTTTTTATTGAATTAAAACTGTGGGATTTATTAATAAAACGTTTTACTTTCTTCTTATTAACTTATTATTAATAATTGTTAAAAAGTGTTGCATTATATTTCCATATATAGTAGAATATAATTGTAAATAAAGAATGATAATACTCATTATCTTATTAGCCTAGTTTAGTTTATTTGAGTTGTTACATATTTTAAGCGACAGAGGTCGCTTAAAATTGTAAGAGAATTATTGCCGATTTTTTAAAAAGCGTTGATTAATTTGACCTGATAATAAAGGGAGGATTAATATGGACTTTAAACAATTAGAAATTTTTGTAGCGCTCGTACAAAATGAAAGTTTTTCTATTGCTGCAAAGGAACTTGGTATATCACAACCAACTGTAAGTTTGCAAATAAAGCAATTAGAAGAGGAGTTGGATACAGCTTTATTTATTAGATCTACAAGAGAGCTAAAAGTAACTGAAGCTGGAACATTGCTCTACAAAGAAGCGAAGAATCTATTGACAAAAAGAGACAGAGTGATGGAAAAATTCGGAGAGAAGAACCAAAATAAGATTGTGGTTGGGGTTTCTAAAATTCCCGCATCACATATTCTTCCACAGGTATTACTTCAATACAGAAAGGATTTTCCAAACATAGCTGTAGTGATTAAAGAAACTAATAGTGTTCAAACTATTAAGAAGGTTTCTGACTATATTGTAGATTTAGGTATAGTTGGAATGAAGAAGGACGATGAAAATTGTGATTTCGCACCTATTTTTGAAGATGAATTTGTGTTCATCTGTCCAAATAACGACTACTATAGAAGATTGAAGGAATCAAAACCTTCAATTAGAGCTTTGGTTAAAGAACCTATGATTTCAAGAGAAGAGGGTTCTGGTATAAGAAATAAAATGGATGCCATAGCTAATGAAGTTGGTGTAACTCACGATCAACTTGATGTTGTCTTAACAGTTAATGACGATATGTTGGTTAAAAAGATGGTTTCAGAAGGTGTTGGAACTTCTTTCTTTTCCAAGATAGCTGTTGAAGAGATGATAAAAGATGGAACTATTTTATCTATACCATTAACTGAAAGCAAAGAAAGATATAGAAATCTGTATGCATGCTGGAATAAAAAAGTAACTCTTCCAGTTCACGTAAGATCATTTTTAGATCTAATTTTGAATTGCAAAGAAGAAATAAAGTAAAATTTAAGTGCCCCTGAGAATATTCTCGGGGGTATTTTAGTGTGGTAAAATACTAAATTATATGATATTATAATATCAGATAATCTTTTCAGGTTATTAATTATAATATCAAAGTATTTAGAGGGGGTAATGTATTATGGCAGGTAATATAAATAGTCCTGCAGAAATGGTCGATATTAATAGAAATGGAGCAGTAGTAAAGACAGGAAATCCTACGGTGAAAACTTTGATGATGGGGATACTTGCTGGCATGTTCATAGCCATTGGTGGAGCTGCATCATCTATGGTATCAATTTTGGGAGATGGGGTGTCACCACTTGCAGTGAAGTTATTAGGAAGTGCTATTTTCACCATTGGAATCGTTTCCGTAATAATTGCAGGGGCTGAGCTTTTTACGGGAAATATATTAATATCCATAGGAGCTTTTTCAAAAGATATTACTGGAAAAAAACTTATTACCAACTGGTGTAAGGTTTGGATTTTTAATTTAATTGGGTCAGTGTTTTTTGCATGGCTAATGACAGCAAGTAAAATATTTCCAGAAACTGCAATGGAATATTTTCAAAATTTGGCTTTAAAAAAGGCAAGTATGGATTTAGGAACTGCATTTGTAAGAGGAGTTTTATGTAATATTTTAGTATGTCTTTCAGTTTGGACAGCTGCGGCTGGAAAAGACGGAATATCTAAATTTTTCTTATCCGCATTTCCAGTATTCATATTTGTGTTCTTAGGCTTTGAACACTGTGTTGCAAATATGTATTATTTTCCTCAAGCAATATTTTTGGGAGCGGATGTTTCAATTGGAGCTATTATATCAAGACTATTAGTTGTTACTTTAGGAAATGTTGTTGGCGGACTTATTATAGCAACACCTTATTATATAACTTATGGGAAAAAGAAATAAAATTAAAAAGAGCAAGAGATAATTTCTCAAGCTCTTTTTTGAATATTGAAATTTGTTTAAGCTTCAACTGTAATATCAACTTCTGAAGTCCATAGTCCATGAATGTTACAATATGAAGTTGAAATTAATTTACCACATTTGTTTAGTTTAACAGATGCTTTAAGTTTTGGTTCAGTATAGGCATCTCCTTCACCATGTGCTGAGAATCTTGCATCAGCGATTTCAACTGCTTTGTCAGAATCTTTAGCAAGGTAATATAATTTAATCCATTCAATGTGGTGTTCCATAGTGTTAGGATGTGCAACTTCTTTACCAACAGAAACTTCTACGTCGAATAGTTCGTCGCCTTTAACTTTTTCAGGTGCAGTTATTGCAGGAACGTGTTTTTCGTTCTTCCAATCAGCTGTTTGATATAGTTCAGTAATTTTACTCATTTGAATCCCCCTTTTAATTAATACATTTTATATATACCACCCTTTTAACAATTTAAACAAAAATGAAAAGCTTTTAAAATTATTTTTTAATTTTATAAATTGACAATGGAATATTTCACGTAAACTTCTGTTAATTATTCATTCTATAGGTTATAATTTAGTATAGGAGAGTGTAAATGATTTCATGAATGGAAAAATATACGATTTAATTGTAACAACGACTTTTGGACTTGAAGCTGTTGTAAAAAGAGAATTATTAGATATGGGATATGACAACTTAAAAGTTTCTGATGGAAAGGTTGAGCTACAAGGAAACGCAAGGGACATCGCCACGATAAATATGAAGATTAGATGTGGGGAAAGAGTTCTCATCAAAGTTGGTGAATTTAAAGCACTAAGCTTTGAAGAGCTATTTAATAAAACATATGAATTACCTTGGGAAGATTATATTAGCGTTGATGGAAAGTTTCCTGTTGAAGGCAAATCTATAAAGTCAAAACTTTTTTCCATTTCAGATTGCCAAAGCATTTGTAAAAAGGCTATTGTTGAAAAGTTGAAATCAGTTTATAACGTGGATTGGTTTGAAGAGACGGGAGAGCTTTATAAGCTTGAAGTAGCTTTACTAAAAGATATTGCAACTATAACTTTAGATACTTCTGGAGAGGGACTTCACAAAAGAGGTTATAGAGAAAGAGCTGGTGATGCACCTTTAAAGGAGACTTTGGCAGCGGCAATGGTATTACTTTCCTATTGGAATCCATCAAGGACGCTTTACGATCCTTTCTGTGGCTCAGGTACAATTCTCATTGAAGCCGCAATGATAGGTAAAAATATTGCTCCAGGCATAGACAGAAGTTTTGTTTCAGAAAAATTTCCCTATGTTGGAGAAAAGATATATAAAGAAGTTAGAATAAAATGCTTAAGTGAAATAGATCACGATGTTAAACTTCATCTATTGGGTTCGGATATTGATAAGAGATCCATACTTAGGGCAAGAGATAACGCTGAGATGATAGGTGTAAATGAAGATATTCAGTTTTTTATGAAAGACATGAGAAATGTTGACTTGGAAGACAATTATGGAGTTGTTATAACTAACCCACCATACGGAGAGAGAATGGGAGAAATTAAGGAAGTTGAAAGACTCTATAAGGACTTTCATAAAAAATTCAAACCATTTAAAACATGGTCTGTCTACTTGATTACATCTTATGAAAATTATGAGAAGTTGGTTGGTAGAAAAGCTGATAGAAAGCGTAAGCTTTACAATGGTAGGATTAAAAGCTGTTTTTATCAATACTATGGACCGAGACCACCAAGGGAAGGTGATTAGATGTTAAAGAAATTAGAAACTATTTTTTCTGAAGAGAAACTTAAGGTGTTTGATTATCTTTCCGACTGGATTAGGATAATTGATATAAATGGAAATATCTTGTTTCAGAATGCTCAGATGACAAAAATGATTGGGGATCAAGTAGGAGAGAATTGTCTTGACAAAAACTTTGAAAATAATGTTATACCTGGAACTTCTATAGAGGACTTTAATGGACTTGGTCAAAATACTAAAAACCTTGTAATAGGACTTGAAGAGTTTATGGTAAAGAGTTCTATAGTGACTGAAGATAATAATCCAATTGCAATTATTGAAACTTTTAGAAATGTCACAATGGAATCCATTGCGATTAAAAGATACCAAAAGATTATGAAAAAAACTCAAAAGGAATTAAATGATGCAAGGGAGATACAAAAGTGTTTATTACCTGAAGCAGGTGATCATAGAGGTCTTGATGTAAACTATAAGTACATTCCATCAGAGTATCTTTCAGGGGATATGTTTGATGTAATACCTATAGATGATACAAAAACTGCCATATATATTGCAGATGTTGTAGCACATGGTATTTCAGCTTCGATACTTACAATGTTTGTAAGACAGTCTGTAAGGTATCATATTGCAAGAAGCTCTATCACTGGTTATACTCCTGACATTATCCTAAGATCTCTTATTAGAAGATTTGGAGAATTGAACTTAGAAGATAGTAAGTATTTTACAATTTTTTATGGAGTTTTTGATAAGAGCAAAGGAACTTTTCACTATGCCAACGCAGGACATAACGCAATACCTTTGAAGATAGATATGGATGGCAAAGTTGAAAAATTAAAAGGCACTGGACTTCCAATTTCTCTTATTACTTCGAAGGGAAATTATTCAGAAAATATCATAGATTTAAAAATAGGTGAAAAAATATTATTTTATACCGATGGAATAACTGAAACAAAAGATTATTTTGGTGAATTTTATGGAACTGATAGACTTATTGACCTGGTATCAAAAAATCCAGAAAATATACTTGATAAAATTGTAAACGAAGTCTCTGGTTATAGATGGGGAAGGCAGGAAGACGACATAGCCATATTGTTAGTTGAAAGAAAAGAGGATGAAAATGGCAATTAAATTTGATTTTTCAAAAGCTTATGATTTAAAAGAATTAGAAAAATACTATAATAAAGGTGAAGAAAATTTAAAAAAAGTTCTAAATAAAGATTCTGAAGGCTCTGACTTTTTAGGGTGGGTCGAACTTCCAAAAGCCTATCCAGAAGAAGAGCTAAAAAAAATAAAACATGCAGCTGAAGAGATAAGAAAAAAATCAGACTACTTAGTCGTAATTGGGATAGGTGGTTCATATCTTGGAACAAAAGCAGTTGAAAATTCTTTAAAGGATTATTTTGAAGATGATGAGGAATTTAAACTTATATATGCAGGAAATCATTTAAGTTCAACTTATTTAAATGAATTGGTTAAATTTTTAAAGGACAAAGAATACTGCATAAATGTTATTTCTAAATCAGGAACCACTACAGAGCCTGCAATTGCATTTAGAATTTTAAAGAGAGAACTTGAAGAAAAATATGGAAAAGACGCTAAAAATAGAATATATGTCACTACAGATAGAGAAAAGGGAGCTTTGAAAAAACTTTCTATTCAAGAAGGTTATGAAACTTTTGTAGTTCCTGATGACATTGGTGGAAGATTTTCTGTAATTAGTCCAGTGGGCCTATTGCCACTTGCTGCTAAAGGCGTTGACATTGATAAACTTTTAGAAGGTTTTAGAAAGGGACAAGAGCTTTTTACAATTGTAGATGCAAAGGAAAATAAAGCTATTCAATATGCTCTAATAAGACATCTTCTTTATGGACAGGGCAAAGACATCGAAATACTTGTAAACTATGAGCCTTCTTTAACATATATTTCTGCATGGTGGAAACAATTATTTGGGGAATCTGAAGGAAAAGATGGCAAGGCTATATTTCCTGCAAGCGTAGATTTCACTACAGACTTACACTCAATGGGACAACTCATTCAAGAGGGTAAAAGAAATATATTTGAAACTGTGATTGAAGTAAAAAATCCTAAAGAAGACATTGAAATTCCTTTTGATGAACAAAATCTTGACGGGCTAAACTACATTGCTGGAAAAACTCTGGATTATGTTAACAAAAAGGCGACAGAAGGCACAAGAACAGCCCATGTTAAAGGAGAAGTTCCAAATATAAGTATAGTTATAGACAAAATAGATGAGGAAAACTTGGCTATGCTTTTATACTTTTTTGAAATATCTGTAAGTATTTCAGGATATCTTCTTGAAGTAAATCCATTTAATCAACCTGGAGTGGAAGAATATAAAAAACAAATGTTTAAGTTGTTGGGAAAACCGGGAGTTAATTAGGAGGTGTAAAATGGTTGTAAAGGAATATTTAGAAGGATTCTTATTAGAAATTCTCTTTAGAACTAAGAAGGATAAAAAAACTTTTTTATTATGGTATTTGGGATATGGATTGGCAGTTGCAATTATCTCCATGATAGGACTTAAGATTATTGGAATCCATGGAGTTGTTTTAAAGGGATTATTGATTGGGTTATTTAGCTTAATTCCATTTATCGGTTCAGGTATAATTATGATCCCATGGATATTAGCAAGAGTCATAACAAATGAAAAGATGTTGGGAAGTCAACTTGCAATTTTATTTATAATACTTTGCATATTAAAAGAGATAGCCTATCCATTTTTAATAAAAATAAAATTTAATATAAGACCGATAATTCTTTCAGTTTTGTTTTTAATCTTCTTTACAATTGGAAAAGAAACAGGAGCTATTTGGGCAAGTATAATTGTGCTAATAATAATTGCATTTTTTGATGCAACTGATATACAATCTTTCTACAGAAGAAACAGATCAAGACAGAGAAGAAGATTAGAAAGGTATTAAAGTGAAAAAGACCCTCAGGGGTCTTTTTTTAAGAAATAAATAACAAAACTGTGGTAAACTAATATATGGAAATAGGAGGAATTATGATAGATTTACATAATCACAGTGAATTTTCCTTGGATAGTAGAACTCCCATGGAAGAAAATGTTTTGGTTGCTATTGAAGAGGGGCTACAATACCTTTCAATTACGGACCATATGGAAATAGTAAAAGTTACCGATGTATATTCTGATACTCTTAATGCAAAAGAATATTTTAAAAAATATGAAAGAATCAAAGAAAAGTATAAAAATGATATTACTTTACTTTCAGGAGTTGAAGTTGGTATACAAGAGAGTACTTCAAAAATCGTTGATGAATTTGTAACAAGTTTCAATTATGACTTTGTAATTGGTTCGGTTCACTCTCTTTTTCAAAAGGACCTTTACTACGGTGGATACTATAAAAACTTGTCAACTGATGAACTTTATAAAACATATTATGAAGAGATGTATAAAGCGGTTAAAGCTACAAGAAATTTTGATGTACTTGGACATATTGATTATATTGACAGGTATTTGGACAAAGGAGTAAAAGTTCCAAACCAAGAGGACAATAAGGATACTATACTAAAGATATTAAAAGAGATTATTGATTCAAATAGAGGAATAGAAATAAATACAGGTGGCTTTAGAAGAGGACTTCCATATCTACATCCACATGAGAAAATACTTAAATGGTATAAAGAACTGGGTGGAGAAATTGTTACAATAGGCTCTGATGCACATAGAGCGTGTGATATTGGGTATAATTCAAAAGAGGCTATAGACTACTTGAAGGCAAATGGATTTACAGGAGTCTATATATTTGAAAATAGAAAACCAAGGAAGTTGAAATTTTAATGAAAAATATTTTAATGATATCAACAGGTGGAACTATTGCATCTGTAAACAAGGGCAAAGGTCTTGCTCCAGGACTAAATTCCAGAGAGTTGGTGGAGTATTTAAGTCTTGATAGGAATAAAGTTATTATAGATACTTTGGATCTTATGAGTATTGATTCAACTGATATACAAGTTGAAGACTGGCTTAAGATAAGTAATGCAATAAAAAATAATTATAGTGATTATGATGGTTTTGTTATAACACATGGTACGGACACCTTAGCATACACAGCCTGTGCAATTTCATATCTTATTCAAAATTCAAAAAAACCAATTGTACTTACAGGAGCTCAAAAGTCAATATTTAGTGATATAACAGATGCAAAACTAAACCTTACAGATAGCATTACATATGTTTGTGATGATAGGTCAAGGGATGTAAATATTGTGTTTAATGGAAAAGTAATTGCAGGCACAAGGGGCAGGAAGGAAAAGACAAAGAGTTATGACGCCTTTACAAGTTTAAATTATCCGGTGCTTGCAACTGTACATGACGACAAGATAATAAGATATCTTCACCACGACTATGGGAAAGATGAAGTAAAGTTTTATGACAAACTTGATGACTCTATATTCTTGTTAAAGTTAATACCAACAATTGAACCAGAATTGTTATCATATATCTTTAAAAAGTATAAAACTGTTATTGTTGAGTCCTATGGAGTTGGAGGTATACCTTCATATTTAGTGGATGTGTTTAAAGTGGAACTTGAAGAGGACAGAAAATTAAATATCGTCATAACTACCCAGGTTCCAATGGAAGGCTCAGACATTTCAGTCTATGAAGTAGGAAGAAGACTTGATGACTTAAATATAATGGAATCATTTGATATGACCCTTGAAGCCACAGTAGTAAAACTTATGTGGGCAATGGCTGAAAGCAAAGGAGATTTTGACAAATTAAAGAAACTGTTTTATACTCAGATAAATTATGACACATTATATGAACTATAAGGAGATGAATAGATGAAAGATACAATAATATCCTTCGTAAAATCTATTTTACTTGCCCTTGTTCTTGCAATTATTATAAGAACTTTTATTTTTTCAGTAACAGAAGTATCTGGACGCTCAATGTATCCAAACTTCGACACAGGAGACAGGCTAATAGTAAATAGATTAGGTGTATGGATTAGAGATGTAGAAAAAGGAGAAGTCATAGAATTTCTTTCTCCAGATGTTAAACCAAATGGAAAGAGAGATCACTTTATAAAAAGAGTTATAGGAACTGCTGGTGATACAGTTAGTTTAAATGATGGCAAGGTATATTTAAATGGGGAAGAGCTTAAAGAAGATTATATAGCTTCTGATGTAGAAACTTTTCCAGAAACTGACCAGTCACAATGGGAAGTAAAAGAAGGAGAAATATTTGTACTTGGAGACAACAGGTATAACTCTGATGATGGAAGAAGATTTGGAACTGTACCAACGGATACAGTAAAGGGAATTGCAGTGTTTAGATTTATTCCATTTAACAAATTTGGTAAAATCAAGTAGACGGGCTCCCACAGGGGAGTCTGTTTTAATATAATTTATAATGTTAAAGTTTAATGAACCAAGTTTTACAAACTAATAATAAATTGTTAAAATAAGTGAAGGAGGAGCAATGGATAGAAGAAAAAAAACTCGAAGTTCAAAGAGAAAAAGACAGATTTTTAGAAATAGACTATTTCTATCTATTTTTCTTGTATTTCTCATTTTAATAATAAAAAATGCCTTTTCACTTGGGGGAAGAATTGAAAAAGCTTCTGAAAACTTGGATTTAATTGGCACAGCAAAGGATTATTCTGAAAATAATGATTCAACAGAAGAGAGGCTTCAACAAAAAATTGAGTATGATGAAGCCACTACTGTGGAAGGCTATATAAAAAATATTGAAAAAGCGGCAAAGGTAGATAAAAATGCGAAGCTTGTACTTGATAACAAAGACGAACTTCCAGAGTCCATGATTAAAATGGCTGGAAGAAATCCTGACACAATAGATTTTATTGCAAAGTATATTGATAATAGGATAGATTACACCTATATTTATCCAAAGAAAATATATAAGAACTTGAACTATCCTTATTATATTCAGTGGGATCAAAACTGGGGTTATCAGGAATATGGTTCAGGTATAATAGGGGACACAGGATGTGCACCAACATCAATTGCGATGATGCTTTCGGGAATTACAAACAGACGGATTACACCAAGTGATATAGCAAAACTATCCCATGATAATGGTTATGTTGGAGACTATGGAACAAACTGGGATGTATATCCATTTATTGCAAATGAGTATGACTTAGAATTAAAAGATTTGCCAAATAGTAAAAACAAAATAACAGAAGCCCTTGACGATGGATATTCGATAATAGTTTCAGTTGGACCTGGAACTTTTACAACAGTATCTCACGTCATGCTTATTGTGGACTATGACAATCAAGGTAGATTTTTAATTTATGATCCTAACAACTTGAATAATTCTGAAAAAGCTTGGAATTTTGATGAGTTTAGTCAAGATATAAAGAAGATGTGGGCATTTAAAAGATGACAAAGTTGAAGAAATATAGAAAAGATTTTGAATATTCATATGTACTTGGACCTTTCCCAACTTTGGAACTTGTTGACAGCAGGAGAGAAATAGTTGAAAAGGTATATATATCTCCAGAGTTTAATGAGATAGAAAAGGTATCTGAAAAGCTTGATAAACTTTCCATACCATATGAGATTTCTCAAGATAATTTAAATAGAATTTCATTAAAGAAAAAAGAGTATATGGCGGCAACATTTAAAAAATATCATAGTGAGATAGAAAATGAGAAAAACCATATTATTCTTGACAGAGTTTCAGATATGGGCAATTTAGGAACGATTATAAGGACTATGGTCGGATTTGGATATAGGGATATAGCATTAATTGGAAACTGTTGTGACATATTTAATCCCAAGGTAATAAGAGGTTCTATGGGTTCTTTCTTTAAAATAAATTTTGAAAAATTTTCTACCATAGACGAGTATAGAAAAAAATACGACAACGAAATATTTGCTTTTATGTTGGATGATGATGCAAAACTTTTACAAGACACTACCTTTACAAAAAAATTTTCCCTTGCATTTGGGAACGAAGGAAGCGGGCTTGGAGAAGAGTATAAGGTAGATGACATAAAAAAGGTGATTATTCCACAGAGCGAAGATGTGGATTCTCTTAATTTAACAATTGCCGCAGCAGTTGCAATGTATGAAGCAAAAAAATAATTCCCTCAAGTGAGGGAATTTTTTAATGTTTATATCATTTCAAGAAAAGCGGTGATTCTTGTATTTAATTGTCCTATATCTGATTGACCGTAGTCAGTTTCAACTGACATATATGGTAGATTTTTTTCGTTATTCACAAAGTTTTTAATACTAAGTGACTCAACTTGGAATGGTTGACAAGCTTGAAGGTGCATATCAATTACTCCATCAACCTTGAATTGGTCAATAAGTTTTGATAAAAGTTTTTTTCTATTTGGATTAGGAGACATACATGCACAGCCTATTTGTAAATATTTTTCTGCCATTGCAGCAATAGGATCTCCTGTGTCTTCTTCAACATTTCTATCAATTGCCTTTGCACCACCGCAGTTTTCATAGGAAACTACAATACCACCATTGTTTTCCACTGCTTCGATGACTTTTTCAGTTGCTCCACCAATAGGACAACCTGTAATTAAAATTCTCTTCTTACCAGTAATTTTTTTACTTTCAGATAGAACCTGTTCCTTTAAAGCTTTAATTTCTTCAGGGATTTTATGTTTATCAAATTCAAAAGTTATTCCTGTCAATACATGCCAAAGCTCAAGACCTGTACATGGAAGTTCATCAGCTTCCATTATTTCATAGAAATCTTTTACAGCTGATCTTTCAGCGTTTTTAACTTTAATTGCCCTTTCGAGATCCTCGTCAGTAATATTTACATTGAAAGTTTCTTCAATGACCTCTTTTGCTTTTCTTATTTGGTTTGCCCAAAGTTTTAGTCCATCTTCAGAATATTTATTTGGAAGTTCCATAACATGGGTTGGTCTAAAATTTCCAAGGTATTCATACATCTTCTTTTTTCCATCGCAAGTTGTTTCACCAATAATCATGTCAGAGAAATAAAAGAAAGGACATTTATTTGTCATCGCAAAGCCATAACTTGACTTTATAAGTGGACAAAGATTTGAAGGTAAGTCCCTTTCAGCATCTGAAATAGTTTCGTCAGAAGTAGAACATAGAGAAACGGATGTTGCACCTGCTGCCACAGCTAATTCTTGTGGGAAAAATGTACAGAAAGTTCCAATTAGCGGAATTCCTTTTTCCTTTTGTTCCTTAACCTTTATAAATGCATTTTGTCTACCTTCAGCAAAATCTTTAAAGATTTCTGGTAATTCTTTTCTTATATCTACAGTCATTTAAACACCCCTTACATTAATTACAAACCTATTATATACTAAATATTAAAAAAATCAATAAAAACAAAATCAAATTATTGTGGTAAACTATCAATAAAGGAGGTAATGATGTATAAAGCATTTGTATTTGACTTAGACGGAACATTAATAGATAGTCTTGAAAGTATTGGAAATCTATTTAACAAACACTTGGGAAAGATGGGATTTGGACCTTGTGATATGAAACTTTACAATAAATTTGTAGGTGGTGGCGCAAGAGTCTTAGCCATAAGAGCATTTAAATATATAAATACCAGGGATAATTTAAATCTAACTGAAGATGAACTTTTAAAAAAAGTTGAAGAAATTTTGCCAGACTATCTATATGAATATAACAATAGAGACGATAAAGAAACAAAACCATATGATAAGATAGTAGAGTCTCTAAAAAAATTAAAGAGCGAAGGAAAGATATTAGCGGTTTGCACAAATAAACCTTTAAATGCAGCAGAAAATGTTTTGGAAAATATTTTTGGAAGAGATTTTTTTGATTATATCTTTGCGGACGATAAAAAAATAAAATTAAAACCAGAAATAGAAATGATCGAAAAATTAAAAGAAGTTTCCAGATTAAAAGACGAAGAGATAATTTATTTTGGAGACACATCAACAGATATGAAGACTGCAGTTAAATCAAATATATATCCAGTTGGAGTAACATGGGGCTTTAGAACAGAAGAAGAGCTTTTAAAAAATGGAGCAAAGGCAATAATTCACAAACCAGAAGAAGTTTTAAAATTTTTAAAATAATTTTTAAAAAGGTATTGACAATCATTATCATCAATGCTAATATAAATACAGATAATAATTCAAAACACCCCTTTTGAAAATATCTTATGGATTTATTAATCCAAGTACAGGCGGAAACCCCTTAACCGCCTGTTTTTTATTAAAAAAACTGTTGTGGTACGTAAGACGCGTACCCATAAAACTGGACTCAATATTTCATTAATTTTAGTTTATGCTAACTATTACTTTGTAGATTAAAAAATATGAAGTAAATAAGAATGAATAATATAAATATTTGAAGACGGATTAATTAAATAGAAAGCAAATAATTTTGAATAGAATTTTCCTATGGATTGTTTAGATATTTTAATTAGTTCTTTAGGATCTTTATCAATATGCTATAATAAAAAAAGGAGGATTTTATGTTGACTGAAAAAAACATTTCAAGATATATTTTTTTCTTGGGACTAATAATTTTTACAATTTCATATGTGTTTAAAGATGTAAGTCTTTCTATATTTGGGGGAATAAAACCAATAGGACTTGCGACAATAATCATCTGTCCAGCACTTGGTATAATTGGATTATTATGTGCAAGATCTCAAAAAGACTATCTATTTATGTTTCTAAATTTCTTACTCATAATTTCATTTTTTATAGTTATGGGAATAGGTTATATTTTTATGGGAGCATAGTAGAAGATTTTTATTAAGATTGCTATATGGTATAATTTTCATATGGACGAAAAGATTTTAAATAAAGGCATATCTGTTATAATTACCGCTGCAGGTAACGGAACGAGAATGGGAACGGATTTGCCAAAACAATTTTTAAAACTTAATAATAGAGAGATAATCCAAAGAACAGTTGGTAAATTTTTTGAACTGTCTTTTGTGAAAGAAATAATCATAGTCGTCTCAGAAGAAGAGATGGAAAGATGCCTTGAAATATTAAAGGATTTCTCTTCAAAATTAAAATTTGCAAAGGGTGGAAATACAAGAGAGGAGTCTACATTTAACGGTCTTAATATGGTAGATAAGGGTTCAGAAATTGTAATTACACACGATGGAGTTAGACCATTTATAAAAAAAGAGACTATTATAGGAGCGTTAAGTGAAGTAAAAAGAGACGAAGCAGTTGTGGTGTGTGTTCCAATGAAGGATACCATAAAAAATGCAAAGGGAAATTACATATCCTACACACCTAATAGAGAAGAGCTTTACAATGCACAAACTCCGCAAATTTTTTATAAGGATGATCTTATAAAGGGATATGAAAAAGCTTTTAAGGAAAATATTAAAGTGACGGATGATTCTTCCCTTATGGAAGTTATAGGACACAAAGTTAAAATATATATAGGTGAGTATGACAATATAAAAATTACAACTAAAGAAGATTTAATCATTGGAGAAATTTTAGCGAAGATGGAGGACGAAAGTTGAGAATTGGTTTTGGATACGATGTTCACAAACTTGTTGAAGGAAGAGATTTAATCCTTGGGGGCAAAAGAATCGAATTTGAAAAAGGTCTACTTGGTCATTCAGATGCTGATGTGTTGGTTCATGCCATAATGGACGCCATACTTGGAGCCCTCGCAATGGGAGACATTGGAAAATTATTTCCAGACACGGACATGAAGTACAAAGACATTGACTCAATGATACTTTTAAGTAGAGTCTTCAAAGTGATGGATAAAGAAGGTTACAAGGTAGGAAATATCGACTCCACAATTGCATGTGAAATGCCGAAGATATCTCCTCATACAGAAGACATGAGAAAAAATATTGCGAAAGTTTTAAATACAGATATAAAAAATATTTCTATAAAGGCGAGTACAACAGAAAAAATGGGCTTTGAAGGCAGAGGTGAAGGTATAACTTGCTATGCGACTACAATTTTAGAAGAAAAATAGTTGAAATATAATATATTGAGTGATATAATCAAATAGTAAATTGAATAAGAACTTATTAAGAGTGGTGGAGGGAAAGGCCCTATGAAACCCGGCAACCTATTAAATTAGGTGCTAAGTCCTGCAGTTTATCTGAAAAATAAGAGTTTAAACCTTGCTTTTCAGCGAGGTTTTTTTTATGAAGGAGGAAAAATGACAAAAAAATTATTTACATCAGAATCTGTAACAGAAGGTCATCCTGATAAGATCTGCGATCAAATATCAGATGCAATTCTGGATTCAATATTAGAAAAAGATGAAAACGCGCGAGTTGCTTGTGAAACTTTGACAACTACAGGAGCAGTAGTGGTAGCTGGAGAAATTTCAACAGACACCTATGTAGACATACCTGCGATAGTTAGAGAAACCGTTAGAGAGATAGGTTATGACAGAGGAAAGTATGGCTTCGACTGCGACACATGTGCGGTTTTTACATCAATAAACGAACAGTCAAAGGATATTGCCCTTGGAGTTGATAACTCAATGGAAGCAAAAGATGGAGATGAAGACAGATTCGATAGGATTGGAGCAGGAGACCAAGGAATGGTATTTGGTTACGCTTGCAACGAAACAAAAGAATTAATACCACTTCCACTTTCACTTTCACATAAGCTTTGCAAAAATCTTACAAAACTTAGAAAAGATAAAGTCTTAGACTATTTAAGACCAGATGGAAAGTCACAAGTTACAGTGGAATATGAAAATGGAAAGCCAATTAGAGTTGATGCAGTTGTAGTATCATCACAACACGATCCAAATGTAACAACAGAGGATTTAAGAAAAGACATCAAAGAAAAATTAATTTTAAAGACAATTCCACAAGAACTTATAGATGAAAACACAAAATTTTATATCAATCCAACAGGAAGATTTGAAATCGGTGGACCTATGGGCGATGCAGGACTAACAGGAAGAAAGATTATCGTCGACACCTATGGTGGATTTTCAAAACATGGTGGTGGAGCATTCTCAGGAAAAGACCCAACAAAGGTAGATAGATCTGGAGCTTATATGGCAAGATATATTGCAAAAAACCTTGTTGCATCAGGGCTATGCGAAAAAGTTGAAGTTGGACTTGCGTATGCAATAGGAGTTGCGAAACCAGTATCTATATTTGTGGATAGTTTTGAAACAGGAAAAGTATCCGACGAAAAATTAGCAGAAATAATTAGAGATAACTTTGATACAAGACCTGCAGCAATAATAGAAAATCTAAACTTAAGAAGACCAATTTATAAAAAGACTGCAAGCTATGGACACTTCGGTCGAGAAGACGAAGGCTTCCCATGGGAAGAAGTAGACAAGGCAGAAGAATTAAAAAAATATTTATAGTTAAAGAGGGAGTGAACTGGAATTATTCCATTCGCTCCCTTTAAAATTCTATAAATTTAATTGGTAGAAGTGTCTTTATGAAAAAACATCAAATTTTTTATACCTAAAATGATTAAACAAAAAATCACCAAGTATTAAAGTAGAGTTGTTCAGACCTAAAATAATAAAAGGTGATTTAATGACTATGTTAATATTATATGACATAATAGAATTTTAATAAAGAACTTGATTATTTTTTTATTTTAACCAAAAGGGTTCTGTACAAAAATTTTGTCCAGTTTCAAAAAAATAAAAACATTTATCTAATTACTTTGAATCCCAATATTTCTACATCTTTTGATAAATAATGATCCTTAACAGGTTCTTCCTCCATTAAGGCTGTTGACAAATATTTTTTATTGTCATCTGGGAACACAGTTGCAACTACGTCACAGCCTTTTTCCATGGCTTTAATTGCGCCTATAAAGTTTGCTCCCGAAGAAATTCCAACACCAAGTCCAGACTTAGCAAGCTTTTGAGCCATAAGTATGGAATCTCCGTCTGATGCAGAAATTATATCGTCAAGCTCATCTAACTTACATAAATCAGGAATAAATTCATCGCTAATTCCTGCAATTCTATGACTTCCAATTTTTTTACCACCAGTTTCAAGGGTAGGGGATTCTAAAGGCTCTAATGGAAATACTTTTGCATTTGGGTTTGCTTCTCTAATCGCCTTGCCCGCGCCCATTACGGTACCACCTGTACCAACCCCTGCCACAAAGCCGTCAGCTACAAGACCAATTGACTTTAAATTATCTACAATTTCTCTACCAAGGCTAATGTACTGTCCAGTGGCATTGTCTTCGTTTTCAAATTGCCGTGGAAGAAAAACACCATCAGACTTTGCCATTTCCTCTGCCATTTCGATTGAACCAGTAAACCCACCTTCTTCTTTCGAAACATCTACTATCTTAGCTCCGAAGCTTCGAATAAGTTTTTTACGCTCGTCACTCATCCAGTCTGGCATAAATATTACAACAGGATGATTTAAATATGCACCCATTGCACAAAAGGCAATTCCAGTATTACCGCTGGTTGCTTCAACTATTGTGTCACCAGGTTTAATGTCGCCCTTTTCATAGGCAAGTCTAAGTACATGATAGGCCATTCTATCCTTTACACTTCCAGAAAGATTGAAGTATTCTGCCTTTGCAAATATCTTTTTAACTTTTCCCTTATATGTGAAATCTATTTGAATCATAGGAGTGTTTCCTATAAGATTGTTTAAATCTTCGATTTTTCTCATTTTAATCCCCCTTTTTGTTATTATAAATGAAAAAGCTAAGGAAGTAAATTTATCGAGAACTTCAAGCACTTAGGTTTATAATATGAGTCTATTATGCTTATAAACTTTAATTTTATATAGCTTATTAAATCAATAGGGAGCTAAGTGCTCGATAAGCAAGAATTAATGTTATAATAGATACATAAATTAAAAATACTATGTATTAAATAAAATGAAAACTCGGAGGGGTTAAAGTGAAAAAGAAGATTATTATAGTAGTCGTATTGGTGCTTTTGATTGTGCCATTTATATATAGTTTGATGTCGAAAAGCTACGATAAATCAAACATGGCAGGAGAATTTTACGCAGCAGAAGATGTGGAATTTTTATATGATTTAAGATATATAAAAGACGACGAAATAAAAAAGGAAAGTGTAATTTTCGAAAAACAAATGGAAGCAATTGAGGAAGCGAAGGACTTTATTGTTCTTGATTTGTTTTTATATAATGATGAATATGATAGAAAAAAGATGACTTTTGCCAACCAGGTTGAAGAAATGACCGATGCACTAATTGAAAAGAAAAAAGAAAATCCTGATATGGATATAGTGTTTATAACTGACGAACTTAACAATTTTTATGGTGCATACACTCAAAAAAATATAAAAAAATTAATGGAAAATGACATTGATGTGACCATAACAAATCAAAAACAAATTAGGGATTCAAATCCACTTTACTCTGGATTTTACAAATTTTATTTAAATTGGATGGGTTCTCCTGAAGGTGGCAGAATAAGAAATCTATTTGACCCAAATGGTCCAAAGATTTCCGTAAGGTCATTCCTAAGGCTTTTAAATTTTAAAGCCAATCATAGAAAGGTATTAGTTACTGACCAAAGGGCAATTGTTTCATCTTCAAACCCTCACGACCCAAGTTCAAACCACTCCAATGTTGCCATTAGTTTTTATGGAAAGGCAATGGAGGATCTAATAAAGTCAGAGCTTGGTCTTGTTAAAAAAGACTATCCGAATATAATGAGCTTTAAGGTAGAATCTGGAGAAAAATCTGACGTAAATTTAAGAGTTATAACTGAAGGAAAGATTTATAACGCACTTAGGGAAAATATTTCTAAAACACAAAAGGGCGACAAAATAAATATCGCAATTTTTTATATTGCAGACAGAAAATTATTAAATGACCTTGAAGAAGCTTCTAAACGTGGCGTTGAAGTAAATATAATTGCGGATTTAAATAAGGACGCCTTTGGAATTGAAAAAAATGGAAGTCCAAATAGGCCCGCACTTAGTGAGTTGGTGGATAAAAATCCAGATATTAATGTTAGATGGTACGAGACCCATGGAGAGCAGTTCCACACAAAGCTTGCATTCTTTGACTTTTCCAAGGAAGATGCAAGGGCTGTTTTAGGAAGCGCCAACTTCACAAGAAGAAATATTCAAAATTATAACCTTGAAACGGATGTGGAAATGATTCTTCCAAAGGACGGAAGGATTTACAAAGAATTTCAAAATTATTATAATAGAATTTGGAATAACGAAGACGGAGAGTACACTGTACCAATTGAAAAGTATTACGAAGATGGATTTATTTTAAGAAATCTTTGGAAGTTCCAGGAAAAGACGGGACTTTGCACATGGTAAAAATGGGGAGATAATATGAAACTAAGTGTGGAATTTGATTCTGTTTCAAAGGAGATAATTGTAGATTGTGAAATTGATATATCTAAATATTTAAAAGAAAAAAATAATTATTGTTTTGCTTTGGCACAGTCTTTCAATATAGAAAAAATTTTATTAAATGATAAGAATTTAGAATTTAATAAAGAAGATTATAAAATGGAATTTCTGCCTGAGATGCTTAAATATACTGTAACTTTACCAAAGGATAAGGAAGGCAATTTAATAATTAAGTATAGAGGAAAGTTGTCAGGTTATTATAGGTATTTTGAAGAAAAAATTATTCACTTTTCATTTTATAACGGATGGTATCCAATAGGATTTGATGCAGAGACAAACTTTGATGTAAGTATAAAAACAGATAAAAATTATGAACTTGTCAAGGGAGAGTTTGAAGAAATAGAAAAAGATTGGAAAATATATTATAAAAACCCTACAGTTAATGACTGTAATATAATCCTTTTAAATAGAGATTTTTATAAGATAAAAGAAAGTGAATATCTTAAAATATACTATGAGGAATTTCAAAGGCCATATGTAGAATATATTTTTAAAAATCACAATTTGACAAGAAAATATCTGGAAGATCTTTATGGTAGAAAAACTTCTAATAAAGAAGACATGGTTATTTTACCTTACAATGAAATTTGGGAAGATTCTGCATATAAGAGAAAAAATCTTGTTGTAATAACTTCAGACAAAGATTATGATGACTTTGAATCGAGTTCATCATTTAAGGGACTTGCCCATGAACTTGCCCATAGCTATGCGAAAGGTGCAAATGTAAATTCTTGGGAGGACTGGTTAAATGAAACGATAGCGGAATGGTCCGCATACTTATTTGTTCTAAACTGTGAAAAAAGAGATATTGAAGAATTTATAGAATATCATAGGGATGAAGTTGGTAATAAAAAACTTATATTAAATGAACTGGGTAAAAAAAGACCAAAAGAAGTTCATAGTTTAGGAACTTTAATATTCTATGAGATATATAAAAATTATGGAGCAGAAGCCATAAAAGATTTATTAGTTGCTTTTGATAGAATTGATGTAAAGAATACTAAAAATTATTTGGAGTATCTGGATAATCATAATAATAAAAAGTTATCGGATGAAATTAGAAAACATATTATAAGAGATTAGGCGAGGGTCTAATCTTTTTTTATTGACGAGTATCGACTATCGATATATAATTTAAGTATCGATAGTCGATACTAAGGAGGGTGATTATGTTACGATTTAGATTTTTAACCTATGCAAACTTTGGACTCTTTGAAAATTGGTATAAAGAAATGGCGAAGAAGGGTTATGAAATAGAAAAAATAAAATTTTCCTTTATGAACTTCTTTAAAAAGACTGAGCCAAAGGATGTGGATTATAAATTTGTTATTTCAAATAACGAAGACAAGTACAATGCATTTTCAAAACAGGAGCTTGATGACCTAAATGAAATGGCAAAGGGATATGGATATGACTTTATCTTTAAATCTTACAATATGAACTTGTATAAAACTAAAGCAAAAGATAAAAGTTTATACAATGATGATGTGGAAGAGCTAAAAATTTTAAGAACATCTGTTAAAAGAGAAATCATTTCAACTGCCATTTTGTCTGTAGTGCTATTACTTTTACATTTCTTCACCTTTGCAAACTTTTTATCTGAAGAGTTTTATTATTCCAATTATAGTATGGTACTTGCACCGTCTATACTTTTAATATTGATTTTCGACTTGCTGTCCCTTGTGGACTATTCTGTATTCTATAGAAGAAACAAAGATGTAAGTCATACTAAGGATTTGAAGTTCAGTAGGCTTAGTTTTTCAAAATTCTTTGTATATCTTATAATGACAAGTTTGATTTTGATAATAGTAGGCATAACTTTACAATTTGTTGATGTCAATCCAACCATAGGATTAAAAAATACTTTGCTATTATGGACACCTTTTGTTTTGATGTGGATTTTGGTGTTTCTTTTCAGAAAGAAGATTAAGACTATGAATATTAGCACAGCTTCAAAAAAGAAAATTTTTGCTTTAATCGTCATTGCTATCTTTGGTATAAACTACTTTATGAATTATAGTATTGCAAATAAAATGCCTGGGAATAAAAATACTGAAGTTAGCAACGGATATGAAGTTACGAAGCTTAGTAAGGGAATGTTTTTAACTGAACACAAAATTTATTCAAATGATGAGTTAAGTGTTGAAAGAACTATTTCAAAAGACGAAACCACTTCAAATAATCTTTACAAGAGGATTATAAAAAATGCTAAAAACCATCCATACTTCGGGGAATATGTAAAAGATATTTCAAAAGAGTATGATTATGGCAAAACTTACAAACTTTCTGAAGGAAATAGATACGCCATTTTAAAGGACAGAGTCATATTAGTTGTAGAGGGTGAGCTTAATAATCCTGAAATTGAAGAAGAGATTTATAAATTTTTAGGTGATGTAAATGGCAAGGAATAAGTTTCAAACTCTAACAGAGCCCATGTACTATACTTTACTTGCCCTTTGTGAAAGGAGAAATGGTTCTGAAATAACTTCGTGGGTTAGTGAAATTACAAATGGAAGAATAAACCTTGCCCCGGGAACTCTCTATGCACTGTTGGCACAGTTTTTACAAGAAGATATTATTGAGAGGGCAAATGCGGAGGGGAGTGGTAAGTTTTACACCATAACCGACGAGGGAAGAAAACTTCTTGAAGAGGATAGAAATAGAATTATGATGATGGTTAAGGATTTTGATAAATTTTATAAAAAGTAGAAAGATAGTATCAAGTAAATCAAACTGGGTATATTAATTTAGGATAGGGGGAGATAAAATGAAAGATTTTAATTTTAATATTGCTACAAAAATTTTATTTGGTAAGGACAAGCTTGGAGAGCTTCCTGAAGAGATTAAGAAATATGGCAACAAGGTGTTACTTGTTTATGGAAAGGGAAGTATAAAGAAGATTGGCCTATATGATAAGATTGTAAAAATTTTAGAAGATGCAAACATTTCATATTATGAACTTTCAGGTATAGTTCCAAATCCAAGAATTGACAAATGTCGTGAAGGTGTGGATTTGGCAAAGAAAAATAATATTGACTTTATCCTTGCAGTAGGTGGTGGCTCTACAATTGACACAGCAAAACTTGTGGCAGCAGGAGCAAAAGCAGACTGTGATCCATGGGATATAGTTATTGGAAAACACGACCCCATTGACGCAGTGCCCCTTGGATCAGTTCTAACTCTTTCTGCAACTGGCTCAGAAATGGACGTGGCTTCAGTTATAACTAATGAAGAGACTGGACAAAAGCTTGGCTGGGGAAGTGAATATGTATTACCTAAGTTTGCAGTTATGAATCCTGAAGTAACTTTCTCCGTTGACAAGCATCACACAGCAGCAGGTACAGCGGATATTATGAGTCACACAATGGAGAATTATTTTTCATTAAAGGACGGAGCTTACTTACAAGATAGATTTGCAGAAGGGGTTTTAAAAACCTGTATAAAATATGGACCAATTGCAATTAAAGATCCGGAAAATTATGAAGCAAGAGCAAACTTAATGTGGGCAGGAAGCTGGGCAATAAATGGACTACTTGACTCAGGAAAGTCTACCGCATGGTCAGTTCATCCTATGGAACACGAGCTATCTGCACTTAAAGACATTACCCATGGTGTGGGACTTGCCATACTTACACCATATTGGTTGGAGTATTGCTTAAATGACGAAACGGAAGAAAAGATTGCAGAGTTTGGATACAATGTTTTTGATTTAAAAAAAGGAAATTCTTTCAAAGAAGATGCAAAGAGTGCAATTGAAGAATTAAGAAACTTCTTCATATCAATTGGTATTCCAAAAAGCCTAAGTGAAGAAGGATTTAATGAAGAAGATGTTAAAGTAATGGCGAAGAACTGTATGGCAAATAGAGAAAAGCCAGAGATAGCTGGATTTGTTCGTTTAGAAGAAAAGGATGTATTGGAAATTTATAAAATGGCTTTATAGATTATGAATAAGGGGGATACCCCTTATTTTTTTGTGAAAATATTTCAAAAATATTGTTGAGATTTCAATCTCTGAACATAATAGGAAATTACATATAAAAAAATAAATGATAAAATTTTATAAAAGGTATTGAACAATGTTCATTTTAGTGTTATTATTATTCTTGTCGAAAATGAACAGTGTTCAATTAGGTGGAGGATTATGCTAAAGACAAATAAAAATAAAAAAGAAAAAGAAAAGAGAATAATGGAAGAAACAATAAAATTATTTGAAGAAAAGGGAATTGAAAAGACTTCCATTAGGGATATTATGCGAAGCACAAAGCTTGGTCTTGGAACTTTTTATCTTTATTTTAAAGACAAGAAGGACCTTGAAGAAAAGATTGTCACAGATGTAATGGTTGATGTGCTATATGATGCAGAGAGATCTTGCAAAGGAAGTAGCGCTACTGAAAGATATAACTCATTTATTGGCTACATCATAGATTACATGTCAAAAAACCCAATGGAACTTGAACTTATTTCAAAAAATTTAAACTGGGTTTTATATTCCAAGGTTGAAAATGATGAAAGATTTAAAGATGCTGACACTGCTCTTAAATTTATATTGAGTAAGTATCAAGAGCTTTTTTCTGAAAAGCATACTGAAGCGGAGCAGTTATATATTTTATCTCTAACTATGCACATAGTTATTTCAACATGCAAGTCCTCCATGATGGAAGGTTCGCTGCTTAATGTAGACGAAATGAAATCTGTACTATTTAGAATAGTAGAGAAAATTTTTAGATAAGGTGAGAATATGAAGAAATTTTCAAGATTTGTTTCTCATCACCCAAAGTTAGTTTTATTTATAATGACTTTGCTTCTTATACCTTCTTTTATAGGTTATAAGAATACTGAAGTTAATTATGACATTCTAACTTATTTGCCTTCAGATTTAAAATCTACAGAAGGTCAAAAGATACTTGATGAGAACTTTAATAATGCTGCAACTGGGATGCTGATTTTAGAGGGTTCGGACCAGGATGCAGAAAAGTTAAGAGAAGAGATTTTAAAGATAGACGGCGTTGATGATGTAATTTCAAAATCTTCTATTGTAGGAGAAAGTTTACCAAAAGATTTTTTACCAAAAGAAATTAAAGATGTATTTTATTCTGAGGATAGCACCTTGATGTTGGTAAAGTTTAAAAATTCTGCATCATCTTTTGTAACAATGTCTGCAATTGAAAAGATAAGAGAACTTGATTCAAGTCCAATGTATCTAAGTGGTATTTCATCTTTAGTAAAGGATACGAAGGATGTAATTGATAAAGAGACACCTATATATGTGGCGCTTGCAGTAGTACTTGCTCTTATTGTGTTATCACTTACAAACGAATCTACAGTTATACCATTTCTGTTTGTGCTCACAATAGGATATGCAGTAGTTTATAACTTTGGTACCAATATATTTCTTGGAAATATTTCCTATATAACCAAGGCAATTGCGGCAACACTTCAACTTGCAGTGACAATGGACTATTCCATATTTTTATATCACAGGTTTGTTGAAGAAAAAAAGAAAAGGGAAACTATTACTGAAGCAATGGAAAGGGCAATTCAAAATACTATTTCATCCCTGTTCGCTTCTTCCTTAACAACATTTGCAGGGTTTATTGTATTGATTTTGATGGAACTTGGCCTTGGTAAAGACATTGGTCTTGTAATGAGTAAGGGAGTATTAATTGGACTTATTTCAACTGTAACAGTACTTCCACCAATGCTTTTACTTACTGACAAAGCTGTAAGTAAATATAACCACAGAGTTCTATTACCGTCCTTTGACAAGCTTTCAGAATTTAATATTAGACATAAAAGAGTCATTTCACTTGTGTTTTTAATTTTATTTATTCCTGCCATATATGGATCCATAAATACAAAAGTGTATTACAACTTAGATAGGTCTTTGCCTCAAAACTTGGATTCTATAGTTGCACTTAAAAAAATGAAAAAGGATTATGATATGGCAACAACTCACTTCATCATAGTTAAAGACGAAGTTTCAAATACTTCTATTAACAAGATGATAGATGAACTTGAAGAAGTTAAGGGAATAAATTCCGTTATAAGTACAAATACAATGACAGGAGCGGCGCTTCCTGATGAGCTATTGCCTAAAAAGTTACAAGAAAACTTTGCAAAAGATGGCTATAAAATGCTAATGGTAAATTCCAAATACCAAACAGCTTCAGAGGAAGTTAGAAGTCAGATAAAAGAGATGAGAGAGATTATAAATAAATATGATGACGAAGGATACTTAACAGGAGAAGCAGTTTTAACAGATGACCTTACAGTTATTTCAAACTCCGACTTCAAGAGAGTAAATATCGTATCAATAGCTGTGGTTTTTCTAATCCTGGTATTTGTGTTTAAGTCATTAGCACTTCCAATAATATTAATTGCTGCAATAGAACTGGCAATTCAAATCAATATGGGAATTCCATTCTATTTGGGACAGACAATACCATTTATAACTTCCATAATTATAGGGGTTATACAACTTGGTTCGACAATAGACTATTCAATTTTGTTAACAGACAGATTTGTGCATGAATATAAAAAGTCAAATGACGTTGATGGATCATTAAAACTTGCAACAAAGGAAACTTCAAAGTCCATAGTTACATCGGCGTTGTCCTTTATGGCAGCCACAATAGGTGTAGGACTATATTCAAAGATGGAAATAGTATCAACAATTTGTACCTTCCTTGCAAGAGGTGCAATCATAAGTATGGCAGTAATTATTTTTCTATTGCCCGCTGTGCTTTCAGTAGTATTTCCATTTATTAAAAATACGACAAAAGGTTTAAGAGGAGGAAAAAATGAATAAGAATTTACAAAGGGCTATAGCTATTGCTCTTGCATCCTCACTTGCAATTGCAAACACAAGCTTTGCTGCCCAAAGCACTATAAATAAAAGTGAAACAGTTTATGTAATAAAAGAAGACAATAAAGTTAAGGAAAAATTGGTATCAGTTTGGTTAAATTCCGATGAAAATATTAATGGTAAGGACAAGACCGATTTAAAAGATATAAAGGATTTAAAAACTGATGAAAAGATAGAAGATAAAAATGGATATATAAACTGGAATAAGGATAAAAAAGATGTTTATTATCAAGGAGTGACAGATAAAGATGCTCCAGTTGATGTTGAAATTGAATACTATCTTGACGGAAAGAAAATAAGTAACAAAGACCTTGAAGGTAAGTCTGGAAGACTAAAAATAGTGGTTACTGCAAAGAACAACAATTTCAAGAATGAAAAGATAGAGGGACAAAATAAAAAGATATATGCACCATATGTTGTTATGAGTGCAATGACATTTGGTGAAGAAAATGCTACAAATATAGTAGCAAAGAACTCTAAGGTTATAAAAGATGGAAAAAATCAAATTGTAACAACAATTCTTACACCAGGACTTAAAGATAATTTTAAAGATATTTTAGAAGAAAAGCAAATGGAAGAGTTCAAAGACAGTGCTGAAATGGAAATGGATATTAAGGACTATGTGCCTATTGAATCATATGTTGTAATTTCCAACGAGCTATTCCAAGAAGATGTTAAAATGGACTCAATTGGAAAACTTAGGGATGGACTTCAACAGCTTGAAGATAACTCTGCAAAGCTTGTAGATGCATCAAAAAAACTTACCGACGCAACAGACAAGTTAAGTGGAGGAATTAATGAATTATCCAGTGGTGCAACAAAACTTAAAAGTGGTTCAAAGGAACTTTATGACAAGACTGGGGTTTTGGAAAACAAACTTGGCGATGCGTTAAATCAAGTTAAGTATTTGCCAGGAGTTATAAATCAAATGGCAGATGGCTCTAATTCCTTAGCTTCTGGAATAAATAAATACACTGAAGGTGTTTCAAAATTAAATGAAAACACTCCAAAGTTAGTTGGTGGTGCAACACAACTTAAAGAAGGATCAGAAAAACTTGATGAAGGACTTGGAAAATTAAAAACTGCCACAGGTCAACTAAGAGAAGGATCAGAAAAACTTGGAAATTTAGAAGGGGAAAAAGATTCTGTTGTAGCAAAGGTTAGTGAACTTCAAAATGGAATTTCAAGTATTTCTAATGGAGCAAAGAGTCTAAACGGTGGACTAAATGAAGCTGTAAATAGCTCTGAAAAACTTTATGCAGGAAGCACAGAATTAAATAATGGAATTCAAGAGTTAAATAGTAAGGTCTCAAACTTATCCATTCCAGATATGTCAGGACTTAAAAATATAAATGTGTCAGATGACTTGGGAAACATTGCTTCAAATGCAAGTGCAATTGGAGGAAATATTCAAGGAATTAAAAACTCCATTGGAGCACTTTCACAAGTTGCGGCTACCTTGGAAGCAAATGGCGAAAGTGAACAAGCTGCACAAATTTATGCTGTAATAAATAATTTAAGCGAAACTACCCAAAACATTGGAGCAAATGCACAAAATATTGGTACATCAACTCAAAATGTAGGAAATCAACTTTCAGTACTAAAAGGCATGGAAGAAAATATAGGAGCTCTTGCAGGTCTTGGTGAGTTAAAAGAAGCAACTACAAAACTTGCAGAAGGTTCAGCAAATTTAAATAATGGATTGTCACAGCTACCAGAGGGTCTTCATAAACTTGAAGAAGGCTCAGCAAGGTTAAGTAGTGGCGCTGATGAATTAAATCTTTCAATAAACCAAGGAATTAAAAAGATTGAAGGAGAAGTTGATCCAGCAAAATTATTAAATTTATCAGACTCACTTACAAAGCTTGATGAAGCTACAGGAAGTTTAAAAGAGGGTTCAACTAAACTTGCAGCAGGAACAGTAGAAAATGTTAAGGGCGTAGAAGCTTTTGCAGATGCAATAAAAGAATTAGATAAAAACTCTGAAGTATTAAACAAAGGTGCAGGGGAACTTTCAGGAGGACTAAACCAATTCAAAGAGAAATCTCAAATGCTTGGAGATTTGACAAAAGTTAATTCCCAAGGTCTAACACCTTTAAGAAATGGTATAAAGCAACTTGATGATGGAATAGGCGCTCTATCAACAGGAGCAACTAAACTTGAAGATGGAAGTAAGTTATTAAACACCAACATGAATTTGTTTAGTGAAAAGCTTATGGAATTCAAAGACAAGGGAATTGATGAAATAGATAGAAAGACTGACAAGTTACCACAGTTCAAAGAAGTGTTGGACAAAATGTCAGAAATGGCAAAAGAAGATTCTTCATTCACAGGAACATCAGAAGGATTTGAAAGTAAGTATAGAGTTATTGAAAAGATAAAATAAATTTAAAAGACAGGTATAATGCCTGTCTTTTTCTTGCTATTTCTTAGAAGATTTTAAATAAAATGGGATTGCAAGAAGCTGTGCAATAATTGAAACAAAAACCATCAATGGAATATTTACTTCATATAGCACGCCCATAAGAAAGCTTCCTAAAAACCAAAACATACCAAAGGAACATTCAAATATTCCATAACCGGTGGCGCGACTTTGCTTTGGAACGATGGAAGTTACCGCCGCCTTTAATATGGACTCCTGAGCGCCCATGCCAACACCCCAAAGGGCAAGGCCTATAAAAATGGAAGCTGTGGTGGTCTTTGTAAAAATGAAAACCCCAAAAGGAGCGGAAATAATTGTGGATAACACCAATGCCTTTATACCATTTTTGTCGTACATGTATCCAAACACCATTGCAGCAACTGCGTCAACAAACATTGCTCCCGCATATAAAAGGGGAATTGTTTCGCTGTTTATTAAAGACGAAGTTACAACTCCTTGTCCAAGGGCGCCAAAGGTCTTTGAAATATGCATTACAATTAGAGCATAATCTATAAATCCGAAGGCAAATAAACTTATACCTATGATGTAGTAAATGAACTTGTCCTTTAATTTAAATGGAATGTACTCCTTAGGCTCAGGTTCAAAGTGTTCAGGGTTAGGAAATTTATATTTAGTTATAAAGAGCATAATAATTGTAATTAGTCCAGGGATTAAAAGAAAGGCAAAACAGGTTTTATAAATTTCAAAGGTGCTGCCGTCAGTTTTAAAAAGCATTACAACATAGAGAAGCACTGGGCCGAGAAAGGCACCGATTTGATCAAGCAATTCTTGTATTCCAAAGCTCTTTCCAACTCCCTCTCCCGAAGCGGCAAAGGACATAATTGTATCCTTGGCAGGTTTTTTTATTGCCTTACCCATCCTTTGAATCACAAGTAGAATTGACGCTGCAATCCAACCGTGTTCTCCCACAAGGGCCAGGGCAGGAACAGCCAAGATATCTAAAATATAACCGAAAATTGTCATTGTCCAGTACTTGTGAGTTCTGTCGGTAATTCTTCCAAAGACATATCTCATTGAGTATCCAATAAGCTCGCCAAGTCCCGAAATAAAACCGATGGTACCTGGGGAGGCACCAAGTAAGGACAAGTATGCACCTCTAATACTGGAAGCCCCTTCGTGGGTCATATCTGAAAATAGTGAAACTATTCCAAATAAAATTATAAACACCATTGCTGGTGAAATTTTTTTTATTTTTTCTATCAACTCTCTCATCTCTTTCATTAAACTAATATCATTATATCAATTATATCTCTATATACAAAAGAAAGTTAAAATGAATTTGAAATGTAAGTATATTAATAGTAAAATTTAGTGTAATAAAGAGGTGTTTATGAAAGTTCGAATAGTCGATGAAAAAATAAAATTAATTCCATTTTATAAAAATGAAATGGTTGCAATAGATTGGTATCAAGATAAAGATTTGGTAAAACAGGTTTATAATGTTGAGGAGCCCTATACAATTGAAAAACTAAATAGAATGTATAGTTACTTAGATACTCACGGAGATTGTTTTTATATTGAATTTGAAAAGATACTTGTGGGAGATATTACACTTTGTGATGATGGAGAGATATCTATTGTCATATGCAGGGACTATCAAAACAAACATATTGGTAGAAAATGTGTTTTTGATATGATTGAACTTGCAAAAGAAAAAGGATTTAACAGAGTATATGCAAAAATATATTCATTTAATGCCCAAAGCCAGAAGATGTTTAAGAAGATAGGATTTAAAAAAGAAGATAATGAACTATATGTGTTTAGATTGAAAAAATAAAATCAACTAAGGAGGAGATATGGCAGATAAGATAATGTTAAGTAAGTTTTTAAAATATGCTATTCAATTTGCAATACTTTATGGAGTGCTATTTGTCGTAGAACTTAGTTCAAGCAAAAAGGTTCCAAAGGTTTTAAGAACTTTAATTATGACATTCTTAGGATTGCTATACGTTGTTTCAATAGCTACAACTGGAGTATATACTATTTTTGGAACTGGAGAACCAGTTTGGCAAAGAGTTATGACAGGACTGATTACCATAGTGCTTGCATGGTTTTTATATAAAACTGTAAAAAAGTATTGGAAGAATATTAAATAGAAAGAAAGTGATAAAAATAGTAGACAGTTTTCATTTTTCAGTAAACATAATATCAAGAGGAAAAGGAAAAAATGCAGCATATATAAATGGAGAAAAAATAAAATATGAATAGGACGGAGTAACCTACGACTATACAAGAAAAGAAAAAGTATTAGTAAAAAATATAATATTGCCTGATCATATACCAAAAGAATTTAATGATAGGTCGACCTTATGGAATAAAGTAGAAATGGTAGAAAAAATTCTAATGCAAAACTATCAAGACAATTCATAATAGGACTAGCAAAAAAATTATCTTTAAGTGAAAATAAAAACCTAATTGAAAGATTTATAAAAGAAAATCTAACATCACAAGGAATGATAGTAGATTATGCAATTCATGATGAGAGTCAAGACAAAAATGGGTAATAATATTATGTAGGTTGAAAGTTTTACTAGATTAAGAATAGATTTTTTACGAAAATTGTTACTTGTCTTAAAGCTTGGTTAGGTTCTAATTCTAATGAAAGTGATGGCAAAATTATGAAAGAAAAACTCATTATTAAAAAATTAAGAGAAGATCGCAGAAATGAAATCTACACAAATAGAGGAATTAACCCAATATTCCAGCTAAATCCAAAATCAAAAATTTTGATAATTGGGCAAGCTCCTGGGGAAAAGGTTGAAGAAACTGGTATTTTATTTAATGATAAGAGTGGGGAAAATCTTGTCAAATGGTTGGGTATATCGGAAGACGTCCTCCATAGTGAAGATTTTTCTATAATTCCAATGGATTTTTATTATCCTGGAAAGGGAAAATCGGGCGACAAGGGTCCTAGATCTTTTATTGCAAAAGAATACCATCCACTATTATTAAATGAATTGAAGGATATAAAGTTAACCATTTTGATAGGAGCCTATGCTCAAAAGTTTTATTTAAAGGATAAATTTAAGAAAAATTTAACTGAAACAGTAAAATCTTACAAAGAATTTTTGCCAGAATATTTCCCAATAGCCCACCCAAGTCCTCTAAACAACAGGTGGATAGCAAAAAATCCTTTTTTTAGAGAGGAGGTCTTGCCTGAGTTAAAGAAAATTGTAAAAAAGCTGAGATAAATTGTGTTTGTAAAAATTTATTGTATACCATTTTTTTATGGTAATGGTCATCAACAAGGAGAGAAAATATGAAAAAAATAAGTGCGAATATTTTAGACGGCAAATTTGAGCATTTGGTGGATGAGGATAATTTACAAATAACCCACCTACAAATCAAAAAGGGCGAAGAAATACCAAGTCACAAGTCAGATAAAAGTGTAGTAGTTGTAATTTATAAGGGCAAGGTAGATTTTAAGGGAGAGAACGGAAACCAGATAATAATCCCAGGTGATATAATCACAATGGATCCTAATGAAATCCATGCTCTTAAGGCTCTTGAGGATAGCGATTTGATGGTTATAAAAGTAAGAATTTAAGAATATATTTATCTAAGATAGGCAGGTGGTTATTTTATCAACCTGCCTTTAATTTCTATATATTTAAGCACAAATTTGGGGCATCATATATGAAAAAGACTTAGTCTTATTGAAATTACAGAGGTTTTATGTTTTATAAGGCTAATTATCTTATTTTAGAAAGATATCGTGCTTGAAGATTATTTTATGAGGTGTAAGACAGTATTATTGTTGGATTTTCCAAAAATGAACCTGTAGTTAATTAATATTCAGGGAAGATTGTTGCTAATGGTCTTGTTGGTACCCATATCCATGGTTACGATGGCAAGCATTTTGTCCACACTTACAAAAGAATGAGCGGCATCCACCTAAAACAACAAGAAAGACTAACTATTAAAAGTCAAGAGGTGAAATAAAAAAATATAGGAATTGATATAGATGAAAAATGAATAAAAATAGGCACAACAGAAAGACCTAATATTTAATAAATTTTAAATATTGTGTTCATAAGTTTTTTTGCTCATGAAATTGTAATTTTTTTCAAAAGAATCTGTAAATGGTAAAGGCTACACCCGAGCATTGCTTGCCATTTACAGAAGCTTTCTCAAAATTTAGTAAGCAGTTAAGCAAAAACTAACTCTGCACTTGATAAGGTTCATTCTTAGTAAGAACAGCAAAAATAGTATGAATAAGCTTTCTATCAATAGCATTAGTAGCAACTAGATGATGTTTTCCTTTCAAAGAGCAGATTGAAACAAACCACGTCTAAGGTATGGAGATCCTCTTTTAGTTATATGATTATAAGTAGATTCGTACTCACCTGATTGTGATATACTTGAATCAATACCTGCGTAAGCAACAAGTTTTGAAGGATTAGAAAATCTTTTAATATCACCAATTTCACCTAATATAATAGCTGCATTAACAGAACCGATACCTGGAATAGTAGTAATTGGAGAAATAAGTTTTTCAAGTAAAACCTCAATTTCATTCTCAACATCAGAAACCTGATTTTGAATAAAAGAAATTTGCTCTATAAGCATTTTGATTTGAAGACTAAATGAGTCCAGGCAGAAATTAATACCAAAAGAAGAAGCCTTTTTAAAAAGCTCATTAATCTTCTTAGAAGCATAGTTTTTCCTATAAACAGATTCAAGAAAAGTATTCAAACTTATAGGAGATACAAAGTACTGAGAATCAGTCAACATCTAACTTATACGTAAACAGTTAAAAGATTAGAGGACTCACTCTTTCAAGTACGAGATTAAATCTCAAGGAAGTGACGAGTACACTCTATCTAATAACAATATTATACAGTAAAACTGAATAATACTTAGTCGAAAAAGGGTTATAGGTTACCTTTAACAACCTAAATACATTATATAAGGAAGGCAATATGAAAGTTAAAAAAATAGGAGTTGTAAGTCTATCTTCAGGAATTCTTGGAGAGGACTTAGCAGCACACCAAGTTGAAATTGGAAAAAAGAGATTAAATGATATGGGTATTGAAGTTAAGTTTATGGAAAACTCTTTAAAGGGTTTAGACTATCTTGATAAAAATCCTTCAAAGAGGGCGGAGGATTTATTGAACGCATTTAAAGACGACTCCATTGATATGATTCTTTGTGCTATTGGTGGAGAAGATACCTATAGACTACTACCATATCTATTTAAAAATGATGAATTGAAAAATGTTGTAAGTCAAAAGATATTTTTAGGTTTTTCCGACACCACAGTAAATCATCTTATGCTTCATAAACTTGGTATAAAAACTTTTTATGGACAGGCCTTCCTAACAGAAGTGGCTGAGATAGATAATGAAATGCTACCATATTCAAAAAGCTATTTCAAAGAGCTTGTGAAGACCGGGACTATTAGTGAAATTAGGCCAAGTGATATTTGGTATGACGAAAGAACAGACTTTTCTAAGATGGCAGTGGGGACTAAAAGACCATCGCATAAAAATAATGGGTATGAATTATTACAGGGAAGTGGAAAATTTTCTGGAGAGATTCTTGGTGGATGTATCGACACAATATATCAAATAATTAGTGAGGACTTTAAGGAGGCCTTTGACTTGGCAAATAAATATAATTTATTTCCAAGTGCCAAAGATTGGAAGAATAAGATTTTACTTTTAGAGACAAGTGAAAACAAACCAGATCCAAAACTTTATAGGAAGATGATAAAGACATTAAAATCTACGGGAATTTTTGATGAAGTTAATGGCGTTATTATTGGTAAGCCACAAGACGAAAAATATTATGAAGAGTATAAACAAATTTTAGTTGAAGAGATAGATAGTAACTTAAGTATTTTATATAACTTCAACGTTGGTCACGCTCTACCAAGATGTATAGTTCCATTTGGCGTGCCATGTGAAGTGGACTTTGATAATCAAGTAATCAGATTTAATAATGAAAAGTAGGAGATTATGACTGAAAAAGAAAGTAGATATGAAACCATAACCCACACTCTAAAGCCACTTTATAATAGTGAGTCAAAAATATTAATATTAGGTTCCTTTCCTTCGGTAAAGACTAGGGAATATGGATTTTTCTATGGCCATCCACAAAATAGATTTTGGCCTGTTATGGAAAAACTATTCAATGTAGAACTCAGTAGAGACATTGATGAGAGAAGAGATTTTTTATTAAGTCATGACATTGCAGTTTTTGATTCCATATATGAATGTGACATAATCGGGTCAAGTGATGCAAGTATTAAAAATGTAAAGCCATCTAACTTGGTGGACATAGTTAAAAAAGCAGATATAAAACAAGTGTTTTGTAATGGAGGAACTTCCTATAAATACTATAAGAAGTACCACGCAAAGAAGCTTGGACTAAAGGGAGTAAAGCTTCCTTCCACAAGCCCTGCCAATGCAAGGTATAGACTTGATGATTTGTTAGAAGAGTGGAGTGAGATACTGAAGTATATAGGGAGGTAGTTATGAAATTATTTGAAGAATATACTGATGGCAAAATAAAATTAAAAAACCATTTGGTTATGCCACCAATGTGCATGTATCAATGTAAGAAAGAGGACGGAGTTCCAACTGACTTTCATGTTGCCCACTACGGAGCAAGGGCTATAGGACAGGTGGGAATGATAATTGTTGAAGCAACTGGGGTTATGGAAAACGGACGAATCACCGATAATTGTCTTGGACTTTGGAATGACGAACAGCTTGAAGGGCATAAGAGAATAGTTTCATCCATAAAGAACAATGGAAGTTATGCTGCAATACAACTTAACCATGCTGGAAGAAAATCTGAAACCAGTGGACTAAGACATATTGGACCAAGTGAAATAGAATATAATGACAAAGAGATAGATTATGAAGAAATGACTTTAGAAGATATTAATGAAGTAGTTTTAGCTTTTAAAGACGGAGCGAAAAGAGCGGACCTTGCAGGCTATGATGGCATAGAAATTCACGCTGCCCATGGATACCTAATACACCAATTTATAAGTCCTCTTGCAAACAAGAGAAAAGATAAATATGGCGAAGATAGATTTTTATTACTAAAAGAAATTGTTTCTGCAATTAAAGAGGTATGGCCAAGGAAAAAGGCACTTTGGATGAGAATATCAGCTACAGACTATCATGAAGATGGAATAAAGGTAGAAGACTGGATTGATTTTTTAAATGAAAATAAGGACATAGTTGACTTTGTACATGTGTCAGCAGGAGCAGTTGTAAATGTGCCAATAAAAGTTTATCCAGGATATATGCTCCAATTTGCAAAGAGGATAAAGGAAGAAACTGGTTATAAGACAATTGGCGTTGGAAAGATAAAGACATTGGAGTTTTCAAGTTACGCATTAGAAGAAGGAGCTTGCGATTTAGTCGCCATAGGTAGAGAGCTTCTTAAAAATCCAAACCTATATATAGATTTTGTTGAAGAGATGGGAAAAGGCGAAATACCTTTCTACTACAAGAGAGCTTACAGACAGCTTGACTAGTTAACACATTAGGAGATAGATATGAAAAAAATAACTTTAGTTTCAGAACTTGCAGATTTTAAACCAAGGATATGGAGAAGGTTTGAAATTTCTGACCAAAACACCATACAAGATTTTATTGACTTAACAATGATTATGTATGCAATGACAAATTCACATCTTCATCATCTATCAATTCCTGTAAAGGTAAGTGACTTTGTGCAGGAAAACTTAGATGAGAATGGAAAACTAAAAAAACCAATTCCCAAAAAACTTTATGATTTTGAACAAAATTATAGACCAAATCCAAATGTGTCCAAGTTCAATATTTATGACGAAGAGTACGATTTGGATGAGATATCGGAAATGTTTGATGATGACTTTGATGATGGATATTATATTAGAAATTTTGATTTAGATAAAGGTCCAGATCCCAACTTTTTAAATTACATGAAAAAACAAGACGATAATATATTATATATGCATCCAAGAATTACAAGAAGAGCCAGAAAGAAAAATAATCCACTTAAAAAGTTAGAAGAGTTAAATCTAAGGGTTAGAGATAGACTTGACTTCTATTACGACTATGGTGACGATTGGCATATTAGATTTGATGTGGAAAAAATTGAAGAAGTTGAGAAAGATTTTGGTCCAGTTCCAAAGATCCTTAGGGGCAAGGGCTTTGGAATAATTGAAGATATTGGAGGTACATGGGGCCTGGAAGAAGCTTTTGAAGAAGAGCCTATATTAAAGATATTTGATAAAGAAGATCTTCAAGATGCACTGGACGATATTTTCAAGGATTATTAAAAAAATTATTAAAGGGAATTCGAAAGGATTCTCTTTTTTTATACCACTAAAAGGATTCTTCATGATAAGATATAGAAAAGGAAAGAAAAGAGGGATCATGATGGCAGTAACTTTCTAACAAAAATAAAATGCAAAATAAAAATTGAATAGCGAAATTGTTAGGAGGTTATATGAAACTTTTAGACATGAAAAACATCTCCATGGCATTTGGAGATAGGAAACTTTTTTCTTTTGACAGTTTGGAAATATGGTCAGGAGACAAAGTTGGACTAGTTGGTGTAAATGGATGTGGTAAGACAACTCTTTTTAAAATAATGCTTGGAGAGTTAAAGCCTCAAGATGGACTTGTCAAGCGAAACGGAAATTGGAAGGTGTTTAAGCAATTTGAATCCATTGAGAAGTTTAGTGAGATTGATGGAGAGCATAGCGGAAGATGGAATGTAAATGAGATTATAAAAAGAGACAGTAAAAAGTTTTCCGGTGGCGAAGAGACGAGAATAAGACTTGCAGACACCTTTAGTGAAAGGTCGGACTTAATTTTGCTTGACGAACCAACTGCAAACCTCGATATTAAAGGCATTGAAAAACTAAAAAGTGCTTTAGAGAAAATAGACTCCTTTGTGCTAATTTCCCACGACAGAAACCTATTAGACAAGTTGACCAATCGGACCATAGAGATTAGTTATGGGAAGATTTATGACTTTAATGGTAATTACTCACAATATATGCAGTGGAAAGAGGAAGATTTTTTAAGAAGACAGAGAGAATATGAAAACTATGTTGACGAGAAAAAAAGACTTCTACAAATTTCTGAAAATCAAAAGCAAAAGGCAACTAAAATGCGTGCAAAGCCAAAAAATCTTTCTAACAGTGAAATAAAACAGAGGGCATTTGGTGCTGTGGGCAAATCCTTTGGTGGAAAGGAAAAGAGTTTTCAAAGGGCTGCAAAGCATACTGAAAAGAGGATTGAACAGCTGGATAAAAAGGAGAAGCCTTTGAAGAATCCAGTTATTCGTCCAAACTTTAATCTAACAGAACCTCCCAATAATAGATTTATTATTGAAGGAGAAAGTATAAATTTTTCCTATGGGAATAGAGTTATATTTAAAAATGCGAACTTTAAATTAAAGAGAAACAAGAGAACTGCACTGGTTGGAGAAAATGGATGCGGTAAGACAACACTCCTTAAACTTATTGAAGAAGGTTGCGAGAGCATAAGGATTGTTCCTAAAGCAAAGCTTGGAATCTATAGGCAGTCTTTGGATCAAATTGACGAAGGGAAAAATTTGCTGGAAAATATAAATTCAGTTTCCATTCAAGAAGAGGAAGTAAATAGAAATGTACTCATAAGAATGGGTTTTAGAAGACAAGACTTTCACAAGAGCGCTGCAGTTTTGTCCGGTGGAGAAAAAATAAAACTTACATTTGCAATGCTATTTGTTTCTGATGTAAATGTACTATTACTTGACGAACCTACAAATTTTTTAGATATTGACTCCATAAAGGCCATAGAAAATCTATTCTTAGACTTTGAAGGCACAATGCTATTTGTGTCCCACGATAGGCATTTTATAGATTCCCTCAGTGATGAAATTTTTATTATTGAAGATAAAAAAATAAAATCTTTCCAAGGAAATTTAACTGAGTATGAACAATCAAAAAAAGTTAAGTCAGGTGGCAACGAGGACAAGCTATTACTTGAAATGAAAAAAACTGCATTATTGAGTGAGCTTAGTCTTGGCATTAGAAATAAAGATGAGATTATCAAAGAGCTTGATGAAGTTGAGAAGAAACTAAAGGAGATTTAAAAATAAACTGGAGAGATATTATGAAAAAAAATATACAAAAAACTATTAATTGGAATCCTTTGTTTATGTTTATTTACTTCATGCAAATCAAATAAACAAAGAGCAGGCGGTGAAAGAACTTCGACTGAAGAAACTAAAAGCACCGAAATATTAAAAGGTAGTAATACAGAGACTACAGAATCAAAAGAACCAAGGACTACAAACAAAACTGAAACTGCTAAAGAGAAAAACTATAAAAATTTAATTGAAAGAAGACGGTGCATATATGGCTTCAATTATAGCTTCAGATAAGGGCGAGGTTAACGAATACAACATGGCTTCAGTATATGAAGTTCAGTTTGATGAGGATGTAATTATAGTCAAAGGCTCTTTCAATTACTCTGAAGATTATGACGGGATGACAGAATCTGACGATAAAATACTTTCAAATGACGAGTATAGTTTTAAAATAGATGCGTCTACAAAATATATGGCTGTTGGTGGAATGAATGAACCAAGTGACATGGGTTTAGAAAGATTTTTAAGTTATTTTAAAGAGGTTGAGAACTCTGGACTTGGATTGATAATAATAGTTGAAAATGGAGTTTCAAAAGAAGTTTTAATATCATCGTAAAGGAGATAGTATGAAAGAAAATTTTAAAATAGAAAGCTCCTCAGGAGTAGATTTGGGTGTAAGTTTTTTTAAAAGCGATGAATCAAAGGCGCTTATCCAAATTGTCCATGGAATGCAGGAACACAAGGAAAGGTACGATGACTTTGCAAACTATCTTTGTTCCAATGGCTATGATGTTGTGATCCACGATCATCTTGGTCATGGAAAAAGCATAAACCAGGAACATCCACTTGGAGATTTGGTTTCCATAGAAAATTTAATTTCAGATATTCATATAATTCGCAATCACATAGACTTTGAAGGAGATTATATTTGCTTTGGCCATAGCATGGGTTCATTTCTTGCAAGAATATACTCTTCTATATATCCAGTTGATAAATTGGTCGCATGTGGTACAGGTCAACCAAGTAAGATAGCGGCAGGTTTTTTAAAATTTCTATTGAAATTTCAAAAAGAAAAAACGCCACTTCCAAATATTCAAAAGCTTGTTATTGGACCTTATGAAAAAAATTTTGAAGATCCTAACACATGGATTTCAAATAACGAGGAGAATAGAAAAGCGTATTTGGAAGACGAACTTTGTGGTAATCCCTTTACAAGAGAAGGTTTTGAAATTTTAGCAGATATAGTAATAAGATTAAATGATGAAAATACATTTAAAAACTGTACTGCAAAGGAAATACTACTAATTGCAGGATCATGCGACCCTGTGGGAGACTTTGCAAAGGGAATAAAAAAAGTTGAAGATAAATATCAGAGCTATGGGAAATCAGTTCAAAAAATAATTTATCAAGATATGGCACACGAAATATTAAATGAAAAAGAGAATAAAAAAGTTTATAAAGATGTTTTGGATTTTGTAAACAAGTAAAGAGCAGGCAAGTTGCCTGTTTTTTTCTTGACCCATAATGGGTATAAATATCAAAGGAGAGTGAAAATATGGATAGAAATTTTTTAAGAGAATTTATAGGACGAACAGGAGTTGGGATTGTAAAGTACATTAAGGCAATAGTTATAGCGTCATTAATAAACTTTATAGTTTTACTTTTCGGACTTAAATATGCAAATGTGTCCTACTATGGACTAATAGCATTTGCCATAGCTGTGGTAGATGTACTTCCGGTACTTGGAGCAGGAATTGTTTTAATACCATGGGCTATAATAGTTTTAATACAGGGCAACACACATTTGGCAGTGACATTAATAGTGCTTTATCTAATAACATTTGTACTAACACAAATACTTCAACCACTAATACTTGGAAAGAGCATTGGACTTAAACCACTTTACACCTTGGGAATAACTTTAGTTTGTATGTTTGTTTTAACACCAGGAGTTGGAGCTATTGTGGGAGCACTAATATCTATTATGGTTGCTGTATTTATCGATATGAAAAATGGAAATATTTTTGGTGAAGATAGGAAATAATTTTAAAAAATTTGGGAGAAGAGTTCGAATTATTATCGGACTCTTTTTATGAATAAATTGCTTTTTTTAATTTGTCTATGCTAATATGGAATTAAGGATAAGGAATAAATTATTAAATGCTTAAATTTTAAGGAGAATAAGTAAAATGGGCAAATCTGAACAGATGATACAAAATGAAATATATAGCAATAATACAACTATTTTAGATAAATATGAGTGTTTAAGCTTAGGCGCAACTACAATTAATAATTTAATGAAATCATCAATCATTAAAGAATATTCAGTAAATAATAAAATTGGCTCAAAAAAACCTGATGTATTAATAATTGATAGTGAAAAAAATGTAATTATCTATGTCGAGCAAAAAAGACCGAGTAAGTTAAAGAGTGAAAAAGATATAAAGGAAGCTATAAATCAAGAACTTTATGTTGCAAAAGCAATAAATGCAAAAATATATGTAGTTAGTGATGGAAGTTCATATATTTGGATTAATCCTAAAACTGGAAATCCAATTATTGATGAAAACAAGAATTTAATTAATTTAGAAATCAAACCAAAAGAAAATGGCAAAGAAGTTGCTAAGTTAATAAATGATATATTGATATCAATAAATGATGAGTCTGATCAGATACTAAAAAAAGAATTTTTAGATCCAACAGATTTAGCGGTAAAAATAAATAGAAAATTAGTAAATTTGACTTTTGCTTCAGCCAAAATGTCTTTATATACTTTTGTTGAATTATTTTTATTCAAATATCTATCAGATATTGGGGTATTAAGTGGAGATAGTTCATTTTCTTATATTGCAAATATGTACAAAGAAGAATATAAAAAAATAGATCCAAGTATCAATGACGCAAAAGTATTAGGTAAATACTTAGATGGACCAAGAGAAACTATGAAAACCCTATTTCCAGAGGGAGAAGACGGTACAAGCATTATAAATGGTCAAGTTTTTCATGTTAAAAAAGATGAATATAATCAATATGTAAGTCTTGATAATACAGATAAAATATTTAAAGAAGTTGTCTTAGAATTTGAAAACTATGAAAAAGAAAATGGAAAATTTATACATATAAGTACAGATTTCAAGTCGAAACTATTTGAAACATTTATGAAACATAGTGATGAAAAATCAAATATGGGACAGTTTTTCACACCATTAAAGATAGTAAATGAGATGATTGAAATGGTTGATATATATGAAGGGATGTCAATTTGTGATCCAGCATGTGGGGTTGGAAAATTTATCTTGGAATCAATAGAAGATAAAATTTCTGAATACTTTACCTATAAAAAGAAAAAATTAGAAAAACGAATTGAAATAATTGGCTACGATAAGATGATGTCTGAAAGAGATGACTTAACAATAATACTTGCTAAGGCTAATATGCTTATTTATTTTTCTGAACTTTTTAAGAAAAATAACTCTTTACAAGATGTTAAAACCATATCTCAAAGTCTACTGAATGATTCTTATTACCTTCACCAAACAATGCTTGGAACCTTGGGAGAGTTAGAAGAAAATAAATATGATTTAATACTTGCGAACCCTCCGTATTATCAAAGCAAGGTAATGATGGAAGAAGCAAAAGCTACTGGATATTACGATTTAAATGGTGCTGGAGTCGAAAGCTTGTTTTTAGAATGGATATTAAAATCGCTTAAACCAGGGGGAACTGCAAATGTTGTATTGCCTGATGGTATATTCTCTAACTATGCTAACTCTAAGTTAAAAGAATATATGCTAAACAATTTCTTTATAGAAGCAATAATTTCCCTACCAGTAGGAGCGTTTTTTAACACACCTAAAAAGACTTATATATTGACAGTTAGAAAAGCAACAGAAGGAGAAAAAGAAGACAATAAAAAACAAGATTATCCTGTATTTACTTATATTGCAACGAGTATAGGAGAAAGTCTTGATGTATATAGGTTTGACATAGAAGATAATGATTTAAAAGAAGCCGTTGCCAAATACAATTTCTATAGAAAAGAAGATAAAAACAACCTAAGAGATTTAATAAAAAATCACATTGAATCAGATCCAAAGTTGAAATTAATAGATATAAAAGAATTTGATAAAGATAAATCTTGGATAATAGAGAATTTTTGGTCAGAAGAAGAAAAAATAGAGATGGGACTTAAAAAGGCAAAAAAGGTTGTTACTGTTGATGAATTTCAAATGTTGCTGGATGATATGATTTCTCTAATGAATGAATTCAAGGAGGAATTAGAATGGCTGAAGTAAGGTATAAAGAAGTCAAATTAGATGACATTATGGATAATCAGGGAGGAAGCTCAAAGTACTCACTTAAATATATCAATACTAATCCAGGAGAATATCCAGTTTATTCCGCAAAAACAACTGGTGACATGAATAAAGGTTATATAAATACCTATGATTATGATATAGAATGTTTGCAAATAACTACAAATGGTGCAAATGCAGGAACCATAATTTATAGGGAAAAGACAAAATTTTCCTTAGGATCGGATTCAAGAATATGGTATTGTAAAGAAGATATTGGCAACATATCGCTTAAATATATAGAAATAAAATTAAGGTCGGTATTTTCTTCTAAAGATTTTTCTTGGACAAAGAAAGCATCATTATATAGGATAAAAAACATTAAATTTGAAATTCCAGTTGATGAGAATGGTAATTATGATATAGAAAAACAAAAAGAAATAGTAAAAAAATATGAAATTGTAGATGAAAAGAAAAAGGAACTTAAAGAGAAATTAGAATATTTTAAAGACGTTCAAGTTGATTTTATGGCTACTGAATTATCAAAAAGCAAATCTATGAAAATAAAAGATATATTCGATTTATCAATAGGTTCTAATGGATCAAATTTTACAAAAACTTTTATTAAAAATAATAGTGGAGATATTCCAGTTTATGGAGCAAGCAAAGATAATGAAATACCATCTTATGGGTACGTAGAAGATAATGCAGTAATAAAAGAAAAAAAGAATGGTAAAATTCAAGAAACGAATGTCAAGTATTTTAATGACTGTTTGACTTACAATATTGATGGATTCGCTGGTTATGTTTTTTATAGAGAGGGGAAATTTAGTTTAAGTGAAAAAGTGAGTCCTTTAATAATAAAAGATGAATACAAAAATTATTTAATTCCTGAGTATTTGAAGTTTGCTATAGAGCCGATATTCAGAAATAATAGAAAAGGTCGTCTTGGAGAAAGCGAGATGAATGAATACACTAAGCTTTATAAAAATATGATTAAAGATATAGAAATTAACATTCCTATAAATGAAGATGGAACATTCGATTTAGAAAAACAAAATCAGATTGTAAGAAAGTATAAAGCTATTGAAGAAATGAAAAAATCTATCTTAGATAAGGGTCTTCCTTTTACGCTATCAAATGTTCAGTTCGATGGCGAAACTCCATATATATATATATATATAAGGGTTAGGGACTTATTTGATATACAAAGGGGTAAGTCAATTTATACAAAAACTTATTGTAAAAATAATAAGGGAGAATATCCAGTATATTCAGCAGATAATAATAATCCTTTGGGGTACAGAAATGAATATGATCATGATGGTAAATATCTTAGCTCATCAATAAACGGTATTGCAGGAGTTTTAACGATTTTAGAGGGAAAATTTTCTACAAATGCAGATCGAGTTGTATTTATTCCAAAAGTAGAAAATATTAATCTTGATTATGTAAAAAATATTATAGAGCCTATTCTTAGAAACAAAAACAAAGGAAGAAAGGGTCTAAAAGGGAAAAATGAATTTACAAAACTTACACCAAGTATGATAGAAGATGAGATGATACCAATTCCATATGATGTGTATGGAGAGGTATTTTCGGAAAAGCAAAGCATTATTGCAACTAAATATAAATCAATAGATATGATAAAAAAAGAAATTGAAAATAGATTAAGTGAATTAATAAACATTGATTTATTTTTTTAGTAACAAGGCGATTAGAAATTAAAAAATCTAATCGTCTTTTTATATTACAAGAAAGGAGATTAGTATGAAAAAAATAGAACAAATAAGACAAGAGTCAAAAGAAATAAAAGATAAAATTGACAATGAAGAAAGATTAAGGCAACTAAAAAATCAAGAGCAAAAGATATTAAAACAAAACATAGGAAAAAGAAGAAAAGAAAAAACTCATATGCTAATAACAAGAGGAGTAATCTTAGAAAGTCTTATTGATAATGCAGAAGAACTAACAGATGAAGAAATAAAAAATATTAAAAAAGTAAAGCAAAAAAGAGAGTAAAACTCTACCGAAAACAATCGTGGGGTGGGAATTCTACCGCTTATCACTATTATATAGAAAATATAAAAAAGGCAAAAAAGGTAAAAAAGAAGTCCCAAGAAATGGACTTTATACATTGAATTAATCACTGCAATGATTAATTTAATAGCCCAAATATTGGCACTTCTATTAACTCTATGGGGAATGGGGCTTATATAAAGCCCTACCCCTTACTACTCTATATAAGTATACCAAAAAAATAAAAAAAAAGTACAGTAAAGGAATGACTTTATAGAAAAAGATTTATAGATACCAGAGTATCAAAGAAAAGCAAGCTAAAAGTGGAAAGAAAAAATAAAGAAAGGAATAGGTATAGCAGCTCTCGCTCATCTGCAAGGCTTTATGCGAGAGAATACGCTGAAAGTATAGAAAACATCAAAGAACTTGAAGAGATTTTCAAAAATGAGAACAAGAATTATCTTGGAGATGAATAAAAACAAAGTAGATTTGATCTAAATAAAAACACGTTGACTATATGGTCCATGTGTTTATTTTTTTACTCACATTCAAAACTTTTATTATAATAATGTAGGGAAAAAATTTAATTGCTTAAAATTGTCGCTACAAGGGGCTTGATTGTGATATAATAATTTAATAATATTAATGTTGATTTTCATATACCTATATGTTACAATATTAGAATGTAATATTGGAAAATGGGTAAGTATGCTATATTTTTATTTTAAACATACTTATCGGTCTTTTTAATCATAGAGAGGTGGGTCGTTAATGCACAAAGAACAGTATGGAACTACTGAAAGAGTTACGTACTCTCGTATTCAAAAAGTTCAAGATCTTCCAAATTTAATTGCGGTACAAAAGGATAGTTATAACTGGTTTTTAGAAGAAGGGCTTAGGGAAGTTTTCGATGATATAAGTCCTATTTCTGACTATGCAGGTTCTCTTGTACTTGAATTTGTTGATTATTATTTGGAAGACACTCCGAAGTATTCCCAACAAGAGGCTAAGGATAGGGACGCAAACTATTCTTGTCCTTTGAAGGCGAAGGTAAGGCTTATCAACAAAGACACAGGAGAGGTTAAGGAACAAGAGGTATTTATGGGAGATTTCCCTAAGATGACAGACAGCGGTACTTTTATTATAAATGGTGCCGAAAGAGTAATTGTCAGCCAGCTTGTAAGATCTCCAGGAGTTTATTTTGCGCAAGAAATTGATAAGTCAGGTAATAAGCTATTTTCATCAACTGTAATACCTAACAGAGGTGCTTGGTTGGAATATGATACTGATTCTAACGGAGTGATTAGTGTAAGAATAGACAGGACGAGAAAACTTCCTGTAACTACCTTATTAAGGGCTTTAATATACCCTACTGATGAAGAGATGATTGAAGCCTTAGGTGATACTAAGGAACTTAATGTAACTTTAGAAAAAGAAGCTTCTAAGACAAGAGAGGAAGCGATTCTTGAAATTTATAGAAAGCTTAAACCAGGAGACCCTGCGTCTCTTGAATCTGCGGAACCTTTAATCAACAATATGTTCTTTGATCCAAGAAGGTACGACTTAGCAAAGGTTGGTAGATATAAATACAATAAAAAGCTTTCATTGGTTGACAGGGTTACAGGTCACTATTTGGCTACTGATGTGGTTAACGAAGATACAGGAGAAATTCTTGGATCTGAAGGGGACTTTATAACTGCAGAACTTGCCGAAGAAATTGAAAATGCAGGCATTTACTTCCTTGACATAAAGGTAGGAGAAGAAACTGTTAGAGTTATCAGTAACAGATTTGTTAGTCTTGAAGCTTTCGATCTTAGTGTTGATGTTTCAGATTTAAGGCTTTCTGAAAAAGTTTATTATCCTAAGATGAAGCAAATCTTGGAAGAAAATGAAACTGATGAAGATATATATAATGCGATAAAAGAGTCTGTAAAAGAACTGTCTCCACTTCATATAACTTTAAATGATATTCTTGCAAGTATATCATATGAATTTAATCTGTTCCAAGGTGTGGGAAGCGTAGATGACATTGACCACTTGGGAAATAGAAGAGTTAGAGCAGTTGGAGAACTATTACAAAATCAATTTAGAATTGGTCTTTCCAGAATGGAAAGAGTGGTTAAGGAGAGAATGTCTACCCAGGACCCAGACCTTGCAACTCCTCAAGCTCTTATAAACATTAGACCAGTTGTAGCTTCTATTAAGGAGTTCTTTGGCTCTTCACAGCTTTCTCAATTTATGGATCAAACAAATCCACTTGCAGAGCTTACTCATAAGAGAAGAATGTCCGCACTTGGACCTGGTGGTCTTTCAAGGGATAGAGCAGGGGCTGATGTAAGGGACGTTCACGACTCTCACTACGGTAGAATTTGTCCGATTGAAACTCCTGAAGGTCCAAACATTGGACTTATAACTTCAATGACTACCTATGCAAGCCTTAATGAGTATGGATTTATATTAACACCATATAGAAAGGTAGTAAACGGTAGGGTTACTGATGAAATTCATAAACTTACAGCAGACCAAGAAGACCTTCATATCATCGTACAAGCAAATGAACCTATTGATGAAGATGGATATCTTGTAAACGAGAGGGTTTTAGGTCGTGGATACAATGGAGAAAATGATATTTATCCAAGAGATACTGTTGACTACATGGACGTAAGTCCACAACAAATCGTATCCGTTGGTACAGCTATGATTCCATTCTTGGAAAATGATGACGCTACAAGAGCGCTAATGGGTTCAAACATGCAAAGGCAAGCAGTTCCTCTATTAAAGACTGAAGCTCCAGTTATAGGAACAGGTATAGAGCACAGAGCTGCAAAGGACTCAGGGGTTGTTGTAGTTGCAAAGTCTGATGGTGTTGTAACTAAGGTTTCAAGTGACGAAATCCAAATCACAAGAGACGAAGACAAAAAAGTAGAATACTATCAAATTTTAAAATTTAAGAGATCAAACCAAGGTACAACTTTAAATCAAAGACCTATCGTAAAGAAGGATCAAGTAATTAAGGCTGGAGATGTTATTGCTGACGGTCCAAGTACAGAGCTTGGAGAAATAGCCCTTGGTAAAAATATATTGATTGCATTTATGACATGGGAAGGATATAACTTCGAAGACGCCATGTTATTAAATGAAAAACTTGTTATAGATGACGTTTTAACTTCTCTTCACATTGAAGAACACGAAAGTGAAGCGAGAGAAACTAAACTTGGACCTGAAGAGATAACAAAGGATATACCAAATGTTGGAGAGGATATGAGAAAGAACCTTGATGACAGAGGAATTATTCGTATCGGTGCAGAAGTTACAAGTGGAGATATTTTAGTTGGTAAGGTTACTCCAAAGGGAGAAACTGAACTATCTGCAGAAGAAAGACTTCTAAGAGCAATCTTTGGTGAAAAGGCAAGGGAAGTTAGAGATACTTCTCTAAGAGTACCTCATGGTGAAACGGGAATTGTCGTTGACGTTAAAGTATACACAAGAGCAAATGGCGACGAATTATCACCAGGGGTAAATCAGGTTGTAAGAGTTTATGTAGCAACAAAGAGAAAGATTCAAGTTGGGGACAAGATGTGTGGTCGTCATGGTAACAAAGGGGTTGTGTCCAGAGTATTGCCAGTTGAAGACATGCCATATCTTGATGACGGAACTCCAATTCAAATAGTTTTAAACCCACTTGGAGTACCTTCAAGAATGAACCTTGGACAAGTACTTGAAGTTCACTTAGGACTTGCGGCTAAAAAGCTTGGATGGAAGGTTGCGACACCAGTATTTGATGGGGCCTCAGACCAAGATATCCTTGATGCACTTAGTGAAGCAGGTTACCCTACAAATGGTAAGTTGAGGGTTAGAGATGGAAGAACAGGTGAACCATTTGAAAATCCTGTAACTGTTGGCTATATGTATATGTTGAAGCTTCACCACTTAGTTGATGAAAAGATTCATGCTCGTTCAACAGGACCATATTCACTGGTTACACAACAGCCACTTGGTGGTAAGGCACAATTCGGAGGACAAAGATTTGGAGAGATGGAAGTTTGGGCACTTGAAGCCTATGGAGCTTCCCATACACTTCAAGAGATTTTGACAGTTAAGTCCGACGATGTTGTTGGTCGTGTTAAGACCTATGAATCAATTGTCAAAGGAGAAAACATTCCTGAACCAGGCATTCCTGAATCATTCAAGGTGCTAATAAAGGAATTACAATCCCTTGCGTTAGATGTAAAACTTCTTAACAACAGCCATGAAGAAGTGGAAATCAAAGAAAATATAGATGATGTATTAGATTTTAATTCTGTGGAATATGAAAAGGGCGAACAAATTATAAATGATTTTGAAGAGTCCAAAAAAACCGATGAATTAGGATTTTCCGTTATAGAAAAAGACGAAGACAATTAGAACTGAGTTAAGAAGGGAGATACTCTTTGGAAGAATTAATTACTTTTGACTCAATGAAAATAGGTCTTTCCTCTCCTGAAAAGATCAGACAGTGGTCATATGGTGAGGTTAAGAAACCTGAAACTATAAACTATAGAACTTTAAAACCAGAAAAAGAAGGACTTTTCTGCGAAAAGATTTTTGGACCTACAAAGGACTGGGAATGTAACTGCGGAAAGTATAAAAGAGTAAGATATAAAGGTGTTGTCTGCGAAAAATGTGGTGTTGAAGTAACCAAGTCTAAGGTTAGACGTGAGAGAATGGGCCATATAGAACTTGCTGCTCCTGTTTCCCACATTTGGTACTTTAAGGGAATTCCTTCAAGAATGGGACTTTTACTTGATATGAGTCCAAGAGCCCTTGAGAAAATTCTTTACTTTGCATCTTATGTTGTAATTGATGCAAAGGACACCGATATGTACAATAAGCAGCTTTTAACAGAGTATGAATACATGGAAGCTTGTGAAAGATATACAGAAGGTGTTGATTTTAGAGCTGGCATGGGAGCTGAAGCAGTTAAAGAACTTCTTTTAAACGTAGACCTTCAAAAGGAATATGATGAATTAAAGGAAGAATTAGAAGATGCAACGGGACAAAAGAAAGTTAGAATTTTAAGAAGACTTGAAGTTGTAGATGCATTTTTAGAGTCAGGAAATGAACCTTCATGGATGATACTTGATGCAATTCCTGTAATTCCACCAGACCTAAGACCAATGGTACAACTTGAAGGTGGAAGATTTGCAACATCTGACTTAAACGACCTTTATAGAAGGGTTATAAATAGAAATAATAGATTAAAGAGATTATTGGACATCGGAGCACCAGAAATCATTGTAAGAAACGAAAAGAGAATGTTACAAGAAGCAGTGGACGCTCTTATAGATAATGGTAGAAGAGGAAAACCCGTAACAGGACCTGGAAATAGACCATTGAAGTCCCTTTCAGACATGCTCAAGGGTAAGACTGGTAGATTTAGACAAAACCTACTTGGTAAACGTGTTGATTACTCTGGACGTTCTGTAATCGTAGTAGGACCAAATTTGAAGTTTTATCAATGTGGTCTACCAAAGAAGATGGCTCTTGAACTATTTAAGCCTTTCGTGATGAGGGAGCTTGTAGTTAAGGACATTGCTCACAATATTAAAAATGCAAAGAAGATGGTGGAAAGAGAAAGTGACGAAGTTTGGGATATTCTTGAAGAGGTTATAAAGGATCATCCTGTACTTTTAAACAGAGCACCGACACTTCACAGACTTGGTATTCAAGCTTTTGAACCAGTGCTTGTAGAGGGAAAGGCGATAAAACTTCACCCACTTGCATGTACAGCTTATAATGCTGACTTCGACGGTGACCAAATGGCGGTTCACTTACCACTTTCAGTAGAAGCTCAAGCAGAAGCAAGACTTCTTATGATGTCAACTAATAACATTCTTGCGCCAAAGGACGGTAAACCTATTACCACACCTTCTCAAGATATGGTACTTGGGGCATATTACTTGACATATGATGGCGAAGAGGAAGAAGTTGTAAGATGTTACAGCGACTATGACGAAATGATTAGAGCCTATGAAAATAAGATTATTCATATGCACACCATTGTAAAAGTAAGAGTTAAAAAGAGTGAATCAGATAGAGGAAAACTAATTAAGTCGACAGTTGGAAGATTTATATTCAATAGTGGTATTCCTCAAGATTTAGGATATGTGGACAGAGAGACTGATCCATACTCACTTGAAATAGATAAGATTGTAGATAAGAAGACTCTTGGAAATATAATTGATAGATGTTTTAGAAAACATGGAAATATAGAGACTGCAAGACTTCTTGACTACATCAAATCAACAGGATATAAATATTCAACAATAGCGGCTATTACTATATCAATGTCTGACGTAGTTGTGCCGGCTGAAAAAGAAGAAATCCTTGAAAAAGCTGATGCAGAAGTAAACAAATATGAAAAACTATTAAGAAAAGGTCTTGTATCAGAAGATGAAAGACATGATTTCGTTGTAGATATTTGGAATAAGACAACTGATGAAGTTACTGAAGCCCTTTTGGAGGATCTTGACCCTAAAAATAATCTTGCAATCATGGCTACATCAGGAGCCAGAGGTTCAACTAACCAAATTCGTCAGTTAGCAGGTATGAGAGGGCTTATGTCCTCTGCATCAGGTAAGACAATAGAAATTCCTATAAAGGCAAACTTTAGAGAAGGTCTTTCTGTACAAGAGTTCTTTATTTCAACTCACGGTTCCAGAAAGGGTCTATCAGATACTGCTTTAAGAACTGCAGACTCTGGATATTTGACAAGACGTTTAGTAGACGTATCTCAAGATATTATAGTTCGAGAAGATGACTGTGGTACAGATAGATATGTAGTTGCAAGAGATTTTATGGAAGGCAAAGAACTTATTGAGGACTTGGCTTCAAGAATTGTAGGTAGAACTGCATTTGAAGATATATTGAATCTTGAAACTGGTGAGCTAATAGTTCAAAAGAATGAGATAATAACTGAAGACTTAGCTGAGAAAATTAAAAATGCTGGTGTGAAAGAAGTTAAAGTAAGATCTGTGCTTGGTTGTAAATGTAAACATGGGGTTTGTGCAAAATGCTATGGTAGAAACCTTGCAACTGGAAAACCAGTTAATGTTGGAGAAGCTGTTGGTATAATTGCGGCTCAATCCATTGGTGAACCAGGAACTCAGCTTACAATGAGAACATTCCACTCTGGTGGTATTGCGGGAGTTGGAATTACTCAAGGTCTTCCGAGAGTTGAAGAGCTTTTTGAAGCGAGAAAACCAAAGGGACTTGCTTATATAACTGAAATAGATGGTAAAGTTTCAATACTTGATAACAAGAAGCGCCATGATATTTTAGTAGCTGGTGAAGACGGAGAAGAGAAAATATATAATATCCCTTATGGAGCAAGAATAAAAGTAAAAGAAGGCGACTTTATAAAAGCTGGAGACTTACTTACAGAAGGTTCTGTAAATCCTCATGATATTCTTGATGTTAAGGGTGCAGAAGGCGTTCAAGATTATATTATTAAAGAGGTTCAAAAAGTTTATCGTCTACAAGGTGTAGATATAGATGACAAACATATTGAAATCATAATAAAACAAATGCTTTCTAAAGTTAAAATAGAAAAATCCAACGACTCAGATTTTCTTGAGGGTTCAATGGTTAATTTGAGAGACTTTGAACTTGAAAATGAAAGACTTGAAAGGGAAGGCAAAGAGCCTGCAGAAGCTACAAGAGCACTTTTAGGTATTACAAAAGCATCTCTTGCAACAGAGTCATTCCTATCAGCAGCAAGTTTCCAAGAGACAACAAGAGTTCTAACAGAAGCTTCTATCAAAGGAAAAGAAGATAATCTGTTGGGATTAAAGGAAAATGTAATTATTGGTCAACTTATTCCTGCTGGTACTGGAGTTAAGTTATACAACACAATAAATATAGACTACGAAGGTATGGCTGAAGAAGATGCTCCAGTTGCAGAAGTTACTGAGTTGAAAGAAGCTGAAACTGTAGAAGAATAAAATTAAGCTGGGCCTTGTGCTCGGCTTTTTATAATATAGCATTAGTAGAGAATGGTCAACAGGAGGGAAAAATGGAAAATTTAAAAGCTCAATTAACGGATGTATTTGAATCACTAAAACAACAAAGTAAATTTGAAGACGGAAAAATTTTGGTTGTAGGATGTTCTTCCAGTGAAATTGTAGGTTCAAGAATAGGAACAAACTCAGATTTGGATGTAGGTCACACAGTTGCATCGACTATGCTTGAGTTATGCAGTGAAAATAATTTATATTTAGCTGCCCAATGTTGTGAACATATCAATAGGGCATTGGTAGTTGAAAGGGAATGTGCCTTGAAATATGGTTTTGAAATAGTTTCGGTAGTTCCACAAAAAAAAGCTGGGGGTTCATTTGCGACAGAAACCTATAAGCTTATGAAAGATCCTGTATGTGTAGAGTTTATAAAAGCAGATTATGGAATGGATATAGGACAAACAATGATAGGAATGCATATGAAGCATGTTTGTGTACCAGTGAGATTAAGCCCTAATAAAGTTGGAGAGACAGTTGTATCTGGTGCAAGAGTAAGACCTAAATTAATAGGTGGAGAAAGAGCAAAATACGCTTAAGGAAGAATGAATGGATGATATTTTAATAGAGGTAAAAGACCTGAGCTTTAAGTATGAGGATGAGGCAAAAAAATATACCCTTAAAAATGTGAACTTAAATGTAGAAAAGGGGGAATTTATTGCAATCCTTGGACATAATGGCTCAGGTAAGTCCACCTTAGCAAAACTTATAAATGGACAGATGGCTCCAACGGAAGGCGAGATAAAAATAAAAGGATTCAAGACTACAGAGGAAGAACATCTCTTAGATATAAGAAAGACTTGTGGTATGGTATTTCAAAATCCCGACAATCAAATAGTTGCAACAATTGTTGAAGAAGATGTGGCATTTGGACCAGAGAACCTGGGTGTTCCCATGCCAGAGCTTAGACAGAGGGTTGATGAAGCACTTGAAATAGTTGAAATGAGTGACTACAAAAGGCACTCTCCTGCACTTTTATCTGGAGGGCAGAAACAGAGAGTTGCCATTGCGGGAATTCTTGCAATGGATCCAGATTGCCTATTAATGGATGAACCTACAGCTATGTTAGATCCGCTTGGTAGAGAAGAGATTGTGAAAACCATGCTAAAACTAAATGAAAGAGGAAGGACAATAGTTTTAATAACTCACTTCATGGATGAGGCTATACTTGCAGACAGGGTTATCGTGCTTAATGAGGGAGAAGTTGTGATGGAAGGTAAACCAAGAGAGGTTTTCTCTGAGTTTGAAACTATAAAAGCTTTAGGGCTTGATGTTCCACAAGTTACAGAACTTGCATACAAACTCAATAGAGATGGTTTTGATATACCTAAGGATATTTTGTCCATAGAGGAAATGGCGGAGGCGTTATGGAAATAGAATTACAAGATGTTTCACATATTTACAATGAAGGTAACGCCTTCGAAAAGGTGGCATTAAAAAATATAAACTTAACTATTGGAGAAAACGAATTTATTGGCATTATAGGACATACCGGATCGGGCAAATCCACACTTGTTCAGCACTTAAATGCACTGAATCTCCCTACTTCTGGTGATATTTTTGTTGACGGTATAAACACAAAAGAAGATGGACAAAATAAGAGAAACATAAGAAAAAATGTTGGACTTGTGTTTCAATATCCAGAGTATCAACTTTTTGAAGAGACAATTTACAAAGATATTGCCTTTGGACCAGGTAATCTTGGATGCAGTGAAGAAGAGATTGAAGAAAGGGTTAAGTGGGCATGTAAAATGGTTGACCTTGACTTTGAAAGAGCAAAAGAGGTTTCTCCATTTGATGTTTCTGGTGGTCAAAAGAGAAGAGCTGCCATTGCGGGAGTTCTTGCAATGAAGCCAAAATTTTTGGTGCTTGATGAACCTACAGCAGGTCTTGACCCTAAAGGTAGAGATGACATTTTAGAAAATATAAATAATCTTTACAAAGAAGAAAATATGACCATAATTCTCGTATCCCATAGTATGGAAGAGATAGCAAGACTTGTAAATAGAATCATCGTGTTAGAACATGGCGAAATTCTTATGGATGGAAAGCCAAAAGAGGTTTTTGCAAGGCATAGAGAATTAAGAGAAGTTGGGCTAAATGTACCTCAGATAACTCAGCTTATGATTATGTTAAAAGAGAGAGGTATGGATGTTCCTACTGATGTGCTTACAGTTGATGAGGGAGAACGCGTTTTGAAAGAATTTTTAAGGAGGTCTAAATGTTAAAAGATATTACTTTAGGTCAATATTTTCCAGGAAATTCTTTCGTACACAAACTTGATCCACGAGTGAAGATATATGGGCTTACTATTTTTTTAGTTTCAATCTTTATTGTTAAGGATTTATATATGTATATTCCATTAGCCCTTGTACTAATAGCTGTAACCATGAACTCAAAAATTCCTGCTAAGTTACTTTTAAATGGAATCAAATCCCTTAGATTTATAATAATATTGACCTTTTTGATTAATATAATTGCAACACCTGGAGAAGTGGTCTTAAAATTTTGGATATTTAAAATTACAAGAGAAGGGATACAATTTGCAAGTTTTATGGCACTAAGACTAATTTTTTTAGTTACATCAAGTTCCCTTCTTACACTTACAACATCACCAATTGCACTAACAGATGGGCTTGAATCAATAATGAAACCACTTTCAAAAATTGGTTTTCCAAGTCATCAACTTGCAATGATGATGACTATTGCCCTTAGGTTTATTCCCACGCTATTTGATGAAGCAACAAAGATAATGAAATCTCAAGCTGCAAGGGGCGCAGACTTCGAGTCGGGAAATATTATTAAAAGAGCAAAAAATCTTGTGCCTTTACTTGTACCTCTTTTCATAAACTCATTTAGAAGAGCTGACGAACTTGCAACTGCCATGGAGGCAAGATGCTATCATGGTGGCGAAGGACGAACCAGACTTAATGCACTTAAGTATGATAGGAAAGATTATATAACAATGGTCTGTATAACTGTGTTTTTAGTTTTATTTATTCTTCAAAGGATTTTTATATGAAGAACATGAAGATAACAGTAGCTTATGATGGTGCTAACTATTATGGATGGCAAAATCAGGATGGTTATAGAACAGTTGAAGGAAGTATTCTTAAAGCTATAAAAAAGGTTATGCATAGAGATGTTAGACTTGCCACAGCGGGACGTACAGACAAGGGAGTTCATGCCTATGGGCAGGTCTTTAACTTTGAAGTTACAGATAATTATACAGAGGACAATGTTAGACGTGGACTTAATTCGTTTTTAACGGAAGATGAAATTCTTATAACAAAGGTTGATGAAGTTGATGACTATTTTCATTCGAGATTTTCTGCAAAAGGAAAGCACTACAGGTACATTTTAAATACTGACAGGCTAATGCACCCAATGTATCGAAACTACAAGGGAAATACTATCCACAGTCTCGATTTAAAGAAGATGCAAGAGGGAGCAAAGCTCTTAGTCGGACATCACGACTTTCAGTCCTTTACCAATTCAAAGCCAGATGAACCAATAAATACAAAGAGGACTATAGATAGTATAGAAATAGTTCAAGATGGTTATGATTTTATTTTTGATATAAAAGCAGAGTCATTTTTAAGAAATATGGTTAGGATAATCGTGGGGACACTTCACGAAGTTGGTAGAGGGAAAAAAGATTTATACTGGATTGAAGATGCAATAAAAAAAGCTGATAGGACATCAGCAGGACCTACCATTTCACCGGCGGGACTATATCTTATGGAAGTATATTATTAAAGGGAAGACGAATCTTCCCTTTTGCTATTTAAAAATATTAAGAATTTCGATTGGATTGTCTACTATAAAGTCTGCTCCAGCTTTTTCAAGCTCTTTTCTGTCTCCAAAGCCGTAGCTCACACCAATGGTCTTAAGGCCCCAGTGCTTACCGCCATTGATGTCGTAGTTTCTATCACCAACCATATAGGTTTTAGAAATTTCACAATCATAATTATCTAAACAATATCTTATAACATCGGTTTTGTGATTAATCTTGCCATCAAGACTTGCACCAGCAACATGATCAAAATATTTAAAGACATCGAAGTGTTTTAAAATTTCTATTGCAAATACCTCTGGTTTAGATGTTGCAAGAAGGATGTGATTGTTATACTCTTTTAGTTTTTCTAAGACATCTACAATCCCAGGGTATAATTTGTTTTCAAACTTGCCCTTGTCCCTATAATATATTCTATAAGTTTCAACTGCCTTTTGAGCATCTTCTTCATTTAAAGAAAAAACTCTTTTAAAAGAATCTATTAGAGGTGGACCAATAAAAGTGTTTAGTACTTCGTCACTTTGGTCCTCAAGGCCAAGTTCATTAATTGTATACCTAATTGCGTTTTTAATTCCTTCACCAGAGTTGGTTATAGTTCCGTCTAAATCAAAAAGTATGAAATAATTCATATTCCTCCTATTTAATAAATCTTTGTAGAAATTCTTTTGTTCTTTCTTCCTTTGGATTTTCAAAAAGTTCTTTTGGATTGTTCTCTTCTACTATTATACCCTTATCCATAAAACAAACTCTATTTGAAACATCTCTTGCAAAGTCCATCTCATGTGTAACCACAACCATAGTCATTCCAGATTTTGCAAGGTCTGACATAACATCTAATACTTCACCTACAAGTTGAGGGTCTAAGGCAGAGGTAGGCTCATCAAATAATAGAACTTCAGGATTCATGCACAATGCTCTTGCAATTGCAACCCTTTGCTTTTGCCCACCAGAAATTTGAGAGGGCTTTGCATCTTTTCTATCGAGCATACCTACTGATTCAAGAAATTTTTCTGCAGTCTTAGAGGCTTCTTCTCTGCCGATACCATGAACTTTAACTTGAGCAATAATACAGTTTTCAAGTACAGTCATGTTTTCAAACAAGTTAAAACTTTGGAATACCATACCAACCTTGCTTCTGTATTCACAGAGATCATAGCCCTTTGAGAGTATTGACTTACCATGATAGAGTATATCTCCACCAGAAGGTTCTTCAAGTAAATTTATACATCTCAGCATAGTAGACTTACCAGAGCCTGATGGTCCAATTATAGAAACCACTTCACCTTTTTCTATTTTCAAGTCAACATCTTTTAAAACTTCGATTACACCGAAGCTCTTTTCCAGATGTTGTAATTCTAAAATTGCTCCCATTAATTTTCACCTCCAGTAACTGACGAGATTTTAAAGTTTGATTGTTTAAATAATTTATACTCGATAAATCTTATTAATCTTGTCATAGCAAATGTGATTATAAAGTAAATCAATAACACTATGACATAGGTTTGGAAATATTTGTTTGTAGTTCCAGATACAGACCTTGATACAAAGAAGAGTTCTGTTACTGAAATTACTGAAAGTACAGCAGTATCCTTTATATTTACTACAAGTTCATTACCGATTGAAGGTATGATATTTTTTATAGCTTGTGGTAATATGACATATCTCATAGATTGACCATGAGTCATACCAAGAGCCTTACAGCCTTCGCTTTGTCCAGTGTCAATAGAGTTTATTCCTCCACGCACAACCTCAGAAAGATAAGCTCCGGTGTTGATAGAAACAACCACAAATGCAGTTATGGTAGCGTTGGTCTTTATATCAAAAAGATATGGGAGTCCATAGAAGAATAGTATAGCTTGAACCATCATAGGAGTCGACCTAAATATTTCAATGTAAAAAGTCAAAATAAAATCTACAATCTTCTTTAATACATATTTTATTTTGCTGTCCTTTGAAACTTTATGACTCTTTATAGTAGCAACTAAAAGTCCAATTAAAAATCCTACTGTAGTTGCAACTACTGCAAGGGCAAGAGTAAATCCAATTCCCTTAAAGAAGAGAGATTTATAGCTGTTCCAGATGTAAGCCACATCTTCCCAAAATGAAGTTTCTTCTTCAGCTTTTTCAGAAGTTTGAAGCTTGACCTTCTCCTGCATAATACTTTGTCTTTCATCTTCAGAGATACTTGCAAGAACTCTGTCCACATCTTCCGTAAGAGTTGTGTTCTTTCTAAGACCTACAGCTACTGAAGTATCTTCAGGATTTGTTTCAAAACCTTCTCCTTCATCAAAATCTACAAATGTTAAGTCAGAATTTGCAGTTATTGCAGATAGGGCTCCTGGTCTTTCAGAAACATATCCATCAATCTTATCAGTCTTAGTATTAAGGATTAAAGTTGAAAAAGTGTCCATAGGATCTTGTTTATTAACACCTTCGATTTGGTCGATTACTTCATAGTGGAAAGTATTTAATTGTGCGGTTATTTTTGCATCTTTAAAATCTTTTAAAGATTTTGAACTTTCAAATGGAGATCCTTTTTTTATAACGATTACTAAATCAGAAGTATAATAACTTGTTGAAAAGTCTACTTCTTTTTTTCTTTCATCAGTAGGGGACATACCTGCAATAATTGCATCTATTTTTCCAGATTGTAGAGCTGGAATAAGACCGTCCCACTCTATCTTTACGATTTCGAGTTTAAGTCCAAGCCCCTCGGCAATTCTCTTTGCCATCTCAACATCATAACCGTTAGCATATTCTCCTGGGCTATTAACTACTTCATATGCACCATTTTCTTCTGTAACTTGCGTCCAATTAAACGGAGCATAATTAACTTCCATTCCAACTCTAAAAACTCCATCAGTTTCAACTTCTACAGCGTTGGAAAAAGTGAATAGCAAATTAATTAAAATGAATGCGCTTAATAGAACTGTTAAATGCTTTTTCAATTTTTTCATTTTTTTCTCCTCAAATTATATAAATTGAAATTATTATATCATATAATCCCTCCAACATTAAAGGAAAATATGAAAATTAACGAAAAAATAACAAATAAATTCATCAAGGTACTTTACAAATTGAGAAAATAGGCTATACTATTGTTAAGATTATTAATAAAAGGAGGAAGTTATGGATAAAGCAAATAGTTCAAGTACAAGAAAAATGGTTATGTCAGCATTTTTTGTAGTGCTGAATATAGTTATGGGATTGTTAGTGGGGGCTTTAAAAATTCCTCTACTATTCATGGACACAATAGGAACTGTATTTGGTGCCGTGTGGTTTGGACCAGTTTGGGGGATGATTATAGGAGGACTTTCAAATGTACTTTTAGCAGTAACGCAAAACCCTAAGGACTTACCTTTTGCTCTTGTAAATATCGTGGTAGGTCTTGTAGTTGGACTTATTGCAAGAAAACATAAATTTGATTTAAAGACTGCCATAATCACAGGACTAATCCTTGCGGTCGTAGCACCACTAATAGGAACACCTATTGCAGTGTATGTATATGGTGGAATAACAGGAGATTTTAATGATGTATTTTTTACTGCGTTAAAACAAGGTGGAAGCACAATATTTTCTGCGGCATTTCTTCCAAGAATTGCATCTAATATAGTGGACAAGGTTTTAACTTGTGTAATAGTTGCATTAACTTTACCTAAAATTAGAAAGGGAATAAAATCATAGTGGACAAAAGAGAAAAAAGAGTTGTATTTTTATGCCACTGTATTTTAAATCAAAACACTGTGGTAGAACCATTAGCTCGTGCTAAAGGTGGATATAATCAAATAATTCAGGAAATCATGGATAGAAACATCGGTATTCATCAGATGGATTGTCCTGAGTATGAATTTTTAGGACCTGACAGAAAGCCGATGAACTACGATGAATATGATGCTCTTGAAGGATATAGAAAGGAATGTCAAAAACATGCTTTAAAGGTATACGAAAATGCTGAGAAATATTTAAGTAGTGATTACAAAATTATCGGGATTATTGGTATAAACGAAAGTCCAACCTGCTCTATTTCGGGACAGAGAGGTGTCTTTATGGAAGAACTTTTTAAAATCTTTGAAGATAGGGATATTAAACTTCCCTTTATAGAAGTTTCCACAAGTTATATGGAAGATGAAAAAAATGATTTAAATTCGTTAATAGAATTTCTTGATGCACAGGAACTTTAAAAGTTCCTGTTTTTCTTTGAAATATCAACTATCATAACACTTTTTTATTTGATTAAATTAGGCTTATCATTTAAAATAAAGATAGGTATATAAAAAAAGGTGTGATTATGAATAAAGAAAATTTAATGAGCTACATGATGCGTGTAATTCTTGCAGATAAAAATTTAACAGCACTCTTAGAAACTGGTAGGAGAATGAATCTTTCCTTAAGGCAAGATGATATGCCAGATTTTAAAGTAATAATTGGAGTAAAAGATCTTAATGAGATAGGACTTTTGGAAAATTTTCAAGAGATTGTAGAAGATAGCATAATATTTCATAAAAAGCAGGGTTTAAATATGATGAATAACCACTTTGGAAATGTGCTTAGGTATATAGTTATACTTAAAGACATTACAAAGGTGGATTTCACATTTATGAAAAATACAGATTTACAGTCCTATATTAACATTGATAGTTTATGTAAGGTTCATATTGATAAAGAGAGTTCTCTTGTATCAAATGCTAAAATTACAGATGCAAAGTATAGACAGTTAAAGCCAACACAAAAAGAATTTTTACAATGTTGCAATGAATTTTTTATAAAAGCCGTGTCAATAACAAAGGCGATTAATAGATCGGATTTGTTTTATGCTTCAATATTATTTGATAAGTTTAGATATGAATTAAATTTGATGACAGGTTACTATATCGGTTCTAAATATGATTTTGCAGTAAACATTGGTCCAAGATTCAAATCATTTAAAACCTATCTTGAAAAGGAACATTATGATAAGTTTATGGAAGTCTATCCGACTCCAAATGAAGATAAACTCTGGACAGCTCTATTCAATGCATGTATGCTATTTAGAAAGGCTGGTTTAGAAGTGGGTAGTGCTTTAGATTATGACTATCCTAAGAGAACCGACAGAGATATTTTACAGTTTATAAGAGAAAGTTGGAACAGTTCAATAAGATAAATGGGAACCTTCAATGTAAATGTTGAAGGTTTTTTGGTGGAAACATGGAAGATTTTAAATTATCCGTAAGGGGTTTAATAGAATTTGTTATGAGAAGCGGAGATATAGATAACTCCTTTACCGACAGAGGTAGACTTAAGGAAGGTCAGAGGATTCATCAGAAGCTTCAAAAGGAATATGGAAAAAATTACGAAAAGGAAGTTCGTCTTATAAACGAAACATTTCACAAGGAAATGTTGTTTAAAGTGGAGGGGCGAGCTGACGGAATATTTAGAGAAGAAGACCATGCTCTAATTGATGAGATAAAGACCACAACAAGACCTCTAAAGGAATTGGAATACAATACAAATCCATTACACTGGGCACAGGCAAAGTGCTACGGATATTTTTATTGTATTAAGGAAGAGCTTTCAAATATAGATTTGCAGCTTACTTATTATAACGTAGAAAACAGTGAGATAAAGAGAATTGTAAAGAACTTTTCTTTTTTTGAACTGGAAGAGTTCTATTTAAATTTGCTTGATCTATACTTAGACTTTTCTATTATGATAGTGGAGTTTAGAAAAAAAAGAGATGAAAAAATAAAGTCTACCCCATTTCCATTTCCGATTTATAGAAAGGGACAGAGGGAACTTTCTGTTGCAGTTTACAATGTAATATCTACAGATAGTAGACTATTTGTGGAAGCTCCAACGGGAATAGGAAAGACCATGTCTACAATTTTTCCTTCAATCAAGGCCCTTGGAAATAAAAAGACAGACAAAATATTCTACTTAACTGCACGTTCCACAACAAAGGAAGAGGCCAATAAAGCAATAGTTAGGCTAATGGGCAAGGGACTTGAACTTAAAACCTTAACCATTACAGCGAAAGAAAAAATTTGTTTGAACAATGAAATAAAATGTAATCCCAAGGACTGTCCATATGCAAAGGGACATTTTGACAGAGTTAACGAAGCCATATTCGACATATATGAACATGAAGATGTACTAAATATGGAAACTATACTGTCATATGCAAGAAAGCACAAGGTATGTCCAATGGAGTTTCAACTTGATATGGCAAACTTTTGTGACCTTATCATCTGTGACTACAACTATTGCTTTGACCCAGCGGTGTATTTAAAAAGATTTTTTGATGTTACAGTTGAAAACTATACTTTTTTAGTTGACGAAGCACATAATTTAGTTGATAGGGCAAGAGATATGTACTCTGCAGAGTTTTCCTTAAGCAGCCTTCGGGAAATTGTGGATTTATTTGATGAAAAACATTATAAAATTGTAAAGCAAATTGAAGAGCTTATAAAGTATTTAGAGAGTTTTAAACTTGACAACAAAACCACAGAAGTTGTAGAAGAATACATCAATCTGAATTTTTTAGACAACTTAGAAATAACATTGAGAATGCTTGAAAAGTTTTTGTCAAAAGAAAAAGAGGTTTCCTATTACGACAAGGTGTTAGAAAATTATTTTATACTTAAACAATTTTATAGAATAACAGACTATTACGCCGATAATTACAAAACATTGATTAGGAAGGAAGAAGATGATAGAATTATCGAGTTACTCTGTTTAGACACCTCACCTATATTAAAAAATATATTAAAGAGGGCAAAATCTTCGATATTTTTTTCTGCAACACTTTCACCTATGTCTTTCTATGTGGATGTGTTTGGTTGTAAAAATTCGAATTATTATAAGCTAAAACTTCCATCACCCTTTAATCCAGATTTTTTTAAAGCGGGGATTGTACCCCTTTCAACCAGATATATAGACAGAGAAGATAATTATGACATCATAACCAGGGTGCTTGAAAAATATGCAAAAAGAGAAGGAAATTTTTTGCTCTTCTTTCCATCATATAAATTTATGACAGAGATTTACAACCGATTTGATAAAAATGGCAAAGACATTGCAGTTCAAAATAGAGTTATGACGGAAGAGGAAAGACAAGATTTTTTAAGTCTATTTACACAAAAGTCAAACAGGGTAGGCTTCGTAGTTCTTGGTGGAGTTTTTTCAGAAGGAATAGACTTAGCAGGTGAAAGGTTAAAAGGAGTTGGAATAGTTTCAGTTGGACTTCCAGGAATTTCAACACAACGAAATCTAATTCGTGATTACTATGACGAAATGGGGAAAAAAGGATTTGAATACGCCTACATATATCCTGGCATGAACAAGATCTGCCAAGCTGCAGGGCGTGTTATAAGGACTGCACAAGACAGGGGAGACTGCGTTTTAATAGATGATAGATTTCAAAAATATCCATATAAAAATCTATTACCTTCACATTGGAAAGACATAAGACTTTTTAGAAGACCAAGAGACTTAGACTATTTTTTATAAGGAGAAGAACATGCTAAAATCACAAAATTTATTAAAAGGTGATATAAAAACATCCATAGCGAAAATGGCGATGCCTCTTATGGGTATAGCATTCATACAAATGGCATATAGCCTTGTTGATTTAATTTGGATTGGAAGACTTTCAACAGATGCAGTTGCAGCAGTTGGTACAGCAGGTTTTTTTATGTGGATGGCAAATGCAATAACACTAATAATAAAGACAGGAATGTCTGTAGAACTTGCTCAAGCCTATGGAAGAGGAGACGAAGAGGAAATTGAAAAGATTACCATAGGAGGGCTACAGTTAAACTTTTTACTATGGGCAATACTAACATCGCTATTTATATTTGGTAGAAAATATATATATGGATACTTTCATTTGGAAAAAGAAGTATTCAAACTTGCCTTAGACTACCATCTAATAATATCTATAGGACTTGTATTTACATTTCTACTTCCATTCTTCAGCTCCCACTTCTACTCCCAAGGTAACAGTGCAACACCATTTAAAACTTCGATAATCGCACTAATTTTTAATATTATTATGGACCCAATTTTGATCTTTGGAGTTGGTCCAATAAAGCCTATGGGAATAAAAGGAGCAGCCCTTGCAACAATACTTGCACAGGCTTTGGCAGTTTGTATCTACATCTATATTGGATTTAAATATAGAGAAGCTTACATGAAGTACAATTATTTTAAAAAGATAGAGTTTCAAAATGCAAAGGAGATTTTTAAGCTTGGCATTGCACCATGTGGCCAGTCACTTATACACAATCTTGTTTCCATAAAACTAAACAAGTACATTGCCGTATATGGCACAGTAGGAATTGCAACCTATGCAATAGGTTCACAAATAGAGTCCATATCATGGATGTCTGCAGAAGGCTTTGCAACGGCGTTTACAACATTCTTTGGACAAAACTACGGAGCGAAAAACTACGAAAGACTTGAAAAAGGAAAATGGGTTTGTATAAAGCTTATCCTTGCCATAGGAATAATAGCCACCGCTGTTTTGATGCTCGGATCAAAGAGCCTATTTAAAATATTTACACCAAATGACCCAAGAGTTATACAAGAAGGAACAATTTATCTACTTATACTTGGTTCAACAACTATTCTAATGTCACAGGAGATAGGAGTTTCAGGAATGTTAAACGGACTTGGACTCACAAGATACCCGGCAATAGTTTCAGCCATCTTCAATGTGATGAGAGTTCCATTAGCATTCTTCTTAATGAAAGTTTTTGAACTAAAGGGAATTTGGATAAGTATGTCCGCTTCCCAAGCATTAAAGGGAATCTTCATGCTTGGAATAATCACATATATCCAAAAGAAGACAAAGGGGTTCAGAAATAACATGGAAAGGTATATAAAAAAGAGATGAGAAAGAAAAAAGAGATAATATCAACAATTACATCAACAGAATTTCCAAACAAATCCATAGTAGAATATAACGATAAATTATATAAATTTAAAGGTGGAATCCCAGGACAAGTTGTAAAGATTTTGCCAAAGAGAAGAAAAAATAGCTACACCGAAGCAAAGCTTGTAGAAGTTTTAGAAAAATCAGAAATTGAAACAAATGAAACCTGTGACGTGTTTGGAAGATGTGGTGGATGTGCATACCAATCCATATCATACAAAGACGAAATTAAAATAAAATCAGGTGGAATAAAAAAACTTTATGAGGGACTATACGACGGTAAAATCAAAGTAAACCCAGCAAAGTCCATAAATGGTTATAGAAATAAAATGGAATATTCCTTTGGTGACCAAGAAATCGGAGGACCAATATTTTTAGGAATGCATACAAAGGGAAAGTTTTACGAAATAACTCCAACACTAAACTGTAATATAGTTCCAGAAGGATTTGAGATGATACGCCAAAATGTTCAAGAGTATGCAAGAGAAAAAGAATTTGACTTCTATAGAATAAAAAACCACGAGGGATTTCTAAGGCATTTGGTTTTAAAATATTCCTTTAGTGAAGACTCCTATATGATTAACATCGTAACATCATCCCAGGGAGAGCTCTATAAAGAAGACTTTTTAAAATCTTTAGAAGAACTTGAAATAAAAGACAAAATAAAAAGCGTTCTTCACACAACTAACGACTCCATGTCTGACTCTGTTCAGGCGGATAAGGTAGAAGTTTTATTAGGGGACAGCTACTTAGTGGAAGAGATGTTTGGACTAAAATTTCATATAGGACCATTTTCATTCTTCCAACCAAACCCGATTATGGCAAAAGAACTTTATAAAGTCGCACTTAACATGGCGGGAGATATCCACGACAAAATCGTATTCGACTTGTACTCAGGCACAGGAACAATTAGTCAAATCTTTTCAAAAAAAGCAAAGAGAGTATATGGAATTGAAATAGTGGAAGAAGCAGTTGAAAAAGCAAAAGACAGTGCAAAACTAAATGAAATAGAAAACTGCGAATTTATTGCAGGAGATGTCCTTGAAAAGATAGACGAATTAAAAGACCTTGCAGACATAATAGTTCTGGATCCACCAAGAGATGGAATCCATCCAAAGGCTATTAAAAAGATAATTGACATAAAACCAGAAAAATTTATCTATATATCTTGTAACCCAGTGACACAGGTAAGAGACTTAAAGATAATGAAAGAAAATGGATACGAAATAGAAGGTGTGGAAATACTTGATCAATTCCCAAGGACAACACATTGTGAGAGTGTAGTATTGATGTCAAGAATCGAAGGGGAATAGCTGAAAAAAGAGGATAATATTATTTTTTTTAATTTGAGTTATAATTCAAGTGATAAAAAATAGGAGATATTAAAAAATAGATTATTACGTAATAAGTCCATAGGTAGTTGGTGAGTATGATTTTATTGAGGTGATTTCTATTAAATATATAATAAATAATATTGAATTTCTTATTTCAACATGTATATCAGTGATAGCTATAATTGTTTCAGCAGTTGTTGCTAAAAATATACTAAAAAAAGAATTGAAAGAAAATAGAAAATTAGAACTTGAATTGAAAAATGCTGAAATCTTACAACAAGTAAGAAATTATAAAAATACATTAGTAATAAGACAAATAGATAATATGATAGAAATTTGTTTTGAAATAATTGATTATTTGAATGAAATCGAAAGTCTAAAGTTGTCAAATAAACTCTTTTATTTATTAGAAGACATTTCGAAAATTCCAACTATGATCAAAAGGTACGATTTGTTTAGGAAATTTGTCAAGGATTATAGATTAAATACTATTAATAAATGCAAATATCATATTAAAGAAATAAACAAAAAGAAACATAGGTTTAAACTTTTAGAAAATACTATTGAGTTTAACAAAGTAAAGATATCAATTGAACTACCAGATTTTGATGAATTAATGGATGATATAATACAAGATACTAAAATTTGCCAAAATATACTTTTAGAAACAAATAATTTAGAGAAAAATGCATTAACCACTAATGATGACAGAATAAATTATATGAATAGAAAAATTGAAGGTGAATTAAAAAATGAATTGTTATCACATAAAAATACTTATGAAGTTTTATATAACAAAATGTCAAATTTAATAAGTTTATTATATAAAATGCAACCAGTGATATCTGAATTTATAATTGACTTTGAGGAAGATCAAAAATAATGTTTAAGTATTAAATAATGTAGAGATTTGTTCAATATTAGCGTCTGTATGCAGTTTTAAATATATTATCATCAAGAATAGTATATTAAATTTGGATATGAAAAACTTTTAAAATAAATTCTTAAGATTAATGGATACTTTATTTAAACATAAGATTTCAAGTATAGGAACAACTTAATTTTGGGGAATACTAACGTGATAATAATAAAAGATGACTGTAAAAAAATTTTTAAAAGTAATCAATTAACTTATCTTAGAGAACGTCGAATTAAAAGATATAATAAAAGAGAACATTTAATAAGCTATAACAAGTAATAGAAGTGGAAGGATAGAGAAATAGAGAAAATGGACAAAGAAATGCTGGAGGTTCAAGAAGAGCTTTTAAAAGTTGCTAATGCCAAGAAAGATTACACAGACCTCGCAAAAAGGGTAGAAGAATTAAGGAATGAAAAAGAAAAGATACTTCTAAATTTAGCGGAAGAAAAGAATGAACAAAGCAGACTAATGGAATTAGAAGAGTTTTTAGACAATCAAGAATTAGAAATAGAAAGACACGATGAAGACTTGTTAGGGAAACTTATAGAGAAGATAGTAATTTATGAAGAAAATTTAAAAGTAGTATTTAAATCAGGAATTAACATAGAACTTGAAAGATAAACATAGATGTATTTAATGATTTAATTTTTACTGTAAAATGTTAAACTTATCGTTTATCTGGTATAATTATATAAAAAGGAGGTGCGACATGCTATATAATGAAATATTTACTGATGAATTTTTAAATAAATTTGGTCACTATAAAGATGGAATTTCAAAGCTTAGCTTGGTCGATAATTTGTATGAAATTGATGTTGAGGCTATTGCTGAAAAATGTGAAGTTTTATTAAAATATGGTTGTGTTGAATCTTCTGGATTTACTATTAATAGTGAAATGAATTCTCAAAATGGTAAGAAAGTAATTTCAATTAATGAATTTGAACCAGATTATAGACAGAGATTTACAATTGCTCATGAATTAGGTCATATTATCTTAGGACATGAAGGAATTTCATATAGATTTTCTGATGTGTCCAAATATAAAAATACGATTGAAAGAATGAATGAAGTAGCTGCTAATAAATTTGCAGCGGAATTAATAATGCCTGAAAAATTAGTTAAAGAAGTATTAGTGAATTCTATAAATGAATTAGACTATTCTATTGACCAAGATTTTGATGAGTATGATATTACTCAGTTAATTAATAAATCAGCAAATAAAATGGGTGTTTCAACGCAGGCTTTTAATTATAGAATAAAAAATTTAAGGGTTTTTATTGATGAAAATGAATAATGTCGACATATTATCATACAATGAATTACTAAATAAATGTACAAAAAACAAATTTTTTGATGAAGCTATAATAAGGATTATCTATACAAAAAATATATTCGATAACGGTAATGGAAGTCGCTTGTATAAAATTATTAGATTAGATTGTAATTATTCAGAAGATGAGGACAGGAATAAAAATTTAAAAAAATTTATAGAGAATTGTAACGATTCGATTCAAAACAATAAATATCCTAATGATTGGCAAATATTTTACTTATATAAGGAACTATTTCAACTTTTAATAAATGACCAAGTAAAATATAATTATTTTAGAGGCCAATCATGCAGCGATGATCCATTGCCAGGTATATTAAGAAATAGCGTTCCAAATTCATATAGATCAAATTTTGAAAATCTATACAGGAAGATTTCTAAAGAATTTCCAGATAAAATTGAATATGTGGAATTAAAAGATAACAGTCGTATTGAAGATAGGGAAAATCAACTTTCGCTATTGCAACATTATGGCTTAAAGACAAGTCTTCTTGATATAACAAGTAATCCTTACATTGCACTTTTATTTATGCTGTCTAGGAAATTTGATGAGTATAAGGAACCATCGTTATTTTTGTTTAGAATTAATGAGAATTATGATGATGAAAATTATTTGTTTACAGAAGTCAGAAAAGATAAAATAAATGAAAGAATAATAGCTCAAAAAGGTGCGTTTTTAAATTTTGATAAATTATGTTTTAATAGAGAAATACAAAAAATTCCTTCGGTAAAAATTATATTACAATTTTCTAGCGAAGAGTTATTGAAAGAAATCAATTTAGAGAGTTTTAAGTTGAAAGAAATGGAATCGGAGATTGATATATCTACTGGAAAAGAGGAAGATATTCTAATAATTAAAGAAAAATCAGATTATTTGAAAATACTAGAAACAGAAAAAAGCCAAGTAGAAGCTTCTAAGATTGATTGTTTAAATTTTATAAATGAAGAATTAATTAAAAAACTGAGAGAATACTACTATTTTGAGGAAGATTTATTCCCGGACTTTGAAAAAAGAATTCAATATTTATCAAAAAAATATCAAATAGAAACAACCAAAAAGGTTATCTCAGATGAAATAAAAAACCGATTATAACTATTGATTATTTTAGTAATTATTATCGGTTTTATTAGTAGAAAGAAACCATAATGTGCCTATTCATATTTTAATTATATAAAGCAGACATGTTCCCACATACGAGGCTTTTTAGAAATATGAAATTTTATCCATACTGACCATTCAAGCCATGTGGAGGCTATAGCGTTGATACAAAAGATATAAATTTAGAAATCCTGCATTTCAAGCAATTTTATAAGCATTTTGTCTTTGATAAAGATGAAGAAGGATACGTCAAAAAGACTCAAAAAAATTATATGGACGTAAGAGTAGTTTTGAGACTAGAATGAGGAAACACAAAAAATAGAATTAACTCATTTTGTACTTTCTACAAGAGTGGCTTAAAAGGCTGCTCTTTTTTTATTAAATGGAGTAATGTTTCGTTACATCCTTTTTAAAAAATAGAAAGCTCATAAGTAACTTTACATATTCGCTTTTATAAAATATTATAAAAGCGTAAATGAGAGGAGGAATATGAATACACTTAAAGAATATATACAAGAAAATTTAGTAATAACTAATAAAGAAGCAGAAGAACTTGGATATAGTAGGCATAATTTATCAAAATTAACAAAAATCGGACAATTAGAAAGATTAAGACCAGGACTATATCAATTAAAAGGAAAAGTAATAGACGATTTTGTTTTAATATCATCAAATAGCAATCGAATTATATTTTCCCATCAAACAGCTCTATACCTTCATGACCTATCAGACAGAACTCCAAATGTATTTCATATATCTGTCCCCCAAGGCTACAATGCAAGTCATATCAAAAAAAGATATGAAGATTTACAAGTTCACTATGTAAAAAAAGATTTATACGAACTTGGAAAGATAGAAATAAAATCACCACGAGGCAACCTTATTCCAGTTTACGATATAGATCGAACAATTTGCGACATCATAATCGATAGAGAAAAAATAGATAAGCAAATTTTTACACAAGCCATAAAAAGATATTTTAAATCACCAAATAAAAATCTAAGACGACTCATAAAATACAGCAGACTATTTAAAATATAAGATGAAATTAGGAAATATATTGAGGTATTATCGTGATTAATATAGAGAGTATAAAGGGGAAGATAAGAAGCATGGCAGAGAAGAAAAATAGTATAAACAGGAGATGCTATAATATTTGTATTAGCATTATCGGGTATAATTTAATAAATCCTTGTACAATTTAAATGAAAGGTGGTGGAAATATGGATATAATGAAATCATTTAACTTAGCAATTGACTATATTGAAGATAACTTAACTGATGAACTTGATGAAAAAGAAATAACACGGATAACGGGATATTCATTTCCAATGTTTTCAAGAATATTTTCAATCGTATCAGGATATTCATTATCTGAATATATAAGATTAAGAAAGATGACAAATGCTGCAATTGATTTAAAAAATTCAGATAAAAGAATTATAGATATTGCAATAAAATATGGCTATAATTCTCAGGATTCTTTTGCCTTAGCTTTTAAAAGTTTTCATAAGCTAACTCCAGGTCAAGTAAAAAAAGGAGAAAAGTATCAATATTTCCCAAGAATCTACTTTTCAATTTCAGTTCAAGGAGGAAATCAAATGGATATTAAGATTGAGAAAAAGAAAGCATTTAAAGTAGCTGGTATTAAATCAGATGTAACTAAGAGTTCAAATTTCCCAAAAGTTTGGGATAGACTAGTTGAAAAAGTACCAAGAGAAAAATTTGAAGAGTTTGGTAATGGTCAAATCTTTGGCGTAGGATATGACTATGTAATGGATGAAGAAGATTCATTTATATACTTAGCTGGTTTTGATTTAACGGATGAGGTAAAAGCTGAGGAGTTAGGTTTAGATATACTCAGTATTCCTGAAAAAGAGTATGCTATTGTAAGCTTAGAAGGTCCTATACCAAACTGCATTCACGAAGGTTGGAAGTATATTATTTCATATTTCTTCCCAAAAGAAGGATATAGACATGATGAAAGTCCCGATTTTGAAGTATATGGAGATGGAGACCCTAATTCAGAAGATTATAAAATGGAATTATGGGTTCCTATAGTAAAAGAATAATTTAAATTTGTTTAACGGCACCTATCAAAATGGTAGGTGCTTTTTTGTATAAGAAAACCCCCAGTTAGACTGGGGGTTCAGAATAGCTTTAGCGATGATAACCAAACAAAAATACCTCAGTGATATAATAAAATTGCGGTCTGCCAACTGCAAAATAAAAAATCAAGGAGGTATTGAATGACATCGTTAAATGACACTCATAGTTTATCACATACTAAATGGAATTGTAAATATCATGTAGTATTTGCACCAAAATATAGAAGAAAAGAATTTTAAGGATCAAAAAGACTAGAAATAGGAGCGATATTAAGAGAATTATGTAGTTGGAAAGAAGTAAATATCATAGAAGCAGAAGTTTGTCCCGATCATATTCATATGTTATTGGAGATACCACCAAAAATATCAGTATCAAGCTTCATGGGTTTTTTGAAAGGGAAAAGTAGCATAATGATATATGAAAGGTGGGGAAACTTAAAATACAAATACAGGGGAAGACAATTTTGGTGTAGAGGATATTATGTAGATACAGCAGGAAAGAATGCAAAGAAAATAGAAGAATATATAAGAAATCAACTTAAGACAGACCAATTAAGCGAGCAGTTAACATTTGATGTAGTTGACCCTTTTTAAGGGTAGCAAGTAAAGTCTGCAAGTGGCAGATTGACCAACGCCTTTGAGGCGTGGCTTGTTATACAGGCCATTTGGGCCGCATGTGAAAAACCCCCGGCTATGCCGGGGGATGTTTATTTTATATTAGGACATATTTTATAAATTTTTTTGTTGTAATATTTTTCGGACATTTACCTGATATACTATATACATAAAATAAAGGAAGTGAGGATATGAAGAAGATTTTAATTGTCGAGGACGACAATTTTTTGAATAAATTGTTAGCCTATAACCTGATCGCAGAAGGCTATGATGTGACTTCTGTCTTAAATGCAAGGACTGCCGCTGAAACCATTCTCCAGCGAGAATTTGATTTGGTAGTTCTGGATATCAACTTGCCCGATGGGAATGGTTTTGAACTGTGCAAGTTGATAAAACCTCAGTATCCATCCACAATTGTAATTTTCCTGACAGCCAATGATCAGGAGAGTGACCAGATACGAGGTTATGAGGCGGGTGCAGTAGACTACATCACAAAACCGTTTGGAATCGGGGTATTGCAGAGGAAAATCAAAGCAATGTTTGACATGATGGAACATCATAAACCAGTAAAGGATATTTACGATGATGGGCGCTTGTTTTTGGACTTCTCGGAGCAGGCGGCTTCCTTAAATGGTAAGGCTATAGCTCTATCAGCTATGGAGTTCAAAATGCTGAATCTGTTTCGCAAAAATCCTCGGATAGTTTTGACTAGGAGACAGCTTTTAGAAAAGTTGTGGGATATAGATGAGAAGTTTGTGGACGAACACACTCTGACAACCACCATCAGCAGAATTCGTAGTAAGATTGAATCTGATGGAGGAGCGCCATACATCAAGACTGTATACGGCATGGGTTATCAATGGACAGGAGGCGAAGCAAAATGAAGTTTAAGGATCTATCAGTAAAGCGTCTGTTTGTGTGGCTTATTCTGGGACTTTTTATCTCTACGTGTGGAATTATCATAGCTTTGTTTCTTATAACAAGACAGACGGCAGTCCTACTGACAGGAGGAGCGATGTTGACGTTCACCATTTTAGGACTCTTTATATTAACTCAGGAGTTTGGGAAACGCCTTTTGCAGTTTACTGATACTCTGTGTAAGACCTTAGACTATATGATTGCTGGAAATGAAGTTCCTCAGTGTCCGAAAGACAGCGAAACCCAACTTGATAAAATTTACCATCGCCTGACTAGGCTATATCATATCATGCAGGAGAATCGCCGTCTTGTTGACGAAGAAAGGAAGGAATTACAAACTCTTGTATCGGATATTTCGCATCAAGTAAAAACACCTATAAGTAATCTAAAAATGGCGACAGATACAATGTTGGAAAAGCATATAACCGAGACGGAGCGTATCGACTTTATTCACGGAATCCGTAGTCAAACAGATAAACTTGACTTTCTTTTTCAGGCCTTAGTGAAAACCTCACGATTGGAAACGGGAGTAATTCAGCTGGATAAGAAACCGAGTCGCTTGTTTGACACTGTGGCACAGGCCATGAGTGGAATTGTGTATGAAGCTGAACAAAAGAAAATCGCTGTGTTCGTGGATTGTTCGGAGGATTTCGTTGTTTCCCATGACAGTAAGTGGACATCTGAAGCAATATTTAACCTGTTGGACAATGCGGTGAAGTACACCGAGACAGGAGGAAAAATCACTGTGTCTGTAGTATTATGGGAAATGTATGTAGAGATTAAAGTAACAGATACAGGGAAGGGCATTTCTGAAAGTAATCAGGCCGCAATATTCCAGAGATTTTATCGTGAGGAAGAAGTACATGAACAGAAAGGTATAGGCATTGGTCTGTATCTGGCCCGCGAGATTGTAACACGTCAGGGAGGTTATATTAGAGTGATTTCTGAGCCAGGTAAGGGTTCAGAATTTTCTATAATGCTTCCTTTGTGGTGAAAAAAGTTTTCTACTTATGGAAAATTGAAACACAACGTAGAGATAAAATGAAAAGTCTTATCATTGTAACATTCTTTCATGGTTTTCAATGCATTTTTTAGCTACTGTAACATTTCACGGACATTTGGGTTTTATAATATTCTTAACAACAGGTAGGAAGCCTTGAAAGGAGTATTGAATATGAACGTTTTACAGACAATTGACTTGAAAAAGTATTACGGCACAGAACCTAACATTACACGAGCTCTTGACGGAGTAAACTTCTCAGTTGAGGATGGAGAGTTTGTGGCTATTGTAGGAACATCTGGAAGTGGGAAGTCTACCCTTCTTCACATGATGGGAGGATTGGATATTCCCACCAGCGGAACTGTGATTGTTCGGGGCGAAGAACTTGCAAAGAAAAATGACGAACAGCTTACCATCTTTCGTCGTCGCAATATTGGTTTTATTTTCCAAAACTATAATCTTGTTCCCCTTTTGAATGTTTATGAAAATATAGTCCTGCCAGTAGAGCTTGACGGGGATACGGTGGATCAGAAGTTTTTTAACGAGCTTGTTAATCTTTTGGGATTGAATGATAAACTGACAAGTATGCCAAACAATCTTTCAGGTGGACAACAACAGCGTGTAGCTATTGCACGTGCATTGATTAACAAACCAGCTATTGTGCTTGCCGACGAACCTACTGGTAATCTTGATAGTAAGACAAGTGCAGAGGTATTAGGTCTTATCAAGCGTACCAGTGCAGATTTTCGCCAAACTGTAGTTATGATTACCCATAATAATGACATTGCCCGTCTTGCAGATCGAATTGTTCGTATTGAAGATGGAAAAATTGTGGAGTAAGTAGGAGGTGGTATAGCATGATTTGGCCTTTTGAAAATGATACCAGCAATATTGAAAAGAAGATTGCTAAGCGTAGTTTACATAATGAACAACAGCGCAATCTATTTGCAATCATTGCTTTGGTTCTGACTGCATTTATGATAACTGCGACATTCAGTATTGGATTTAGTTATTTTGAAACATATAAGATGCAGCAAATTCGGTTAATGGGGACTACTGCAGATGTAGGAATCACAAATGCAACAGAAGAACAGTTAGTAGAAATCTCAAAATCAAATCTTGTACAAGACGTAGGAATACAGCAACATTTAGGTAGTATTGATACAGAGAAACTGCAAAACGTAAAATTAGGTATAGTTTGGATAAACGATACAGAATGGAAGGTTCATCGTCTACCGACCATATCAGATATCGTAGGAAATTACCCTTTAAATAAAAATGAAATTATGCTGCCAACATGGGCGCTTAAACAGATGGGTATTTCTGATCCACAAATAGGGATGGAAATAGTATTGTCTTATCAAATTGGTGATAGCTATGATTATGTATCAGACACCTTTTTGTTGTCGGGCTACTATACGGACTACATTTCAATGCGTACAAATAATCGTGGCTATGCTTATGTTTCAGATGCTTTTAGGGACAGTTTAAATGAACCACTGGATAATAGTGTTACGGCAATGATTAGCTTTCAAGGTAATGGTGATGTTGATAAGAATTGTGAAAGATTACGCGATGAGATTGACTTTACAGCAGGTCAAACATTTGAAATTGTCCCATTAGGACAAGCTAACGGATGGACAATTATTTTAGCTGTAATAATGTTAGCATTTTTTATATCATTTAGCGGATATCTTTTAATATACAATATTCTTTATATCTCTGTCATAAAAGATGTGCAATTATATGGTCGTCTAAAAACGATTGGAGCTACTAAAAAGCAAATAAAGAGAATTATCTATAAACAGACAATTAAAATTTCCTGTATTGGTATTCCGCTTGGTTTGCTACTTGGTGCGATTGTTTCTTTTGGTGTTGTTCCCTATTTCCTGAATATGATGTACTCAACAAATTCTGATGTGGGAACAAAAATATCTTTTTCGCCTTTTATTTTTATTGGAGCAGCTATATTTACATTCCTGACAGCTATGATTGCAAGCATGAAGCCTGCTAAAATTGCTGGGGGCGTTTCACCAATAGCGGCACTTCGATATACAGTAAAAAGCACAAAGACAGTCACCAAAAATGGCGGAAAAATGAAGTTATCTAAAATGGCATGGAACAATGTCTTTAGAAATGTAAAGAGTACAATTCTCGTCTTTACGTCATTGTTTTGTGGTTTTTCCTTGTTTCTAGTTGTCACGGGATTATTGTATGGATTAAGTCCAGAGAATTATGTTAAGCAATGGGGAGTAAGTGATTTTGCACTCACATATAGTATTTACGAAGATGAAGATTTAATTACCAATGAAATGGTGTCAGAGATTAGACAGATTGATGGAATCAAGAATTTGAGGTTGACATATGCGTCTTATCCTCAAGTAACAGTAGATGTTTCATATGATGATGCTGTATTTCATGACTTTCTCATGTCGTTAGATGGAGTAAGTGGACTTGATTTATCCGATTCTTCAAAGTTAAAAAATTATCAGCAAAATTTTTTCAGCGGAGTTTTTGGAATTGATAATGCATATTTGAAAGAAGTCAATGAAAACTTAAATTCGCCCGTTGATATAGATGCCTTTGAGCAAGGAGATGTTGTGTTACTTTCCAATACGTTAGAAGGCATCATTCAACCAGGACAGAAAATAACTATTCAGACACAGAACGGACAGCATTCTTTTGTAGTGGCAAATGGTTTTTTGAATGATGGTTTTCGTGCCGGAGGAGGAAATGAGCGTGGAACAGCTCCTGATTTATATATTAGCCAAAGAGCCGTACAAGAACTTTTTCCACGAAATAGAGTGTTTCGCATGGCCTTTGATACGGATGGTCAAAATGACGAAAGTATATTGAAAGAATTAAAGCAAATCACCTCATCTAAAACTAAAATTGATATTGTATCCCGCTATGAACGTAGAGAAGAAGTGCGAGATTATCTAGTTACAGCAAATGTTCTGGGAACAGGGTTATCTATAATTTTAATGTTAGTGGGTGTTATGAACTTTGTAAATACAATGGTTGTTAACGTAAGTACTAGGCTTTATGAATTAGCTGTTCTTGAAAGTATTGGAATGACAAAGAAACAAATTAAACGGATGCTGTCTATGGAAGGTTTATACTACTGGGGTATTTCTTTTTCCCTCGTAGTCACAATAGGGACGGCAATCTTCTTCTTACTATATGTTTTATTTAGCAAAGTAGTCTATTATGCTGTTTTTTCTTATCCATTTATCCCGATGATACTTGCATCTGGACTGGTGTTGTTAATTTGCCTTATAGTTCCTATATTAGTATACAAAACTGATATTAATCTTCCAGTTGTTGAACGTTTGCGATTGATAGAGTGAGTTTAAATAAAAAGATATCTTTCAGATTAATAACATCTAAAGGGAGCAGATTCTAACTGCTCCTTTTTTATTGAAGGGAGTAAGGATTTTTTATATATGTTATATAAAATTTAAAATCAATCAATATTGACAATGTGTTGACACTGCACGAAAAAAGTCATATAATTATTCTAAAGGAGATGAGGATATGGCTACAACAAATTTGAATATAAGGACAGATAAAGAAGTAAAAGAAGCAGCAGAAAAAATCTATTCTAGTTTAGGTTTAAATATGACTACTGCAATTAACATGTTTTTAAGGGCAAGTATTAGAGAAAGTGGCATTCCTTTTGATTTAAAACTTGATGTTCCAAGTGATGAAACCATAAAAGCTATAGAAGAAGGAAGAATGATAGCAAAAGATAAGAACGTCAGAGCCTACGATAATATGAATGACTTGAGGAAAGCTCTTGAAGTATAAAATAAAGTTTACTAAGAAATTTAAAAAGGACCTAAAGCATGCTAAAAAACAAGGGAAAGATATTGAAAAGCTATTTGAAATTATTGAGAAGATAGCAAAAGATGAAGCTCTTGATGAAAGATATAGAGATCATTCATTAGCTGGAAATTACAAGGGGACTAGAGAATGTCATATAGAGCACGATTTTTTGTTGATATATGAAAAAATAGATGAAGTTTTAGTATTATCCATAGTAAGAACTGGCTCACACTCTGATTTGTTTAAGTAAAATAACACGAATGAGAGACTTCTACGACATATACACCCTATACAAACTAAAAAAGATGAGATAAGCTATGAAATTTTAAAAGATGGAGTAGAAATAACCTAAAACAAAAGAGAAAGCATAGAGATAATGAAAGACTATGAGGAAATAATTGAGGACATAAAAGAAGATTCATACCTAAGACCTTGTGGAAAGTATATCTCAGTGAGAATAAGTATATTGGAGATTTGACATTTGATAGGGTTGTTGATGTGGTGAGAATTATTTCAAATAAAATAAATTAATCATGACCACACATTTTACAGGTGGTTCATGAGGGTCTGTAAATAATTTTGTGTATCAACCTAAATCCTGATATAGGGTAAGGGTTGATACATTTTTTTTATGTATCAATACCTATCCATTCCTATAGGAATGGAGCTTGTCTTAATTTTACACGACTTTAATAAGCTGTCAAATTTTTCGGAAATTTGCAGTCGATTTCATTTTTGTATATAACACCAGTTGTATTAGTTGCTTTTGCAATCTGGTTTATATTATTTGTTGCCTTTGAAAGTAGCCATTGTAGCTTTCTAAATGGTTCTAAATCTACTACATAAATTTCTTTTTCTAATACACACTTTCTAAGAAGGTGGGACATAGTTTTGCAATTTGCAAGTTTCATTTTCTTTTCAAAAACTTCCTTTTCTTCCTTAGTTAATTTTATTTCTATTCTTTCATTTCTGAATCTATTTGCCATTTTATTTTCCTTTATAAAATATATTTCGGGGTCTTAGGGTCCTCCCTAACAAGGTAAAAATTAGCAGTAGACTTCAACCAATCGCTAACTATATTAGCTCTTGGGAAGTCCTTGCATAGCACCTACCAAACACTTGAGTAAACTTTCGTGTGGTTAGGTGCGTAAAAAAATGGAGCATTCCGTAAAGGTTTGCTCCATTAATTTTTACGTAAGTGTCCGTACACTTACTGTGCTTGCTTCTTTCAAAGCTCCTTTCAAAGTTTATATATTTTTTTTAAAAAATAGAGTAATTATAATTTGGTTATTTTTTAATATTAGAATTGATTAGATAAGAAATGGAGGAATAATGTATGGAAATTATGCTTGAAACAAGAAATTTAGCAAAGAAAATCAAAGAACAAATGATACTTGAAAATGTATCAATTAAAGTAGAAAAAGGAAAGATATATGGATTATTAGGACCAAACGGTGCTGGCAAATCAACACTATTAAAAATAATTACTAAAGTTATGAATTGTACATCGGGGGATATTTTTTTTGAAGGAAAAAGCATGTGTACAGAAGATTTAAAAAAAGTTGGAGCTATCATAGAGCATCCTGCTATCTATCCAAATTTAACAGCATATGAAAATCTGGAAGTTTTAACAGTATTATTAAATATTGACAAAAGAAGAATTGACTATGTGTTAAAAATAGTTGGTTTAGAAAACACAAATAAAAAATTGGCAAGAAATTTTTCGTTAGGTATGAAACAAAGACTTGGAATCGCAATGGCGTTGATAAATAATCCAGAATTATTAATACTTGATGAACCGACAAATGGATTAGATCCTTTGGGAATTCAAGAATTAAGAGAATTGATAAAAGAGTTTTCTAAAAAAGGAATTACAGTCATTATTTCAAGTCATATTTTGAGTGAGATAAAGCAGATAGCAGATAAGATAGGAATTATTAATAATGGACATCTCATTTATGAAGCGAATAATTCTGATGAGATGGATCTGGAGAAGCTATTTTTAGAAATGATAAAAAAGGATGTGAAAAATAATGATTAGTTATATTAAAACAGAGTTAATGAAAGAAAAAAGATCTGCTAACTTTAAATTAGGAATCATTGTGCCTATAATTTTTATTTTATTTAATATAGCTATGGTTTGTTTGATGGGGAAAAGTCCAGAAGGGAAAAGTTACATATTGGCAACTTCTTTTAATTGGTATCCACTTTTAATTCTCCCAATAGTCTTGAGCTTACTAGTTGTGAATATAAGCGGTAAAGAAAAGAGTGAGCATATTGTTTTGCAAAAAAGTAAAAATTTGAGTTTTGCAAAAATAGAATTGGCAAAAAATATTATTATTGTAGCTGAATTGTTTACTATTACAGTAGTATCAACAATGTTAATATTTACTGTTGCTACATTTTTTCTGGGTGAAAAAATATCTCTAAGTCAATTAATTATGGCTACTATGTGCCTTCTTGTTGGAAGTTTGCCAGTAGTTGCTTTATCTTTTTTGATATATGGACTTACAAAAAAGAAAGCTGTTCTTATATTGTTGAATTTTGTGTTGACATTCCCATCAGCTGAGATTGCGGTAACAAAAAATTGGATTTTATTTCCATGGTCATATAACTTGCGAATGCTTAGTCCAGTTGTTGGAGTACATCCAAATGGCACTTTTCTTGAAACCGGCTCTGAACTACTGAATATGGAGGCAACATACTTAGGATTGTTTTTAAGTATTGCTGTCTATGTAGTCGTATTAACATTAAGTCTTTTAATTAACAACAAAAGGAGTAAATGAAGTGTATAATATAATATCATCATACTGGCTTAGAAGTAAAAGGACACCAGTAAGACTAATAACTTTTTTATGCCCAATCCTATTTTCTTTGATTTATGGTATGTACGCGATAAATTCAAAAGGATTAATCGGAAAAGAAATGGGAGTGTTTTTTTGCATATATATAATTTTAGCGAATTTTTCGATAAGTTTTTATATCCCAATGATAGATGAAATTGATAAGGTTGCTGGAAACTTTGCAAATGATTTAAGGACAGGTATTAGTCGGAAAAAAATATTCTTTTCTAAATTTATTTATATCTCTGTATTAATATTTATCATTGAATTTATATCTGTCTTGGTAATGATGTTTATAGGTTTTGGGAAAGTCGAGTTTAATTATATAAGTATAGTTTTATGCTTTTTTACGGGAACAGTTATGTTAATACCGATGATTCCTGTCTATCAATTTTTAAGTTTGAAATTAGGTTTTTCCAGTAGTATACTGGTCGGGGGTTTTTTAACACTATCAGGCATTTTGTTGGGAACTACAGAATTGGGTGGTAATGTTTGGTATTTCTTACCGTTTGTTTGGCCGATAAAACTTATTTTTGCTTATACAAGTCATGAAGTTACCAGTCATGTTATCTTGTTGTTTTTAATGTTATCAGTAATCGTTGCTGTATTTTTTATAGGCGTAGTTAATAGTTGGTATAATAGATGGGATGGTATTAATAAAATGGAGGAGTAGGATGAATTTATTAATCATAGATGATGATAAAGATTTACTGCGACTTTTAGATATGACTTTTAAGAAAGAATATAATGTTGACCTTTGTGATTCAGCTAAAAAAATTGTTCCTGAACAGCTGGTTAAATACAATTTGATTATTCTTGATGTCATGATGGATGAAATGGATGGATTTGAGTTCTTATCACGATATAGAGAATTGATAGATGCACCTATTATCTTGTTGACGGCCAAAAATTTCGAAAAGGACAAGATAGAGGGGTTTGCCTTAGGTGCAGATGATTATGTTACAAAGCCATTTTCTGTATCTGAAATAAGGGCGAGAGTTGCAGCACATCTTAGAAGAGAAAATAGAGATAAGCACAGCAGAATAATTGATTATCCAATTTCTTGTGACTTGTTGTCTAAAAAAATATATTTTAAGGAAAATGAAATTATTCTTACCAAAAGTGAATATGAAATATGTGAACTACTTTTAAAAAATAGAAACCAGGTATTTACCAAAGAAAAAATTTATACAACAATTTATGGATATGATGCTGAAGGAGATAGTTCAACTTCTATTACGGAAAGAATAAAAAAGATAAGAGAAAAATTTGCTGGATTTTATATAGATCCAATTAAAACTATTTGGGGAGTAGGGTATCAATGGGAAGTAAAAAAAGCTTAACCTATACAATTAGTAAATTTGCAATTTTAGAATTATTTTTTGTGCTATTTATGCTTTTATTCTCCTATATGCTTCTAAAATTTTTAATTAACACTGGCGTAGTATATCCTGCAAATTATGCAGATATAAATTCCGATACAGTAAAATATGAATTTCTAAAAGAGAATTGGAGGATTGATAAAATACCATTTTTTTATGAATATCAATTAAGAGACAATGGGGAAATTATACAAAATACGATTGATGAACGCTATAATCAAAAAATAAGTGAAGCATTACAAAACGGAAAATCTTCAAAGGATCAAATAATAGGTTCAGATGTATTTAAGGCTTTTAAAAATGGAAATAAAGATTTGATCATAAAATATAAAATCAGTGCCATACCTACCAATCCAAATGTGTATAAACTAATTGGGAATTTTGAACCAGTGTTTTTTATAAGCGTGTTTTGTCTATGGCTAATTGGATTTATTTATTTAATAAGTAATTTGACAAGGGAATTAAGGAGTGAAATTAGAAAGATATCCAAGGCTAATGATAATATTGAAAAATTACAATTAGAATTTGAAAGAGAGCATTCCGATTATACAGAAATTTCAGGAGTATTGGATTCGATAGATAGAATGGCAAGGAGCTTAAAGGCATCATTAGAAAAACAATGGGATATGCAGATGACACAAAAAGAGATGATTGAATCGATTACTCACGATGTGAGGACTCCGATTACTCTAATCAAAGGGAATATTGAATTATTAAAAGAAGATCAAGAAAATGTTCTTGAAAGAGCTGAAGATGCTCTAAATGGTGTGGAGAGATTGGAATCTTTTTTAAAAAAACTAAATGAATTTTCTGATTTGATGGAAACTCCAAAGGAAGTTGTATCAAAAGAAGTTTTAGACTATTGGGCAAAAATTGTGAATAGTATTTGTAAACTTAAAGGCTTTAGCGTATCAATTCTTTCGTATGATGCAAGCAATATTAAACTAGATAAAAATGCAATTTCTATTGCGATACAAAATTTAGTAAATAATGCAATTGAAAACTCTTCAGTGGGTTCTACTATATTCATCGGATTTTACGATGATATAGATGATTATACAATTGTTGTAAGGGATCAAGGCGATGGATTTAATAATGATATTCTTTACGATGTAAAAGGAAAATTTATATCAACGAAGATGTATGATAATAATATACATGGCTTAGGGCTTTCAATTGTTACTAAAATACTTGAAATTAACAAGGGGCAATTGTTGCTAAATAATTATGATGATGAAGATAATGGTGCTGAAGTTAAAATGGTATTTAAAAAGTAAGAATATTTAAAAAAAATAAATATAATTATTATTAGAAATCGTCTCTTTCATTTTAGAGGAGGGTGTGTGAGAATTTAATCATTCTGACACACCCGCAATTTACAAAAATTAACTGGCAATGTGTAAGATCAACCAAAAAAGGTAAAAAATATTGCCCTCATTCAAAGGGAATACAAGAAGCGGCAATAGAAAAAGCTTTTGTTGAAAGCTACAGGCAATTATGTCATGCAGATTCAACAGTAATAGATTACTTTTAAAAAATTGTTGAAGAAGAAATAAATGATGAATCTTTAGTCAAGGATTTGAAAAAGATAGAAAATCAATTAAATAGAATCATTAGTCAAGAAAGAAAGTTAGTTGATCTTCATTTAGAAGATAGTATAGATGAAGAAGTTTATGATAAAAAGTATAAAAAACTTACAAAACAAAAAGAAGGATTACTTGATGAAAAGAAAACACTGGAACTAACAATAAAAGATGAAAATTCTATTAAAGAAAGACTAAAACAATTTAAAAAGGTCTTAGAAAATAGAGAAATTATAGAGGAATTTAACAGAACAGTATTTGAAAGCATAGTTGATAAAGTTGTGGTTTGAAGAATTGACAAAAATAAATTAGAAGAGTGCGAGGTAAACTATTTATGAAATCATATCAGGATATAAATAAAGAAACTATCGATAGATGGGTTGAAGAAGGTTGGGAATGGGGAAAGTCTATTTCCCATGAAGATTACATTAAGGCGAAAAATGGAGAGTGGAAAGTTTTTCTTACTCCAACTGTAGCAGTGCCAATAGATTGGCTTGGAGATTTAAAGCGAAAGAAAATCTTAGGATTAGCATCGGGAGGCGGACAGCAAATGCCGATATTTAATGCTTTAGGTGCCACATGTAGCGTAATTGACTATTCTTCAAAACAAATTGAATCAGAATATAATGTTGCAAAGAGGGAAGGGTATACAATAGAAGCAATAGAAGGTGATATGACTAAAAAACTTCCATTTGATGGTGAGACATTCGACATTGTTTTTCATCCTGTTTCAAATTGTTACGTTGAAGATGTACAGCATATTTTTAATGAGGCGTATAGGGTATTGAAAAAAGGTGGTATTTTTCTTGCTGGATTAAATAATGAAATAAACTACATTGTAGACCAAAATGAAAGAGAAATAGTTTGGAAAATGCCATTTAATCCATTACAAGATGAAAAAGCTAAAGAGTTCATGGTTAAGGAAGATGCGGGAATGCAGTTCTCGCATGATATGACAGAACAAATAGGTGGTCAATTGAAAGCTGGTTTCACCTTAGTAGATATTTATGAAGATACCAATGGATTTGGAAGACTACATGAATTGAATATTAAAAGTTTTATAGCAACAAAGTCAATTAAAAAATAAATCCCAGTTTGTCGATATGATATGTTTACAAAATCAGATAGGATTACTTGAAATAGTTGATTTTTACTCGTTTCATGTGGAGGCGGTATTTTTTTAGAAAGGATTGGATAAATGCTTAAGACTTATATTCCAGAATATAAAGACTTGTGGTTTAGGGAAAAGATGCTATCAGATTCAGATACCATGTCCTACAATAAGGCATGGGGAGGCACTATTGATTTTCCAGAATCTAAGTGGAAAAGATGGTATCATTATTGGATTGAAAAACCAGAAGATAAAAGATTTTATAGATATTTGATTAATGAAAACAACGATTTTATTGGAGAGATAGCTTATCATTTTGATGATGAGGAGAGAAAATATTTAGTAAGTGTAATAATCTATTCAAAATATCGTGGAATTGGTTATGGACGTGAAGGCTTGGAACTATTATGTTGTTCAGCAAAAAATAACGGACTGAAAAGTTTATATGATAATATAGCTTTAGATAATAGTGCCATAAAACTTTTTTTAGAAAGTGGATTTACTGAAGAGTATAGGACAAAAGATATAGTTATGCTTAAAAAAGATTTAGAGTAAATATATCTTGTGTTTAGATTTTTCATTTAATTCTAATTAAAAATGGAACAAAAAACTGTTGGGTTATGTTTAATCATACTGAGTCCAATAGTTTTTTAATATAAATAATAATATAAAAAACAAGAGGAGATGTGAACTTTATAAGTTAGAATCTCCTCTTAATTTTTGATTTATTTTATGCGTAGTCGATATTTTCAATTTCGATTTCTTTATTCAACAGTCTTAATTCTTTTATCATAAATGCAAGTGTCAATATAAACGAAAGTATATCGGAAATAGGATAAGTTAACCAAACTCCGTTAAGGCCTAAAAATCTTGGAACTATTAATAGTACTGGCAATAGTATCAACAACTGACGTGATAGTGATAATATAATTCCTCGTACAGCTTTTCCTGTTGCTTGGAAGTAGTTTGAAGAAATTATTTGGAAACCAACAACTGGGTTTGCAAGTGAGCTTAGCCTTAAACACGAAACTGCACCAGGCATTACCTTGTCAATATCTTTTGCGTTCATAATAAATGCTTTTATAAGTGTTTCAGGGATAAACATCATTGCAAGATAGGTCAAAGTCATATAAATGGTTGCAACTATACATGCCAGTTTAAAAGCTTCTTTGACTCTGTGGTATTTTTTTGCACCATAATTAAATCCAATGATAGGCTGGCTTCCTTGATTGAGTCCAAACACTGGCATAAATGCAAGTGTGGAAATGCTGTGCATGATTCCCATGGCTGCAATTGCTTGATCATCACCATAATGATTTACTTGAAGGTTAAATACAACAATTACTAAGCTTGCAGCAAGTTGCATTCCAAATGGAGCAAGTCCAAGAGCGATTATCTCTTTGACTACAGGGGTTTCGAGTTTTATATTTTCTCTTTTCAACTTCAATGAGGTTTTCTTTCCTAAGAAGAAAGCAAACACCCAAATCATGGATAAATATTGTCCTATGATAGTTGATAATGCAGCTCCTTTAACACCCATGCCCATTAGGATTACAAATACATAGTCTAAAATAATATTTGTTATTGCACCAATTAGCATTGTACCCATTGCTGTTGAAGGACTGCCTTCACCTCTTATGAAAAAGTTCATACCAAATCCAAGGAGCTGGGCTGGTATACCAATTGCTATTATAAATAAATATTCAGATGCTATAGGAAGAAGAGCTTCACTTGACCCAAGTCTTTTTAAGATTTCTTCAGGAAATAATAAAATTATAATAGTTAACGCAACTGATAATATAAATTGAAGAGTAAAGGACTGTCCAAGTATTTTTTCTGATTGTTTTACTCTTCCCTGACCCATTCTTATTGAAGAAAGAGAATTTCCTCCCATACCGATAAGCATTGAAAATGCCATTATAATTAAACTTACAGGATAAGTGAGATGAACTCCTGCGATTGCAAGAGAACTTACTTGCCCCAAGAATATTTTATCTATAACATTGTATAGGGCGTTAACCAACATTCCTATAATTGCAGGTACTGAAAATTTTATCAATAATTTTTTAACATCTTCTTCACCAAGTAACTTATTTTTTTCGATTTTTTCCATAATTCACCCCACAAATATTTTTATTTTCCTTAAAATACAATAATAGATTTTAACACAAACTTGCGTATAATACAAAGGAAAAGGGTAAAATAATATTGAAAATTAAAGAAAGAAGTGATAGACATGAAACTGCTTTTACAATCGAGTAATAATTTTTTGATTACCACAGTTAAAACTATTTTAAAGGACAATAATATAAATTATGTGGATAGTGAAGGTGACTTTAATGGATATCTAAATATCATGGGTGCAGAAGTTGTACGAAATGAAAGTATCTTTATAGATGAGAATGAATTTGAAAGGGCATATTCACTACTTCAAGGATTTTTAGAGTATGAACCTGATTGTGATAACGTTTATTTAGATGATGATTCTATATGATGATTCAAACAAAGCAACAATAAAGAGGTTGAAATTAAAAAATTAATTTAGGAGATTTTCAATATTGCTATTCACAAATTCTTGTTTATAGTATATTATAAATATGAAACGGATATAAATTTTTGTTTCATAAAAGCGTTTTCAAAAAAAAGGAGGAGTATATGAAAAATAAATTTTCAAAAATTTTGGCTCTAACATTAGGAGCGACAATGGCTATAACTGCCTGTGGTAAAAAAACAGGCGGTGGGGAGAAAGATTCTACAGCACAAGTAGAGTCAGAAGGAATTAAATCTGAAATAACTGTACAAGTTGAAAAGGATTGGATGGACTACTATCAAAAGGCGGTTGATAAGGTTCTTGAAAAAAATCCTGATTCTAAAATTAATCTAAAGGAAATAGGCTCATTTGATCACTTAGATATATTGAACAGTACTGATGCTACAAATCCTGACTTTGCAGATGTGTTTGCACTACCACTTGATAGATATACAGACCTTGTAAGTCAAGATGTTTTAGGAGCAGTCAATGCACCTGCAATGGCAAAAGAAATAGGTGGATATGACAACTATGATGAAAGTCTTGGTGGTTTCTTTAAAGATGGAGAAGATTATTTAGCATTTCCTTTTAATATAGAAACACTAATAACTTATGTTAATAAAGAAAATGCAACAAAGGCAGGAATCGATTCTGAAAAACCTATAGAATTAAATGATATAAAAGATCCTGCAAATGTTCTTTTGCCATTCTTTGACGCTTGGTTTGGTGTAGCATCTACAAACTCAGCGGGAATTTCTCTTCTAAAAGAAGAAGGAGACAAGTTTGAATCAGACATGACAAAAGACTTTAAAGATTTAAGCGAAGACCAACAAAAATTATTTGAGTCTTTATATGAATATTGGAAGAAAAATAATGAAGTAAATTCACCTCTATTTTCAGGAGAAGATGAAGGTTGGGCATATATAGGTGACGAATTTACAACAGGTGGTGCAGGTGTTATTAGACTTGGTGGCCCATGGGAGTTAAATGACAATGTTGAAAAAGCAGGAGATAACCTTGAAATTTATCCAATAGACCATATAACAATAAATGGAAAACCACTTTCTCACTGGCAAGGTGGATGGGCAATGGCAATAAATGCAAGGATTGAAGAAGATGCGGATAAAAAAGCATTAGCAGAAAACTTTATAATGGAACTTGTTAATCCAGAAAATGCTGCAGAATTATTTAAGGCAACAGGAAAGATACTTCCAAATGTATCTGCAGAAGATTATGAAAAGACAGATCTTTCTGACTTAGATAAGAAAGTTATTAAGAATGTTATAGAATCATATGATATTTCTGAACCAAGACCAATTTTTAAAGAGTATGGAAATGTTTGGGACACATGGAAAAATGCAATTCTTTCATGGAACAATGTTAAACCTACAAATGCTGAAGAAGCTTACAAGGAACTTAACGCATCATTCAAATCCATGATGGAAAATATAGGTAACTAATATGATAAAATTAACCGGGGATTTTCCCCGGTTAATATTTAGGAGTAAAAGTGAAAAGTGAAAAATATATTACAAGAATACTAATCACAGCGGTCTTAATACTAATAATGGCATCATTTGAAGCATTTATTAAAGGGAAGTCTTTAGCGCTTTTTAATTTATTTCATACTAAAACTGGAGGAGATTTAGGGGATTATATAAATTTTGTTATGTTTAACTATTTTTTAGACATACTTGAACCTCTAATTATATCTCTCTTCTTAGTATTTGCCGTTAAAAAACTTAAAGTAAATAATCTCATGAAATTTGTGCTCGCAGGAATGGTAGCTGCAAAACTCATATTTAAAATAACCAAGTTGGAATTTAATTCAATATTTTTCTACTTGGAAATTTTGTTATATTTATTACTTTTCTACTTTATCATAACAATACCGATCTTTAGAGAGGATAAAAATGAACTATAGATTAGAAATTAGGGATAGTTTTGGAAATGTTCATGAAAGAAAAAATCAATATATCTTAGACTCTATTAAAAATGTAGATGGACAGGTAAATAAAAAAACCCATCCCTATAACAAAAAATTAAAAGAATTTAAACAAGCGGAGAAAACTTTTCTTAAATCCTTAAATAAGGTTGATGCTCACATTGAAAATGGAGATAGCAGAAGCATAAAAAATCTTAAAAGGAGATTGTCTAAGGCTCAGTTAAAAAAAGATTTCTATGGTAAATATTTAGATTTAACTTATGATGCAGTTCTTCAATATGAAATTGCAGAGGCTGAAAAAGATCAAATTCCAGCCATATTAAATCACTATGAAGAACTTAATGAAAAGCTTTCTGAAAGCGAAGAAAGATTAAAGAGTTTAAAACCTTCAGAGCTTAAAGAAAGAGAGTCTGAAATTGAAATAAAGAAAAAAGAAGAGATAGAGAGATTTCATCAAAAAACAAATGAAATAAATAAAAAATATAGCGATGGACTGATTTCTAAAAAGGCAAAAAAGACTGAAGGTAAAATTGCTATAAGAGAGCATAAAGAAAAGTTAAATGAAATTGAGCTCTTAAATGAAAGTAAGTCGATAAAAGAAACTATTGAAAACTTAAAACATCGAAAAAAAATAGATGTAAAGTCAATGGATAACGTACTTGAATCCTATATTTCAAATATTAGAAGAAAAACTCCAGTAGAAGTAGAACAAAAAAAACCTTTTATAAGTTTCTTAACAGCAGTTTTACCTGGACTTGGACAGTTGTTAAATGGACAGAAGATGAAGGCGTTTTTATTTTTCCTCGGAAGTTTGTTTATTTATTTAATAGCAATACCATATGCTCTTGGATTTGGTAACTATCAAGGCGATGGAATTGCAGGGTTAGTCACCTTAGCAGAAGGCGGAAGAAGACTAGACAGATCAATTATGTTTATGATTGAAGGAATCATCGCTATAATTTTAGTTATTTTAGCATTATTTATCTTTATAATGTCCTTTAAAGATGTTCATAGAGTTGAAAAAGAGAAGATTGAAGGGATTAGACCTAAGAACTGGTTTGAGTCGAAAGAAGTTATTGCAACAGATGGTTTCCCATATTTAGCTTCTTCACCAGGCTATATTCTAACTATATTTATAGTTCTGATTCCAATTATAACAGCAATCTTGATTTCTTTTACTAACTTAGATCCAAATCATCAATCTAAATTTAATTGGATTGGAATTGAAAACTATAAGATATTATTCTTAGGAAGGGGAGTAGCAGGGAAAGCTTTCTGGTTAATATTGATTTGGACATTAATTTGGACTCTTGGAGCAACAACGTTAGCAATACTCCTTGGATTTGTATTGGCGCTTCTTGCAAACCAAGAGAGAATTAAAGGTAAGCCCATCTTTAGAACAATCTATTTATTACCTTGGGCAGTGCCTGCCTTTATTACGATAATGTTTTTCTCTTTGATGGTTGGAAGACAGGGACCTATTACCGAGCTATTTAAAAATGCATTTAATATTACTTTGGATGTAAAATCAAATCCAACACTTACAAGGATATCTTTAATACTTCTACAGGGATGGCTTGGTTCATCTTATATATTTCTGTTATCAACTGGGGTATTACAGGGAATTCCTAAGGACTTATATGAAAGTGCAGATATTGATGGAGCTACAGGATTTCAAAAGACTTGGAGAATTACAATTCCACTTGTACTATTTCAAACAGCTCCACTTTTGATAAGTCAATATACTTTCAACTTCAATAACTTTTCCATTATATATCTCTTTAATGGAGGAGGACCTTTCAATCCAAGTAAGTATGGAAACCTTGCAGGTTCATCAGACATTTTGATTTCATATATTTACAAGCTTACCATGGAGTCAAACTATCAGGCTCTTGGTGCAGCAATAAGTATATTGATTTCACTTGTACTAATGTTTTTTGCCTACATTGGATTTAAAAACACTAAAGCGTTTAAGGAGAGTTAAATGAGTAAGAAAAATAAAGAAAAAAAATTACACCTTTCTGACAGTCAACCACTGGATACTATAGGAGTAATATCTTTAATTATCTCCTACATTCTTTTAATAACTTGGGCGATTTTAATTATATGGCCACTTGCTGTAATGGTTATATCAAGCTTCAATGGAGGACAGAGTAGATATATTTCCCTTTCAGGAAATTTCAAGTTTTCATTTAAACATTTCAAATATCTGTTTACTGAAACTTATTTCTTAAAATGGGTTAAAAATACAATTGTAATTGCAGTATCAACTTCAATCTTAACCTTAATTATAGTTTCCTTTACGGGATACGCTTATTCAAGATATAGATTTAAAGGCAAAAAAGGTAGTCTAATGGCAATTATGTTAATTCAAACCATACCTGCATTTGCTGGAATAACTGCATACTATGCAATACACTCAATAGTAAGTGGTATTATACCAGTGTTTTCAAGAACTGCAATGCTTATCTTAATATATTCAGGTGGTGGAATTGCATCAAACACCTTTATACTAAAAGGATATATAGATTCAATTTCAAAAGAACTGGATGAAGCTGCAAAGATTGACGGATGTTCTAACCTTCAATTATATAGACTTATAATCATGCCAATAGCAAGGCCTATGCTTGCAATTATAGCACTATGGTCATTCATAGGACCATTTATGGATTATATGTTGCCGAAGATTCTTCTAACAAATCCATCAGAGTACACTTTGGCTACAGGGCTATATACTTTGATAAGTGATGTTAGAACAATGAATGCACCTGCTTTTGCTGCAGGTGGGTTATTGACCGCTATACCTATAATTATTTTATTTATCAGCCTTCAAAACCAATTGGTTTCCGGTTTAAGTAGTGGTTCTGTTAAAGGTTAGGAGGAAATATGAGAGTATTATTAAAAAATATTGGTAAAAAATATGAGGGTAGAGATAAATTTACCATTAGAAATATAGATTTGGAAATTAAAGATAGAGAATTTTGTGTAATCTTAGGTCCATCTGGTTGTGGTAAGTCAACACTTTTGAGAATGATAGCAGGGCTTACTTCAATAACAGAAGGGGAACTTTACTTTGGAGATAAACTTATGAACAGGGTACTTCCAAAGGATAGAGATATTGCAATGGTATTTCAATCCTACGCTCTTTATCCTCATCTTACAGTCTATGACAATATGGCGTTTTCACTTAAGATGAAAAAAGAAAGAAAAGAAGTTATTCATGAAAGAGTTATGGAAGCCGCAAAGATTCTTCAAATTGAAGACTATCTCTACTCAAGACCATCAGACATCTCAGGAGGACAAAGACAAAGGGTTGCCCTTGGTAGAGCCATGGTTAGAAAACCTAATGTATTTTTGATGGACGAACCACTTTCAAATCTTGATGCAAAACTTAGAGAGCATATGAGAGTTGAACTTGTAAGACTACATCAAAGACTTGAGACGACTTCGATATATGTAACTCATGATCAAACAGAGGCCATGACCATGGCAGATAAAATAATCTTACTTGACAAAGGAAAGATTCAACAATTTGGTACTCCAAAGGAATTTTATGACAAACCACAAAATTTATTTGTAGCAGGGTTTATAGGATCACCTACTATGAATATTATAAAAGGCAAAATGGAAAACGGAAAATTTGTATCAGAGCTTAAAGATATAGTAGTTACTCCAAATGAAAAAGATCTTTCTTCATTAAATAATTATGAGGGAAAAGAAGTTTATATGGGAATAAGATCAGAAAGATTTTTGGCAAAGAAATCTGATGAGAATTCTTTTCAAGCGAAGGTTGAAGTAATAGAAATGTTAGGAAAGGAAAAATTACTTCATATCAGAACAAAAGAAGGACAGGAGATGGTCGTATCTCAACCAGGTCACTTCCTATATGAAACTTCGGAACTTCATAACTTTACATTTGACTTAGATGCACTTCATTTCTTTGAATCAGATACAAAAGAAAGAATTAATTAGTAACAGGAAAGATTCATGCTGGACGAAAAATATAATTTTAAAAAGATTAGTGAAAATAGAACTTCAGGAGTTCTTCTTCATATAACTTCCCTTCCAAATGAGTTTGGAATTGGAAGCCTTGGAGAAGAATCAAGAGAGTTTATAATTAAATTAAAACAAGCAGGACAGACTTGGTGGCAGATACTTCCAATAGGACCAACAGGATATGGAGATTCTCCTTACCAATCTTTTTCAAGCTTTGCAGGTAATCCATATCTTATAAATTTGGATTATTTAAAGGACTGCTCTCTTTTAACTGACGAAGAGATAACAGAAGTGAAGTCTTTATACGACTGTAATAGAGTTGACTTTGGAAAATTATATAACGAAAGGTATAAAACTTTGCGAAGGGCATATGAAAGATTTGATAAATCATCACTTGATTTTGAATCATTTTGTAGAGAAAATAGTTTTTGGTTAAATGACTATGCGCTTTTTATGACTCTTAAAGACGAAAATAATGGCAAGCCTTGGCAGAGCTGGGAAGATAAATATAAATTTAGAGATAAAGAAGCAATTGAAGAGTTTGAAAATAATAATTTTTCAAAGGTAAATTTCTATAGATTTTTACAATTTCAGTTCTTTAGCCAATGGGATGGGCTAAAGCGCTTTGCTCATGAAAATGGGATAAAAATAGTGGGAGATTTACCAATATATGTTGCTGAAGATAGCTGTGATTGTTGGGCAAATTCAGAACTTTTTTCCCTTGATGAAAATTTAAAACCCATTTGGGTTGGGGGATGTCCTCCAGATGGTTTTTCTGAAGATGGACAACTTTGGGGAAACCCTTGCTATGATTGGCAAGTTCATGAAGAAACGGACTATGACTGGTGGGTTAATAGATTTAAGTGGCTGTTTTCAATTTTTGATTGCGTAAGAATTGATCACTTTAGAGGATTTGAATCCTATTGGAGAATACCTGCAGGAGATGACACTGCAAGAAATGGTTCATGGATACAGGGGCCTGGAATGAAATTATTTTCAAAACTAAAAGATGAACTGGGAGAGCTTCCTATAATTGCAGAAGATTTGGGATACATGACTAAAGAAGTTTATGAATTTAGAAGAGAAACTGGATTTCCAGGAATGAAAATATTATTATTTGCCTTTGCAAAAGATGCCTCTTCAGATTATCTTCCACATAACATGGATAAAAACTTCGTAGTTTATCCTTCAACTCATGACTCAGATACAGTTATTGGGTGGATTAAAGAGCATGATAGTGAGGAAGTTGAGTTTGCAAAGAGATATCTAAACATGACTGAAGAAGAAGGTTTAAATTGGGGAATGATTAGAGGCGCAATGACTTCGGTTGCAGACATGGCGATTTTTCAAATGCAAGATATACTTGGACTTGGGAATGAAACAAGGATGAACTACCCTGGAACAGCTTCAGGAAACTGGACCTGGAGAATGAAACCAGGAGAATTTTCTGAAGATTTAATAGAGAAATTAAAATTATATACACAAATGAGTGGACGATTAAAAAAATAATATTTTGATGGAACAAAAAACTGTTGGAGGAGTTTTAACAAGTGATGTGTACCCATAAAACTGGACACATTATTAAATTAATTATTTGCAAGAGGATGCTATCCTATATTTTATAGGTGGCATCCATTTTGTTTTTGATTGAATTCTTTCGTTATTGTAATAATATATATATTCCTCAATTGTTCTTGAAAATTCTTCAAAAGAACTATAGCTCTTTTCATAACCATAAAAAACTTCATTTTTTAACCTGCCAAAAAATGTTTCCATGATAGAGTTATCATAACACTTCCCTTTTCTTGACATTGATTGTTTTATGCCATGTTTTTTTAGTTCATTTACGTAATAATTATGTTGGTATTGCCAACCTTGATCTGAATGAAGTATCAAGTCATTTAGTTTTGGAAATTTGCTAAATGCTTTTGTTAACATATTAGATATTTGTTTTAAATTAGGACTTAAGGATAAATCGTAAGAGATAATCTCGTTGGTATACATATCAAGTATTGGAGAAATGTAGCATTTACCCCATGAGAAGTTAAATTCTGTAACATCTGTTAACCATATTTGGTTAGGTTTGTCAGCTTTAAATTCTCTATTTACAAAATTATCTGCTACTTTTCCTACTTCTCCTTTGTATGATGATATTTTTCTTGATCTTTTTCTAAATATTTTTAGTACATGCATTATTCTTAAAACTCTTTTATGGTTGACATTAAATCCTTTATTTTTTAATACCATAGTTACTCTTCTTACATCCATATCTACCTTTTGATAGGTGAATATCTCAGATATCTTATTTTCTATATGCTTATTCCTAATACTAACAACATCAACTTTTTTCATTTCAAAATAGTATGTTGACCTTGGCAAATCAATAGCTATTAAAAGATATTTTAGTTTGTATCCTTTGTCTTTGAGTTGTTTGACAATCGCTGCTTTTTCGCCTTGAGTTGCGCAGCGTAACGTTTTTCTCTCAAGGCGATCTCTTTTTTTATTATTTCGTTTTCAGCCTTTATATATTCATTTTCTTCTCTTATTCTTTTTAATTCTTCTCTTTCACTTTCTTTTTTTGGTGTATGGATATTTGTCTTTTTCATGGTTGTATTTTTAGATTTACGACCTTTCTTCTTATTTACAAGACCATTATATCCATAAATTTTGTAATTGTTAACCCATGAATAAAGTTGTCCCTCATTAATTCCTTTTTCTATTGCAGTAGACTTTATTGATTTTCCAGCTATCACTTTAGATACAATTTCTAATTTCTCATCAGGTGTCCAATTAATATTACTTCCATGTTTTAAAATTTCTGGTCCATGAAGTTCTTCTAACCTAAACCACTTTCTAATTGAATCATGAAAGTTTTTTTCTTCAACTCCTTCAGGTGTATCAGGCCATTTACCTTCTCTATACAATTGTACGCATTCTTTTTTGAATTCATAACTATATTTCATAAAAATACCCTCCTTACTGGTTTGTCCAGTAAAGAGGGTACATATCAAAGCCTTCCAACAGTTTTATTTTGTTCCTTTATTTTATAGATTTAAAGATTTAGATGTCCAATTTTTTAAACTATGATATACCGGATCAGATTCCAAAAACTCTGCAACGATAAGTGAAATTGATGAAACTATTACAAGGGGAAGTAGCGACATTGCCCCTCCAGTCATTTCAAAAACTAAAATCACTGCAAGGATTGGAGCCCTTACAACAGAAGCAAGAATTCCAGTCATACCCAAGACGATAAATGCTGAAGTAAGATTTGGAAAGTATGGACCCAATATTTTAGAAAATATACTTCCAGTTAGTGCACCAAGCACAAGTATTGGTAGAAATATTCCGCCTTGTGCACCTGTACCGTAGCAAAAGCAAGTGAAGATTAGTTTTAATATAAGCATTGTGAGTAAAATTCCCAAGGAATAGTCTGAGTCCATTAAACCTTCTATTACATTGTGACCGCCGCCTAATAAATTTGGCATAAACACAAATAAAATAAATGCAAATACGCTTGCAAACATTGGCTTAAATCTCTTTTTAAGCTTAATTTTGCTAAACATTTTTAAATTAAACATTAAATTAGAATTGAATAGGACTCCTATAATGCCTGTTAAAATGCCTAAAATTATAAACAGGATTAGAGACTTTCCATCAAACTTTATGTCTGAAATTTGTGAAAATGAGTTGTTGTATCCAAATACCTGCTTACTTACAAAGTCTGCCACTACACAGGCTATTAACATAATTACCAAGAGTCTTTGAGTTATTCTCTTATACATCTCTTCAATAGCAAATAAAGCTCCAGATAGAGGTGCATTAAATGCAGCGGCTATACCAGCTCCAGCGCCTGCAGCAACAAATATTTTTGTCTCTGTATCCCTTTTTGTTTTATCGGAGACGAGTTTTCCGCATGAACCTCCCAATTGTATACAAGGTCCTTCCATTCCAAGAGAGTATCCTATAAAAGATCCAAGAGAACCACCGATAAACTTTGCAAAAATTACTTTAAGTGGATTCATACTCACCTTAGATTCAATTTCTAACTGGATTTGAGGAATACCTGAACCAGAGGAAAGAGGTTCGTATTCTAACAGAAGTCCAACTATGTATCCAAGGATCAGGGAAACAATTAAAAAAATAAAATAAAATTTAAAATCTTTTCCAGCAAACAGATTCACTCTGAGTTTTCCAAGGAGAGTTAAAGAGTATCTGTAAGCTGAACAGATAAGTCCGGCCATTAGTCCTATAACAAGACCATAAAATCCGGTTACTAATGCTTTTTTCTTCATATAATCACCTAATATAATTTTACCATATTTTTTTAACATTTAAGTATTAGTGCAATAATGGGTAAAAGATAAAAAGAAAAGAAAATTATGGAGGAAACATGGAATACTTAAATAAATTGAAAAATAAAGAAGAATTTTTTTGGGAGAATCTAAAACTTGGAAATAAAAGTGAAGAAGATTTTGGTTTAAACTTTGAAGGAGTTTATGAAGCAGAAGAGATTTTAAAAAAATTTGCACCATTTATTATGAAAAAATTTCCAGAGACGATAAAAAGAGATGGAATAATTGAATCGAAAATTTCTGAAATACCAAATATGAAAAAAATTTTAAATGAAAAATATCAAAGCAATGTATCTGGAAAAGTTTTTTTAAAACAAGATAATGAACTTGCAGTTGCAGGATCTGTTAAAGCAAGAGGTGGAATATATGAAATTTTAAAATATACCAAGGAGATTTTAGTTGAAAATAAATTATTAGAAGAAAATGATGATTACTCTTTAATAGCGTCACGAGAAGTAAATGAATTTTTATCAAAGTATACAATCCAAGTTGGATCAACAGGAAATCTTGGACTTAGCATTGGTATTATATCAAGGACATTGGGCTTTAAAGTTGTGGTTCATATGTCAAGAGACGCTGCACAGTGGAAAAAAGATTTGCTTAGAAGCTATGGGGCAGAAGTTATAGAGTATGAGGGTGACTATGGAAAGGCTGTTGAAAGAGGAAGAAAGCTTTCAGAAGAAAATACATATTCTTATTTTGTGGATGATGAAAATTCTAAAAATTTATTTTACGGATATGCGGTGGCTGCCATTAGACTAAAAAAACAATTGGATGAATTAAATATAATAGTTGATGAAAAAAATCCTCTATTTGTATATATACCCTGCGGAGTTGGAGGAGCACCTGGTGGAATTGCCTATGGTCTAAAGGAAATATTTGGAGAAGATGTTCATATATTTTTCGTTGAGCCAACCAACTCACCATGTATGCTCTTAGGAATGGCAAGTGGTAAACATAGAGACATTTCAGTCTTTGATATAGGGTTAACGGGACTTACCCTTGCAGATGGACTTGCAGTTGGAAGACCATCAGGCTTTGTAGGCAGGGTTATGGATAGTATACTCTCTGGAATATTTACAATAGAAGATAAATATCTTTTTGATTACATGAAAGATTTATACTCAAGCGAAAATATTTTTATAGAACCATCTGCCGCATCCTGCTTTCAAGGTGTTGCAAGATTATATGATGACATAGATTTTCAAAACTACATCAAAAAAAATATTAAAACTGAACAGAAAAATATTAATCATATTCTGTGGTCAACGGGAGGATCACTTGTACCTATGGAAATAAGAAAAAAATATCTTGAAAAACCCTTTAAATAGATAGTAATAGTTTGATGATTTAAATCAAAAAATAAAAAAGTGAAAAAAGTTTAAAAAATACTTTACAACTACAACATAATGAAGTATAATAAGAACATCATCTTAAGATTTCTTCTATTCATATTTCTCTTTGAATAAGAGACAGCAAAGTCAGGGGTTCCTGACTTTTTTGTCGTTTAGGGATAATGATATGGTAAAATAGTTTAGAGGAGTTAAAATGAAAAGATTTTTTAAATTTATTATACCTTCCATAGTATCTATGTGGGTGTTTGCACTCTATACTATGGTTGATGGTTATTTTGTATCCAATTATGTAGGAGAAATAGAATTTTCTGCGGTTAACATATCCATGCCTATTATAACTTTATTTTTTTCTATTGGGATACTCTTTAGTATTGGAACACAAGCCAGGGTTGGCATGAGTCTTGGGCGAGGAGATAGGCAAAAAGCAAATACTATTTTTACGTCATCCTTTTTAAGTTTACTAATGACAGGAATCATCATATCAATATTTTTGTTTTTTACACTAAATAAAGTTGTCATGTTACTTGGAGTTACTGACAAAACCATCTTATTTGTAAAAGAGTACTTAAGCACAATAATTCCATTCGCTATGTTTTTTATGTTGAGTTATCAACTGGAAGTTATGGTAAAAATAGATGGAGCACCACATATTGCTGCATTTTCTGTGGCACTTGCTGCAATTTCCAATATTGGTTTGGACTATCTTTTTATAGTGGTATTTCATATGGGAATATTTGGAGCAGCCCTTGCAACAGGAATTGCACAAGTAGTTAGTACCTTAGCTTTTTTAATTCATTTTTTAAAAAAAGGTGGCAGACTTAAATTTACAAAAAAATTGGATTTTACAGTTTTAAAATCAACTATTCCCCTTGGTATAGGGGATGCTATTTCAGAAATTGCATTAGGCTTTACAGTGTTTTTATTTAATACGAACCTTTTGAAGGTCTATGGACAGGATGCTCTTATAGCTTATACGGTTATTTCATATATATCTGTATTTATATCTGCAACTATGACAGGTGTGGCACAGGGACTTGCACCACTTTTTTCCTATGATTATGGTCACAGAGATTATAAAAAGATAAAGTATTATATACGCAAAGGCGTAATAAGTATATTATCAATCTCTGCATTCTTTATAATAATTTTAACATTCTATTCAGAGCCGATTGTAAATTTATTTTTGGATGAAGGTTCAATGATAATGGGAAAAACCAAAGATGCTTTGAGAAAATATTCCTGGGCATATCCCTTTGTAGGACTCAATGGTTTGTTGGTTACATTTTTTGCAAGCTTAGGCAAGGGGAGAATGGCAACAGTGCTATCTATCTTACGTACACCTGTTGCAATTAGCCTTAGCATGTATTTAACAAGGAACTTATTACCCGACTATATGATTTGGTATGTACTTGCATTTTCAGAAGCTTTAGTATTTCCAGTTGGGCTTTACTTTCTAATGAAATATATTGTAATACCTCTTAGATATAGAAAAAGAGAATAGAAAAACAAATGGAGCATAGGTTCAAGTAATGACCTGAACCCGTAAACACGGAACAATTTAATAATCTTTTAAGCGGAATGTAATCTGTACATAACAGGGGACATTCCGTTTAATTTTGTTTTAATCCTATCTTCATTGTACCATTTAATATATTTTTCAATCTCACTTATTAAATGGTCATAACTTTTAAACTCTTCTCCATAAAACATTTCTTGTTTTAATATCCCAAAGAAGTTCTCCATTGGAGAATTGTCTATACAATTCCCTTTTCTTGACATACTTTGCCTAATGTTCATTTTTTCTAACTTACTGGTCCATGAACTGTGTTGATAGTGTAAGCCTTGGTCTGAGTGTATTGTTAAGTTATTCTTGTTTTTTAACTTGTCTAAAGCTTTATCTAACATTGTATTTGTTAATTCTATTGTTGGGTGATAACTTAGGGTATAGCTTATTATTTCACTGTTGTAAACATCTAATACTGGTGATAGGTATAGTTTCTCCTTTCAGCTTCAACCCTAAATTCTGTAACATCTGTTAACCATAATTGGTTCGGTTTGTCAGCTTTAAATTCTCTATTTACAAAATTATCTGCTACTTTTCCTACTTCTCCTTTGTATGATGAGTATTTTCTTGATCTTGTTTTAAATTTAGTACATAGCAATGATTCTTCTCTCATTATTCTTAAAACTCTTTTATGGTTGACATTAAATCCTTTATTTTTTAATACCATAGTTACTCTTCTATATCCATATCTACCTTTTGATGCTTCTACTATCCTTATTATTTACTTTTTGATTTATTTATCTTTCTCTACTGGTTGTGATCATTTTATATTCCATTCATATTATGTCTATTTTGGTAGTTTCGATATTGATAACCATTCGCTTATCTTGTTTTTTGGATATTCTTTTATTAACTTGAGGATTATCTTTGTTTTTTCCTTGCTTCTGCTTCCTCTTCCAGTAGCAAGGCTTTTAACTTTTTTTCGTATACTATTTTCATTTTAAGGAGTCTATTTTCTTCTCTAATTCTTATTAACTCTTCTCTTTCAGATTCATTAATTGGAGTATTAAGTTTAGACTTTTTATTTGATTTGGTCATGTCTTTTTTAGGCCTTCCTCTGTTATCTTCTAACCCAGATAGACCACGTTCAAGATACGCCTTCTCCCATCTGTATACCATAGATCCATTAACAAGATTGAAGTGCTCTGCAGTCTCTCTGAGCGAAATATTATTGATTTGCCTATATTGTATTACAGATAGCTTAAATTCAATAGTGAATTTGTTATTTTTTGACTTTTTAGATAAGTTATCAAAGCCTCCTGAATTGTATTTGTTTATCCAATTTCTCAAGGTAGAATATGGAATATTATATTTATTAGCAATACTTTCTTGACCACCCGATTTACCTGATAAGTATTCTAATACTAATTTTATTTTAAATTCTTTTGTGTATTTTGGCATAGAAAAACCCCTCCATCCGTATTCCGGATTTTGGGGTTCAGGTCATAACCATGCTCCATATTTTAATTATTTTATTTTTATTTTTTGGAAAATTTTCTTTCCCTTTTGGATTATTATTTCGTCATCTTTAAAGTCGTCTAAAGAAATTTCTTTCTTGAAATCTTTCACAGTCTCTCCATTTAACTTAACTCCGTTTTGTTGGATAAGTCTTCTCGCTTCTCCATTTGACTTTGTTAAATTTAATTCTGTAAGAAGATTTAATACTCCAACACCTTCATTAAAATCAGATTTTTTCATTTCAGTAGTTGGCATATTTTCATCGGAAGCGTGTCCTTCGAATAGTGATCTTGAAGTTTCAAGAGCTTTTTTTGCCTCTTCTTCGCCATGAACCAATTTAGTGATTTCAAATGCAAGGATTTCCTTTGCTTCATTTATCTTAGAGCCTTCTAAAGAGCCAAGTCTTTTACATTCATCAGTTGGAAGGAAAGTAAGCATTAGTAAAAACTTTTCTACATCAAGGTCGTCAACATTTCTCATGTATTGGAATAGTTCATATGGACTTGTCTTCTTTTCATCAAGCCAAACTGCACCTTTTTGTGACTTACCCATCTTAACACCTTGAGCAGTGGTAAGTAGTTTAAAGGTCATTGCATATACCTTGTCCTGCTCAAGTTTTCTAACTAAGTCATAGCCACCAAGTATGTTTGACCATTGATCTGATCCACCCATTTGAAGTTTAACACCATAGTCTCTATATAATTTTAAAAAATCATAGGATTGCATAAGCATGTAAGAGAATTCGAAGAAAGTGAGACCATCTTTCATTCTATTTTTATATGCGTCTAATGTTAGCATTTGATTTACATTAAAATGCACACCGATTTCTCTCATGAAGTCTAAGAAATTTAATTTAAGCAACCAATCGGCGTTGTTTGCAATAATGGCTTTTCCATCTTCAAAGTCTATAAATCTTTGGAATTGATTGTAGAAGCACTCTGCATTATGATTGATAGTTTCTTTTGTCATAATAGTTCTCATATCTGATCTTCCAGAAGGGTCACCAATTAAAGTTGTTCCACCACCAAGTAGTGCAACGGGTATGTGACCATGTCTTTGCATACGCATCATTACCATTATTTGTATAAAGTGACCTATTGTGAGCGAATCTGCAGTAGCGTCAAAACCAATATAGAATTTAATATGTTCTTTTCCAAGTAACTCCCTAAGTTCGTCTTCATAGGTTGCTTGTTCAAAGTAACCTCTTTCGACCAATTCATCAAAAACATTATCGTGTTCCAATTTGTAATCTATCATTTTATACCTCCAAAATAAAAAATCTTCCAATTGAAAGGACGCTAAACCGTGGTACCACCTTTCTTCACTGGAAGTCTCGTTACAATATAAGCTATTGTGTGCCTCGGACAAAGTAAGTTGTAATTCCCTTAAACACCGTTACGAGTCAAGGTACTGAAAATCCTATAAGTCCATATTTATTTAATGGTATTATATCATAAAAAACAAAAAACTCAAGTGTGAAACACACTTGAGTTAAGCTATCTTAATAATTAAAGTTTTTCAATTTCAGAAACGAGTCTATCAAGATGTTCTTTTAAAACTTTTGTAGGTAGTGCTACATTAAATCTTTCATAGCCTACGCCTTCTTCTCCAAAGTTTTTGCCAGGATTTGTAAAGATTCCTGCTTTTTCATATAGGAATTTATGGAGAGCTTCTTCGTCCATTCCAAGTGGTCTAAAGTCAACCCAGAACACATAAGTTCCTTCAGCTTTAGAGTATGGGAGATTTAATTTAGAAAAGACTTCTTCACATAATTTAAAGTTTTCATCAAGAACTTGAAGTAGTTCCTTTAACCAAGGAAGTCCTTCTGTATAAGCGTATTCACAGGCTTTGTATCCAATTACATTTATAGAATTTAGATGCATTTGTGCAAGTTGATTTTTTAAACCTTCTCTAAGTTCTTCGTTAGGAACTATAATGTTTGAATTCTTTAGTCCTGCAATATTAAAGGTCTTTGATGGAGCTGTACAGGTAATAATTATATTTTCTAATTCCTTTGAAAGGCTTGCAAAGATATGATGTTCATTTCCTGGTCTTACTAAGTCCATCCAAATTTCGTCGCAAATAATTTTCAAATCATTTTCAAGACAGATTTTTCCTATTTTTTCAAGCTCTTCTTTACTCCAAACCCTTCCCACAGGATTATGAGGAGAGCAGAAAAGTAAAACTTTGTTGTTTAAATCCTTAGCAGCTTTTTCAAAAGCTTCAAAGTCGATTTCATATCTCTCATCATGATTTAAAAGGGGAACATTAACTTCTTTTAAATTATTATTCTCAATTGCTGCAATCATTGGAGGGTAAATCGGTTTAAATATTATAACGCCATCACCTTCGTTACAAATTGATTTTAGTCCTGCAATAAATCCATCAACAACCCCTGGACTTTGTACAATCCATTCTTTTTCAATTTTGTAATTATGTTTCTTATCAAACCAATCTTTAACAATTTCTAAGTAAGAGTCATAGGGCATTGTATAACCTAAAATACCTTCATCTAAAAAGTTTTTAAGCCCTTCCACTATGCATGGTGGTGTGTGAAATTCCATGTCTGCAACAGAAAGAGGGACTATATCATCGCAAACTTTGTCGTAGCATTTATACATCAATTCCCACTTAGATGAACCAGTATTTTTTCTTGATATTTTTGATTCAAAATCGTAATTCATATTGCCTCCTTAAAATTTTCTATAATTTTATTCTAACATAAATAAGTAAAATATTATTCGTTTTCAGCTTTTATTTTTGAAAAATCTCATTAGATGATAAAATAGATATTAGTATAATCAGAGAAAAAGGGATTAGATATGATAGTAAAATTAAAACAAGAATTTGATAAAAAAAATGTTAAAAATTTAATATCTTGGTTTGAGAAAAAAGATTTAAAAGTTGTAGAAACTAAAGGAGAAAACTCCATAGTTTTATCCATTATCGGCGATACCAAGATGATAAATGAAACTTCTGTCAAAGCCTTTGACTGTGTTGACTCTGTATATAGAATACAGGAACCATACAAAGAGGCAAACATCAAGTACCACAAGGACAAGGCAGTTGTAAAAGTAAAAGATATAAAAATCGGAGGAGGAGACTTTGTTGTGATGGCGGGACCTTGCTCCGTTGAATCAAGGGAACAGGTTTTAGAAGTTGCAAAAAAAGTCAAAGAATCTGGAGCAAATATTTTAAGAGGTGGCGCCTTTAAACCAAGAACTTCACCTTATTCATTCCAAGGCATGGGAGAAAAGGGAATAGAGTATTTGTTAGAGGCAAAGGAAGTTACTGGACTACCAATAGTTTCTGAAATTATGGATATAGATGATCTTCCATACTTTGAAGAGGTAGATGTTCTTCAAGTTGGTGCAAGGAATATGCAAAACTTTTCTCTATTAAAAAAACTTGGTGGTGTAGATAAGCCTATACTTTTAAAGAGGGGACTTTCTGCAACCTATGAAGAGTGGTTGATGTCTGCCGAGTATTTAATGGCTTGGGGCAATGAAAATATTATTCTTTGCGAAAGGGGAATAAGAACTTTTGAAACTGGAGTTAGAAACACTTTGGATATAACTTCTGTACCTTACTTGAGACAGAGGACACAGCTCCCAATTATCATAGACCCATCACATTCCAGTGGTGCGTGGGAGCTTGTAGAACCACTTTCCATGGCAGCAATAGCAGTTGGAAGTGACGGACTCATTGTAGAAGTTCACAACAATCCTGAGAAGGCTCTATGCGATGGATCACAGTCCTTAAAGCCAAAGAAATTTGACAATATGATGAAGAAAATTTCAATTATGAAAAACGCATTAAAAGAGATAGAAGAATTAAATGAATAAGATTATAGAAATAAATGTATCAGAAAGCTACAAGGTTTATCTTGGATATGAGAATTATAAAGAGATACTAAATTATATTGATGATAAGAAAAAAATTTTTATCATTACAGATGAAAACTTAAAAAAACTTCATCTAAAAGAATTTACAAAAATTTTGGATGATGAAAGAATTAACTATTCCAACTTTATTTTAAAACCAGGAGAGGATTCTAAGAGTTTAAAAAGTGTTGAAAGAATAATGAATTCCATGGCAGAGCAGAAGATGAGTCGTTCCGACATAGTCATCGCCTTTGGTGGAGGTGTTGTAGGAGATATTGCAGGCTTTTGTGCATCCATATACCAAAGGGGAATAGAGTATATACAGATTCCAACAACACTTCTTGCGGCGGTTGACTCTTCAGTTGGTGGCAAAACAGCAGTCAATTTAGAAAGTGGAAAGAACTTAGTTGGTTCATTTAAGCAACCTCTTTCAGTGATTTGTAATTTAGATACATTTAAAACCCTAAGCAAAGAGGAGTTTAATAATGGAGTTTATGAGTGTATTAAATATGGAATTATATTTGACAGAGACTATTTCGATATTTTTTTACAAGAGGACTTTGATGTAAATTCAAATAGACTTATGGAAGTTGTAGAAAGTGCTATAACCTTTAAGTCTAAGGTTGTAATAGAAGATGAGTTTGACTTTGGAAAGAGAAGGCTTTTAAACCTTGGGCACACATTTGGCCATGGTATTGAACAGGCTTCAGCTTATAAAATAAAACATGGTTTTGCAGTGGGACTTGGAATGGAAATTGTATCTAAAATAAGTTACTCTTTGAATGGAATTTCAAAAGAAGAACTTGACGAAATATTATCTGTGATGAAAAAGTACAGAAATATAAAACTTCCTACTATTTCTCCACAGGACATTCTTTCATATGCACTTGTAGATAAAAAAATTTATGGTGGAGTTATTAACATGATTATTCCCAAATCCATTGGCGAATGTGAAATAATAGAGGTTGAACTTGATAAATTAAAGGAGCTTTACTACCTTGGAACGAATAATAGTTAGACCGAACAGCTTAAGTGGAAAGATAAAAGCCATACCATCAAAGACCTATGGTCATAGAATGATAATTCTTTCGGCCCTTTCCAAAATACCTTCAAGGATTATTGTAGATGAGTATAATGATGACCTATTGGCAACTCTTAACTGCATAAGAGAACTTGGTGCAGACTACAGTATAGATGGAGAAGTTTTAGAAATAACTCCAATAAAAAAAGCAAATTCAAAACCATTTTTAAACGCGGGAGAATCTGGATCTACACTTAGATTTATAATTCCAGTAGCAACAGCTCTATTTGAAAATACAATTATAGATGCGGAAGGTAGTTTAAAAAGTAGACCTATAAAGCCATTACTTGATGGACTAACAAGTGCCGGGGTAAAATTTTCAGACACAACTCTTCCCATAGAGACCTTTGGGAAATTTACTGGTGGAGAAATAGAACTTCCAGGTCATGTGTCATCACAATTTATTTCGGGAATACTCTTAGCGGCTTCAATTACACATAAAGATACCAAAATAATTTTGACAAGTAACTTAGAGTCAAAGGCATATGTGGATGTAACCATTGATGTACTTAAAAGCTATGGAATAGATGTGGAAAAAAACAGCAATGGATTTTTTGTAAAAGGTGGACAGAGTTTAAAGCCACAGGAGGAAGTTATAGTTGAAGGGGACTGGTCAAATGCCGCCCCATTTCTCGTAGCAGGAGCACTTAATGGCGAAGTCGAAATTACTGGATTAAATAGTGATTCAAATCAGGGAGACAGAGTTATATTAGATATTTTAAAATCATTTGGAGTAGATATTTTTATTTCTGACACAATTAAAGTTAAATCAAAAGAAAAACATCCTATAAAAATAGATGTGAACGAATGTCCAGACCTCTTACCGTTGCTTTCAATACTTGCATGTGGAGCAGTTGGACAGTCAGTATTTACAGGTTGTCACAGACTTAAATTAAAGGAGTCAGATAGACTTAAAAACTCCATGGAATTAATAAACCTTTTAGGTGGAGAAGCTTTTATAAAAGATGAAAGTTTGATTGTTAATGGAAGTGGATACCTTTTAGGTGGAAAAGTAAAAAGTTTTGGTGACCATAGAATGGCTATGGCAGGGACAATAGCATCTTTAATTTCGAAAAATGACATTCAGATAGATGGCTTTACTGCAATAAATAAATCCTATCCACGATTTTTTGAAGACTTTAAGTGCCTTGGAGGTGATGTAGTTGAGTTCAATAATTGGAAATAATTTTAAAATATCTTTATTTGGAGAGTCCCATGGAAAATGTGTTGGCGTTGTAATCGATGGAATGCCACCGGGATTTGAAATAGACATGTATAAATTAAAAAGTTTTTTAGACAGAAGGCGACCTGGTCTATCAAAATTTGCAACACCAAGAAGTGAAAAGGACAAGCCGATTTTTATGTCTGGTTTAAAAGGTAATGTATCTACGGGATTTCCCCTTTGTGTAATCGTGGAAAATGAAGATAAAAAAACTTCCGACTACGACAACTTAAAAGAAATTCCAAGACCATCACACTGTGACTACACAGCTCTATTAAAGTATGTTGGATTTGCAGATTTAAATGGATCGGGACATATGTCTGGAAGACTTACTCTACCAATTTGCATTGCTGGAGGAATTGCAAAGCAGATGCTTGAAAAGAGGAAAATATTTGTCGGAGCACATCTATATAAAGTTGGAGATGTTAAAGATACACAGTATGATTTTGTAAACTTGGACATAGAGACTTTAAAGAAAACTGACAATAAAAATTTTCCTGCAATAGATAAAGACAAAAGTGAAAAAATGAAAGAACTTATTGAAAGAGTTAAAGAAGAAAAAGATTCAATTGGTTCCATTATCGAAGTTGGAGTAATTGGTATGCCAAAGGCAGTGGGTAAACCAATTTTTAATACAGTTGAAGGAAGACTTTCACAAATGGCATTTTCAATCCCAGGTGTAAAAGGTGTTGAGTTTGGTATGGGCTTTGACTGTGCAAAGCTAAAGGGTTCAGAACATAATGATAACTATATAATTAAAGATGGAAAGATAAAAACAGAAACAAATAATAACTCTGGAATAGTTTCGGGGATTACCAATGGAATGCCAATTGTTTATAGATGTGCTTTTAAACCTACGCCATCAATTGGAAAGATTCAAAACTCAGTCAATCTTCAAACTATGAAAGAAGAAAGACTTTTGATTGAAGGACGACATGATCCTTGCATTGGAGTTAGGGCAGTTTCTGTAATGGAAGCTGCAACAAGCCTTGTATTAATAGATATGATAATGGAGGAAGGACTATGGCAAGAAATAGATTTGGACTTATAGGAAAGACTTTGAAACATAGTTTCTCACCGAAACTTCATAAGTACCTTGGAGACTATAGCTACGAATTATTTGAACTAAAGCCCGATGAACTTGAAAGTTTTTTTAAAAGGCAAGATTTAAAGGCGATTAATATAACCATGCCATATAAAGAAGAAGCCATGAAATACTGTAACAAGTTTTCGCAAGAAGCTTTGAGGATGGGCTGTATCAACACAGCTATTTGGGATGGAGAAGATATTGTAGGATATAACACCGACTACTATGGCTGCATGGAGATGCTCAAGGAGATTGACTTAGAGATAGAGGGAAGCATTGTTGCCATATTAGGTGATGGTTCAACATCAAAAACTGTAAGAGTTGCCCTTGAGGACTTGGGAGCAAAGGAGATTTTAAATATCTCAAGAAGAGGAGAAATTAAATTTGATGACATGGAAAAGTACAACCATGTGGAAGTTATAGTAAATGCTACCCCGGTGGGAATGTATCCTAACAATTTGGAGTCACTTTTAAATTTAAAAGACTTTCCAAAATTAAAAGCAGTTGCAGATGTTGTATATAATCCCCTTCGAACAAAACTAATTTTAGATGCCAAAAGACTTGGAATTAGAACTTCAACAGGACTTAAAATGTTGGTGTATCAAGGAATAAAGGCGAACGAACTATTCTTTGACAGAAAAATTGAACAAGAGGAAGCTAAAAAAATATATAGCTATATCTACAGAGATGTATCAAACATAGTAATAATAGGAATGCCTGGGTCTGGAAAAACATCTATTGGTCGTTCATTAGCTAAAAAAATAGATAGAGGATTTGTTGACTTAGATAGAGAGATTGAAAAGATAGATGGAATTAGCGTGCAACAAATATTTGAAAATTATGGGGAAGATGGATTTAGAGAGTTTGAAAATGCTGCGTGTATTAAATATGGAAAAGAGACTGGAATTATTATTTCAACTGGTGGAGGAGTTGTTTTAGACAAACAAAATTTCAATCCACTTAAGCAAAATGGAATAATTGTTCAAATTGATAGAAAATTAAATAAGCTTGCTACTAAGGGACGACCTTTATCAAAGGGAGGCTTTGAGAACTTGGTAAAATTACAAATCGAAAGAACTAAAAAATATCAAGACTTTGCAGACTTTAAAGTTGTAAATATTTATCACCCTGACTGCGTGGAGGATATAATAAATGAGTTTAATGAAATTACTGGTTGTTAACGGACCAAATATAAATATGCTGGGTGTAAGAGAACCAGAAGTTTATGGAGACGGAACATATATCGACCTTTGTAATCTCGTGGACAACTATTGTAGAGAAAAAAATATTGAAGTGGAGTTTTTTCAGTCAAACTACGAAGGAGAAATTGTAGACATAATTCAAAATGCCTATGGTAGCTTTGATGGAATAATAATTAATCCAGCTGCCTACACCCACACTTCAATAGCAATACTTGATTCATTAAAAGCTGTAGGCATACCTACGGTTGAAGTTCATATTTCAGATGTGAGCAAGAGGGAGGACTTTAGACAGGTTTCATATATAAGGCAGTACTGCAAAAAATCTATTATTGGATTTGGATTTAAAGGATATTTAATGGCAGTTGACTATTTAGTAGAATTAATAAAAAAATAAGGTTCACATCAAGTGAACCTTTATTTTATGGTATTTGAATAGGATTACTTTGTCTAAAGTCATCCACAAGACCATCCTTGGTCATGCGAATTTCAGATTTTAAGTCTTGACTTCCTATAGTCTTATCATCTTTCGAATATTCTATTGTGTATGAAGCTTCATAGTATTCGAATTCATCGGAAGTTTTTTCTTTTTTTAATTCATTAATATTTATGTCCTTGAGGGTTATTTCCAAACCTTCTTCGCTATGTGCATTACCTAACCATATTAATGGATTCACACCTGCAAAGTTTTGGTAGCCTGTTTCTGTCATAAGTGGTTTAAACATATCTTCTAAATACTTATCCAACTCAGTTTTTTCATTTGCATCTTCATCTACACCTTCGCCAAGAGCTTGGTGGTTTGAAGAAGAAAACACTTCGCTATTTTCTGGCTCTGGTATGTAAGCTTTTTTTATAAAGTTATCAACCTTATCCACGTTAGAACTGCCTTGACTACAGCTCACAAATAAACTCAAAGATAAAATCAGAGCCATAATAAAAATGTTTTTCTTAAAATTAGATTTCATAAAATCCTCCTTTAGATACTTATTTATATTTTAGCACAATTCAAAAAAAAAACAATACAAGGAGGCTATTAGCTCTTTGTAATAAAGTCGTTGCCACAGTTTTTGCAATGTATTTTTATTTTTCCCTTACCTCTTGGAACTTTCATTTCAGTTTTGCAATTTGGACATTTTAAATATTTATATTCTTTTAAGTTTTTCATTTTATTTTTCTTTTTGCTGAAAAAACCTAAAAATTTTCTTCTAAGCAAAAGGTAATCTTGGTTTTCTTTAGCCCTTTGAACTTTGTTTCTTGAAAATATAATAAAATTAGAATAAAACACACAGGCAAGTCCAAAAAACAGAATAAAATTCCCGAAAATATTTTGTTTAAGGAACATTGATATGATTAATAAGATCATCCCAAGAGTTGATAAAAATCTCGAAAAGTGATTTACTCCATTGCGACCCTGCATAAACTTATAAAACCAATTTTTCATTTTTACTCCTTTCATATATAATTGTATTAATGTTATTATCTCAAGTGGAAGTTAATTATTCCTTAAAATTATTTTGGGAGGCTTAGCTTAATTAAATAAAGAAAATAATTATGTAATTGAAATAGAGAAAAGTTTGACATTTAAATTGGTTTATTGTACAATATCATGGTGTTAAAAAAGACTGTCCCGGTCCTTTTTAACAATATACAAAAATCGCCAGGTGGCCAAGGGTGCGATTCATAAATGCTTGGTGGGAAAATAATCGCTATTTGACAGCGATGTCGAAATAGTCAAAATATTGTAAAGAGGAAGGAAGACAGAATGAAAAGCTATAATGTAAGAGCGAAAGACATACAAAGAAAATGGTATGTTGTTGACGCTACAGACAAAGTTCTTGGAAGACTTGCAAGTGAAGTTGCAGCTATTCTAAGAGGAAAAAATAAGCCTATATTCACTCCTAATCTTGACACCGGGGACTATGTAATAGTTATCAATGCGGACAAGGTTAGAGTAACAGGAGACAAGAACAAAAAGAAAATCTATAAGAGACATACAGGATACCCTGGTGGTTTAAGAACTACTACTTTCGAAGAACTTTTGGAAAGAAAACCAGAAAGAGCAATTGAACTTGCAGTAAAGGGTATGTTACCTAAGAACAGATTAGGTAGAGATATGTACAGAAAGCTTAGGGTTTATGCCGGAGAAGATCACGGACATGAAGCTCAACAACCTGAATCTATAGATTTAGCATAGGAGGAGAATAGATGGCTGATATACAATATTTAGGAACAGGCAGAAGAAAGACTTCTGTTGCAAGAGTAAGACTTGTTCCTGGAAATGGTAATTTTATTGTAAACAAAAAACCAATTGATGAATATTTCAATTATGAAACATTAAGGGTTATTGCAAGAGAACCTCTAACATTAACTGAAAACTTAGACTCATATGATGTTTATGTAAATGTTAAGGGTGGCGGATACACTGGTCAAGCAGGAGCAATTCGTCATGGAGTTTCAAGAGCACTTCTTAAGGTTGATGAAGAATTGAGACCAACTTTAAAGAGGGCTGGATTCTTAACAAGAGACCCAAGAAAAGTTGAACGTAAAAAATACGGTCAAAAGAAAGCTCGTAAGAGCCCACAATTCTCAAAGAGATAATATTTCAAGCCTTGGACTTATGTCTGAGGCTTTTATATTTATGCCATAGAATTTTAAAAAATATTTATAAAATGATACAATAAAATTAGTATCAAAAAAATTTGTTAATTTAGGAGATAGAATTTATTTTTTGATTTTTTATTATATTTTGGAGGATTAAATGAAAGCATTGGTTGTTGGTGCAGGAAAGCTTGGTTTCAAACTGGCTTCTGCATTGGTTGATGAAAATTGTGATGTCACAGTTGTTGATAATGATGAAAAAGTAATTGATAATATTTTAAACACTTTGGATGTACTTACCATAAATGCAAATGCTCTTGATATTGAAATTTTAGAAGAACTGGATATTTCAACATATGATGTTGTGTTGGCAACTACGACCAATGATGAGGCAAATGTAATTCTTAGTACAATTTCAAAAAAACTTGGTGCAAAATATGCCATTGCAAGAGTTCGTGATCCTGAGTACAGAATGCACATAGAATTTATAAGTAAGGAATTGAATATCGACAAGATAATAAATCCCGACGATGCAACTGCAAAGAATATTGAAAAATATTTATTGAAGCAATATAAACTCTACTCTGACAGTTTTGCAGACGGAAAGATAAAACTTGTAGAATTTAATATTGGCGTTGATGAAGACTTTGTAGGCAAGAAGGTAATGAATATAGAGGCGTTTAAAAATTTGCTTATAACTGCAGTATCAAGAAAAGGTGTTGCAATTGTACCAAATGGAAATACTTTGCTTTGTGAAAATGATGTAATACTACTTGGGGGCAAAGCGGAGGATATTGAAAAGTTTGATAGGGATCATTCTGGTGTTAAAAAGGCTAAAAGCATCAAGAAAGTGGTAATTATTGGCGCAGGCAAGACGGGGTTTTACCTTGCACAAAATCTTTTGAATGATGGAGTAGATGTAACTATTGTTGAAATAGACAGACAAAAATGCTATGAAATTAAAGAGAAGCTTCCAAGTGCTCAGATTATAAATGGAGATGGGACAGATTTAAATCTACTTGAAGAGGAAATGATTAAAACCTTTGATGCATTTGTTGCGACAACGGGAATAGATGAAGCGAATTTACTTATAGCTTTGGTCGTAAAACAATTTGGTATCTATAAATCAGTTGCCAAAGTATCAAGGACAAATTACGATTCAATACTGGATAGGCTTGAAGTTGATGCAGTATTTAACACATCATATATTGTAGCTTCTGAGATATTAAAACATCTTAGAGGCGGACATGCAATTTCAGTAAATCTTTTGTTAAATGGTCAAGTAGAAGCTACAGAACTCATCGTGGAGTCTGGAGTATTGGCTTGTGGAAAAAAATTGAAAGAACTTAATCTACCAGAAGGAATACTTATAGTGGCGGTAATAAAAAACGATAAGATTGTTATACCAAATGGGGAAACTATTTTGTCCGCTGGAGATAGAGTAGTAGTTTTTAACGCCCATAGCAAACTTTCTGATATGAAAAAATATTTTCACACCGAGAATAGGAGTAAGTCCATATTTGAGAAGATTAGATTTATAAAGTAGGTAATTCTATGAATAAAAAACTGATAGTTAAAATTTTAGGAATAATACTTTTGATAGAAGCAGCCTTTATGCTTCCATCACTTATAATTTCATTTTACATGAAAGACTCATCAAACAAGGGATTTTTAGTTGCAATGTCAATACTTATTGTTTTATTTTTAGCAACTCGCTTCATAAAGATTAAAGACTATACCCTTGCACCACTTGATGGACTTTTTATTGTTGGATTTTCTTGGATATTGGTTTCAATATTTGGAGCCATACCTTTATATATAAATACAGAACTTGATTTTATTTCTTCATTTTTTGAAATAGTTTCAGGTTTTACTACAACAGGGGCATCGGTTATAGGAAATATAGAATCTTATCCAAAGTCTGTTGTGTTTTGGAGAAGCATAACTCACTGGATAGGTGGAATGGGAATATTGGTTTTCACTGTTTCAATACTTCCACGCCTTGGAGTAGGTGGTTTCCAAATATATAAGGCTGAGTCTCCCGGACCTGTTGCTGGAAAGATACAGTCCACAACTGCTCGTTCAGGAAAAATACTTTATAGAATATATTTACTTATAACACTTATAATATTTTTGGCTCTCATAGCGACAAAGATGTCTGTTTTTGATGCGGCAATTCATACATTTGGAGTAACTGGTACAGGAGGTTTTTCTTCTCACAACGACTCTTTAACAAGGTATGGAACTCCAACTATAGTGGTGTTAAGTATTGCTATGTTTATCTGTGCAACTAATTTCAATGTATATTTTTTGATTTACAAAAGAAAGTTCAAAGAGATATTAAACAATGACGAACTTAAAATGTGGTTTTTATTTATAGGCATAGCAGTTTTAAGTATTGCAATATGTCTATTTAATAATGGATATGGAAGTTTTTCTCTCTCACTTAGAGACTCAGCTCTTCAGGTAACATCCGTATCATCAACATCGGGATTTGCCAATACTGATTTTGATCTATGGCCAAGTTTTGCAAAGACACTTCTCTTCTTGCTTTACTTTATGGGAGGTTGTGCTGGATCAACAGCAGGTGGGCTAAAAGTTGTTAGAATAACGGTGCTATATAAGCTCGTTAAAAGAGAGATAAAAAAGACAATTCACCCTAAGGCAGTAGTTCCTATTCGACTTAATGGAAAGAATTTAAGTGAACAGGTAGTACTTGGAATTTGTGCTTTTACTGCAGTTTATTTTTTTGTGTTTTGCATTTCAACTGCCATAATAACATTAGACGGACACGACATTAGAACAAGTATGTCAGCTGTTGCAACATTTCTATCGAATGTAGGTCCTGGATTTTCTAAAGTTGGACCAACGAAAAATTTTGCATTTTTTAGCAGTGGGTATAAACTTTACTTTAGTTTTTTAATGCTTTTAGGTAGACTCGAATTTTTTACTTTAATAGCACTTATCTCGCCAAGTAATCCAAAAAAAGAATTGATTAAAATATAAAAAATTGATTAGAATTAAGAAATAAAACAGTAAATCACATGGGTTTTCTGTTTTATTTTTTTGAATGAGTTAAAAAGAAAAAAGAATGAGATGGGGCTAACATCTCATTCTTTTAGAAAGGGTATGTGTTGAAGTAACACTTGTACATGATTTGATATTAATAGGATTGTTTTAATATCTATTACAGTATACAATATTATTTTAAAAATTGCAACATTATTTAAAAATTTTTTGTGTTTGTGTGATAAAATTATATTATCATCGTTTGACAGGAGAGTTAGAATGAAAATTACAGTTATAGGCTGTGGGAGATGGGGTTCTTGCATAGCTTGGTATTTAGATAAAATTGGAAAAGATGTAACCTTATATGGAAGAGAGACTTCGAAGAATTTTCAAAGATTTTTACAGACAAGAGAAAATGAATTTTTAAAACTTCCAGAGAGTTTAAAACTTTCTTCAAACATTGAAGAGGTTTTAAAATCAGAAGTAATTGTTATATCTGTTGGAGCTCAAAACTTTAGAAATCTACTAAAAGAGTTAAATGACTTACAATTAAAAGACAAGAATATTGTGCTTTGTATGAAGGGAATTGAAATAGAGAGCAAAAAGAGATTGTCAGAAGTGGCAAAGGAAGAAATTGACTCTTCAAACAAAGTGGCTGTATGGATTGGACCTGGTCATGTGCAAGAATTTTATAGAGGAGTTCCAAACTGTATGGTGATAGACAGTGAAGATGAGGAACTAAAAAAATATTTAGTTGAAGAATTTTCATCACCTCTAATAAGATTTTATTATGGAACTGACTTGATTGGAAATGAAATTGGAGCGGCACTTAAAAATGTGATTGGAATTGCCGCAGGAGCATTGGATGGCCTCGATTTAAGTTCTTTAAAGGGAGCTTTGATGAGCAGAGGGACAAGAGAAGTGTCAAGGCTTATTGAATCCATGGGAGGTAATCCATTTTCTGCATATGGGCTATGTCATCTTGGAGACTATGAAGCTACGGTGTTCTCTGAATATTCAAATAATAGAAAATTTGGTGAAAGCTTAGCAAGAGGTGAAGAATTTTCAAAACTTGCAGAAGGATATTATACTGTGAAAGCAGTTATGGATTTAAAAGAAGAGTATGATGTAGATATGCCAATAAGTACAGCGGTTTATAATATATGCTACGAGAACAAGAGCGCAGAAAAAGAAATAGAAAATCTATTTTTGAGATCACTAAAAGATGAATTTATAAAGGGAGAGTTGAATGAACAATAAATTTATACCGATAATACTTGGTACTGATATAAATGCCTATGGAGTTGCAAGGTCATTTCATGAAGCATATAAAGTTAAGTCTATAGCGCTTGGAATGAAGCATCTGCCATTTACAGCAAATTCAGACATTGTGGAAGTTAAAACTTTTGAAAATTTTGATACAAATGAAGTTTTTAAAAGAGAGATGGAAAAATTTGGAAGGGAGATGGAAGGTAACACTTTACTTTTAATTTCCTGTTCAGATGGATACACTTCCCTTTTAACTGAAAATTCAGAAATGTTAAAGAAATATTTTAAGTTTAATTACATCTCTAAAGACTTGCAGAAAAAACTTGAAAACAAAAAGGATTTTTATGAAATTTGTGAAGAGTATAATTTAAATTATCCCAATACTTATATTATAGATAAAGAAAAAAAAGATTCTTTTAAGATTCCATTTGACTATCCAGTTGCGGTAAAGGCGAATGACAGCATTGAATTTTTACATTTGAAATTTCCAGGAAAGAAAAAAGCGTATAAGGCAAATGATTTAAACGAATTGAATCAGATTATCCAAGACGTATATATGGCTGGCTATACAGGAGAGATGATAGTTCAAGATTTTATTCCAGGAGACCACTCAACTATGGGAGTCTTAAATGCCTATGTTAATAGCAATGGAGAAGTTAAGATGATGTGCTTTGGCAAATGTCTGCTTGATGAGTGTTTGCCAGAAGGTATAGGTAATTACAATGCCCTTGTAACAGAAGATAATGAAGAGCTTTATAAAATGGTGAAGAACTTTTTAGAAAAGATAAACTATAGAGGCTTTGCAAACTTTGACTTCAAATATGATAGAAGAGACGGAAAATATAAAGTCTTTGAAATAAATATAAGACAAGGTAGATCAAGTTATTACATGACTGCAGGTGGTTGTAATTTTGTAACATTTTTAGTTGATGATTTAATTGATAATGCAAACAAACCACTCTATAAACATGTAAATGAAGGGCTATGGTTATATGTAGATCCATTTGTATTAAAGAATTACTGTAACAAAAAAGACCTTCCAAGAGTTAAGGAACTTTTGAAGAAGGGATTTGGCTTTACAATGTGGTATAAAGAAGATAAAAACTTTAAGAGATTTTTAAATTATTGGAGAAGGCGTCTTGCAACAATAAAATATTATCCTAAGTTTCAACCTGAGAGAGAAGAAATATAAGTCTGAAATCTCAGGCTTTTTAGTATTGGATTTAAAAAATCAATTAGGACTAATTTATTCAGAATGTTAATTAAGGAGAATAAAATTTTAAGATTAAAAAATAATTGGAGGTAAGCCATGTGGTTAATTCTTGGAATAGGAGCAATAATTTTTGCATTATTAAATGTAATTTTTGCAATCAAAAATAAAAGTTCAAAATGGTATAGATTTTGTAGTTTATCATTAACAGCTTTAACAGTTTGTGCATTTTATTCAGAAGCAGCTTCGCGTGTTGTCAAAGAAGACTGGGCTGGTCTGATGGATACAATGCCTACTTTAAAAAAAGCCTTATGGGTTTTGGTGATACTATCTATTGCGATTAATTCCATCTCTCTATTTAAAGGAAATGATTAGATAGATGAAGAATAAGTTTAAGAAAATTAAAGTGAATAAAATTAAAAGAAGGCAAGATAGAACACTCTATCCTGCCTTTATTTTTTGTTTTACTGATCACCTAACACATTAACTGAATTCATTAATGGCGCATCTACAGGAATTGTTACTTCTGAAGGCCAAATTCCATAGTCAGCAGTAAAACTAATTGCAATGTGTTTGTTATCATATGAAGTTAGATTATCAGGAAGTCCAACTGTCTTCCCTTAATTTGTTGTTCCAATTAAATTTCTAAACTCTCCATCTATAATATTCGTTAAGTTTTCGATTTTCTTTCTATCTGCTATGTCGGTAAAGTCTATTTTGAAAGAATTATCTTCAGTCATACTATCTACTAAACCTTCCCAAATAACTTCTGATTGAAGTTCTAAATTATCATTTTCAATTGATGTTGTGATTTTTTCTTTTGTTGCGACGCCTGTTCCTGCTGAGATACTTGTATATAATAATGCATCACGATTTTCGCTTTGCGTTATGTCTGCTCTAAAGCCTCCTGCGCTTGCAACACCAATGGTATAAATTTCATCAGTTGTAATCTCTTTTGTAAAATCGTCATTTGGAGAGAAAATTTTAATATTAGCTAATTCATAGTCTGTGTTTTGAGCAACTAAAAGTTGAGGAATATCTGAAGAATTTGTATTTACTAACTCATAAGAATAGGTTACTTTTCCTTCTTCACCATATTCAGTAAAGGTATATGAATCTATATTATCTAAAACCTTGTTGTATAAGTCTGCAATCTTTTTGTTGTTTTCGCTTGGATCAATTTGTTTTTCTTCTGTGGCTTCTGTAGTTTCTTTTTGTATTGCAACGGAAACTTCACTTGAGATTTTATTTGCTTTTTCTGTGCAAGATGTAAAAGTCAAAAACATACACAGAGTAATAGGGATTATTTTTACTAATTTTTTATTCATTTTTTCTCCTTTTAAGTTAATGATAATATTATGTATTATTATATGAATTTTATCTTATCTTACTTATTTTTACAATGGAATTAGGGCATATAATTGTGTAAATTTAACTAATAATACATTTAGCGTTGCAAATGGTGTAGAATTAAAGAAAAGGTACTTTAACCATGAAAAGAATTATTTGAAGTCAGATGTTAGACTAAAAAGTCTGGAGGAAGATATGTACGATCAAAATCATTTTATTTGGGAAAAATTTTATACTGAGTTTGCTTTAAAGCTATTGGAGTACAAAGACAAAAGAAGTGAACTTATTGAAAAGGTAAAGGCGATTTACGATATTACCGATATTAATATGCCAAAACTTGAAGAAAATTATAATCTTGTTGATATTGATCCTTTTACTGTATTCGGCCTTTTTAACAAAGGGATTACAGAAGAGAATCGTAGAAAGATATTAAAAGTAATAAAAAAACTATTTGATATTAAGACAGAAGTTCCAACATCTTTTAGTGGCTTGCCAGTTCTAAATCTTTTAAATTCTAATTATTATAGATTTATTGATGAACGTGGAGAAAATGATATTGATGATTTATGGGGACTTTTTGAATCTGCCTTTGTATATAATAATTCAAATACTTCAGAAAATAGAGAAATATTTTCGAAATATTTTGACTTGGCGATTAATAAAAAAAGTAATGGGACTAGTAAAATCACCATGGGATTATTTTGGATCTTACCAAATACTTTTTTAAACTTGGATAGTCGTAATAAATGGTATATTTATGAATCGGGAAAAATACCAGAAAATGTTGTAAAAAAACTTCCAAAGCTTAAAGGCAAGATTTCTGCTAAAGAGTACTTTGGAGTTTTAGACAATTTAAAAGATTATATAGACAGTGAAGAAAGTGACCTAAAAGATTTTAAAGACCTTTCCTATAGTGCATGGAACTATTCAGAGGAAGTTAATCAGCAAAAAAAGGAACAAGAAAAGTACAAAACTTCAAAAGCATCTTTCCTTAGATGGTTTGCTCCACTAATTAAAGCTCTTCGTGATTTAGGAGGTTCTGCCACTCCACCTGAAGCAAGAGAAAAAATAATTGAAAATGAAAAATTGTCGGAAGAGGAACTTAGTGTTACAAGAGGCAAAAATAAAGTTAATAAATTTGAAAATGAAGTTGCTTTTGCTCGTAGTTATCTTGCAAGCGCAGGATACATTGATAAAAGTGTTTACGGAGTATGGACTTTAACTGATGTAGGGATGTCCGTTAATATGACGGATGAATTGGCTTCAGAGATTTACAGGGAGGTTTTATTAACCAATCAAAACAAGTCTGTTAATGAATCATCTGCTTTTGCGGATGAAGACGTTCATACTATTAGGTACTGGATATATTCTCCAGGAGAAAATGCATGCATGTGGGATGAATTTTATAATGCCGGAATTATGGCAATTGGTTGGGGAGAAATTGGTAACCTAAAAGCTTTTGACAGCAAGGATGAAATGAAAGATAAGATGAAGGAAGTTTTTGATGAGAATCTTTCTTTTAAAAACTCTGCCCATGCTGCATGGCAATTTGCAAATGAAATGAAAATTGGAGATATAGTCTTTGTAAAAAAAGGCATGAACAAGATCATTGGTCGTGGTGTTGTTATGTCAGATTATGAATTTGACAGTTATAGAGAAGACTCTTTTAAAAATATTCGCCAAGTGGATTGGACCCATAATGGAGAGTGGGAATATCCTGGACAAGCCGCAATGAAAACTCTTACTGATATTACTCCATATACTGAATACGTTGAAAAATTAACCACATTATTTGACGAAGACTCTGAAGAGGTTGAAGAAATTGGAAAAGTGTATCCAGTTTATACAAAGGATGATTTTTTATCTGAAGTTTATATGGCTGAGGAAGATTATGAAAGATTGAAGGGAGTACTTCGTGTAAAGAAAAATATTGTCTTACAGGGAGCTCCAGGAGTTGGGAAGACTTTTGTTGCAAGAAGATTAGCCTTTTCTATGATGGGTGTTAAAGATATAGAAAGGGTTATGATGCTTCAGTTCCATCAAAGTTATTCCTATGAAGATTTCATTATGGGATTTAGGCCTTCGGAAAAAGGTTTTGAACTTAGAAGAGGAGCATTCTATAATTTCTGTAAAAAATCAGAAGTGGATGAAGACAATGATTATTTCTTTATAATTGATGAAATCAACAGAGGAAATTTAAGTAAAATATTTGGTGAGCTTTTTATGCTTATTGAAAATGACAAGAGAGGTCTCTCTTTACAACTATTGTACTCTGATGAAAAATTTTCTGTACCAAAGAATCTTTATATCATTGGTATGATGAACACAGCGGACAGAAGTTTAGCAATGCTTGACTATGCGCTTAGAAGAAGATTTGCCTTTTTCAATATTAAACCAGGTTTTAGAACTGATGGGTTTATAAAATATAAAAATAGTTTGGAAAACGAAAAGTTCGAAAGGCTAATCTCTTGTATTGAAAGTTTGAACGAAGTCATTTTAAACGATGAATCATTAGGAGAGGGTTTTTGTATAGGGCATAGCTATTTTTGTAACTTATCTCAATCTGCCATAGATGATGGAATGCTTTATGGGATTGTTGAGTATGAACTGATTCCACTTTTGAATGAGTATTGGTTTGATGAACCAGCAAAATTAAATGATTGGATTAACAATTTAAGGAGCGCTATTAAGTGATACCAATTAAAAATATTTACTATATGCTGTCCTATGCATTTAAAGTTCTTAATCAGCAAGGATATAAGCGAATAGCCACTGAAGAATTTGATAATACTGCAGAACTTATGGCGTCTATATTAGAAAAGGGTATTGCTGTTCAGTTGAAAAGAGGACTAATAAGGGAGTATATTCCACAAGGGGATGAATTATCTTCAATAAGAGGAAAAATTGATATTACGAAATCTATAAAGACACAGAGTATGCAAAGGAAGAAACTAGTATGTTCATTTGATGATTTTTCTGAAGATAATATAAAGAATCAAATTATTAAATCAACTGTTGAGCTTCTTTTGAAGTCAGATATATCAAAAAGCAGAAAAAAAGAGTTGCGAAAATTGATGATGTACTTTTCAAATGTAAAAGTTATTGATTTAGATAGGGTTAATTGGAACCAACAATATAATCGTAACAATCAGACCTACCAGATGTTGATTTCAATATGTTACTTGGTAGTAAAGGGACTGCTTCAGACCAATACTAATGGAACGAAAAAAATAATGGACTTTCTTGATGAGCAGAGAATGAGCCGACTATATGAAAAATTTATTTTGGAATATTATAAAAAACATTATCCAAAAATTTCCGTTAGTTCATCACAGATACCATGGTCATTGGACGATGGAGTTGGAGATATGCTTCCAGTAATGCAAAGCGATATACATCTTCAAATGGGAAACACAGTATTAATTATTGATGCTAAATACTATGCAAGTACAACACAGTCGCAGTTTAATAAAAACACAATACATTCTAGTAACTTATACCAGATATTTACTTATGTAAAAAATCGTGAATATCAATTTGGAGATATAAATAACAAAGTGTCTGGAATGCTTTTATATGCAAAAACCGATGAGGTAATTCAACCTAACAATGTGTATCAGATGCATGGAAATAGAATAAGTGTTAAAACTTTAGACTTAAATAAGCCTTTCGAAAAGATAGCAAGTCAAATGGATGATATAGTGTGCAGTCATTTTGGTAAATTAGGTAAAGTAAGCTCTATATAAATGAAAAAATGAATTGAACTGAAATTTTTAAAATAGTTTAAAAAAAGGAAAAAAATATCAACAAAGTGTTGACTTATGACTGATGGTCCCTTATAATATTAAAGGTCAATGTAATAGGTTGACAGTCAAGAGGTTATAAATGGAAAAATTAGTTGAAGTAGGAATATTATTTGACTACTATGGTAGCCTTCTTTCTGAAAGGCAGAGGTCTATGGTAGACAAATATTATAACGAAGATCTATCTTTAAATGAAATTGGTGACCTATATGGTATTTCAAAGCAAGCTGTTTCTGAAAATATAAAAAGGGCAGAGAAGAGACTCTACTCTTTTGAAGATAAGCTTCATCTCAAAAAGAGATCAGATAACACAACAAAGTTTCTTGAGTTTATAAAAAAAGAGTTAAAAAATTCTAAATCTTTTGAAACTAAAGAAACGGATGCTTTATTAAAAAAGATAGATGATTTCATGAAGGAGGATATGGGAGAGCTATGATATTTGAAAATTTATCGGATAAGTTACAAAACGCCCTGTCCGCACTTACAGGTAAGGGAAAGATTTCTGAAAAAGACTTAGACTTAGCTTTGAGAGAAGTAAAACTTGCCCTGTTGGAAGCAGATGTTAACTTTAAAGTAGTAAAAGACTTTATAAAGACTGTAAAGGAAAGAGCTCTTGGAGCAGAAGTTATGGAATCACTAACTCCAGGACAACAGGTTATTAAGATAGTTAATGAAGAGCTTACAGCATTGATGGGTGAAGAAGAATCTAAGATAAATTTCTCTTCTAAACCGCCTACTGTTATTATGTTATGTGGACTTCAAGGAGCTGGTAAGACTACCCATGGAGGTAAGCTTGCATTACACTTTAAGAAAAAAGGTAAGAGACCTCTTCTTGTTGCGTGTGATGTTTACAGACCTGCAGCTATTAAACAACTTCAAGTAGTAGGAAACTCTGTAGAGGTTCCTGTGTTTTCCATGGGAGATAAAATAAGTCCTGTGGAAATTGCAAAAAAAGGTGTTGAAGAAGCAAAGGCAAATGGAAACGACCTTGTTATTATAGATACCGCTGGACGTCTTCATATTGACAACGAGCTTATGCAAGAACTTCAAGATATAAAGATTGAAATAAGTCCTGAAGAGATTTTACTTGTTGTAGACTCAATGACTGGACAAGATGCGGTAAATGTAGCTAAGACATTTAATGATAGACTTGATATAACGGGAATTATACTTACAAAACTTGACGGTGATGCAAGAGGTGGAGCTGCTCTATCCATTAGAAGAGTTGCTGAAAAGCCTATAAAGTTTATAGGTGTAGGCGAAAAACTTGATCAATTGGAACCTTTCTATCCTTCAAGGATGGCTTCAAGAATTCTTGGGATGGGAGATGTATTATCTCTTATAGAAAAGGCGGAAGCAGCCATTGACGAAAAGAAAGCAAAGGAACTTGAGCAAAAAATTCGTTCTTCTAAATACTCTTTTAATGACTTTTTGGATCAACTGGAACAGATTAGAAGTATGGGACCTTTGGAAGATCTATTAGGAATGATTCCAGGAGTTAATTCTAAAGCCCTAAAGGGTCTGTCACTTGATGGAAAGGAAATAGGCAAGGTTGAAGCTATGATTAAGTCTATGACCTTGGAGGAAAGAGAGAATCCCGAAATTATTGATTCTTCAAGAAGAAAGAGAATTGCTAAGGGATCTGGGGTTACGGTTTCTGAATTGAATAAATTATTAAAACAATTTAAAGAAACTAGAAAGATGATGAAACAATTTGGAAATATGAGCAAAGGTATGAAAAAGAGAGGTAAATTCAAAATGCCTTTCTTTAGATAAAATTGGAGGTATTTAAATGGCAGTAAAAATAAGATTAAAGAGAATGGGTTCAAAAAAGAATCCTTTTTACAGAATTGTAGTGGCAGATATCAGATCACCAAGAGATGGTAAGTTTATCGAAGAAATAGGTTATTACAATCCATTAACTGAACCAAAAATTGTTAAAGTAGATGCAGAAAAAGTTAATAAATGGATTAAGAATGGTGCAAAACCAACTGACACAGTTCACAGACTATTCAAAGAAAATGGTGTATACGAAGAAAAAGCACAAGAAAATGAAAAAGTAGAAGAAGTGAAAAAAGAAGAAAAAGAAGAAAAAGAAGAAGAATCTTCACAAGAGGTAACTGAGTAATCCTTTAGGGGGTATTATGTTAGAATTAGTTGAACTAATTACTAAGGAGCTGGTTACTAAACCTGAAGAGGTTGTTGTTACCAGCAGACAAGAAGGAAACACCTTTGTAATTGAGATAAGAGCTGACAAGGATGATCTTGGAAGAATTATAGGAAAAGAAGGGCGTATAGCCAAGGCTATAAGAACAGTAGTAAAGGCTTCTGCTATCAAAGATGGTATAAAGGTAGCGGTTGACATTCTTCAATAAAAATGGAATTTATAAAAGTTGGATATATAACTAATACTCATGGCATTAAAGGCGATATAAAAGTTTATCCATTAACCGATTTTCCAGAAAGGTTTAAAGAAAACATAGATTTTTATATTGATGAAAAGATAAAAGTAAATATTAACAAGGTAAGATATTATAGAGGGTTGGTGTATATAAGTCTTAAAGGTTACGATAATATAAATCAAGTTTTACGATTTAAAGATAAGTATATCTATGTTAAAAAAGATGATTTGATTGAGTTACCTAAGGACACATATTTTATCCACGACTTAGAGGGAATGGATGTTATTGACAAAGGTAAATTAGTTGGACAAGTTAAAGAAGTATTATTTAACTCAACCAATGATATTTACAGATGTGTTTCAAAAGACGGTAAAGAATTTATGATTCCTGCGGTAAAGGTCTTCGTTAAAGAAGTAGATGTGGAAAATAAAAAACTCTATGTAGAATTAATTGAAGGAATGTTGGAATGAAATTTAATATACTCACACTCTTCCCAGGATTTTTCAACTTGCTTGATGACTATGGAGTTATCGGAAGGGCAATCGAAAAAAAAGTTATTGAAATTAACAAGATAAATATTAGAGACTTCTCTACAGACAAGCATAAAAGAGTAGATGATGAGCTATATGGTGGTGGTGCAGGTATGTTAATGACACCTCAACCCCTTTATGACAGTATTAAATCTGTTAAGAAGGAAGGCGTTCCAGTGATATATCTTTCTCCACAAGGACGTGTGCTAAATCAAAAACTATGTAATGAATTGTCAAAGCTTGATGAAATGACATTATTATGTGGCCATTACGAGGGAATCGACTCTCGTATAACCGATGAATTTGTCGATATGGAAATATCCATAGGAGATTATTGTCTGTCAGGTGGAGAAATAGGAGCTCTTGTACTTATCGATTCTGTTTCAAGACTTGTTAAGGGAGTTTTGGGAAATGAAGAAAGTCCGATCACGGACTCTCATTATAACTTTTTATTACAACATAATATTTACACAAGGCCAAGAGAATTTATGGGTTATAAAGTGCCAGAGGTTTTATTTAGTGGAAATCATAAACTTATTGAAGAGTGGAAAGAAGAGTCGGCCTTAGAAAACACTAAGAAGAAAAGACCAGATATATATAAAATTTATTTAGAAAAACATGGTCCTAATAAGGGATTTTAGGAGGATAGAATGGATATAATTAAACAAATAGAAGATGAACAATTAAGAAAAGAAAATTTCGATTTTCGTGTTGGAGATACCGTAGTTCTTGATTATAGAATAAGAGAAGGTGGAAAAGAAAGACTTCAAAAATTTGAAGGAACAGTTATTAAGATTCAAGGAAGTGGACTTAGAAGAACATTTACTGTAAGAAGAGTTGCTTATGGTACAGGAATTGAGAGAACTTTCTATGTTCATTCACCAAGAATTGAATCTTTAAAAGTAACAAGAAGAGGTAGAGCAAGAAGAGCAAGATTATACTACTTAAGAGATAGAGTAGGTAAGGCTGCAAAGGTAAAAGAAAAGAAAAACTAATTTCAAGCACTCACTTTTGAGTGCTTGCTTAAGTTAAGGAGGACTACATGACGAACTTAAATATTAACTGGTACCCAGGCCATATGAAAAAGACCATGGACAATATAAAATCTTCCTTAAAACTTGTGGATGTTGTCTTAGAAATAGTTGATGCGAGGATTCCTATAGCTTCAAGAAATCCGTTACTTGATGAAGTAGTTGGAGATAAACCAAGGGTTGTTTTATTAAACAAAATGGACTTGGGCGATGAAAATAAAAATAAAGAATGGCTATATTATTTTAAAAGTAAGGGATATGAGGCACTGTTAATAGATTCAGTAAAAGGAACTAACTTAAATAAGATAGAGAACATTTCAAGACAGTTATTAACGGAAAAATTTAAAAAACTTGAAGAGAAGAACTTGGATTTAAAAAGAGTTAGAGCTATGATAGTTGGAATACCAAATGTAGGTAAGTCGACTTTAATTAATAGGATTGCAAAGAGAAAGTCTGCAAAAGTTGGAAACAGACCTGGTGTTACAAGACAAAATCAATGGATAAAAACTGGAAAAGATTTTGAACTCTTAGATACGCCTGGAGTTTTGTGGCCAAAGTTTGAAAGTGAAGAAATTGGATTAGATCTTGCCTTCACGGGGGCTATTAAAGACGAGATAATGGATGTTGAAACACTTGCCTTTAAACTAATTGAAAAGCTAAACCACATCGATAAAGATATAATTGAAAATAGGTACAAAATAGAGACTACAGGACTTTCGACCCTTGAAATCATGGAATTAATAGGTAAAAAGAGAGGCTGCTTAATTAAAGGTGGAGACTTCGACTATGAAAAGATTTCAAATATAGTACTTGATGAGTTTAGAAAGGGTGTCTTAGGAAGGATAACTCTTGAAGGACCAGATGATTATAATGGATAATGATATACTAAAAAAATATTCGGGTAAATTAATCTGCGGAGTAGACGAAGTAGGAAGAGGGCCATTAGCTGGTCCTGTTGTAGCCTGTGCAGTTATTATGGGAAACGAAAAAATAGATGGAGTTAAAGACTCAAAACAACTTTCTGCAAAGAAGAGGGAAGCTCTTAATAAGGAGATTATCGAAAAGGCGAAGGCAATAGGCATTGGAGTAGTAGACGAAAAGGTCATTGATGAAATAAATATAAAACAAGCAACAAGACTTGCCATGAGGATTGCTGTTGCAGATTTAAAAGATAAATCTGGAAATATTGTTAGACCAGATGTTGTCATGATTGATGCAGAGAACATAGATATGGATATAGAACAGGTTTCAATAATAAAGGGCGATGAACTCATTTATGAAATATCATGTGCATCAATTGTGGCAAAGGTTTTAAGAGATTCCTATTTTATTGAGCTTGATGAAAAATACCCTGGATATGATTTTTTAAATAATAAAGGATATGGAACGAAGAAACATAGAGAAGCTCTACTTGAAATGGGACCAACTCCAATTCATAGAAAAACTTTTTTAAAGAAGATTCTTGGAGGAAAAAGTGACAACTAAAGACATTGGTAATAGAGGTGAGACCATAGCAAAAGAATATCTGGAAAAAAAGGGATATAATTTTGTTGAAAGAAACTACTCATGGGGTCTTGGTGAAATTGATTTGATTATGCAGGTAGAAGATTTTTTAGTTTTTGTAGAAGTCAAGCTTAGAAAAAATGATGACTATGGAAGACCCAGAGACTTTGTAACGTTAAGTAAGCAAGATAAAATAATAAAAACTGCACAAAATTATATTGAATCAAATGAATTATATAATTATCAGCCGAGATTTGATGTGGTTGAAATATTAACGGAAGATAATTATATTGAACATATTGAAAATGCATTTCCATAAGGGGGAATTATGTTTAAAGTAGGAATTTTAACAATATCAGATAAAGCCTCTAAGAATGAAAGAGTAGACGAAAGTGGGAAAGTAATAAAAGAAATTGTAGAAAGTGTCGGCTATGACGTAAACTACTACAATATTATTCCTGATGAAATAGAAGACATAAAGGCTGAGTTGATAAAATGTTCTGATGAACTAAAATGTGATTTGCTTTTAACTACTGGAGGAACCGGGTTTTCAAAAAGGGATGTAACACCTGAAGCAACTCTTCAAGTTATGACGAGAAACGCCTTTGGCATAAGTGAAGCTATAAGAGCCTATTCAATGACAATAACAAAAAGAGCTATGCTTTCAAGAGCTGTTTCTGTGATTAGAAATGATACACTTATTATAAACTTACCAGGAAGTCCAAAGGCAGTTAAAGAGTCACTTGAATATATAATTAATGAACTTGATCACGGTCTAAAAATACTAAAAGGTTTAGACTCAGAATGTGCAAGAAAATAATAATTTATATTTAATTGTACCTATTCTGTTAAGGTGTTATAATAATAATAGAATTTAAAAACGGGAGGAATATTTATGATTTCAGCTGGAGATTTTAGAAAGGGAACAACTTTTGAAATGGACGGTGACGTTTGGCAAATAGTTGACTTTCAACACGTAAAACCGGGTAAAGGGGCAGCATTTGTTAGAGCGAAGATTAGATCCGTCATGACCGGCGCTAACAAAGATACGACTTTTAACCCGTCAGAAAAATTCCAGGAAGCCAGAATTGAAACAAAAGAAATGCAATATCTATACAATGACGGCAACCTATACTATTTTATGGATTCAGAAACATATGAACAAATTCCTATTGAAAAGAGTGCGGTGGAAGATGCAATGCAATACATTAAAGAAAATGACAATGCAACCATCAAATTCTATCAAGGGAAACCTTTTAACGTTGCACCACCTAACTTTGTAGAATTAGTTGTAACAGAAACTGAACCTGGAGTTAGAGGGGATACCGCAACAGGAGCAAACAAACCTGCAACTGTTGAAACCGGTGCGACTGTACAAGTGCCTTTATTCATCAACGAAGGTGATGTTATAAAGATAGATACAAGAAGCAACGAGTACTTATCAAGAGTATAGGGAGGTAGAATATGAGAGATCTATATGAAAATATTGCTTACTTAAGAGGACTTGCTGAAGGAATTTCAGTAGAAGAGGAATCTAAAGAGGGAAAATTATTAGTTGGTATTATCGATGTTTTAGAAGACTTAACTGCTGAAGTTGAGGATTTATGTTATGACTTCGATGATGTGGAAGAGTATTTAACCTTCCTGGATGATGATTTAACTGACGTTGAAGAAATTGTTTTTGATTTTGATGAAGATGATTTCGATTTTGATGACGACTTTGATTATGAAGAATTTTTAGAAGACGAAGATTTGGAATACGAAGACGAAGAAGACGAAGAATAATATTAAATTAAAATCTCCCGAGAAAGCGGGAGATTTTAATTTAATGATATAAGGCTAAAAATAGCAGTTTTAATTGACACGGCATATAAATTATGGTAAAGTATTTGGGTATGGATATTCCATAAATCTAACATGGAGGTGTGGTTATGAGAGATTCTGTAATTTTGGAATGTACTGAATGCAAAAACAGAAACTATACAACTTCAAAGAACAAGAAAAATACTACTGATAGAATTGAACTTAAAAAGTATTGTAAATTCTGTAAGAAACATACTCCGCATAAGGAAACAAGATAAGTCAGTATTGGAGGGTTTAAATGGCTCAAAAAAATATGGGTAAAAAGACATTTACAAAGGGTGTAATGGCTGAATGGAAAAAAATTATATGGCCAACACCAAAGGAAGTTTTAAACTATGCAATTGTAGTGGTTCTTATATCACTTGCAGTGGCGCTTATAGTTTTCGGTCTTGACTCACTTTTCCATTTTCTATTTAGTTTGTTTATTAAGTAGTTGAATACGAAAGGGGAGACTGGAAATGACCGATGAAAACAGAACCTTTAGCGAGAGGGAAAAAGACGCTAAATGGTATGTTGTACACACTTATTCAGGACATGAAAACAAAGTAAAGGTAAATATTGAAAAGATGGTTGAAAACAGAGGATATATTGATGATATCTTTCAGGTAATAGTACCTACGGAAGAATATATATCCAAAGTTGGCGGCGTTTCAAAGACAAAAGAGAGAAAACTCTTCCCAGGATATGTTTTTGTTAAGATGATAATCAATGATGTTTCTTGGTATTTAGTTAGAAATACAAGAGGTGTTACGGGATTTGTAGGCCCAGGTTCAAAGCCTGTACCTTTAACTAAAAATGAAATGAGAGCTTTCGGCGTCGGATCTGCTCCAGTAGTGGATATAGATGTTGAAGTAGGAGATAGTATAAGAATTATTTCCGATGCATTTGAAGGTGTTATTGGTACTGTTGAAGAAGTAAATAAGGAAAAGAAAAAGGTCAAAGCCTTGGTTTCTATATTTGGCAGAGACACTTCAGTAGAAGTTAACTTTTCCGATATTGAAAAAATTTAATTTGAATATTATGATTTAATCGTTTTTATATATTCCAGTGGGAGGGAAATACCCGCCAAAACCACATTAGTTAATTTAGGAGGACTAAAATGGCAAAAAAAGTACAAGCAATTGTTAAATTACAAATTCCAGCCGGTAAAGCAACTCCGGCACCACCAGTAGGTACTGCACTTGGACCTCATGGTGTTAATATAATGCAGTTTACTAAAGAGTTTAATGCTAAAACTCAAGATCAAATGGGAATGATTATTCCAGTTGTTTTGACTGTATACCAAGACAGATCATTCACTTTTATTACAAAGACTCCACCAGTTCCAGTTTTAATAAAGAAGGAATTAGGATTAAATAAGGCATCAGGAGTGCCAAATAAGGATAAGGTTGGGACTTTGACAAAAGAACAACTTGCTAAGATAGCTGAGATAAAAAAACCTGATATCAATGCTGCATCATTAGAAGCTGCAATGAGTATGGTTGCAGGAACAGCAAGAAGTATGGGTATCACCGTAGAAGAATAGTGGGAGAAAAAATTCGTTAATACCACAAGGAGGTTTATTATGGCAAAAAGAGGTAAAAGATATCAAGAAGTATCTAAATTAGTAGATAAGACTAAAATATATGATGCTTCAGAAGGAATAGAATTATTATTAGATACTGCAAAGGCAAAATTTGATGAAACTGTTGAGCTTCACGTTAAGCTTGGTGTTGACTCAAGACATGCAGATCAACAAGTTAGAGGAGCGATTGTTCTTCCTCATGGTACAGGTAAAGAAGTTAAGGTTTTAGTTTTTGCAAAGGGAGCTAAGGCTGAAGAAGCTGAAGCAGCTGGAGCAGATTATGTTGGTGGAGATGAACTTGCTGACAAGATTAAAAACGAAAACTGGTTAGACTTTGATGTTGCTGTTGCAACACCTGATATGATGGGAGTTGTAGGTAAGATTGGTAGAATCCTTGGACCTAAGGGACTTATGCCAAACCCTAAATCAGGAACAGTTACATTTGATGTAGAAGCTGCTATAAAAGATATTAAAGCAGGTAAGGTTGAGTATAGAACAGAAAAAGCTAATATTGTTCATACACCTATTGGAAAAGTATCTTTTGGTAAAGAAAAGATAGAAGACAACTTAGACGCTTTAATGGATGCTATTATAAAGGCTAAGCCAGCTTCATCAAAAGGTAAATACCTAAGATCTGTATCTATTTCATCTACAATGGGACCTGGAATTTTCCTAAATCCAGCTAACTTTATTAACAAGAGCAAATAGATGATGAAACCCTTAATATTTGATTGTAAAAGTTAATTTAATTAACTATATCGAATATTGAGGGTTTTTAATATTGAATTAAAATTGGAGATAGGTATGTTTATTACATTTGAAGGTCCTGATGGATGTGGAAAGTCAACGATATTGGAAGAAGTTTATAAAAATTTAATGAATTTAGATGTTCCTGTTATCAAGACAAGAGAGCCTGGAGGGACAAGAATTTCTGAAAAACTTCGTAATATTATCTTAGATGAAGATAATAAAGAACTTACAGCTGTCACTGAAAGTTTACTCATGGCGGCTTCCAGAAGTCAGCATGTGGAGGAGCTAATTATACCTGCTATTAACGAGAAAAAAATAGTTTTATGTGATAGATTTGTAATTTCCAGCCTTGTATATCAAGGATACGCCAGGGATTTAGGAATAGATAAAATTCTTAAACTCAATGAGTTTGCAACTTTGGGCATTAAACCTGATATGATTTTATTTTTTGACGTTTCAGAAAAAAACCTTTTAGATAGAAGAAAAAAAAGAAACACATCAGATAGATTAGAAAAAGAAAAAGTTGACTTTCACAAAAGGGTTTATAAAGGGTATAATTATATTAAGGAGAAATTTCAAGAAGATGACAATTTTCATATAGTCGATGCAAATAAGGGAATTTCAGAAATTACATCATATTGTATTTCAATTATTTTAGATAATTATAGGAGGAAAAAATGAAACTTATAGTGGCAATTGTGCAAGATCAAGATCTTTATTTACTTAGAGAGGACTTAGCAAAAAAAGATTTCAGAATGACAAAATTATCTTCTTCAGGTGGTTTCTTAAAGATAGGAAACTCAACTCTTTTAATTGGTGTGGAAGATGAACGACTTGAAGAATGCTTACAAATCATAGAGGAAGATTGCAAATCAAGACAGGCGGACTCCTCATTACTAAATATTTCAGCTCCTGTAGATTCATATATACCATATCCAGTGGAAGTAACTATAGGTGGAGCAACAGTATTTGTGTTAGATGTTGATAAGTATCATAGATTTTAGGTGATTTAATGAAACTCATGATTGCAATTGTAGAAGATGACATTGCCCATGATATTATAAAAATGTTAGCAATAAACAAAGTAAGATGTACAGAACTGCCATCTACAGGTGGACTTCTTAGAAAGGGGAACACCACTTTGATGATAGGTTATGACGAAGAGATTGAAGATGAAATTTTAAATATTATGGAAGATATGAGTAAGAACAGACTCAGAGATCCAGATGATGATTCTTCTTACAACATAAATGTATTTGTTTTAAATTTAGAAGACATGGAAAGAGTTTAGCCTTGTTAAATAGAGTATTAAATGCACAAATTCAAAATAAGAATTTAAGTCATGCTTATATTTTTCAATCTTATGATGAAGAGTTGTTACAAAAAAACACTCTGGAATTTATTAAGGAGATTTTTAAAGACAAATCTAAAGATAAATTTTTAGAAGACTATTATAATCCAGATTTGTTAAAGATAAAGCCAGAAAGAAATTTTATTAAAATAGCATCTATTAGGGATGCGATTAAGTTTTCAAGCACTGCACCTACAGTAAAAGATCATAAGATTATTTTAATACAGGAAGCTCATAAGTTTAATAAAGAATCAGCAAATGCGCTACTTAAAGTGTTGGAAGAACCACCGAGTTATGTTATTTTTATTCTTCAAACAAATAATGAAATGGCAATAATAGAAACGCTATATTCAAGATGTCAAATTATAAATTTCTTTTTTGACGAAGTTGAAAAGATAGATTCATGGAAAGAAATAAATAACATATTAATTAGGTGTTTTAAAAGAGATTTATTAGTAATGTTTGATGAAAAGGAATATCTAAATACTTTAAAGACTGAGACTGACAGATTTTATAACTATATGTATAGCTTTTTCTATGATTTATATTTGCATGAAGTGGGTAATGGACAAAATGTAAATTTAATAATTCCAAATAATATTTCTATATACAAGAAAGTTTCTAACTTTAGCAAGGAAAATATATACTTGATTCTTAATAAAATTGTAGAAATTTGGGATAATTTAAAAATTAATGCTAATTTTCAGCTTTCATATGAGAAGCTTTTATTATATATAATGGAGGAACAAGATGGTTAAGGTCGTTGGCATACGATTTAAAAAAGCCGGAAAAGTTTATTATTTCGACCCTAACGGTTATGAAATAAAACTAAACGATCCGGTTATTGTAGAAACAGCAAGAGGAATAGAATATGGTCATTGTGTAATTGAAACAAAAGAAGTTACTAATGATGAAATAATTTCAGATTTGAAGCCAGTTTTAAGATTAGCAGATGAAACCGATAAATATATTAATAGAGAAAATCTAAAAAAAGTTAAAGATGCTATGGACATTTGCAAAGAAAAAATTAAGGAGCATAATCTTGATATGAAACTTGTAGATTGTGAATATACTTTTGACAACAACAAGGTTATTTTCTATTTTACATCTGATGATAGAGTTGACTTTAGGGAACTTGTAAGAGATTTGGCAGCCATATTTAGAATGAGGATTGAACTTAGACAAATTGGAGTTAGGGATCATGCTAAGATTGTATCTGGGCTTGCAACTTGTGGGCAGGAGTGTTGTTGTGCAAGATTTTTGTCAGAATTTGCTCCGGTATCTATAAAAATGGCTAAAGATCAAAATATATCTCTTAATCCTTCAAAAATATCTGGGATGTGTGGGAGACTAATGTGTTGTTTAAGATATGAACAAGAAGGCTATGAAGAAAAACTTAAGAGAATGCCGAAAATTGGTTACCATGTAAATACAAATCTTGGATCAGGTGAAGTTATTGATACCAATACTCTTACAGAGTTTGTAAAAGTTAAGATAAAAATTGATGAAGAGACTGAGGAGATACTACCATTTCATGTTGATGAAATAGAATTTAATAAATCAAATTCGCATTATAAAAAGATTGAGGAAAATTCTTGATTTTATCATAAATGTATGTAATAATAATGATAAAGATATTACAAAGGGGGTAATACAATGGCACATTTTATAACTGACGCTTGCATAGCATGTGGTTCATGTCAACCTGAATGTCCTGTAGATTGTATTTCTGAAGGAGACATTTACGTAATTGACGCTGATGAATGTACTGATTGTGGAGCTTGCGCTGACGTTTGTCCTACAGGCGCTATTGAAGCTAAATAGTTTGGTACATAAAGTATATTAAGAGAGGAGCCTAAAGGCTCCTTTTTAATATTTAAAGTGAGTTATTAATCAAAATAAAAAAGTTTTATTGGGGGGAATATGGGAAAAGATAATGTTTTGTTAATTAATGATTGGCCAGGATATAGTAGGGTTGCCCTTTCATCTATGAATCCTATTATGTACTATATGGGTTATTCTGTTTTAAGTCTACCAACTATGGTTATTTCAAACACTTTGGACTATGGAAAGTTTTCAATACTTGATACTACCGGATACATGGAAAACTCATTAAGAGTTTGGGATGAGCTTGGATTTAATATCTCTGCAATGGGCATAGGCTACACTACAAACTATAAACAGATTGAAATCTGTGAAGAGGTTATTAAAAAACAAAACAATCCATATGTTATGGTTGATCCTATTATGGGGGACAATGGTTCTTTATATAATGGTATAGAAAAGGACAGAATTGCAATTATGAGAGAGTTAATTTCCCTTGCGGACCTTTCAATACCAAATATTACAGAAAGCTATCTTCTCCTTGATGAAAAATTTAATTGTATCGATGTTGATAGTGATGTGAAACTGAAAGAACTTATTAATGGCATTAGAGATATAGGGTCGAAGTCTGTTATAATCACATCTGTTTGCGACAACGATAAAAATTATTTTATTGCAGGCTATGACGAAAAAAATAACGAATACTTTAAAGTTCCATATAAAAAAATTGATGTAAATTATCCAGGAACAGGGGATATTTTTTCAGCGATTATATTGTCTTACACATTAAAGGGTTACTCTTTAAATGACTCTTCTATTATTGCAAGAGACTTTATATATCATGCCATTGTTGAATCTGAAAAGAGGGACTACATCGATAGGACAGAAGGAATAAGTATTGAAAAATATTTGCATATTTTAAAAAATGATTAAGGAAGCTTGGCTTTCTTTTTTTTATGTATTTTTATATTATAATGTAATAGGGTGATTAAATGCTTACGAAAAATTATATTCCAGGAACAAATTTAGATATATATTCTGACAAATCAAAATTTTCATTTGGCATTGATGCCATATTAATTTCATCTTTTTGTAAATTCAAAAAAACAGATATTATTTTGGAAATAGGATCAGGAACAGGGATAATTTCTTTAAGAGTTCAAGCTATTTATAAACCCTCAAAGATATATGCAGTTGAAATTCAAGAAGATAATTTTGAAATATTGAAGAAAAATATTGAAGAGAATAAACTTTTAAACTCCATACAAGCAGTACATAGGGATATTAATGACTGTTATGAAATTATTAAAGATAACAGTCTTGATGGAATTTTAACAAATCCACCCTACTTTAAATATGGTTGTGGCATAGATAACAAAAGTGAAAATCATTTGATATCCAGATACGAAAAGTGTTTAAAGCTTGAAGATATCTTTAGATTTTCAAAGGATAAATTAAAAGAAAAAGGAAAACTCTATATGATAAATAAGCCGGAAAGACTTGTTGATATGATGCACTTGGGAAGAAAATATGAAATAGAACCAAAGCGAATGATTCCAGTCATGTCGAGAGAAAATGAAAAGCCAAGGTTTATATTAATGGAGTTTATAAAGAAGGCCGGGGAGTTTTTTACTTATGAGAAGCCTCTTGTTATATATGATGGTGAAGGATATAGAAAGGAAATATTAGAGATTTATGATGGAAAGCAAGTTATATGTGATACCAACACCAATAGGTAATCTAAAAGATATAACCTTAAGAGCTTTAGAAGTGTTAAAAGCTTCAGATATAATCTATTGTGAAGACAGTAGGAATACAATAAAACTTTTAAATCATTTTGAAATAGAAGGAAATCTCGTTTCATATCATGAACATAATGAGAAAAGCAGGGTTTGCGAAATTGTAGAAAATTTACGAAGTGGTAAAGTTCTATCTTTGGTTTCTGATGCGGGTATGCCAGGCATATCAGACCCTGGACATGTTATTATAAAAGAACTTATTAAAGAAAACCTTCCCTTCGAAGTGCTTCCAGGGCCAAGCGCTACTGTTACAGCTCTTGTTCTTTCAGGGCTTCCAAATGACAGCTTCAGCTTTTTAGGATTTTTTCCAAGAAAAAAAGGTGAAAGAGATTTATTTTTGAAAAATCTTGAAGATAGAGAGGAGACATCTATTATATACGAGTCCGTTCATAGAATTTTAGAATGTCTTGAAGTATTATCAGATACTTTTCCAGATAGAAAAGTTGCTGTTATTCGTGAAATGACAAAGGTTTATGAAGAAATTACTCGTGGAACTTTAAAGGAAGTCTATGAAAAATATTGTAATAAGGACAATATTAAGGGAGAATTTGTAATAGTCTTGGAGGGCTCGTCAGAAAAAGAATCTTACGACATTACAGAACTTTTAAAAATAGAAATTGGAAAGGGACTAAGCAAGAAGATGGCTGTAAAAGAGGTTTCTAAGAAGTATAACCTGAGAAAGAATGAAGTGTATCAAGCAAGTTTGGAATTAGAGGAATAGCATGGAAGATAAAATTATATCTAAACTAAAGACACTAAATGAAGAGTTGAATAGGAAATATTTTCTATTGGACTCTTTTACTGTATTTGAAAAAAAGAAAATATTAAAAAATTTTGGTTCCTTTAAAAAAACTGATACTATGACTAAGGAAAAGCTTGAAGAACTTAAAAAAGCTGGAGGAGTTTATGCGGTTGATGGTTCAACAAATAGATATGGAGGAGCTTTTCCACATTACATTCAAATCTTTAGGGGACTTGCAATTAAGGATATTAAAGATGCCAAAGAAGCGGTAGAGGTTTACTGTCCACTGCTTGAAGATATAGATATATATGAAGAGAATAAAACTTTGGATAAACTCTTGGCAGATGTTGAACTTGAAGCTGCTATTGAAGCAATAGAGGATAATCCATCTGTAATAATGATGGATGGATCACTAATAAGATATAGAATATTAAGTGAAGATAAATGGGAAGAATTAAAGAAAAAGGCAATAGAAAAAAATATTTTTATTGTTGGAATAATTGAGGATATAAAGACAAATATAGTTTATGAGAATATAAAAGATGATTATAATACAGATTTCTTCTATGATAGAGAATTTTTGTTCAACTGTCTTGATTATAAAGAGGCTTTTGTTCCTAATGAAAGAGAGTCTGGAAAGGATAGTTATAAAATAAGATCGTCATTTTTGAGATCATCCTTTGATCCAACGGTAATTGCTGTTGATATGGTAGAAGAACAGTTTTCAAAGATAGAAGATGTATTGAGTCTTGTTCTTTCCCTTACGGATAAGAAAAGTAGAGGAATACCATATATACTTGATATAGTGGATATGAAAGCAAGAGTAACCAATAAAAAAATGAAGTATCTATCTGAAAGTTATATCACAAAGAATAGATTTGAATTATTATTTCATAGCCAAAGAGATAAGAGGAGCATGTAATGGATATAAAGATAATTGGAATGACGGACCAACAGGAAGCATATGTTGGTTCAAATGATAGAAAATTTAGAATTAATGAATTTTTAATAATTGAAGACCCATTAGAGGATATACTTGGAGAAGTTGTAGAAGTCCACACCTATAATCGCTATATTACTATGCCTAAAGAGGGAGAAATGTTAAATCAAGAACTGATTGAAAATCTTGTTTCCCTTGGTTTCAATCTTGAAGAAGATACAATTTACCTTGGCAAGATAAGGCTTTTAGAAGAAAATAACTACCCAATAGAGACAGGATCATCTTGTAGGGTACCATTTTTTGAAGAAGTAAAAAAATATTTTATGACAGAGACATTAAATAAAACTTTGAATATTGGTGTGATAAGAAATACTGATGATATTTTTAAAACCTGTCCTTTTGAATATAAAAAATTATGCTTAACTTTAGAAGATGGAGAGTTTAAAGAACAAAGAGAACTGCCATATCTATTGAATTTATATGGTATGCATCAATATCCGCACATAGGTATTTTTGGTGGCTCTGGCTCGGGTAAGTCATATGGACTTAGGGTTCTAATAGAAGAGCTAATGCAAAAAAATGTTCCAGGAATAATTTTAGACCCTCATTATGAAATGGATTTTACATTAAGGTCTAAAGACGGATATGGTCCCGACTATAGTGCAAACTTTTCAAAGTTTGTCATTGGAGATAACACGGGAATAAGATTTACAGATATAAATACAAGGCAGTTAAAAGCGTTAATTGGGACATCATCAAAACTTACTGAAGGGATGGAGTCTGTTATAGAAAATCTCCACAAGCCAAATGATTCTCTTCAAAGTTTTTCGAATCGATTGCAGCGTTTAATTGACGGACAAAAGATTGGAAACTCTCAAAAAATTTTAGAAATGATTAACTTTGCCGAAGGTGAAGAGAGAAAGAACTTAGAAGAGATGTTAAAAGTATATAATACATTCAATGACAAATGTCCGCCAAGTTCTGTTTTTGGGGTGAGTTGGAGATTTAATAGACTATTAAAGCTAAAGATTTTCGAACATGACTCAAAACTTGTATATGACTGCATTAAAATGGGAAAGATCGCAGTTATACAAGGTTCTGTAAAGATAATTCAAGTGTACTCCACGTATATAATTAATAGCCTATACGATCTTAGAAGGGATTATAAAGATAGCATTATAAATGAAAAAAGTATAGATTACTTTCCACCATTTTTTATAATCACCGACGAGGCACACAACTTTGCACCACAGAGTTTTGATGGAAATGGAGATTTGAGTTCAAAGTACGTCTTGAGAGAAATAGCCCAAGAGGGTAGAAAATACGGAGTATTTTTAGTATTGGCTACTCAAAGACCATCACTGTTAGATAATACCATTACTGCGCAGTTAAATACAAAGTTTATATACAGAACAACAAGGTCAACAGATATTCAAACTATAAAAGAAGAAACTGATCTTTCTATAGAACAAACAAATAGACTTCCATACCTAAAGACAGGAGATGTATTTTTATCAGAGTCTGCCATAGGAAGAACTATGTATGTGAGAGTCAGAGCTTCCCACACACTTACTCCCCATGGAGAAAATCCTTTTGATGAGCTTTATAATAGACAAGAACAATCCATTTCTGATATGATAGATATGATTAAAGATTTTTTACCTGTTAATGAATTAAATTTGATGTCTGTATGTAAAGACATACAAGAAAACAAAGGTAAGGTTTACACAGTAGATCAACTTAAAAATATTTTAGAAGATTTAACTGACAAAGGGTATCTTATCAAAGAAAGGGGACTTTTGGTTAAATATATTCTGAATGAAGAAAATTAATAGAGATTTAAATTTTAACAATTTGAAAAAATAATATTTTGGGAGAGTAATATGAAAAGAATAATTTCATTTATAATGGCAATTACTATTTTTTTAACAACAATAACTGTAACTGTAAGCAAGGGAAATAATAAGACAATTTCAGATTCACTTTTAAATAAGATTGAAAGTGAAAAAGAACTTGATGTATTAATTACTTTTGAAGACGAAAAAAATAATGAAACTAAAGTTGATCTTTCAGGTTCTAAATCAAACCAAGTTAGCCAAAGAAAAGCTTATATTAAAGAGTTAAAGGAAAATGCAAGCCTATCTCAAAAGAAAGCTTTTGAAATTATTGAAGAAAATAGCGATAGAGTTAAAGAGGTAGAATCTTTTTATATTACTAATTCTATAAGACTTAAAGGTGATACTTCTTTAATAAAAGAAGTTATAAAGTTAGATAATATTGTAGAAGTTGTTGAAAATGGAAATGTAGAACTTAAAGACTTTGACAAGGAAAATCAAAACCATGTATCAGGCGACAAAAATTGGGATTTAAAAAATACCAATGTTTTAGATGTTAGAGATAAGTATAAACTTTTTGGTACAGATATAGTAATAGGTTTTTTGGATAGTGGAGTGGATTTAGAAGGTTCCATGTATAAAAATGATGAGATTTATGATAACTGGAGAGGTCATACAGAAGGTATATCCACATCATGGTATGATGTTTTTGGGGAATCTGAAAAACCAATATCTTCTGGTTCTGGGCATGGGACTGCAGTTGTATCATTAGCTGTAGGTAAAAATATAGGTGTTGCCCCTAAAGCGAAATGGATATCAGCGAGAGCATTTAAGGGTAAGACAACAAATAATAGCAATATCTTGAAAGCAGCGCAATGGTTTTTAGCTCCTGGTGGAAGAGCAGAACTTGCTCCAAATATAATCAATAACTCATGGGGGAAAAATACTTTAGAAAAGTGGTTTGATCCAATGATTGACGCTTGGATAAACGCAGGTATTATACCTATTTTTGCATCTGGTAACAAGGAACAAAATAACAAACTTGGAACAATAGACTATCCAGCTTCAAACTTAAAGACAATTTCCGTTGGGGCTGTGGACAGAAATAATAACTTAGCATATTTTTCAAAACGTGGTCCATCACCACTTGATGATTCAAGATCAATAATAAAGCCTGAACTTGTAGCTCCTGGGGTTGATGTATATGCATCAGATTCAGAGAACACCTACTCATTGTGGAAGGGAACTTCCCTTGCAACACCAAATGTAACAGGTATAATGGCTCTAATATTGGAAGCTAATAGAAATATAGACAATGCTCAAATGAAAAATATTTTAACTTTAACAGCAAAGCCACTTACAGATAGTAAATTCCAAACCAGTCCTAACATGGGTTACGGGTATGGACTTGTGGATGCACTCAAAGCTGTAGAGTTGTCATTGAAATACAATAAGTTTTCAGGAGAACAAAGGATAAGTGGGAAAAATAGATCTGAGACTTCATTAGAAATTGCAAATAAATTTTATGATACATCAGAATATGTTTATGTAACTAATCAAAATTCATTTTCAGATGGTCTTAGTATGGGATCTTTAACTAAATTTGAAAATGGACCACTATTGTTAATACCTGATCATAACTTAAGTGTAAATACTAAAGTTACTTTAAACAAACTTCAACCTAAGAAGATTATCATCATAGGCGGAGTATCAACAATTGGTAAATCTCTTGAAGAAGAATTAAAATCATATGCTGAAGTAGAAAGGGTTTCAGGTAAAAATAGAATAGAAACGTCACTGGAGATAGCAAGAAGAACCGATATTTCAAATAAGAAAGAGGTCTTTTTGGTAAATGGATATATTGAAGCGGACTCTATAAATATAGTGTCTGTATCATCAAGAGATGGAATACCTGTAATCTTTACAGCTAAAGATTCCATAAGCTCTTCAACAAAGAATATGTTGAAGTCATATGGCATAGAAAAAGTAACAATTGTTGGAGGAGATTCCACAGTATCTTTATCAGTAGAAAATGAATTAAATTCAATTGGGATAAAAGAAGTAAAGAGAATTAGTGGAACTGACAGATTTTTAACTGGAACTAAGGTTAACGAAAACTATTATGAAGAATATAATCCAATATTTTTTGCAAATGGATATAATGTAGCAGATGCACTTGCAATAGGACCTGTGCTTGGAAAATTATCTGCACCGCTGCAAATTGTTCCTCAAGATTATTTAACCGATGGAGTAATCTCATTCTACAGTAAAAAGAATATTACCGATTTTTATATACTTGGTGGAACAAGTTCTGTTACAGTAAAAAACTTATACAATATTTTTGATATGATAACCAGTTTGGAGTAGGAAATGACAAAAGAAATTTTAGGAAATGAACAATTTCACATAAAACTAAAAAAAGGGGATGTGGGAAGATATGTACTTCTTCCCGGAGACCCTAAAAGAGCAAAGTTAATATCAAACTATTTTGACAATCCAGTAGAAGTTTCATACAACAGAGAATATGCAATCTATAATGGATATTTAGATGAAGAACTTGTCACAGTATGCTCTACTGGAATAGGTGGACCATCTACAGCAATTGCGGTGGAAGAACTTGCAAATATTGGAGCAGACACTTTTATAAGAGTTGGAACCTGTGGGGGAATGGACTTAGATGTAGAGTCTGGAGATTTGGTTATTGCGACAGGTTCTATAAGAATGGACGGTACTTCAAGGGAGTATGCACCAATAGAATTTCCAGCTATATCAAACTTTGAAGTTTGTAGTTCAATAATAGAAGCGGCGAAGAATTTAAAATTAAAACACCATGTTGGAGTTGTTCAAAGTAAGGATTCATTTTATGGACAACATAGTCCAGAGACAAAACCAGTTTACTTTGAACTTGAAAATAAATGGAATGCATGGTTAAGACTTGGCTCTTTAGCTTCCGAAATGGAATCATCAACGCTTTTTACAGTGGCATCTTATAGAAAAGTTAAAGCAGGAGCACTCTTTCTATGTATAAACAACCAAGAAAGACAAAAACAAGGTATGACAAATGAACTTTTTGAAGATATTGACAGAGTAATAAAAGCATCTATCGAAGCGCTAAAGATTCAAATTAGAAAAGATAAGTGTGATTAAGTCACACTTTTTTTATATAATATTAAAATGAAAAGCACAGAATAAAAGCTCAATTAATATGAATTTTGTAAGAAATTTGTAATAATTTAAAATTTAATTTTATGTTAATATAATTAGAGGTGAAATATGAAAAAAGGTTTTAAATTTGTCTTTATGACAATATTGGTCATTGCTTTAATGTTAGGCTCATTCTTTTTAGGAAATAAGATTGCAATAACTTCTGGCGACAAAATTATTTTAAATAAAAATGATTTTAACATATACTCTAAGACCGATCAAATGAAGGCAGTGATAGACAAGTACTTTCTATTTGACATAGATGAAAGAAAACTTGAAGATGAAGTTTACAAAGGGCTTTTTAAAGGACTTAACGATCCATATTCCGAGTATTTAACCAAAGAGGAGTTTAGTTCTTTTAAAGAATCTACATCAGGGGAATACAAAGGTGTAGGAATTTTTATAACCGTGACGGAGGACAATCTAATAAAAGTTGTGTCCCCAATTAAAGACTCTCCAGCTTTTAAAGCAGGTATAAAGCCTGATGATATTATCTATTCTATAAATGGAGAAGCATATCCAGGAGATAAACTTAATGAAGCGACGGCAATAATGAAAGGAAAAGATGGAGATGATGTAAAGCTTGTAATAAAAAGAAAAAACGCAAGTGGTGCATATGATAGTATCGACGTGGATATAAAAATTGAGAAGATTAAACTTTTAACAGTTGAATCTAAAGTTATAGATGACTTGGGTTATTTACACATATCACAATTTGGAGAGCATACTTTTGAGGAATTTACAGAAAATTATGAAAAGTTAAAGGATCAAAATGTAAAGGGAATTATTTTAGACCTTAGAAATAATCCAGGAGGACTTAAAGATAGTTGTGTTAAGATAGCAGATTATCTACTTCCAGAAGGACCTATAGTAAAGACTGTCGATAAAAATAAAAAAGAGGAAGTCGATATGTCAGATGCGAAGGAAGAGAATATACCTATGGTTGTTCTGACAAACGGAGGTTCCGCATCTGCTTCAGAGATATTGACAGGAGCCATTAAAGATTATGAAAAAGCTACTATAGTTGGAGAAAATACTTATGGAAAGGGTATTGTTCAAACAATTGCTCCAGCAAAGAGCTTTGGAATTAATGATGAAGGGGCAATAAAACTTACTGTTCAAGAGTATTTCACTCCAAAGGATAAAAAAATTCATAAAATTGGTGTTAAGCCAGATGTAGAAGTCAAATTGCCAGATGATGTAATAAATTTTGGGCCTGATTTCATAGACACAGATACTCAATTGAAAAAAGCTATTGAAATATTACAAAAAGATTAGGAGATGATTAGTTGAATAAACTAAAAGGAATAATAATTGGATTGTCAATCGTACTTTTAGCTTTAGTTGTTGGAATATTTATTAAAGAGCAAAAATCTTTTTCAAAAAGAGATGCAGAGATTAAAAAGGTAGCTATTGAAAAAAAACAATCCAAGAAAGAAAAGGCAACTGAAAATAAAAAACCTTCTGAAACTGTACCAACAGAACCTAAGGTAAAAGATCCATATAAGGATGCTATATACGACGCGGGAGAAGTTAGCGACATAATAAGAAAACAAAAAGAGTATACTGGAGAAAAAGTTGTTTTTTTAACCTTTGATGATGGACCAGATACTTCATCTTCACTGAGAATTTTGCAAATACTAAATGATAACAAAGTTCCTGGTACATTTTTCCTACAAGGTCAGTATATAAATGACAACACAAAAGATATAGTTAAGAAGATGTACGATGATGGTCATACTGTGGCGGCACATAGCTATGGACATGACTATAGTTATCTATATCCAGGAAGAGTAGGGAACAAAGATAATATTATTTCAGATTTTGATAAAATAGATCAAGTGGCAAAAAAATATTTAGGTAATGACTTTAATTTTGGGACATGGAGATATCCAGGTGGACATATGTCATGGAACAATTTAGAAGAAGCAGATGCAGCTTTGAAGGCAAAAGGCGTTGAGTGGGTGGATTGGAACAATATGACAGGTGATGCAGAACCTAAGTCAAGAAGACCTTCCACAGCAGAAGGAATGTTCACTATGGTTAAGCAGTTAACAGAGGGTTCAACAACCAATATGCAAGTAATACTTATGCATGACAATGCTTCAAAAGAGCTTACTATACAGGCACTTCCTCAAATAATAGCCTACTATAAAGACTTGGGTTACAAGTTTGGAAAATTTAAATAAAATAAATAGCTAATACTAAACCAGCAATTGTATTTATTTTCAATTGTTGGTTTTTGTTTTTTAGTAAAAAAATTTCCACAAGAATAATTTGTTAAAACTTTTTTATGTGAATATTTACTCATTACACATGGCTATATGTTAGGACATGTGTAAATATTATTCAAAGGTAGTGCATAGTTGCAACAACTATATATAGTGCTGTCTACATTTAGTGGTTGCTATATATGGACATATCTTATAGAATTATAGCAGGTGATTAAAATGAAAGTAAAAAAGAGAGATGGAAATTTAGTTGAGTTTGATAAAAATAAAATAGTTGTTGCGATTGAAAAGGCAATGAATTCAAGTACAGGAGTTTTTGAAGAAGGACTTGCAGAAAAAATAGCTTCTGAAATAGAAGATTTTGCAAAGACCACTGGAAGAACTATGTCTATTTTTGATATTGAAGACCAAGTTTATTATAAACTTCTTCAAAATAACAATCCTGCTACTGCAAGATCTTATGAAAACTATAAAGCAGTTCAAACTTATAAAAGAGAGAGAAATACTACAGACGACAGTATTATAGGGTTACTTGAAACTGAAAATGATGAGTTGATGAAGGAGAATTCAAACAAGAATGCATACATCGCTTCAACTCAAAGAGATTTAATTGCTGGGGAAGTTTCTAAAGATATAGCAAGAAGAAAGATTATCCCTGTAGAACTAATTCAAGCCCATGATGAAGGTGCAATACATATTCACGATATGGATTATATTGTGCAACCTATGTTTAACTGTTGTTTAGTCAACATGAAGGATATGCTTGACAATGGAACTGTGGTTAATGGCAAGATGATTGAATCTCCAAAGTCATTTCAAGTTGCATGTAATGTAATGACCCAAATTATTGCACAGATTGCTTCAAATCAATATGGTGGTCAAAGTATTGACATCAAGTGTTTAGGAAAGTATTTAAGAAGATCTTATGAAAAGAATTTAAATCTTGCGCTTAGTGTTATGAAGGACCTTACTTTAGCTGAAAAAATGGCTGAAGAGATGACTCAAAAGGACTTAGAGTCAGGTATTCAAACTATTCAATATCAAATAAATACCCTAATGACAAGTAATGGACAAGCTCCATTCGTTACACTATTTATGCATATTGAAGACGGTAGCGAATATGAAGAAGAAGTTGCAAGAATAATTGAGGAAATTTTAAAACAAAGAATTGAAGGTATAAAAAACGAAGTTGGTGTATATGTAACACCAGCATTCCCTAAATTGATATATGTATTGGATGAAAATAACATCCATAAGGACAGTAAGTACTACTACTTAACAGCACTTTCTATAAGATGTACTGCAAAGAGAATGTACCCTGATTACATCTCAGCTAAGAAGATGAGAGAAAACTATGAAGGAAATGTATTTTCACCAATGGGATGTAGAGCATTCCTTTCTCCGTGGAAAGATGATAAGGGAAATTACAAATTTGACGGAAGATTCAACATGGGTGTTGTTACAATAAATCTTCCACAAATTGGTATACTTGCTGAAGGTAGTGAAGAAAAATTCTTCCATATCTTAGAAAAGAGACTTGAACTTTGTAAAAAAGTCTGCATGTTAAGATATGAATTGTTACAAAGAGCAAATTCCGATTCAAGTCCAATCCACTGGCAACATGGTGCCATAGCAAGACTTGGAAAACATGAATCTATTCAGGAACTATTAATTAATGGTTATGCAACTGTAACCCTTGGCTATATTGGAATTTACGAAGCTACTTTATTAACTAAGGGAGTAAGCCATACTGACCCTAAGGGAACAGAGTTTGCTTTAAAAGTTATGAAGAAGTTAAATGAAAAGGTAAATGAGTGGAAAAAAGAAACAGGCCTGGGCTTTGCGCTTTATGGCACACCTGCAGAGTCTCTTACTCATAGATTCAATTCCATTGATAGAAAGAGATTTGGAGTTATAAAGGACGTTACAGATAAGGGATACTATATAAACTCATTCCATGTTGATGTTAGAGAAAAAATTGATGTGTTCTCAAAGTTTGAGTTTGAAGCACAATTCCAAGATCTATCAAGAGGAGGATGTATCTCATACGCTGAAATTCCAAATATGTCACACAACTTAGAAGCTCTTGAAACTATGGTTTCATATATTTATGATCACATTCAATATGCAGAGTTTAATACAAAATCTGACTACTGCCAAGTTTGTGGATATGACGGAGAAATAGTTCTTGATGAAAATAATAACTGGACCTGCCCACAATGTCATAACCAAGACACTTCAAAGATGAATGTAACAAGAAGAACTTGTGGTTACCTTGGAGAAAATTTCTGGAACGAGGGAAGGACTAAGGAAATAAAAGAAAGGGTTCTTCACATCTAATGAGATTTGCTCAGATTAGAGATTATGATGTGGCAAATGGGCCAGGTATAAGGACTACAATATTTGTAACAGGATGCACCATTGGATGCAAAAATTGTTTTAACCCTGAGTATCAAGACTTTGAGTTTGGAAATGTGTGGACAGATGAAGTTACGGAAAAAATTTTGAAAAATCTTTCTAAAGAAGAAGTTGAAGGTCTTACTATACTTGGAGGAGAACCGTTTGACAATGCACATGAGCTTTGTGAAAAGGTAGAATATATAAGAGCTAACACCGATAAAAACATTTGGATTTTTTCTGGATACGTCTATGAAAAACTAATTAAAGATATGGACTCTAAAAAGATTTTAGAAAACTGTGATGTATTGGTTGATGGTCCATTTGTTGAAGATTTAAAAGATTTGAAATTAAAATTTAGGGGTTCTTCAAACCAAAGAATAATCGACTTAAAAAAAACTTTGAAATTGAATGAAGTTATAGAGATTAAAATTTAGAGATGGTTTTCCATCTCTCAGACTGTTGACAAAGTGGGTGCATTTGCACCTGCTTTTTTAATTAAGGAATTTAGTCTGTTGAGTTCGCTTGCGAACGAAATAATAAACTCCCCGCCGCTATGCGGGTAGGCGTTGTTAGGTTAAACCAAAAAAATCACCAAGTATTATAGTAGAGTTGTTCAGACCTAATATAATAAGAGGTGATTTTGTGCCAAATAAAACTAATTCATTATCTCACACAAAATGGATGTGCAAGTATCACATAGTCTTCACCCCAAAGTATAGACGAAAAGTGATATTTAATCAATATAGAGAAAGTCTCATAGAAATATTCAAATTACTTTGCAAATACAAAGGAGTAGAAATAATAGAAGGGCATATGATGCCGGACCATGTACACATGTTAGTAAGTATTCCACCTAAAATATCAGTATCAAGTTTTATGGGATATTTAAAAGGAAAAAGTGCCTTGATGATGTTTGACAGACATGCGAATTTAAAATACAAATTTGGCAATCGTCATTTTTGGGCAGAAGGATATTATGTGAGCACAGTGGGATTGAATGAAAAGACAATAGCAAAATATATAAGAGAGCAAGAGCAACACGATATAGCACTTGATAAATTGAGTGTAAAAGAATATACAGATCCATTTGGGAAATAGAAATTAAAAATCCCTTTCAGGGATAGGCTAAAGTGGCAAAAACAGTTAGGTTTGAACAGAGTGAAAACCAGCGCCTTGAGACGCTGGTTGGTATCACTCGGGCTTATAGCCCTTGAACAAACCACCCGTTTTACGGTGGTCATGATTTTACAATTTCGTCTATGCAATAAAATTGAAACAAGTGAAACAGTTACATTTCATAATGAGGCTATGGATGGGAAAAATAATATGAGTAGTTGTTGAGTTTGAAAAACTATGAAAAATTATATATAATAGTTCTTGTAAATATGTGATTGATTGGTGTGATAACTTAAAAATACAAGATAAAAGAAAAAATTGCTATTTATATTTGGAAAAATAATGGTTTCACATATTTATAGATAGCAACTTGGTACAATTGAAACCATAAGTGAGGCTATGAAAAGATATACTTCTTGATAAAAACAAGTAAGAAAATGTGTATAATAGGACAAATATGTTTGATTTTTGAATTTATAGTTTTGTGGTTTGTATGTAGTTTGGTATTAGAAACTTATTTTAATGTTGTTGTAGATCAAATTCTTTGAAGGAAGGGTGGAGTTACATGATCAGATATATCTATCGTCGAATATTATATTCAATACCATTAATTGTCATGGTGATGGTGTTTTCTTTTTTTGTGATTCATATCATGCCGGGTGATCCAGTAAGGACGATGTTAGGTGACAGAGCTACGATAGAGCAAATTCAAAGGGTAGAAGAACGTTTGAATCTTGATAAACCAGTAATAGAACAGTTTGTAATTTGGCTCAAAGGTGTTGTTCATTTGGATTTTGGAGAATCCCTTAGGTTGACAGAACCTGTTTTAGATATTATTTTAAAAAGTATTGAACCGACTTTTTTACTGGCAATAATTGGTACAATCATTAGCATACTTTTGGGAATTCCATTAGGGGTACTATCTGCTATAAAAAAAGGGAAGTTTACAGAAAAAGGATTGTATATTTTGTCTTTGATATCAATATCAATTCCAGCATTCTGGATTGCAATTATTATGATACAGGTATTTGCTGTGAAACTACATATCTTTCCAGTGGCAGGATATAACAACATTGCAAGTTCAGGCTTGAAAAAGGCGTTATCAGATTTGAGGCTTCCAGGAATCATCTTAGGTATTATGTATAGTGGACAGATTGGACGAATGACAAAGAGTACAATGTTGGAGATTTTAGAACAAGATTACTTGAGAACAGCTAGAGCCGCGGGGATTAAAGAATATATTGTAGTGTATTATTATGCATTAAAAAATGCATTAGCGTCAGTTGCAGTAGTAATTGGATTTTGTTTTGCAGGCCTATTAGCAGGAGCTGTAGTTATTGAGCAAATTTTTAATATTCCAGGAATTGGGAGTTTGGCAATTACCTCTATTCTAAATAGAGATTATCCATTAATCCAAGGAATATTACTATTTATATCTATGGTATTTATCGTAGTAAATATGTTAACAGATGTGTTATGTGCGATATTAGATCCAAAAGTAAGGTACGAAAATGAGTAAAATTTTGAAAATCAGAAAAAATTTCAATTCATATTTTGTTTTGGGAATCATATTGATGTGTATACCTATTATTGTAAGTATTGTTGGAGGTTTCAAAGTTCAGCATGATCCATTAGTGACTGATCCGCTAATTCGTTTACAAGCACCAGGAGCGGAACATTTGATGGGTACGGATGATGTAGGGCGAGATGTATTTGCACGAGTTATTATAGGAATTCGCGTTTCATTATTTATAGGTTTATTAGTTGCCATAATTAGTGGAATTGTAGGAGTCATGGCTGGAGTAATAGCAGCATATTATCCAAAGACATCAAAGTTTATTATGAGATTTGTAGATGGGATTATGGCATTTCCAACAATTATTCTTGCAATTACGTTAGCAGGAATTTTAGGTGCAGGTACAAAAAATATTGTAATTGCGTTATCCATTTCCTACTTTCCAGCTATTGCACGTGTTTCAAGGAATGTCACTTTACAGGTATTAGGTAAAGAGTATGTAAAATCAGCAATTGTACTTGGTAAGACAGATTCATATATAATCATGAAATATATATTGCCAAATATTGCATCGCAGGTATTGGTCCAGATTACGTATACTTTTGCAATGGCAATTTTACATGAGTCAATATTAAGTTTCCTTGGAGTAGGCATTAAAGTACCCACACCTAGTTTGGGAGGCATGGTTAATGATGGACGTAATTATATTAGCACAGGTCCTTGGATAATTACTTTTCCTGGATTAATTATTGCATGGATTGTTCTTGCATTAAATATGCTTGGAGATGGTATGCAGGATATTCTTAATCCAAGACGTAAAAACAGAGGTTAGTTATGGAATGTTTATTAAAACTGGAAAATGTATCAATAGAGGCAGAGAGTAATACTAAAAACTTGAGAATTACTGATAATGTATCGGTTTTAGTCAATAAAGGACAAACAGTAGGAATTATAGGTGAATCAGGATGTGGTAAAAGCATTACGGCTTTAAGCATACTTGGCTTAACAAATTCAAATATTAAAGTTAGAGAAGGAAATATTTTTTTTGGAGACGTATGTTTAAATAAGCTTCCACCAAAAGAATTGAGAAGCATTTGCGGAAAGAAAATTGGAATGGTTTTTCAGGAACCTAGCACTGCATTAAATCCAGTATTTACAATAGAACAGCAATTGTCAGCTCCGATGAAGAATAATTTGCATATGTCAAAAGAAGAGATTAAGGCCAGATGTCTGGAACTTTTGAAAGATGTAGGTATCAAAGAACCAGAGAGAGTATTAAAGTGTTACCCACATCAGTTATCTGGTGGGATGTGCCAGAGAGTTGTCATTGCGTTGTCTATTTCCTGTAATCCACAATTACTGATAGCTGATGAACCAACAACTGCGTTAGATGTGACAATCCAATTACAGATACTCCATATTATTAAAAGGCTTGTTCGTGAAAATAATATGTCATTATTAATCATTTCTCACGATATGGGAGTTATTTCCATGCTTTCTGAGCGAATTTGCGTAATGTATGGAGGAGAGATTCTGGAAGAAGATTCGCGAGAAAATATTATGAATAGTCCAATGCATCCGTATAGCAAAATGTTAATTACTGCAGCGAAAGAATTAAATGATGGATGTAAAGAGTTATCAATTTTATCTGGTAATGTTCCAAGACCAGAAGATGAAATTAAAGGCTGTAAATTTGCACAAAGATGCGAATTTTGTCATGATAGATGTTTACAGGAAAGACCACCATTAATAAAAAAAGAATGTGGTGAAGGCTATGTGAAGTGTTGGAATTATGTAAAGGATTAAACGTAAGATGTTAGATAATCAAATTATTTTAAAAACAGAACATTTGAATAAGGAGTTTGTTTCCAAAAAGCAAAGAACTAAAGCTGTAAATAATCTTTCTTTTCAATTACGAAGAGGAGAAACTTACGGACTAGTTGGTGAATCAGGCTGTGGGAAAACAACAACTGGAAGATTAATCATTAAATTGCTACAGGCAGATTCGGGGAAGATATTTTTTAATAACATAGATATATCTGACATGTCTACAAAAGAGTTTCGTAAAATGCGTTCTTCTATACAAATGATTTTTCAGGATCCTTTTGCATCATTGAATCCACGAATGAAAATAAGAAAGCTATTAGAAGAAGCGGTTGCTTCACGTAAGCATATAGAAGAAAAAGTAGAAGATATTATTGAAGAATTAATTATAAGTGTAGGACTTGATGTGAAAGACCTAGACAAATATCCACATGAATTTTCCGGAGGACAAAGACAGAGAATTGTTATTGCAAGAGCGATTGCTACACAACCAGAATTGATTATTTGTGACGAGCCAGTGTCTGCACTTGATTTACTTGTACAAGGACAAATATTAAAATTATTAAAAGATTTACAGAAGAAATATAATTTTACATATATTTTTATTTCTCATAATTTATCTGTAGTTCGCTATATGAGTGATAGAATTGCTGTTATGTGTATGGGTAAGATTGTAGAAGAAGGAACTACAGAAGAAATATTTGCCAATCCTTCGCATATATATACCAAATTATTGTTGGAGTCGATTCCAACTATTAATGAGGGAAATGAAGGAAGGGAATATGAGAAATCTTATTATGATAATAAGTATAATGAGGCAATAGAAAATGTGCGTCTCAAATCTGATAAACGTATATATTTGTCTGAAACACATTATACACTACAGAATATTTAACATAAACAATTATTTTAGGAGGAAAAAGAATGAGCAAAATTAAAAGACTTATTTCCATTATGCTTGTAGCAGTTATGGTTCTTAGCACCCTTGCAGGATGTGGAAGTAAAAAAGGAACTAAAGGTGGAAAAGAAGCTTCTCAAGAAACATCTGCGGGCGATAAGTTTGGTGGAGAAATCACAATTGCTTTAGCAAATGCTCCATCAAGTCTTGACCAAGATCAGGGAACTACTTGGGAAACAACAGCAGTAACAAACCATATTTATGAAGGATTATTTGAATTTGATGCAAGTGGAGAACCAAAACCTTACCTTGCAGAATCTTATGAAACAGATGATACAGGATTAGTGTATACAATTAAACTTCGTAAAGGTGTCTTATTCTCTGACGGGGAAGAAATGGTAGCTGAAGACGTTAAAGCGTCTATTGAAAGATGGCTTTTAGTAAATGCTGCTGGTATTTCAATCGCGGATAAAGTTAAAAGTGTTGAAATTGTAAACGATTATGAAGTTGTAATTACATTAAATGAAGTATATGCTCCATTTATTAGTACAATTGCATCTCCTGTATCTAGTCAGAAGCTTGTAGTTAGAAAGAAAGAAATTGTAGATCAGTTTGGTACTGATGTAATTACAAAACATATTGGTACAGGGCCATATATAGTTGAAGAACTTGCGTTAGATCAGAAAGTTGTATTAGCAAGAAATGAAAACTATACTCCAGCAGAAGGAGAACTTTCTGGCCTTGCAGGTGAAAGAACAGCATATCTTGACAGAATCATTATCGAATTCGTACCTGAAGAAAGTGTACGTATCGCAGGGCTTGAAAGTGGATTATATGCATTTGCAGATGAAATATCTACGGATAGATATGAAGAAATTGAAAACTATAAAGGCGTTTCACCAGTTACCTGTGCAAATGGTACAATTAATGTAATTGCTTTTAACTGTGGGATAGCTCCATTTGATAGTAAATTACTTAGACAAGCAGTTGCTTATTCAGTAGATAACGAAGCATTAGCAAAAGCACAGGTTGGAGATGAAGCATTCTGGTATGTACAGGATGGTTCTTGGTTCACTAAAGGAAGTATTTGGTATGATGCTACTGCAGGCGAAGGAATTTACAACGCAAAAGATGTTGAAAAAGCAAAAGAACTTGTGGCAGAATCTGGATATAATGGGGAAAAAATAGTAATCATGTCTGACAAAGGAGACCTTTATACAAGTAATGGTGCATTAGTACTTCAGGATCAGTTGAAGGCTATAGGAATCAATTCAGAAGTTGAATTATATGATACAGCTACTTTCCAGGATTACAGATCTGCAGGAAAATGGAATATAGTATTATCTAGATGGAGTGATATGAATCCAGATCCACAGGTCTTTGAACCTTGGACAGGAACAAATGGATGGATAACAGCTTGGGATGATGAAGAATCTGCAGAAATGGATGCTATTTTTGAAAAAATGTCTATAGAGATAGATCAAGACGCAAGATACGAACTTGTAAAAGAGTTTTATGCTAAATTTTGGGATTGTTGTCCATACCTTAAGAGCTTCAATGATATCAGACTTCATGCGATTAGTGATAATTTACAGGGATTCCAGGCATATGGACAGTCTTACTTTTGGAGTACATGGCTTGCTGATAAAAAATAGGAGTTTTTATGAAAGACAATAATGTGATTCGGATAACGTTGGCACTTGCTCTTAAACATCATATTATGTGTGGAATTACTAGATTTTAAGGAATGTTATGATGAAAGAGATGTAGCAAAAGCAGAAAAACCAGGTTCCTTTTTTGCTCATGTGAGAAATGTCATTGATGGGGATTATTATAAGATAAAAGAAATTGCGATTATGCGAGAGAGGCCATATGGATAGAAAAACTTGGTATGACTATGATATAAGGAAAAAGCTTTGAATATTCTGGTTTGTGTAAGTCAACAATAATTACAAAAGATATTGGAAAAACAATGAAACATAACGACAAGATATCTATGGAATTAAGGTGGGACCTTTAGTAGAAACTGACAGTGTAAATATTGTAATTATTGCCGAATTTGCAGAAGTAATTATGAGAGTAATGCAGACCTATGCATATCAATATGGCTCACGATAGAATCTTTCATTTTACGAAAACTAGGCGATGTGTTCGAAAATGGTTTCAAAGATATACAATAATATTGGTAAAAATATTTATTTAATTTGTAAAGGTACAAGAATTATGGACTTTTTGATAAATATGAGTTGTCTATATATATCTAAATTCATATGTATGATTCTATGGAGATATGATTGTAATGATAATTAACCTGGTAAATGTTCAAAGTTAAACAAAGAATTGCAAAATCGGTGAAAATAAATTTCATTGACTTAGCTATTTAGTTAGATAATAAAATAATTACGGGACTGGCTTGAAAAAGTATGCTAAAATGGCAAATGAATTCCGTAAAAAGATGAATGGAGAAATAATACTACACTCACGCAAGGCTCTGATAACTAGAGCCTTGATTTTTGTAGTGACAAATCGTAATAAATTGGAGAAAAAAATGAAAGATAGTAATGTTAATAAAATAATAAAAATTTTAGACCTTCAACGAGAAATTATCGGAGTAAAGTTTCTTTACTATAAAGAAGAATATGACCAGATAGATGTTGAAGAATATGGTTTGAAAACAACATATTGCAACATGTTAAAACGAGCTATGGATGGAATGATGTTTAAGTTAACAGAGAAAAACTTTTTTTGCGATTATGGTGCATATGCGACAGGAATTAAAAAGGCAGATATTAGTATTGCAAGAGGAAGTAGTTATGGTGCTTGTGGCTTATATGAAAGTAATGCAATTTCAAGAAGTATAACAGAAGAAATGTGCTACCTTCAGCATGATGCTTATGGATTATTAATAGGACCATTACAAAAAATGGGAGATGCAGATATTGCGATTATTGTCACAGATGCAGCAAATGTTATGAGAATATTGCAAGGATATGCTTACAAATATGGAATGCCTAAAAATATAAGAACTTTAGGAAATCAGGCGGCTTGTTCTGATTTGACTTCCAAACCATACTTTAAAAATGATTTGAACGTTTCTTTAATGTGTGAAGGTGCTCGTAAATACATGAAATGTTCTAGAGGAGAATTAGGCGTTGGAATGCCGATTCATCAGTTTGATGCTGTTGTAGAAGGAATTATTATGACCGTAAATCCAGTTGCAAGTGCAAAAGAAAAAGATGCTCTTTTAAAGCGTTTAGATAATGACGATGAATTAGGTATTAAAATCGATAAAACCTTAAATTACGGAAAAAAATTAGATGAATACGATGATTTTGTAAAAAAAATAAACAAAAACATTGGAAATTAGAAAATATGATTATTGTCTGATGTGACACTTGAATAGCGTTATATATGAAATTGTATGGGGAGCACTATGATTGTTATTAAGGTTATTCCTTTTATATAAACACCACAAGAATTGAGATGGATATGGTTTATATTAGGATATATAACCATATGGGTCCCTTACACTAAAAACGATGAAGCTTGATACTTACGAGTAGAACATTCCTGTTTAAATTGTAGATTATAGGGAGTCACACCATACTTTCTTTCGGAACAAAAGAAACTGTTGGGGGTATGTATAAATGATATGTACCCTCTTTACTGGACAATCCAGTAATGAGGGTATTTTTATGAAATATAGTTATGAATTCAAAAAAGAGTGCGTAGAGTCGTACAGAGAAGGTAAATGGCCTGATACACCTGAAGGAGTTGAAGAAAAAAACTTTCATGATTCGATTAGAAAGTGGTTTAGGTTAGAAGAAGTTCATGGACCAGAAATTTTAAAACATGGAAATAATATCAATTGGACACCTGATGAGAAATTAGAAATTGTATCTAAAGTGATAGCTGGAAAATCAATAAAGTCTACTGCAATAGAAAACGGAATTAATGAGGGACAACTTTATTCATGGGTTAACAATTACAAAATTTATGGATATAATGGTCTTGTAAATAAGAAGAAAGGTCGTAAATCTAAAAATACAACCATGAAAAAGACAAATATCCATAAACCAAAAGAACTTAATGAATCTGAAAGAGAAGAGTTAATAAGACTTAGAGCAGAAAATGAATATATAAAGGCAGAAAACGAAATAATAAAAAAAGAGATCGCCTTGAGAGAAAAACGTTACGCTGCGCAACTCAAGGCGAAAAAGCAGCGATTGTCAAACAACTCAAAGACAAAGGATACAAACTAAAATATCTTTTAATAGCTATTGATTTGCCAAGGTCAACATACTATTTTGAAATGAAAAAAGTTGATGTTGTTAGTATTAGGAATAAGCATATAGAAAATAAGATATCTGAGATATTCACCTATCATAAAGGAAGATACGGTGTCAGAAGAGTATATAGAGAATTATTGAATCAAGGATATACAATAAATCATAAAAGAGTTCAAAGGATAATGCATGAACTAAAACTATTTGGAAAAAGACCTAAAGAAAAATATCACTCATATAAGGGAAAAACAGGTAAAGTAGCTGATAATATAATAAATAGAGATTTCAATGCAGATAGACCTCTACAAAAATGGACCACTGATGTATCTCAATTTAACTTCTCATGGGGTAAATGCTACATTTCTCCAATACTTGATATGTATACCAACGAGATTATCTCTTACGATTTATCCTTAAGTCCTAATTTAAAACAAATATCTAATATGTTAACAAAAGCATTTAGCAAATTTCCAAAACTAAATGACTTGATACTTCATTCAGATCAAGGTTGGCAATACCAACATAATTATTACGTAAATGAACTTAAAAAACATGGCATAAAACAATCAATGTCAAGGAAAGGCAATTGTTATGATAACTCAATAATGGAAACATTTTTTGGTAGGTTAAAAAATGAAGTTTTTTATGGTTATGAAAAGAGCTATAGTTCTTTTGAAGAATTTTCAAAAACAATTGAGGAATATATATATTATTACAATAACGAAAGAATTCAATCAAAAACAAAATGGATGCCACCTATAAAATATAGGTTAGCATCCTCTTGCAAATAATTAATTTAATAATGTGTCCAGTTTTATGGGTACACATCAAAACATACCAACCTCAACAGTTTTTTTAATGACGAATTGTCAAATCAAATGCAACACCTATGATAAGAGACCAAAAAGTTCTTCTATAGGTGTATTATATTTTATACATTTTCTGGGTCTATTGTTCATTAAATTTAAGTTATGATTTAAATCATCTATATCTACTTCTGATAAATCCATACCCTTAGGATAAAACTCTCTTAAAAGTCCATTACTATTTTCATTTGTACCTTTTTGCCAAGCACAGTAGGGATCACAAAAATATGTTTTGCATCCTAACTCTTTTTCTATTTTCTCGAATCCTGAAAATTCTTTACCTCTATCAAAGGTTATTGTTTTTACTAATTCTTTTGGAAAATCTTTTAGTGCATCGATTATTGCTGGGGTTACATTTTCTGACTTTATATTTTCAACCAGGATTGCTATGTAATATCTAGATTTTCTTTCTGCTAAAGTTACAAAACAATATTTACTTTTTCTTTTATGATCTAATCTTCCGGATTCCACTGTATCTGCTTCCCAGTGACATAGCTCTTGCCTTTTGTATATTTCTTTAGGTTTTTTCTTTATAGTTCTTCCTTTATCGTTGAATTTTCCTCTTTTTTCTGCTGGTCTTTTAAATTTTACTTTTCGTCTCAAATTTTTCATGCTGGTTTTTGGTAGTTTTTTTGAGTGTATTAACCTGTATATGGTTGATGTTGATGGTACTTGATGAATCACATTTGTAATTCTATTTGATATTTGTTCAGGTGACCAATGTTCATTGATCTTTATAGTTAAATAATCAATAACATCTTTAGAAAATTTACTTTTCCTATGGCAATCTTTCCTTCTATCAAGATATTTTTCGTTTGCCTTTATTGGGAAGTACTTTATATAACTTTCTCTACTAACTTTTATTTTAGAAGAATTTCTTTTTAATTCTCGAGATATTGTACTAGGTGATCTTTGAATTGCTTTTGCAATTTCTCTCATACTCATTCCTAAATTTAAAAATTGATAAATACAAGATCTCTCTTCTATGGTAAGATGGTTATAGCTCATAGTTAGTCGCTCCTTTTAATATGTTTTGTTTGGTCACTTACATATTAATACAGCTGATTAGCTATGAGTTTTTTTTATGTTGCACTTGTTATGATAAATCATTTGTAAAATTTGAAAAAAATATGCAAACTTGTTTACAAAAATAAAAATAGATGGTATTATTAATGTATCATAATGCTAATACACTAAGGAGGGTTATTTATGAAAAGAGACGAAATTTATAAAAAGATGGGATTTTGGAATAACTTTTATTTGGTTATTTCAGTAATATCAGCACTAATTGGGATTAAGAATGTTATAGATACCTTTATTACAAAGTCCTATGTAAAACAATTAGAACAACTTAGAGACTTGGGTATTAATCCTGAAGACTTTGAACCAACAATATTTGATAAAGTAATACTTGTTTTAACAGTAGTCATAGGTATTTTTTGTGTAGTAGTAGCTTTTAAAAATAGAAATAGAATTATTGACAAGGTAAAGGTTGATATACTTCCATATGCACTTACTTTAATTTTATCAGCATATGGTTTTATAAATGGAATTACCTCATCTTTAGGTAAGACTGGTGCAACCTCAAACATGAACGAAGAGATTACAAAGTCTATGGAAAATGTACCTAAGAGTGCAATAGCTGCAGGAATTGGTATAGTAGTTGTAATAGCTGTTATTGTACTTTTAATAGAACTACTTCCTTCAATTAGAATGCTTGTATTAAATTCTAAGTTAAAGAAATTACCTGAGGAAGAGGAAGTATATGAGTAAAAAAAATAAAATAATTATATCGGTAGTGGCTGTAGTTTTACTTACAGCTACTCTTTTAAGCATTTTTTTACCTAAAAAGAAATCAAAAGCTGAATATATGTTACATACTGTAAGTGGAAAAGACCCTATTACCTTTACTGGAAACTCAGTTCCTGTTGAAACAGAAAATATTTTTTATGATCCTTCAAAGGGAAAGATTATAGAGTACTATGTGAAGGACAAGGATGAGGTAGAGGTTGGAACAAATCTTTTTAAGTATGAAACACCAGGAGTTAAAGAGCAAATCGACGAACTTCAAAGACAATATAACTCTATGAAAAATTCTTTAGGATTTGCAAATAGTGACCTTTCAAAGGCAAACAGCGATTACACAGAGGCAAAGAAAAATCTTTCGAACCTTCAAGCTAAGTTAGATAATTTAAACAAGTCATTAAATCCTGAAAACCAAGAAGAGTATGCTAAGACACAAATGGATATTGAACAGACTAAAGCTGCTGTTGAAGGTGCAAAACAGGAAGTTAAGGCATACGAAGCACAAATTTCCCCTTCGAAAAGAGCTGTTTCTGAAGCTAAGTCACAACTGGATGGAGTAAGTGAACAAATACAAAACTTAAAGAACAAACAATATGTAACTGAAAAAGCAAACATCAAGGGAAGAGTTTATTTGGACAAGAGCAAGGCGGAACAAAGCCAAGGCATGACGGATCCTCTTATTAAAATAGTTTCAAAGGAAACTAAAATTGTATCTAAAGTTTCAGAATTTGACTATGACAAAATCCATGTTGATGATAAGGTGGATTTAAAAGTCATATCTACAGGGGAAACCCAAAAGGGTAGAGTTTCGTACCTTTCAAATATGCCTAAAGAAGATGCTGCAATTCCAGGTGCAAGTGGAGATAATAGTATGTCTGAATTTGAATTCAACGTTATTCCAGACGGTTTTATACAATATGGATTTTCTGTAAACATTGAAATTACAGAAGATGGATTATATTTACCAGAGTCTTCAGTTGAAGAGAAGGATGGTAAAACCTATGTCTATATGTATGAAGATGGAAAGGCAAAAAGAGTTGAAGTCACTTTAATGAAGGAAGACGGTGCATATAAAGTGCTTAAGGGTTTAAAACTTGGAGATAGTATTATTGAAGATGTTAGTGGTATTTCAGACGGTGACGAGATTGATGTAAAGATTAGTGCTAAGGAAGACACTAAAGATAGAAAAGAAAATAAGAAAGAAAATAAAATGGAAACCCAAAACACTGACGAAAAATCTAAAAATGGCAATGTAAATGTTGAAGTTAAAGACAGTACAGATTCAACTGAAAAAAATATAGATAGCAAAAATATAGAAAAGGACAATTACCAAGATGATTCAAGTCAAAAAGGTTAATAAAGTTTATATCACTGGGGAAGAAAAACTTCATGTACTTAAGGATGTGAGCTTTAACATTGAAAAAGGTGAATTTGTAGGTATAATGGGTGAGTCTGGTTCCGGTAAGTCCACACTAATGAATATAATTGGTTTTATAGATGGCAAGTTTACTGGAAGCTATATATTTAATGGACAGTCTGTGAAAAACTTAGATGACGATGAGATGTCAAAACTCAGAAACAAAGCTGTTGGTTTTGTTTTTCAAAACTTTAATCTAATTGAAAATTACACTGTAAGAGAAAATGTGGAATTGCCTCTACTATATGCGGGCAAGAGTCCAAAGGATATAAAAAGTTCAGTTGAAAATGCTCTTGATTCCGTTGGTATATTGGACAAGATAGACAAGTATCCAAATCAACTTTCTGGTGGGCAAAAGCAAAGGGTTGCAATAGCAAGAGCGGTGGCTCACAAACCAGACTTTTTATTGGCAGACGAACCTACAGGAGCTTTAGACTCGGTAACTTCAATCGAAATAATGGATATTTTCAAAAAGCTTAATAGGGATAACAATACAACGGTGGTTATGGTAACCCATGACAGAAGTTTAAAGAGTTATTGTTCTAAGGTTTTATTTATGAAGGATGGAGACTTAAAGGAAAGGACTGATGTGTAGTGAAGTTTTCTGTATTATTTTATGATGCACTAAATGCCTTGAAGAGAAATAAAAAAAGGTCCATCCTTACAATGCTTGGAATAATAATCGGTATAGGAGCAGTTATAACAATAATTTCCATAGGCAATGGCTTTCAAAATTATGTTATGGAAAACTTGACAGACGAAGGTGATGAAAGTGTATCCATTGCAATATCCTTTGTACCTAAAAATCAGAATATGTATGAAGATCCAAATGTTGTTTTTTTCAGCACTCAGGATATATCTGAAATAAAAAGTATTGATGGAGTAAAGGACGTAAAGTTTTCTAATGAGGGAAATGAATCTGCATCTCAAAACTTAGAAGTTGTAACAAGAAATGGTAAAGTTTCATCAATGGTAGAAACTGTAAAAAGTACCAATAAGGAAATTATTGAAGGGCGGAATTTAAACTCTTTAGATAATGATTTGAAACAAAGAGTTGCTGTTTTAAGTGAAGAAAAAGCTGACGAAATTTTAAAAGATTATAACGAGAAATTAGGTTCATCAATAACTATTAATGGGCTTGGTTATAAGGTGGTTGGAATTTATAAAAAGGAAGAGTTCACTATGGGAATTAATGTGGGTTTTTCAGATATTTCCATCCCAAAGAAAACCTATGAAAGTTTTGAACCTGAAGAAAAAAATTCTCCAGGAATTCAAGTGTTTTTAGAATCTGGAGTAAGTGTAAAGGATACTGCAAAAAAAGTTGTGGATAAATTAAAGACCACAGGTTCCATGAAGGACTTAGGAACTTATAATTATTTTGATATTTCCGAGATGCTTGAAGGTATATCAAAGGTATTAAATCAAATAACTATATTCATTGCCCTCATAGGAGGAATATCTTTATTCATTGCAGGAATTGGAATGATGAATATGATGTTTATTTCAGTTTCTGAAAGAACGAAAGAAATTGGAATAAGAAGAGCAATAGGTGCAACAAAGGGTAATATTACAATGCAATTTTTACTTGAAGGGGTAGTAGTTACAGTTATCGGAGGAATCTTTGGATACCTTTTTGGACTATTAATGGCAATGGTAATTTCGGCATTTCTTCCATTTAAAGCGGCGGTGGATGTTGGACCAATAGTAGTGGCGCTTTTAATATCCCTTGTAATAGGTATTGTGTTCTCATATGCGCCTGCGAAGTCCGCGGCAAATAAAAATGTTATTGAAATACTTTCATAAAACAAACCCAAGTAAACATTTAGTTTTCTTGGGTTAATTCTATTATTTTTTCATTTTTAAAATTTAAACTTGCTCCTGTATATACTAAAGCTCTGCCATTTAGATTATTTAAAATATAATCTGTGGCGAGCTTTTTATTATTAAAATCAAGACCCATTAAAGGCTCATCTAAGTAAATAATCTCACTATTGCTTAAAATACTTCTTATAAGGGATATACGTGTCCTTTGTCCTGTGGACATGGTCTTTACTAAGTTATTTTTTAAGGTCAACAAATCAAAATATTCCATTGCTTTTTCTATTTCAGAATAACTGGCTCGTGAAACCAATTTTATCTCTTTGATTGCACTAATCCTACCTAAAAATACTTTTTCTGGAAAGGAAATGGAAGATGATTTGAAAGTATTTGTAATTTCGCCTTTAAAGTCAGTATCAAGTCCTGCTAATATTCTAAGTAAAGTGCTTTTTCCGATTCCTGATTGTCCTGTAATAGATAAAATATCTCCCTTTTCAATTTGTAGTGAAATATCTTTTAAAATAACTTTATCATCAAATGATTTTTCTTTTAAATTTAAATTAATCATATTCACACCACTTTCTAAGAAGAATTTTAAAAACTTCCTCTATTATATATGAGAATAGAACTATAATTAGAGTAACTGAGAGTAAATCCACCATCTCAAAAGAGATTTTTGAAAGGTATAGCATATTACCAAGTCCCTTTGAACCTCCTGCAATAACTTCTGCAGTAACTGCAGCTTTTAGTGCAATTCCAACACATACAACCATAGAAAAGAGTATCCTATTAATGACTATAGGTAGTTCAATATATCTGAACTTTGTCCAAAAATTTAGATTATATACCCACGAAAGTTCGATTTTTTCTTGAAGTATATTGTCAAGTCCATTTAAGATATTGGCATAGACAATTGGTGTGATTATGAGTATTACTACTATGGATGATAGACTTTGGCTGTTGCTAAAAAATAAAATAATCAAGACCAAAGATACTACTGGAGTAGACTTCAATATGGACATAAGGGGTGAGAAAAAATCTCTTAAATTAAACTTGTAAGATAGCATTGAGAACAGTGTACCAAGTATTACAGAAATTAAAATTGCTATAAAAACTCTGTATAGTGAAGACAAAAGGGGAGAGAGTATCTCCCCAGTTTTAAAGAGTTCAACTGTTCTTACAAATACCTGCCAAATTGATGGAAGAATTATAGGATTATTAATAATATAATAGGATAGAGTCCAAATTATTATTAAAAAAACATATCCTAAAATTTTTTTAAAGTTATTCATCGTTTACTCCATATTGGGAAGTTTTCCACCGATTAGTTCAGGATTAAGCTCCAAAATATTTTCTAAAAAAGCTTTTAGATCATCTTTATAATTGTTCACGTATCCTAAAAATTCAATTGAAGGAATTGCTTTTATTGCAATAGGAGCCTTTACAATACCAAGTTCTTCAATGGTTTTTCCGTAGTTTAGATTTGTGCTTGAAAGCGGACTATTTACAAGTTCAACAATTTTATTTTGATAGTCTTTAACAAAAGCGTCCATTTCATCTTTTTTACTTTCATATATATCAGTTTTTGCAACAATAACAGATGTAATTATATTTGGAAGTTCTTTTTCTTTCCAACTTTCTCTTAAGTCGATTGCCTTTACAAGATTTTCGTTTTTGGTAAGAATTGCTGTAGCAAAGGGTTCAGGTAAAAGTGCCACAGAGTTTTCATCTTTTAAAAGCATTGGTACAGCTTCTGTAGGGTCTTTAACGAAATTTAAGTTTACTTCATCTAAAATTCCATAAGACGCTAAAAGATTTTTTATTATAACTTCAGGGACAGCTCCTTTTCCAGTTAAAGCAATTGTTTTTCCACTAAGCTCTTCAATAGAATTTATTTCATGTTGACCTACTAAACTAAGAGCCATTCCAACATTAGCTGATAAAAGTTTTAAATTACCATCTTTATTTTGAAGTTTTGCATACAGGTTTGAAGGTATTAAAAATATATCAGCTTCATCTTTTTGTATAGCTGTCATTTGCTCTTCAATACTTCCTTTGATTGAAATATTATAACCATCCTTCTTTAAAGGTGCTAAGGACATGCCAGTAGGTCCTTTCATGGAAGAAATAACCAAATCTTTTGAATTAGCTTGTTCCGCGATATTTTCAGTTTGAGTGATAAAATCTGTTTCCTTTTTATTTTTATTATTTGCTTCTTTACTTGCACATGAAGTTAGTACCAGTGTAAGTAATAATAAAATACTAATTATTTTCTTCTTCATTGAAATCTCCTTTTGAAATTTTATTGACATAATAAATCATAGCATAAAAATATGTTTTTGTGATTATTTTAATATATTTCAACCTTAAGGATTAAAAAAGTTGAAAATATTTTCCTCAGGATGAATTTTCTTTGATAATATGTTAAACTATTATGGAAAATATAAATAGGGGGAAAAAATGGCCTTTTGCTTAGAAAAAGATAGAGACAAATTTGATAATTTTGTTCAGTTTATTGAAGACCATAAGGATGAGCCAGGCGCTGTAATGCCAGTGCTACAAGAAGCACAAAGAGTGTTTGGATATATTCCAGAGCCTATAGTTGATCTTATGGCATTGAAGCTTAATAAACATTCAAGCGAAATCTATGGGGTAGCTACATTCTATTCACAATTTACCTTTGAACCTAAGGGTAAACACGAAATATGTGTGTGTTTAGGTACTGCTTGCTATGTTAAAGGAGCTGATAGACTGCTTGAAGATTTCTGTGATGCTCTTGAAGTAAAACCAGGACAGACCACAGATGATGGAGAGTTTTCAGTAATTGAAACAAGATGTGTTGGAGAATGTGGCATAGCACCAGTAGTAACAGTAGATGGAGAAAATATAGGACGTGTAAAGCCTGATATGATCCATAAGATTATATATGATGCTAAAGGAGGCGACAGTGAATAAAGAACAACTTTTAAATATAAAAGAAAAAACTTATCCACTGCTTTTAGATAGACTTAAATCAGAAGGATATATTATAGATGGAGAAAACATTTGCCCAAAAGGGAAATTTTACGAAAGTCAAACAAGGATAGTTTTAAGAAACTGTGATGTAATAAACCCTGAATCTATTGAAGAGTATATAGCAAGGGATGGTTATTTAGCACTTGAGAAATCCCTACATAGTGTTTCTCGACAAGAAGTAATAGACATAATTAAAGATTCAGGTCTTAGAGGTAGAGGAGGGGCAGGTTTCCCAACTGGTATAAAATGGGAGTCCGCTTTTGTTCAAGAAGCAGATCAAAAATATGTTATTTGTAATGCTGATGAGGGAGACCCAGGTGCGTTCATGGATAGATCTGTGTTAGAAAAAGATCCACATGCAGTTCTTGAGGGCATGGCAATATGTGGTAGAGCAATAGGAGCGTCAAAGGGATTTATCTACGTTAGAGCTGAGTATCCAAAAGCTGTAAAAAGTCTTATGAATGCAATAGAAGAAGCTGAAAAGTTAAATCTTTTAGGTGACAACATAATGGGTACAGACTTCTCTTTTAGCATAAGTTTAAGACTTGGTGCAGGAGCCTTTGTATGTGGTGAGGGGACTGCACTTATGGAATCTATAGAAGGCAAGAGAGGAATGCCGAGAAACAAGGAATTTAGAACTACTACAAGAGGACTTTGGGGTAAGCCAACAGTAATAAATAATGTTGAAACATTTGCAAATATCGCACAGATTTTAAATAAAGGCAGCGACTGGTTTAAGTCAATTGGGACTGAGAAATCAACAGGTACAAAAGTATTTGCCCTTGTTGGAAAGATAAATAACTCTGGGCTTGTTGAAGTACCAATGGGAACAACTATAAGAGAAATAGTTTATGAAATTGGTGAGGGTATACAAGATGGAAAGAAAGCAAAAGCTGTTCAAACTGGTGGACCTTCAGGAGGTTGTATACCTACAAGACTTTTTGATACTGGCTGTGATTTTGAATCACTAAAAGCGATAGGTTCTATAATGGGTTCAGGCGGTATGGTTGTTATGGACGAAGATGACTGTATGGTTGATGTTTCAAGATTCTTCTTGGAGTTTTCTGTAGATGAGTCATGCGGAAAATGTACACCATGTAGAATAGGAAACAAGAGACTTCTTGAAATGCTTGATGATATAACTAAGGGAAGAGCAACAGAAGAAACTATAAAAAAACTTGAAGAATTATCAGAGATAGTTGCCGCAACAAGTCTTTGTGGTCTTGGTCAATCAAGTCCAAATCCAATACTTTCAACATTAAAGTACTTCCCAGAAGAGTACTATGCTCATGTGGGCGAAAACAAAACATGTCCTGCAAAGAAATGTAAAGGAGTTTTAAAGTATATTATTACTGAAAAATGTATTGGATGTACAAAATGTGCAAGAAACTGTCCTGTTAGCTGTATTTCAGGAGAAGTTAGAAAACAACATGTCATTGATCAGGATAAATGTATTAAATGTGGTCAATGTAAGGATGCGTGTCCAGTTGGAACTATTATTTTAGCTTAGGAGGGAAAATGGTAAATATTAGAATAAATGGAGTAGAAATGGCGGTTGAAAAAAACACTACCATATTAGAGGCTGCAAACACCATTGGTATAAAAATACCTACACTTTGCCATTTGAATCTTCATGATATAAAATTTGTAAATAAACTTGCAAGCTGTAGGGTTTGTATGGTGGAGGACTTACGGAATGGTAAGCTTCTTCCAGCATGTGCAACTCCAGTTAAAGAGGGAATGGATATTAACACTGACAGTGTTAAAGCTGTTAAGGCGAGAAGGGCAATTGTAGAGCTTTTACTTTCAGATCACCCTAATAGCTGTTTAACATGTGCTAAAAATTTAGATTGTCAATTACAGGCAATAGCAAGGGACTTAAACGTAAGAGACATTCCTTACAAGGGAGAAAAAAGAGAACTTCCAATAGATGACAGCTCCTTATCATTAGTTAGAGATGCTAACAAATGTATCCTATGTAGAAGATGCGAAACAATGTGTAATGAAGTTCAAACAGTTGGAGCCCTGGCAGAAGTAGGAAGAGGATTTGACACATACGTTGGAAGTACATTTGAAAGATCAATGTATGAAACCACTTGTACTTTCTGTGGGCAATGTCTATCAGTATGTCCTACTGGAGCACTAACAGAGGTTTCAAATGTAGATAAAGTATGGGACTTACTTCACTCTGACAAGGTGGTTGTAGTTCAAACTGCACCAGCAGTTAGAGTTGCCCTTGGAGAATCCTTTGGTTTAGAACCAGGAACCGTTGTTACAGGTAAAATGGTAAATGCTCTTAGAAGACTTGGATTTAAAAAGGTGTTTGACACAAACTTTGCAGCAGACCTTACAATAATGGAAGAGTCAAATGAGTTTGTTGAAAGATTAAAAGGAAATGGAAAACTTCCTATACTAACATCATGTTGCCCTGGTTGGGTAAACTTTATGGAACAACAATTTAGCGACATGATTGATATCCCAAGTACTTGCAAGAGTCCTCATGAGATGTTTGGAGCAGTTGCAAAGTCATATCTATGTGAGAAGATGGGTATAGAACCTAAAGACTTGGTTGTAGTTTCTGTTATGCCATGTATTGCAAAGAAGTTTGAAGCTGCAAGGCCAGAACTTGAATCAGAAGGAATCTCAGATGTAGATGTGGTTATTACAACAAGAGAGCTTGCTTCAATGATTAAAGAAGCTGGAATAAATTTCCTTGAGCTTGAAGAAGAAGACTTTGATGATCCACTGGGAGAATCAACTGGAGCAGGAGCAATCTTTGGAGCAACAGGAGGAGTTATAGAAGCTACTGTAAGAACTGCATATGAAAAAATTACAGGAGAAGAACTTGGAAATCTTGAATTCACAGACCTTAGAGGTCTTACTGGAATAAAAGAAACTCAAGTTGAAATAGATGGAAAAACTATTAGAATAGCAGTTGCAAATGGTCTTGGCAACACAAGGAGATTACTTGAAAAGGTAAAAAGTGGCGAAGAAGAATTTCATGCCATAGAAGTAATGGCTTGTCCAGGAGGCTGCATAGGTGGAGGAGGACAGCCATATCACCATGGTGACCTTTCCATACTTAGAAGAAGAGCAGAGGGAATTTACTCAATAGATAAAAATAAGAAAAAGAGGAAATCCCATGAGAACGAAAAAGTACAAAAACTTTATGATGAGTTCTTTGGTGGAGTTGCAAGCCCACTTGCACATGAATTACTGCATACTTCATATGAAAAAAGACCTAAATTATAATTACAAGAGGGATAAGTGCAATGCTTATCTCTTTTTTAATTACGTTTATTTTGAAAAAACACATCAAGATGTTATAATTTTAGTATTACGATTAGTGATAGAAGGTGAAATATGAGAAAAATATGGGGAAAGTTCATCTTAGGACTTGCAGATGTGCTTGACTTTCTAATAGGTGGATTAATAAAAATTCTTCAGGCTATTGTGGATGTTATATCTGGACTTGGAAAGAGCGTGCTTGGCATATTGGCAGTTTTAGCTTGTTCTGGATTTGTATTCTTTTTACCAATTTTGATTATCTATCTTCCAGCTTTTTTATTGGTGTTTATATTTTTTATAGTAATACCATTACTTGGAAGAAAATTTATTAGTTACTTAGAATTTTTACATTATTCTGCAGTTGAGTACTTAAGAAACTATGGAGATTACTTAATTAACAATAGAGAAAATTATAAAAGTTATCAAGAGTTTAAAAAGGCTTACAGAGATAAAAAAGAGGAAGAAGAGAGAAAGAGAAAAGAACAAGAGAGAGCTCAAAATGAATTTTGGGAAGAAGTATTTAGAAACTTCTCTCAAGGATCAGGAACATATTATAGGACATATAGAACTGGTCAACAAAGCTCAAGCGGTTATGGTGGATACTATCAAAATCAAAGCCAAAACTATTCCAACCCTCTTGAAGATTTCAAAAAGAAATATGAAAATAGTTGTGCTATTTTAGAGGTGCCTGTTAACACAAATGCATATGAAGTGAAGACAGCCTATAGAAAAATGGCCAAGAAGTATCATCCGGATATTAATAAAAGTGAGTCTGCAACAGAGATGTTTCAAAAGGTAAACGAAGCCTATGAATTTCTAACTGAAGAGAATATAAAAAGATACAATCAATATACAAACTAATATTGTAATTTGAAAAGACATGACTGTAAAGTGATGTCTTTTTTATATGATAATTAAACTTTACAACAATAAATAATTATTAATAAAAGGTGAGTAGGGAAAAAATAAACCTCTAATTTTAGCTAATCAGAAAAATACATTAAATTGTGATAATGAATAATAATTTATTTTATCATGAAAAAAATGTTAAAAAAACGAAACAATTAAGAAATTTTTTTGAAAAAGAAAACGATTTGAATTTAACATATTCATTCTCAAGGTATATTATTAATTATGAGGAGGTAAGGGATGAATGAATTTATAGAAAAAATTGTCGAACTTGATGAAATGACTTCATCTCTAAAGGAAGAGTATAGGTTAAAGGAACAAGAACTCAGACAAGGTTTTAATCAATCAAAAACTAAGTTTGAAAAAGAACTTGAAGAGAAGTTTGATGATAGAGTTCGTACATTTGAAAAGCAAGCAAAAAGTGATTATAATTCTAAGGAAAAAGAGATTAAAAGCAATTTAGATAAGAAGCTGAACCTTATTATGGAAAGATATAGCTTAGAAAAACCAGGGATAATAGATTATTTAACGAAAATGGTTTTGGAAGGTGATTTCAAAGATGGCAGGGGCTAAAGACTTTTCTGCTGTTAACACCAAAATATCGGGGATGGGTAAAAATTTATTTAATACTTCTGATTATAATTATATTATGAGTTTGTCACAAAAGGATATATTAAACTTTCTAATGGAGAAAGAATTTATTAAAGCCACAGATTTTCAAGATTTGGATTATCTATCTGTTCACCTGAAGAGGATTCTAATTGAAAAAATGGAGGCTTTAAGTAATTTTATGGCAAAGGACTATAAAATTCTTATGGACTTAATTATTGACAGATATAAAATAGATGATGTTAAGAAAGCTATAAGAAATATTTACAATGGAAACACTGGTTTTAATAAAGAAAATTTTGTTATTGAAGAAGATTTTTATAATTCTGTTAATTCAGGTGTGAATATTTCTGATTTTATAAAAACGTTAAGTAAAGAAAGATATTATGATTATATAAGAAATTATAGTGATAAGGTCGGCAGTGAAATTCTATTTTACTTGGAGATGTCACTTGATAGATTTCATTATTCAGATATCTATAAATATTGTGAAAAGCTTGATAGAAAGAGTAAAAAAAAGGCAAAAGAACTCTTTGGAACGATAATAGATTTAAAGAATGTCACTTGGATATACAGAGCAAAGAAATACTATGATGTAGATGATACCTTAATATATAATTATAGTATTTTTAGAGGGTTGAAGTTTGGTATTGATGATCTGTTAAAAATGTCAAAGATGGACTTTGATTCTTTTATGAATTTTATTAAAAATACCGAGTATAGTGTAAAATTTTTTGGTGACGGAGACAAGGATATAGACATGAGTCTTACAAATGATATATTTTTATACTCAAAATTTAAGGATTATTTTAAGAGTATGGAATTTAACATGGGTAAGGTTTTGGGATATATCTTGATTTATGAATTTCAAATCAAAGATATTATGGTGATAATGCAGGGAAAAGAAATGAAGATGAATAAAGAAAGTATAAAAGATTACTTGATTTGTTATGAAGAAAGGAGGTTTTAATGAAATCTCAAAGAATGTACATGATGAATTTAATTGGACAGATTGAAGATATGGAAAATATCTTAAGTGATATTGTGGATTCAAAAACTACAGAAATAATAGATACATCTGAACTAATTGAAAATAGTCAATTTATGTTTCCAATAAGTAGTGAAAATGTAAGTATGGCTATTGATTCTAATTACATCAAGAAATATCATGGTGATTTAAATGTAAATGAAGAGAGAGAAAAACTTGAAAACTTTTCAAATCATTTAAATATAGATTTAAAAAAGAATAAATTTTCAAAAAACTTTACTTCACCAATTTCACAATTAGATTTTGAAAATCTAAATAGTGAAATGGAAAACATTGATGATATTAGAGAAAAATTACAGGAAAAAAACAGGGACATGGATATTTTTAATATGTTTGGGAATATAAATGTTTCCATGTCAAAACTGTTGAAACTTGAGAATTTCAATTTTAAATTTGGAATATTGTCAAAGGAAGACAGGCTTAGGATAAAGAAAAATTACGAAAATATATTTGCGGCAATTTTTCATATGGGGACTTTAAAAGAAGGGGAAGTTTATTTTATTATCTATCCTGGTGATATGGAGGTAGATATAAGTAGAGTTTTAAGATCTCTAAATTTCCATGAAATAAAAATACCTGAGGGATTTGAGAAAAAACCTTCTGAGATAACTGAAAGGTTGACTCAGGAGATAAAGGAACTTGAAGAGAAATTAGAAAAAAGTAAAAAATTTATTGATGAATATAAGAAGGATAATGAAGAGGGCATAGCTCAAATTCTAAAGGATAAATATAATAAGTTAAATCTTGAAGATACAAAGACTTCCTTGGCAGTTTCAAGTAGATATTTCTATTTGGCTGGGTGGATTTCAAAAGAGGACAGCACAAAGATTTATAATGCCTTAACTGATAAGTATAAGGTTGATATAACTTTTCACGAAGTTGAAGACTATGACATAAAACCACCTACAAAGTTAAAGAACAACAGCGTTTTTAAACCCTTTGAACTGCTTGTAAAGATGTATGGGGTTCCTAACTATGAAGAGATTGATCCTACACCTTTCTTTGCAATAACCTATATGCTATTGTTTGGTTCAATGTTTGGAGATGTTGGGCAAGGACTTTTCTTTGCAATAGCTGGAATATTAGTTGGAAAGTTTATAAATAAGGATTTTGGTGGACTTGTTACAAGACTTGGAGTGAGTTCAACAATCTTTGGATTTTTATATGGGTCTGTCTTTGGGCTTGAAACTGTGATACAGCCGATTTTATTCAATCCATATGAAAATATTAATACCATTCTTATAATGGCAATAGCACTTGGAGTAATCTTACTAATAATGAGTTACTCTTTGGGAGTTACAAATTATATAAGGACAAAAAACTTTGAAGAACTTTACTTTGGAGAAAAAGGAATTGCAGGATTTTTACTATATATATCAATTTTAGGAATTGCAAGCACAAAACTATTTGATTTGAATAGTATAATATTTGATATCTTTTTGATAATAGCCATATTATGTATTTTATCAATGATTTTCAAAAAGGTTTTATATCAAAAGTTTGTATTAAAGCAAAAGACTGCTTTACCAAATGGATATTTTATAGAATCCAGTTTTTCAATTGTTGAAACTATAATTTCAATATTTTCAGGAACAATTTCCTTTATAAGAGTTGGAGCTTTTGCAATAAACCATGTTGGTCTATTCTTAGCTTTTTCAACAATTGGGAATATGATTGGTACAAAGACAGGATCAATCGTAATGATAATTATAGGAAATATAGTAATACTTGGACTTGAAGGTTTAATAGTATTTATTCAATCACTAAGACTTGAATATTACGAAATGTTTAGCAAATACTACATTGGAGACGGAAGAGAATTTATTCCGGACAAAAATATATTTTAGGGGGAAAAAATGAAATTAATTTTAGGATTATCAATAATCGTGGTCTTAACCACAATCGCATCAGGATTTTATTTAAAAAACAATAATAGAGACAACTCAAAGAGAAAGTTAAAGAGAACTTTAGGCGTTAATTTGTTAAGCTTTATTCCATTAATACTTATGGCACTTATCATAATTTCACCAAATTCATCTTTAGCAGCAACCTCAGCAGAAAACTCAGCTAATGGACTTGGAATGTTGGCGGCAGCTCTTTCAACAGGAATGGCAACAATAGGTACAGGTTATGCAGTTGGGGTTGTAGGTTCTGCAGCACTTGGTGCGGTTTCTGAAGATGATACACTTCTTGGAAAAACACTTATCTATGTTGGTCTTGCAGAAGGTATCGCAATCTACGGCCTTGTAATTTCCATCATGATTCTTGGAAGATTATAATGTATTCCTACCTTATATCAAATGACGAAAGCATTGTTCAAGGATTAAAACTTTCAGGAATTAGGGGGACATTCAGTAAGGACAGAGAAAAATTAATAAGTATTTTTAAAAAGACTTTGAAAGATGAAAAAATTGGAACTGTTATCTTAACTGAAGATGTATCTGAAATCGTGCATGATTTGCTTATTGAACATAGGAAGAAGCGTAAAGCAAAACCTTTGATTGTTATAATCCCAGGACAAGGCGGATTAAAAGATAAGGATTTTATATTAAAATCTGTTAAAGAGTCCTTAGGCGTAAAGATTGATTAGGTGATAATATGATTTTACTTGAAAATAAATATGAGTTATTTAAAAAAGTAACTTACGACAAAAAGAAAGAAGAACTGGAAGAACATTATCAAAAACTCTATTCAAAATTACAAGAAGACTTTGATAATTTTAAAGAGGAAAAAGAGAATCTATTTGATTTACAAGTGGCTAAAAAAGAAAGAGACATCACTAAAGAAATAAATGAAAAAATTCAGATTCAAGAAAACAAGAGTAGGGAAGAGATTCTTAAATTTAGAGAGAGAATGATTGAAGATATCAATAAAGATATTTTAGAAAAGTACAAATCCTATGTTTCAGATGAAAGTTATGCTGTAAGTTTAAAAGAGAATGTTATGCCATTTTACAACAATCCAGATTTTGTAATAGGATTAACTTCAAATGATGCAAAGAGACTTTCTCTTGATGAATCGAAGATTAAAATTTTAAAAGATGATGTTATAGGTGGATATACTTTAGAAAACATAAGAGAAAACAGCATTGAAGATAATACAATTAGTGAATTTGTAAAGAACAATAGAAAGACTATTGGTTTTATCATTCAAGATTTCATAAACAAAGTGGGAGGTAAGGTAGATGGAGAATAATGCAATTGTAACATCTATAAACGGACCAGTTATAAATGCAAATAACATGTCAAACTTCCAAGCAAAAGAGATGGTTTTAGTAGGTCCAAAAAAGTTGATAGGAGAAGTAATCTCCCTTGACGATGATGAGGGAACCATACAGGTTTATGAAGATACACAAGGTCTAAGTGCTGGGGACGAAGTTGTTCATACCAATATGCCACTTTCAGTTAAGTTAGGTCCAGGGCTTATAGGAAATATGTTTGACGGAATTGAAAGGCCCTTAAAGGTTATTGAAGAAAAATATGGAGAGTTTATACCAGAGGGAATTGGCCTTATGTCCCTTGATGAAGAAAAACTTTGGGATGTGGATGTCATTGTTAAAGAAGGTGATCTAATCTCCCAAGGAGAAGTTGTTGCAACCATTAAAGAAACCGAAGCAATAACCCATAAAATTTTAGTTCCATACGGAGTTAAGGGAAGAGTTGTAGATGTAAAGCCATCTGGAAAATACAATATAAACGAAGTTATTTTAAAGATTGAAGACGAAAGTGGAGAGCTTCATGAAGTAAAGTTATACCAAGAGTGGCCAATAAAATTTCCAAGACCAATTAAAGAAAGACTTGAAGTTTCAAAATTACTAAAAACAGGACAAAGAATTTTAGACGTGTTCTTTCCAGTGGCAAAGGGAGGTACAGTTGCAATTCCAGGAGGATTTGGTACAGGAAAGACCATGACACAACATCAATTCGCAAGGTATTGTGATGCGGATATAATTGTTTATATCGGCTGTGGTGAAAGAGGAAATGAAATGACGGAAGTTTTGGAAGACTTTCCAAAGCTTATAGACCCAAACACAGGCAGACCTCTTATGGAGAGAACTGTTTTAATAGCAAATACCTCAAACATGCCAGTAGCTGCAAGGGAAGCTTCAATTTATACTGGAATCACAATTGCAGAATACTTTAGAGACATGGGCTATGATGTTGCAATAATGGCAGACTCAACTTCAAGATGGGCAGAAGCCCTTAGAGAGATTTCAGGTAGACTTGAAGAAATGCCGGCAGAAGAAGGTTTCCCTCCATATTTGCCATCAAGAATTGCTGGATTTTACGAAAGAGCAGGATATGTAAAGACACTGGGAAATGAGTTAGGATCTGTAACCATAATCGGTGCAGTTTCGCCTCAAGGAGGAGATTTTTCAGAACCTGTTACTGAGAATACAAAGAGATATGTAAATGTATTTTTAGGACTTGATAAAGAGCTTGCCTATGCAAGACATTACCCTGCCATTAACTGGTTGACTTCGTATTCAAAATACAGTGACGAACTCAAAGAGGATTATGTTGAGTTAATTGGAAAAGATGTGGTCACTTTGAAAAATAAAATGATGAAGATATTATTTGAAGAAGATAAGCTTCAAGAGATTGTAATGCTTATAGGTGAAGATGTTCTACCAGATGACCAAAGGCTTACTCTATTTGTTGCTAAGATGATAAAAGTAGGATTTTTACAACAAAATGCCTTTAATAAAATAGATTCCTATGTACCTTTGTTGAAACAGTACAAGATGCTTGAAGTAATAAAAGAATTTTACGACCTTGGTCTTGAAGCTGTAAAGAAGAACATTCCTATAAATGAAATTACATCTTCGACAGTTTATACAAAGATAGTTGGAATGAAGTACAACATCGAAAACGACAAGCTTGAAAAGATAGATGAATTGAAAGAAGAAATAGAACAGTTTTTTGAAAATCTGGAAAGCAGATACAACGAAGGAGGCTTAGATGATTAAAAAATACATTAAAGCTTCAAAGATAAAGAGTTCATTAATTAAAATAGAAAATGTTAAGAATATGTTTTATGGCGAACTTGTAAAGGTTGAGTTTGAAGATAAGACTTACCTTGGACAGGTTTTAGCCATAAGAGGAGAAACGGCTCAAATTCAAGTATTTGGTGACTTAACAGGAATGTCTTCAAACAACACAGAAGTTTCCTTTACAACAAAACCATTTGAACTTCCACTATCAAAGGATATACTTGGCAGAAAGTTTAATGGAATAGGCGAGCCGATAGATGGTCTTGGAGACATCTACTCTAAAAAGTTATATAACATCAATGGTAGACCTATGAACCCGGTGGCAAGAGTATACCCAAGAAACTTTATTCAAACTGGAATTTCCACAATAGATTGTTTGACAACACTTATAAGGGGACAAAAACTTCCAATATTTTCTGAAAACGGTCTTGATCACAACAAGCTTGCCTCACAAATCATAAGACAGGCAAAGGTAGTTAGTGGCGATGATAACGAAGATGAAGATTTTTGTATAGTGTTTGCAGCTATAGGTGTAAAGCACGACGAAGGAATTTATTTTGAAAATGAATTTAGAAACTCTGGAGTAATTGGAAATGTAGTAATGTTTTTAAATTATGCAGACGATCCAATTATGGAAAGACTTATTGTACCAAAGTGTGCACTTACAGCGGCAGAGTACCTTGCTTTTGAAGAAAACAAACATGTTCTTGTGCTTATGACAGACATCACTTCATATGGAGAGGCACTTAGAGAAGTATCTTCACTTAGAGAAGAAGTACCAAGTAGAAAGGGATACCCTGGTTACATGTATTCAGACCTTGCCAGTCTATATGAAAGGGCGGGCATGTTGAAAGGCCATAAGGGTTCACTTACTCTCATTCCAATTCTTACAATGCCAAATGGGGACATAACTCATCCAATCCCTGATTTAACAGGTTATATTACAGAGGGACAAATAGCATTGGACCCACAACTTACTTTTAAAGATGTATATCCACCAATAAATGTACTTCCTTCACTATCAAGACTTATGAAGGACGGTATTGGTGAAGGCTATACAAGAGAAGATCATCAAGATGTTGCAAACCAACTCTTTGCATCTTATTCAAAAGTCCAAGAAGTAAGAGACCTTGCTCAAATACTTGGGGAGGATGACTTACAAGATTCTGACAAAAAGATTTTAAAATTTGGAGAAGAGTTTGAAGAGAGATTTGTTAAGCAAGATCCATATGAAAACAGAAGTATTATAGAAACTTTGGACCTTGCATGGGAGCTTATGAAAATTTTACCCGATGACCAACTTGATAGACTTGATCCAAAATTAAAAGAAAAGTATCTAAAAAGGTGATATAAATGGCTAAAAACAACATGGCATATACCAAGGGCAACTTAATTAAATTAAAAAAGTCCCTAAACTTTGCCAAAAAAGGATACAATCTTTTAGACAGAAAGAGAGTGGTCTTAATAAAGGAAATGATGACCTTAGTCGATGAAGCGAAGGAAGTTCAAAAAAATATTGAAGAGCAATTCTCAAAAGCTTACGAACTTTTAAATCAAGTTAATCTTGTACTCGGCAAAGAAAACTTGGATAATATCATTGACGCCATATCTTTAGAAAAAGATTACGACATCTTGTATAAGTCTGTAATGGGGGCAACAGTTCCAAAGATAATACTTGATAAAGACGATAAAAAAACTCCACTAAGCTTTGGTATTCATGACACTTACGCAGGCTTTGATAGACTTTTAATAGAATTTAAAAAGCTTAGAATATTAATTTATAAACTTACTGAAATTGAAAATGCAGTATACAACTTAGCTAATGAAATAAATAAGACACAAAAAAGAGCCAACGCACTGGACAAGATTCAAATACCAAAACTACAAAAGAATATAAAAAAACTTGAAGAGATATTGGAAGAAAAAGATATAGAAGAGTTCTTCCGATTAAAAAAAGTTAAATCTAAAAAATAAGAGAAACCTTCATAAAAAGAGGGTTTCTTTTTTATTAGAAGTGAGATGTTAGAGGTGAGAATTGAGTTGTGAAATGATAAAAATTTTTTAGAAATTAGTATTGAACCTTGTTATTTGATATAATTTATTTTGGAGGAAGTCATGAATCAATTATTTTTAAATCTAATCGAAAAATTTGGAAGTTTCGGAGTTTTTTTACTAATCTTTATTGAAAATATTTTTCCACCAATTCCATCAGAAGCGGTTTTAGGAATAGGAGGGTTTTTTATATCCGCAACTAAGCTAACTTTTATTTCAGTATTATTTGCAGCTACATTAGGTTCTGTTTCAGGAGCTGTTGTACTTTACTATATTGGAAAATATATAAACAGTCCCAAGGTTCGAAATGTATTTATTGGGAAAGATAAAATTCTAAGAGTTGACCAAGACTCACTTGGAAAGATAAAAAGAATTTACACTAAGTATCAAAAGATCTCTGTGTTTTTTTTCAGAATGGTTCCTGTTTTTAGATCAATAATTTCAATACCTGCAGGAATGTTCAATATGAACTTGATTGAATTTGTAATTTTAACTACCTTAGGTTCAACAATCTGGAATGCTTTGATTATTTTTGCTGGTATGAAACTTGGAGAAAATTGGAAGGATATAGAAGTGTTCATTAAAGATTATACTTTGATTATTTTAGGAATAGTTGTGATTTTTTTGATAGTTTATTTTGTAAAAAAGAAAAATAAAAAAAATAATCATTGAACCTGAATTAAAGTACGAAGGAAGAAACAAAAAATCTATAAATATATAAAATTTTAAAAAATATTGATATTTCGCCAAGAATAATACTGTTTCACTTTAAAACTATATAACTTATAGAACAATGAAAAATAAAGTAATTTTATGATGTCAAGTTTTAAATAGACATATATATTTGCTTATTCATTAATTAGTGTTTTATATAGTTGAAATGGGCAAAACTTGTGTTATAATAATCATTGAGTTCTACAGAACACTGAATTTCTTTATTTTGAAAATGTTTTTCTTTAATCAAAATTTAAATCGTTTTCTCAAAAAAGTATAGATGTTCTGTATAATTTAAATTCTTATTTATATTCTTAAGGAGGAATAATACTATGAATGGAAAGAAAAAAGCTCTTTCAATCGTACTTGCAGGTATGATGTTACTTACAACTGCATGTGGCGGAGGAGCTAACAACAACGCTACTGGTTCAGATGGAAAGCCTGTAGCAGGAGGAAATGGTGGAGATCAATATTACAACTCCCTATTAGACAGTGAACCAACTACATTGGACGCTCAAAAGGGTTCTGACGTATATGGTAATAAAATTATTAACAACATAACTGAACCATTACTAAGAATGGCTGAAAAAGAAAACGGATCAAATGAAGTTGTTCCAGCAGCAGCTGAAAGCTACGAAGTTTCAGAAGACGGTTTAACATATACTTTCAAACTTAGAGAAGGTATGAAATGGGAAGACGGAGAAGCTCTTACAGCAAAGGATTTTGAATATGGAATCAAGAGAGCAGCAAATCCTGACACAGGTTCTGAATCAGCATTCTTACTTGCACCTATCAAAAACTTTGGTGAAGTTAACTCAGGAAAAGCTCCTGTAGATGAACTTGGTGTAAAAGCTGTTGATGACATGACTTTAGAAGTTACTTTAGGTTCTCCTGCATCATACTTTATAACTTTAGTTCCATTTAGAGTAATGCTACCATGTAGACAAGACTTAATTGAAAAGTATGGAGAAAAATATGGAGCAGAACCAGATACAGTTCTTTCATGTGGACCTTTCAAATTAACTGAATGGACTCACAACTCAAGATTAACTCTTGAAAAGAACGAAGACTACTGGGATAAAGAAAACGTTCATGTACAAACTGTAAACCTACCTATCATGACAGATACAAACACTATCATGAACTCATTCTCAGTAGGAGAAGTTGACGCAGTTAGAACTAACATTCCTGAATGGGTAGAAAAGTTTAAAGACATTGAAAATGTTAAGAGTAAACCTGTTAGCGTCCCTGCAGTTGACTATCTATCAGTTAACCACACTGACCCAATACTAAAGAATGAAAAGGTAAGACAAGCTATTAACCTTACAATAGATAGAGAAGGTCTTTCAAAATTACTTGCTGAAGGATTTACTCCTCCAGCAAAGGGATGGACACCAAACGGAATCCAATTAGATGGTAAAGAATTTAGAGATGAAATCGGCGACTCATTTGAAGGATTAAGATCAGCTAATCCAGACGCAAAGGCTCTTTTAATTGAAGGTTTAAAAGAATTAGGACTTGGAGAAGATCCATCTCAAGTTAAATTAACTCTTATCTATGTAAACAACCCAAGAGTTAAGATGATTAACGAATTTATTCAACAAAACCTAAATAACCAATTAGGTATTAACGTTGAACTTGAAACAATGGAATGGCCAATCCTTAATGGTAGAATCCAAAAAGGTGATTACCAATTAGGATACCTTGCATGGACAGCAGACTACAATGACCCATCAGCAATGCTTTCATTATTCAAGACAAACGCAGGCTCTGTTAACACTGGATGGGCAAGTGCAGATTATGATAAGTTAGTTGACGATGCAGCTGTTGAAACAGATTCAGCTAAGGCAACTGAATTATATAAACAAGCAGACAAGATGCTTGTAGACCAATCAGTAATTATTCCACTAATCGGTGTTAGTACAAACTCATACTACTACGATTTTGTAAAGGGAGTAACATTCTCTGATTTCACAAGCACTGGCTTTAAAACAATTGATACTTCAGCTAGACCATAGTTGAAGAAAAATAAATTTCAGGTGGCGAAAGCCACCTGATTTAGGAGGTTAAGATGTTAAAGTATATAGGAAAAAGATTTTTATACATGGTAATAACATTATTTATAATTACCACTGTAACATTCTTTTTAATGCATAACATTCAAGGGGACCCACTATCAGCAATGGGTAAGACATTACCACCACAAACCATAGAAAACTATAAAAAGAAATATGGTCTTGATAAACCGGTTCACGAACAATATGCAATTTTCTTAAAAAATGTATTTACAAAGGGAGACTTAGGTTCATCAATCAAATACCCTGGTAGAGAAGTATCAAAAGTAATAAAGGAGACAGCTCCAGTATCAGGTAGAATTGGTGGACAAGCTATGATTGTTGGACTTGTTATTGGTATAGTTCTTGGTATTATAGCAGCGTTAAACAGGGGTAGATGGCCGGACTACATAGTAAGCGTAATTGCTATCTTAGGAGTAACTATCCCGGTATTTATAATGGGTTCACTACTTCAGCTTTACTTTGCAGTAAAATTGAAATGGTTCCCAACATCCGGCTTTAGACCTGGCATGTTTAAATATACTGTTTTACCATCTCTTGCAATGTGCTTTGGTTCAATAGCAACATATGCAAGATATATGAGAAGTAATGTACTTGAAGTATTAAACGAAGACTATATTCTTACAGCGGAAGCTAAAGGTGTTTCAAGATTTAATATCATACGTAAACACGTTTTAAGAAATGCGATACTACCTGTTATTACAATAATAGGACCACAAATCGTAGGTATTTTTACAGGATCTTTCATTATTGAAAGCATGTTCGGTATTCCGGGACTTGGATTTTATTTTGTAAATGCAATTCAAACTCGTGATTATCCGATGATTATCGGTACAACTGTGTTCTATGCTGCATTATTCTTAGTAGCACAACTATTAGTTGATATTCTATATACCGTTGCCGACCCAAGAATTAGAGTAGATAATTAGGAGACAAATATGGAAAGTATAGATAAAAGTAAATTTAAAAGAGTGCCTAAGGACCAAGGGGATGCAGAATTTATTGCAAGACCTGTTGTAACCTATTGGTCTGATGCATGGAGAAGATTTAAACAAAATAAAACAGCCATGCTTGCATTTATAATATTGATATTTTTAACAATAATGGTAATTATCGGACCTATGATTTCTAAATATAACTTCAAAGATATTGTAGGAGCACCTAATACCAGTCCAGGATCTGAGTTTTGGTTTGGTACAGACGAAATAGGTAGAGATGTGTTCACAAGACTTTGGAAAGGTGGAAGAATTTCTATCTTTATAGGTATTTGCGGAGCGTTCATTGGTACTATTATAGGTTCAATCTATGGTGCAGTTTCTGCATATTTTGGAGGCAGAGTAGATAATATAATGATGAGAATCGTAGAAATTCTTTTCTCATTACCATATCTTCTTGTTGTTATCATAGTAAGACTTGCCATGGACTCACAAGGTATTCACACACTTATTATTGCCATGACCATAACAGGATGGTGTGGACTTGCAAGACTTGTTAGAGGACAAATTCTATCATTAAAACAACAAGACTTTATATTAGCTGCAGACGTACTTGGTGTATCAAATAAAAATATAATCATGAGACATTTAATCCCTAACACATTAAATGTTATCTTAGTTTCAATTTCATTTGATATCCCAGGATATATATTCAGTGAAGCGTTTTTAAGTTATTTAGGACTTGGAGTTGCACCTCCAGAAACTTCTTGGGGAGCTATGGCATCATCTGCCCAACAAAAATTCCAGTTCTATCCTTATCAATTGTTCTTCCCTGCACTAACAATAGCATTGACAATGCTTTCATTTACACTATTAGGTGACGGTCTAAGAGACGCACTGGATCCAAACCTTAGAAAGTAGGTAATTATGACAGAAAATAATACAAACATTGATAATAAAGAAAAAAATATGGAAGAAATTCTTGAACAAGAGTCACCAGAATCAACTGATGCTGTTGCAGGAATGGCTTATGAAACAGAAGATGAATTACAAGAAACTATAAATAAAGAACAAAGAAATCTCGATGAAAGAAGAAAGATAATCGACGTCAAAGACCTATATGTTTCATTTAACACATATGCTGGTGAGGTTAAGGCTGTAAGAGGAGTAAGCTTTGATATACACGAAGGGGAAACTCTTGCCATAGTAGGTGAATCAGGTTCTGGAAAGACAGTTGTTTCAAAAGCGATACTTCAGATCCTTCCTAAACAATCAGCAGTTATAAAAGAAGGAGCTTCTATCAAGTATTTGGATGAAGAAGTATTAAAGATGTCTAAAAAGAGAATCAAAGAATATCAAGGTTCAGATGTAGCTATGATCTTCCAAGACCCTATGACTTCATTAAACCCAACAATGAGAATAGGAAAGCAAATAGCTGAGTCTTTAAAACTTCACACCAAACTTTCGGGAGACGAAATCAAAAAGGAAACTATTAGACTTTTGAAGCTTGTTAACATTCCTAACCCTGAAGAAAGAGTTAAACAATATCCTCATGAACTTTCAGGTGGGATGAGACAAAGAGTTATGATAGCTATAGCCCTTGCATGTAATCCAAAGGTAATCTTAGCAGACGAACCTACTACAGCGCTTGATGTAACAATTCAAGCACAAATTCTTGATTTGTTGAGAGTACTAAAGGAAAAGAACAACACAGCAACAGTGCTTGTAACTCATGACTTGGGAGTTGTAGCTGACTTTGCTGACAGAATACAAGTTATGTATGCTGGAGAGATTATGGAAACAGGTACTGTAAGTGAAATCTTCGGTAATGCAAGACATCCATACACTTGGGCATTGTTGTTATCAGTTCCAAGATTGGACTCTAAGGACAAAGAGACTCTTTATGCTTTAGGCGGAACACCACCAGACTTATTACTTGATATACCTGGTTGTCCATTTGCACCAAGATGTGATTATGCAATGGAAATTTGTAAAGAACAAAAACCACCTGTATATGAGTTTTCAGAAACTCATTGCAGTAAGTGCTGGTTACATCATGAATTGGCTCCTGAAGTAGAAAGACCATACTAGAGGTGAACGATGAATACAGAACAAATGAATGAAAATAAAGATAGAGAAGTTCTTATTGAGTTAAAAAATCTGGATAAGTTTTTCCCTATTGGTAATAAAAAAACAGTTAAAGCAGTTGAAGACGTAACTTTAAATATTTATAAAGGTGAAACCCTTGGTATAGTAGGTGAGTCAGGATGTGGAAAGACAACTTGTGGTAGAACTGTAATTAAGGTATATGATCCTACAGATGGACAAATATTATATAGCGGTAAAGATATTACAAAATTTACTGCAAAGGAAGAAAGAGAATTTAAGAAGAAAGCTCAAATGATCTTCCAAGACCCTTATGCTTCACTTGACCCTAAGATGACCGTTGGAGATATTATAGGTGAAGGAATTAGAGTCCATTTTAAAAATCTTAAAGAAGATGAAGTTCAAGAAAGAGTTACAGACTTACTAAAAACTGTAGGACTAAACTCTGAGCACGGTGCGAGATTTCCTCATGAATTATCAGGGGGACAAAGACAAAGAATTGGTATTGCAAGAGCATTAGCAGTTGAACCAGAATTTATTGTCTGCGACGAACCTATATCAGCTCTTGACGTTAGTATTCAAGCTCAAGTTGTTAACCTTTTAATTGAATTACAAAAAGAAAAACACTTAACTTACATGTTCATTTCACATGACTTGTCAATGGTTAAGCATATATCAGATAGAATCGGTGTAATGTATCTTGGCTCAATGGTTGAAATTTCACCTAAGGAAGATTTATATTACGCACCACTTCATCCATACACAAAGGCACTTATATCAGCTATTCCTATCCCAGACCCATCTGTTGAGTCAAAGGATAGAATTAAGCTTGAAGGGGAAATTCCTTCTCCGATAAATGCACCAAAGGGATGTAAGTTTAATACAAGATGTAGATATTGTATGGATATTTGTAAAGAAAATAGACCTGAGCTAAAGGAACTAAGAAAAAATCACTTCGTAGCTTGCCATTTATATAATAATGGATTAGAAGAAGGAATAAAAAAACTTTCAGAAAAATAATTTAGGCAAATTAAATAGAAGTTTTAAAAACTGTTGAGGACATATAATCTTCAACAGTTTTTAATTTCATAAATTTGTAGCTAAACATTTTTTAAGTGAAGAGCACATTGAAATATGTTGTTTTTACAAAAAGTTATCCATTGAGTAACTTGTTCAGAAAAAATTAAATAAAATTACTTGGGCAACAAAAAACAAATCTTTTAGGAAAATGCTTTTCTTTTATTTTGAATGTGGTATAATTTAATTAAGTGATTAGTTTGTTTTTGTTTAATAACGATTGCTTCTGTTAATTAGTCGTTTAAAACAAACGATTTCAGAACTGTTCACTACATATTATTCATAGGAGGAATTATAATGAAAAGTAAGAAAAAATTTCTGGCTTTAGTACTTGCATGTTCAATGTTATTTATCACTGCATGTAAGGGTGGAGACACAGGAAGCACTGATGGAAACGCTAACTCAACAGATGGAAAAGTGTCAGACAACGGAGGTTCAACAGAAGGATTGTATTACAATTCACTTCTTGATTCAGAACCTAACACACTTGATGCACAAAAGGGATCTGACATGTATGGAAACAAAATCATAAATAATATTAATGAACCGTTACTTAGAATGGGAGAAAAAGAAGATGGTACAAATGAAATACTACCTGCAGCTGCAGAAAAGTATGAAGTTTCTGATGACGGTTTAGTATATACTTTCCACTTAAGAGAAGGATTAAAATGGGAAGATGGAGAACCTTTAACAGCTAAGGATTATGAATATGGTATTAAACGTGCTGTAGACCCTGCAACAGGTTCAGAATCTGCATTCTTATTGGATCCTATAAAGAACTTTGCTAAACTTAATGGAGCAAAGGGTGAAGTAAATATGGACGAACTTGGAGTTAAAGCTATAGATGATATGACTCTTGAAGTTACTTTGGAAAATCCTGCAACTTATTTCCCAACTCTTGTACCTTTTAGAGTAATGTTACCTTGTAGACAAGATTTAGTAGAAAAATATTCTGATAAATATGGTGCAGAAGCTGATACAGTATTATCCTGTGGACCTTACAAAGTTTCAGAATGGACTCACAACTCAAGAGTTACTTTAGTTAAGAACGAAGACTACTGGGATAAGGACAATGTAAAAGTTGAAACTGTAAATCTTCCAATCATGACAGATACAAACACTGTTATGAACTCTTTTGCAGTTGGTGAAGTTGACGCAGTTAGAACAGTATTACCAGAATGGGTTGGCAAGTTCAAAGGAATGGACGAAGTTAAGAACAAAGAAGTTGCTGTGCCTTCAGTAGGTTACTTAACAATCAACCACCAAGATGAATTTTTAAAGAATGATAAAATACGTTTAGCTATTTCACTTGCAATAGACAAAGAAGGCTTAGCTGATTTAATATCTAAGGGAATTCAAAAACCAGCTCTTGGTTGGGTACCAGTAGGTATGGAACTTGACGGAACTGAATTTAGAAAAGATGCTGGTGACACATACGCTAAATTAAGAGAAGAAAATAAGGACTTAAAGGCACTATTTGTAGAAGGTCTTAAAGAACTTGGAAAAGACGAAGACCCTGCAAAGGCTGACATCACATTAATCTACACAAATGCACCTATCGTTAAACAAATTTGTGAATTTATACAACAATCAGTTAACTCAACTTTAGGAACAGACATTAAGCTTGAAACAATGGAATGGCCAATTCTTTCAGGTAGAGTACAAAAAGGTGATTACCAATTAGCTTATCTTGCATGGACAGCTGACTACAATGATCCATCTGCAATGCTTTCTCTATTTATGTCAACTGCAAATGCAGTTAACACTTACTGGACAAGCGACAAGTATGATGAATTAGTTAGAAATGCTATTAAGGCAAAAGACTCTAAAGAAGCTTTAAAGAACTATGAAGAAGCTGAACAAATTCTTTCAGATGAAACAGTTATAATCCCATTAACTCATGGTGGAACAATCCAATTCTACTATGACTTTGTTAAAGGTATTACATTTAACGAATTTACTACAACAGGATTTAAGACAATTGATACATCTGCAAGAAAGTAAACTTAACAATATTAAACTCTAAGAGTTTATAAATAAGAAAGTTAATGGATTTGAGATTCATGAAAATTGAGTTTCAAATCCATTTTCTTTTAAATCTTACAATATTCTTACGATTGCAAATTCCATGCTTTTATATACATTAACTGTGTTATTATATAAATAGTGGGGAGGAAGTATGACTAAATTAAAAGACTTTTACAAGAAATATAAAAATTACATAAGGACTTTTTTGGTCCTATTCATCATAATTTTAACTACTATAATAATTCGTAAAGAGATTAAGGGAATAAATGTAGAAGAGATAAAAGAATTAATTAGAGGAACGGATTCAAGGGCAAAAATCTTTTTTGTAGTCTTCGGGCTTGTGACATTTTCTTTTGCTACTATCTACGATTTTTTACTTGCAAAGTATTATAAGATGGAAATACCCTTTAGAGAAGTGTTCAAAATTGGTTGGATATCTCAGTCTTTTAATAACTTTATAGGTTTTGGTGGAGTTGCAGGTTTAACCATTAGAGAGTTGATGTATGACAAATATAAAGTTGATAAGAAAGTGGTCAACAGAATTTTATTTATAGTCATCTTTTCAGATATGATTGGACTTTTTTCCTTAGGACTTCCATCAGCAATAGGTCTTATAAGAAGGGAAGAGTATAAACTTGTTCCTCTTCTTATAATCATGTTTTTAATGGTGATTGGTTTTATATTTATAGATAAGCTTCCAATAGATAAATACATTAAAGATGAAGGATCGATATTTATAAGGGCACAAAGAAAACTAAGAGTATATATATCATTACAATCTACATTTGAGTGGTTCTTAGCTGCACTTTTCTTTGCATTTACAATAAGATATTATGAAAGTGATATTTCTATATTGACAGCATGTACAGTTTATGTAATTGCTACAATTGTTGGAATTATTTCTCTAATTCCAGGGGGACTTGGCTCTTTTGAAGCCTGTTGTGTATTTGTTTTTAATATGATGGGTTATAGTACTCCAAAGATAGTGTTGTCACTTTTAATTTGTAGAATTTGTTATACTATAATACCTTGGATTTTGGGATTGATGTTACTTATATTTTCAACAAGAGGAGAAACAAATCAGGCAAGTATACAAAAACAAAATGCTATCAGTACTGTGTTATCCTATTCTGTACTTGCTACAGGAGGACTAATTGTAGCATCTATGGCAGTTCCTCAGCTTTTTATTAAGTTTAAGTTTATATCGAAACTATTCCCAAACTATTTGATGATTCTAAACAAGAGATTTACTCTTATATGTGGACTTTCTCTTATGGCTTTGTCCACAGGAATTAAAAACAGGGTTAAGGTTGCTCATAGAATAGTAATTGTGCTTTTAATAATGATTTCCATACTTTATTATAAGATGGATAAGGGATATTTAGAAACTGCTATCTGTTTGGTTTTAATAGCCGGATTATATATCAACAGAGAATACTTTGATGGTCTTTCAGAAATGATTTCCATAAGAAAGTTTGTTAAAGCTTCCATTTTAATTTTTTCTGTATTTATTATAGGAATAATAATCCATAATGTTAAAAATCATGTTAACTTCTTCTATGGAATGGAAAAATTTAGCTTCTATTTTATAAAGAACAATCTAATACATGTATTGTTCCCACCGATTATTGCGATTTCAATTTGTTCAATAATACTTGGAGTTGAGAGAAAATATATGGAATTTGAAAAAGTTACTTTAGATGATGTAAATGAATTTGAAGACTTTTTCAAAGATCATTCCTATGTTTCAAATACCCACTCATTCTACTTAAGAGATAAGAATATGTTTATCAATAGTAAGAAGACAGTTATGTTTCTCTATAGACCTTATAAGGACAAGATATTTGTGTTAGGAGACCCGGCAGGTGAAGAAGAAGACTTTGATGAGGCATTGGATGAACTGGTATATATGGCTTCAAGAAACAAGATGGATGTAGTTTTTTTCCAGATAACAGGCAAATATTTGGAAAATTTTATAGACCAAGGCTTTTCTTTACTAAAGATGGGGGAAGATGCACAGGTCAATCTTGAAAAATTTTCAATGGCAGGAAAGAAGTTTAAAATTCTTAGAAGAACATTAAACTCTATGGAAACTCTAAATCTTAGATTTAAAGTTGTAGAACCTCCATTTACAGATGAATTTTTAGAAAAATTAAAAGATATTTCTGATGAGTGGTTAGGCAAGAGAAGGGAGATGCAGTTTTCGATAGGATTTTTTGATAAAACATACCTACAAAAGGCACCAATCTTTATAATCGAAGACGATGAAAAAATATATGCCTTCGCAAATATGTTTCCGATTAAAGGAACTGATACTCTTTCAATAGACCTTATGAGACAGGTTAAAGATGGACCTGATGGTCTTATGGATATGATGTTTTTAAATATAATAAATTGGGCGAATGAAAATGGTTATAAGAAATTTGACTTAGGAGTAGCACCACTATCTAATGTAGGTAATAAATTATATTCAAAAAGTAAGGAAAAGACTGTAAAACTTGCTTACAAATATGGGAACAAGATATATGGTTTCCAAGGACTTAGGAAATTTAAAGATAAATTTACTCCAGAATGGTCTTCTGTGTTTCTTGCATACAAAGACGATTTTCAACTTCCAGACACACTTATAAAGATGGTTAATGTTTCCTATGGATTTGGAAATGAAAAAGAGACAAGTTATTTTGAAGAATTTAGTAGAGAATTAAAGGAAAGTGAAGAGATATGATTATAAAAATACCTTTTAGAGAAAATACTAAAGATATTAAAAGAAATTTAGAAACTGTTTTAAAAGAATTGGAAGAGAGTAAAGACATAGATTTTTTATTTTTCAATGAAGGATTTTTGCAGGGAAATGAAAGTTTGAGTTTTAAATACAAAGACGATGTTGAAGTTTCAAGATTTCAAAATGGAGCTGAAATTGCAAGTATAAAAGATGCTTTAAAGGGAAAAAATATTTCAATTGGACTGGGCTATTATGAAAATTATAAAGGAGGACTTTATAATTCCTTCATAGTTTTAGGAAAAAATGGTAATAATATTTTAAATTATAGGACCAATTCTAAAAATTGGAAACCTACAGATGCCTGTGCCGACTATCGTGAAGGAGAAAAACTTTATAGTTTTAGAGGAAAAGATAGTGAAGTTGGTGTTGTGAGTTATTTTGATTTGTTGGACGAAGCAAACTTATCTAGACTTGTAAATATGGACGCAGAAGTTGATTTATTTTTCTGTACGGGAATTTTAAGTATAGAGGAGTTTGAGCAGAGAAAAAGTGAATTTTTAAAAATTTCTGAAATATTTGATAAACCTATTTTACTTTATCTAAGGGACAAGACAGATGGTTTGGTTTTAATATTAAAACATGGAAAAGTTATTAAAAAAGATGAACTTAAAATAGATGAAGATTATATTTTTACTATGTAATTATTAGAAGCTGAGAACTCGGCTTCTTTTTTTATTTTAATAACATTTAATTATAGTTATTCTTTCATTATTGTACAAATTTATATGTTATAATATTAAGAAGAAAGGATAAGGTATGAATTTATTAATAATTACTTTAGTTTTAATACTGGCTCTTGTAGCCCATAGATTTTCAGATAAGTTTGGACTACCATCACTACTTCTATTTATTCTACTTGGAATGTCCTTTAATCTTTTAGGATATAATTTTTCAAATTATGAATTGTCAGATAAAATTGCAAAGGTATCTCTGATGATTATTATGTTTTATGGTGGATTTGGTACAAACTGGAATATGGCAAAACCTGTTTCAAAGCCAGCCATAGTGCTTTCAAGTCTTGGAGTTGTAGTTACTGCACTTCTAACTGGAGCATTTTGTTATTTTGTTCTTAAATTTGATTTCTATGAAGCTATGTTACTTGGTTCAGTGGTTGGTTCTACAGATTTTGCATCTGTATCTTCAATACTTGTTTCAAAAAATTTGAATTTAAAATATAATACTGCACCTCTGTTGGAACTTGAAAGTGGTTCCAATGACCCTGCAGCATATACTATGACTATGGTATTTATAGCTCTTATTGCAGGTAACGACATTTCAGTTCCCCTAATGGTGCTTAAGCAAGTTATTTTTGGGATAGTTTTAGGATTTATAATGGGACGTGTTACCATGAGGATTATAAATCTTGGAAGACTTCAAGATGATGGGCTATTAGTTGTACTTTTTGCTGCCATAGTTTTTGGAAGTTTCAGTTTAGCAGAAATCCTTGGAGGTAATGGCTACTTAGCACTCTACATTCTTGGAATTTATATAGGAAATAAACAGTTTGTTGGGAAAAGAGATATTGTATTTTTCTTTGATGGTCTTTCCTCTCTTGTTCAAATTGGACTTTTCTTCTTACTTGGATTTTTATCTGACATAGGAAAATTAATAGGGGTGTTGCCAACAGCTTTTATAATCATGTTGGCAATGGCAATTTTAATAAGACCAATAACTGTGTTTGGATTAATGTTACCTTTTAAATTGGACAAAAAACAGCTTGGTGTTATATCACTTGCAGGACTTAGAGGAGCTGCAGCAATTGCCTTTGCAATACTTGTGGTAAACTCAGGAGTGAATTTATCTATAGATATATTTCACATAGTCTTTGGTATATGTTTATTCTCATCATTTATTCAAGGTTCCTTAATGCCAATAGTAACAAAAAAATTAGACATGCTTGAGCCAAATGACACGATTTTAAAGACATTTAACTATTACCAAGACAAGTCAGATATTGGATTTATCCAAACAAGAATTCCTCCAGGAAATAAGTGGATTGGAAAACAAATAAAGGAATTAACACATACATTTAATATTATTGTCGCAAAGATTGAACGAGAAGGAAAAACGGTAGTAGCAAAGGGCAATACTGTGATTAAAGAAAATGATATAGTAGTTCTTGGAGGGGAAACCCACTTCGATAGGTCTGGGCATAACCTTGTTGAAATAACTTTATCAAAGGAACATAAATGGGCAAATAAACAGGTCTCACAAATTCCAATGGGTGATAAAGAGCTTATAATTATGCTTCAAAGAGAAGATGGCGAAATAATTGTACCTCAGGGAAACACAATGCTATATCCAGGAGATATGGTAATAATAATAAAAGAATAAGAGGCAGTGCCGTGTATTATACGGTTGCCTCTTTTTTTATCCATATAATTCTTTATATCTGTCTTCAGTTGACCTTAAATATTTTTCTACTGAATATACATTTCCATTTTTAGAAAAAATTTCTTTTAATGCAGTGTCAAGCTTATCATGTGGAATAAAATATGAGTCATTACGCTTTTCATAATCTAAATTCACATTGGTCTTTAATAAATAATTTTCTACTGCAAAAGAATTTAGATTCTCCCTTAAAATTTTTCCGTTTACTAAAAATAATATTTCATCCGTTGTCTTGTCTACTTCTGAAAGGGTGTGGGATGAAAGTATGACCATCTTTCCCCTTGACTTAAGATAATGTAAATACTCTCTAAGTAGTATTATTGAAGATGGATCAAGTCCTGTAACAGGTTCGTCCATAACGTAAATATCGTAGTCACCTATAAAAAAGTATGTGAGCAACATCTTTTGTCTCATACCCAAGGAATAGGTGGAGACTTTTTTCTTCATAAAGTCAGATACTCCAAAAATTTCTATTGCCTCTTTAAAGTCACTGTCACTTACATTCATAAGACTTTTTGCAAGTTCAAGGTGGTCAAGGCCAGTTAAATTATCATAGAGCATATTTAAATTTCTCGCATAGGATAGTTTTTTAAAAATATTAAAGTCAGAAGGATCCATATTACATATTTTAACTTCACCAGAATCTCTCTTTACAAAATTCGCCATTATATCCATTAAAGTAGTCTTACCAGTTCCATTTGGTCCTACTAATGCATATATATCAGGTTTATGAAGTTCTAAGTTTAAATCGTTTAAGACTATTTTTTCACCGTATCTCTTATTTAGATTCTTTATTTCAATCATAAGCTCCTCCTGTTAAAAATAGATTCTCCAATAATAAAAAACAATACGCTTTCAATTACCATAACAATACTTCCATTTAGAAAATTAATTGAACTTACATTATTTATAAAGCTCATTCCTCCAGATGCAAATAGCATTGGGTCAAAGTAGGTAAATGGATTTATTAATGCAAACTTTCCTAAAAAGCCTTTACTTGCAATAAATATACTTGTAATTGCAAGCACGATGCTAATTACATTTGAACTCTTATACCCTGTGGCAGAAACCATAAATATAAAACTTGTCATTGTTAATGAAAACAAAAGACTTGATAGGATTACTTTAGGAATCATACTAACTGCAGATACATTTGTTCCTATAAATATTTTGCTACCTTTAACAGATGAGTAATTTATAACTGGATATAGTGGTTCACCAAAACCTCCTTTAACAAATCCCAATATAAAAAGTAAAGCGTATATCAAAAGTATCATGATGAAACTTATAGTAATTGAGGTTATAAACTTTGAAATATATATTTTTCTTTTTGAAGCCCCGGAAGTAAATAAAAGTGCAGGCTTATTTTTCTTAAAGTCATCACATATCCTTAAAGAGATTATTGAAGTGATAATTAGTAGAGAAAGTGCAATAAAGCCAATTCTATTTGCTTTAATAAACTCTCCTACAAAACCTCTTGACTCAAAATTGCCATAGTGCATATTGGTCAAATATAGACCAAGAGGATCCTTTTGGGCGTATAGATTTGCCATTTCTCCATTGGTTCCAAATTCATCATCTGGTTTTAATTTGTTTTCTAAAAAATATCTTATCCTGTCGATATTGTAATTATCAAATGCTTCAGTGTTGCTGTCATTTCCAAGTTGAACGGTATCCCCTTCAGTATAATACTCTAAATAATTTTCAAGGTACTTAGAAGGATTTTTATCTTTCTCTAAATAACTTTCCTTTAAATTATTTAAAAGTTCCAATGTCTTTTTTGGATTGTTTAGCATCTGATCTTCCGGAATATCTTTAAATTCTTCCATAATATACTCTTGTGAGTTTATTAAAAGTTCTAAATTTGTTAAGGATTTTTCCTTTAATTTCTCAGAACTTTTAGAAAAGGAAAATGAAATCATTACACATGAAAGAATTATAAATAGCCCTATAAATTTTAATATTTGACTTCTCTTGAGCTTTACAATTTCAAAAGACCTTAAACCCTTTATATTTTCGGAAGGGAAGTAGCGACTTCTATTAAACTTTGGTTCTCTGTTAAATCTAAATAGATAGTTTAAATAGAAGAAAAATATTGTTAACGCAACAAGAAGCACTATGTTTGTAATTCTTGAAAGTATTCTTATAGAGTCAAAGGAGAAGTAAAACTCTAAACTTAAAAATCTTCGATTCAAGAATATAATTAAAAATGCTATAAAAAATGTGATGCAAAAAGAAAAACCAAAGTTTAAAAACTTTCTTGCAAACTTATATATCAAATACATCACTAAAAAGCATAGGGTAGTTGTAAGTAGAAGCTGTAAAAAAATCAAAATATATGAGTTATGATATATTCCCCAATTGACATCTGGATTTGTCATGCTAAAGAAGTTTCCCTTTATTACGTTGTAGGTTAGAAGCTCTCTAAAACTTCCAAAGGGAGTCTTTCTATAAATTGAGATAATGGCACATCCAAGAGCTGAAGAAAGTATCATAATAGATGGAATAAAGACCACCATTAAGCTCTCCATTAAATTCTCTTTAGGAAATTTATAAGATGCATCATCCACCTTAAAGTCAAGCTGTTTAAGTTCTGTTACAAAAATTGCAACGAAGAGTATTAAGAGCAAGAATAGGGGACTAAAGATAAATTCCCAGGATCTTTCAAACAGACTTAAAAAAGTCTCTCTGGTTGGATGAATGTCTATATTATGTTCTTTATGGTAGTTATACACATTCATAAAGTCTACTACTTCTCCATTTTCATCTGAAAAAGTTGCAATTGAATATGGATTATTTAACTTTTGTAAAAGAGATTTTTCAACCTCCTTAAGTTCTACAAATAGGGAGTAGGCTTGGTCCATTTCGCTGTAATAGTTTTCTTCTTCATTTGCGAATACATATCCATAGGCAATGTTTAGATGATCTAAAAACTCATCAGATTTTTTTGTATAAATACCTAATTCTTTTTTTAAATCAGAATCAGTTGCTTCTTCGTATCTAATTTTGTAATCAAAAAAATTATAGGGTAATCTTTCAATGCTTTGTGCTAAAAATTTTTCTGATTTTATAGCATATCCTTTTTGGTTTAATAGATATCCAACGGATAAAATAGCAAAGAAGACACAGATGTATATCCAGATTTTATTTTTGTAAATTTTTTTAAAACTAAACATTATTCCTCCAAAGTTAATTAATACTTTACCTTAATTAATATTATACTACAAAATTCGATAGAATAATGAATTTAAATATTTTAAAATAAAAAAAGAAATGAAAAACTGCTACAAATCAATGTCTGTAGCAGTTCTATAAAAATTTTTATTTTAGAATTCGTCATAGAAGATTCTATCTTCTGGAACTTTCTTTTCGCATAGTGATTTAACAATACCTTCAATCATCTTAGGACTACCGCATAGATAAGCAGTGTAAGTTGTATCTTCATTTACATATTTATCTATGGAGTTATTTACCCTTCCGGTGTCGCCTTCCCAGTTGTCTTCAGGAGTTGTCCTTGATAGGGTAGGCATAAATTTAAAGTCATATAAATCTTCTTCAAATTGTTTCATTTCATCTACTAAGAATAAATCTTCAGGTGTTCTTGCACCGAAGTAGAATCTTGCTTTCTTTTTAATGTCGTTGTCTCTCATGTGGTTTAGAATTGATCTTATTGGTGCAAATCCAGTACCTGCTGCTATAAGAAGAATTTCTTCACTGTCATCGTCATGATAGTAGAAGTCACCATAAGGTCCATTAATTAGAACCTTGTCACCAACATTAAGAACTTTGTGAACATATGTTGAACAAATACCCATTGTATATCCAATTAAAAATTCTACGTGTTTTGTGTCTTTAATTGAAGATGCAACGGAGTATGCTCTAAATACTTCTTCGTCACAACCGTCAAAGTCATCTCCGCCTGAATAGGCTTCTGTTTTTATTTGCATAAATTGACCTGGTTTAAAGTTTATTGTTTCGCCTTCTGGTAGTTCAAATCTAAGTTTGACAATTTTGTCAGTCATAGGAATTTTTTCTACCAAGGTCATTTCGTATTCTTTTACGTTAAACAACTCTTCAGGTATTTGAATATGCATATCTGATTTAACTTTAACTTGGCATGAAAGTCTAACGTTGTCACCTAACTCTTCTGGTGAAAGCCAAGGTTTTTCTGTTGCAAGCACAGGGCCTGCACCGTCCATAACCTTAACCTTACAATATCCACATGATCCTTTACCACCACATGCTGATGGGATAAATATTTTTTGTGAAACAAGAGAAGATAGAAGTGAATCTCCACCTTCAACAACATATTCTTTTTCATCATTAATAGTGATTTTAACTTCGCCATAATCTGCAATATATTTATCAGCCAGAGTAAGTAGTATTGCAATTACTCCTGAAATTGCAGTTACAACCAATGTTGAAATAATTATTTTATCCATAATATCACCTATGAGATTGAAACTATTCCTGAGAAGCCAATAAATGCAAGAGCCATTATCCCCGTAATGATAAGGGTGATAGGAGCTCCTCTAAGTCCTTCAGGAATTGAGTTTTCATTTACTCTTGTTCTAATACCAGCCATTGAAATTATCGCAAGTGCCCAACCAAGTCCAGAACCAAGTCCAAAGAATAGAGATTGTAGGAAGTTGTATTCTCTGATTACCATAAATAGTGAAACTCCAAGGATTGCACAGTTTACGGTTATAAGTGGTAGGAAAATTCCAAGGGCGTAGTAAAGATTTTCAACGTATTTTTCAAGAATCATTTCAAGTAATTGAACGAATGCTGCGATTACCATGATAAATACTATAAATCTCAAGTACTCTAAGCCAAAATATTCTAACAGTTGATAAACAAAATAGTTTAACACTGTGGTAACTGTCAATACAAATGTAACAGCTACTCCTAATCCTGTTGCTGTCTCAACTTCTTTACTTACTGCTATGAATGAACACATTCCTAAGAAGTTTGAGAATATCATATTTGAAGTAAAGATTGAGGCAAAGAATATTACTAATGGATTAATGGTCATTATTTTTTCACCTCGTTTTTCTTATTTACTAAGTTATAAACTATCCACATAATGATAGGTAGTACGAAGAATGCTCCTGGAGGCATTACCATAAGTGTCCATGGTACAAAGCCTTCTGGCATTATTCTAAAGCCAAATATTGAACCAAATCCAAGAAGTTCTCTAAATATTGAAACAGCAAGCAGAACAAAAGTATATCCAATACCTGCTGCAAAACCGTCTACAAGAGACATTACTGGTGGATTTGAAATTGCGTAGGCTTCAGCTCTACCCATTATGATACAGTTTGTAATAATCAAACCGACATATGGTCCAAGTGTCTTACTCATTGAAGGCATGTAGGCCTTAAGGAATATGTCAACAATTATTACGAAGAATGAGATTATAAATACTTGCACAACCATTCTAATATGTTTTGGAGTAATATCCTTTAACAATGATATAAAGAAAGAGGATAGTGCTGTAGTAAATGTTAGAGCAAGTCCCATTATAAGTGAGTTTAAAGCTAAGTTTGTTACAGCTAAAGTAGAGCAAATACCGATTACTTGTATAAGAACAGGATTATCGGTTATGATACCTGTTTTAAGTATCTTTTTATACTTTTTCATTAGTTAGCCCCTCCTTCTTTTTCAATAAATGTTTTTAAGTCGTCATTTATCATATCAGTGACAAAGGTTGAAGTTTGAGTAGCACCAGCAATGGCATCTATATTTCCACCGTTAGCAGGTTTGTTGATAACATATTTACCATCAGTTGGAGTTGAAATGTCAATTCCTCTATATTGTTCCTTATATGGAGCTTCTGAAATTCTACCACCAAGTCCTGGAGTTTCTTCTTGTTTAATAAACTCGATACCAGTTGTTTCAGTAAAATCTTTGTTTACTCCAATATAACCTGTGATAGTACCCCAAAGGCCAGGACCTTCTATTGGAACTGCATAGGCTTCAACTTCGTCGCCCTTTTTATAAACATAATACTTAGTATCCTCATAGTCTTTTTCTTCAACATTTTCATTGAACACCTTATCAATCTCTTCAGGATTTTCTGAATCTACAGGAATATCAAAAACGTAGAGAATTTTGCTTTTTAATTCAATTTCCGAATTGAATTCTATTTTTGGAGTGGTCAACTTGTTTATAAATGCTAAGATAAAAACAAGTACCGCTGATAGAATTAGCATAAAGACAATAGGATAAGCTATAGATTTCTTTTTCATTAGTTTGTCTCCTTTGCTAATTTATTCTTTTTTGCTTTGTTTCTCTTTCTTACTACATAGTCCATGATAGGTGCAAAAATATTACCTATTAGAACAGCAAACATCATACCTTCTGAGAATAGGGCAAAACCTCTTATGATTACACAAACAATCCCTATAATAAATCCGTAAATAAACTTTGCAGGTTTTGTCTTAGGAGCAGATATTGGGTCTGTTGCCATGAACACAGCACCAAGTAAGAATCCTCCTGATAAAATTTGAAAAATAGGATTAGGTATGGATTCAATCTTCATAAAGTTAAAGATTAAAGTCATAACAGTAAGTCCAAGTGCAGATGATAACATTATTTCCCAAGAAGCTACTTTCTTATAGATTAAGTATGCGGCTCCTAAGAGTATTAAAAGTTTTGAAGTTTCACCAATAGCACCAGGAATTCTACCTAAAAATAGATCAAGGTAGTTTGTCATCTCTCCTGCATTTCTAAATGCAAGCATTGGAGTAGCGGTTGTAACTTGGTCTATTAGTGGATTAACCCACTTGTTAAGAGAACCAATTCCACCTACAACTGCTTCGTTCCAATTAATTGTCAGTGGTTGAGGGAAGTTAACGTAAACAAAAACTCTTCCAACTAAAGCTGGATTGAATACGTTTTTACCAAATCCACCAAACACTGCTTTACCAAAAAATATTGCAAATGCAATTCCTACTGCAGACATCCAAAAAGGAATGGATACCGGCAATGTCATTGTGTAGAGAACAGAGGATATGATTGCAGCTTCAGAGATTTTCTTCCTATTATAGATTTTGCTTTCAGATAAAAATTCAACTAAGCAAGCTATAATTATATTGAAAACCGTTAAAGCAAGAACTCTCCAACCAAATAAATATATTGAAAATAATAAAATTGGAAGAAGAGCAATTAAAACTGTTCTCATCATTTTTTGTTTCATAAAATATTTTTCATATAATGAAACCATTAAATCACCCCCGTCATTTTAATTATAACACTTTTAGTGATTGAAATTCATATTAATTTGTTTTTATTACAAAAATACTCGGATATTTATTTAAAATACATAAAAAAATTTGGTGTATAATAATATTAGATGAGAGAATGGAGGAGTTTATGGGACATATTAAAGTAGAAATATTTATTCCCGAAGTATCGGTTTCAGATTTTATAAATAAGATTAATGATTTGGGAGTTCTTAAAGAAGATAACTACGATTATTGTTTTAGTGAAACCAAAGTAATTGGAAACTTTAGACCCCTTGAAGGAGCAAACCCAACAATAGGGGAAGTTAAGAAAAGAGAAGTTGTAAATGAAAGTAAGTTAGAGTTTCGAATAGATGAAAAAGATTTACAAAGAGTACATAGATGTATCTTAGAAAATCATCCCTATGAAGTTCCTGTTATAAATTACATTAATTTGTTGGAGGTTTAGAATGAATAGAAATGATTTACAAAAAGATGAAAAATTTTTAGCCTCGTTAAATGATTTTTTATTATATCTTGAATCAATTTTTCACATTAAAACCAACGAGGGACAGTTTGTGTTTTTAAATTCTACTAAGATTGACCAAGATGGATCGGATTTTTTAAATTCAATTGGAGTTTTATGTGATGACTTTTATAAGGGATACGAATGTTATTTTAATGATAACTTTTTAGAAGAATTTCCAGAGGCGAAAGAAAATTTTCGACAAATTAAGATTTATAAACTGCAAGAGCCAAAGTTATTGTGGAAAAAAGAATTTGATGTAAATTTTGATGAATATAAAAATAATTTAGTATCAGAAGTTTTAAAGGAATGTGAAAAGATTTTACATTCACAAGATTTAAAAATGAAAGAGACTAAACTATTATTTACAATAGAAGACTTTGAAATAGAGATGGATTTTGAAAATTTTTGTGATGAAAGTTCTTTTTTAGAGGAGTTTTCCGAACAACTAAAAAATATGGCTTTTAATTTTTATGAAGGTGATGAAAATAAAAAAATAAACTTTTTAACGTCTATTTATGACTATAGGGGATGTAGAGCGGGAATTTATAGAAATGGAGTAAAGAGATGGATTACTTCGACAAATGATTTGCCATATTTTAAAGTTGAAAGTATTATAAATGAAGATAACAATATAATAGTTTATATCTATACAAATCTTCATTACTCTCTAATAGAATCATTTGTTGACTTGCTTAATGCAAATAAAATAAAACACCATAAATTTTTGAAGGATGAACATATAAAAATAGTGTTAAAAAATGAAAATGGAGAATTTAATCTTAATTGATTAAAAAAGAGTCGAGGCTTATAACCACGGCTCTTTAATTTTATTCTGTTCTTATTGCGTCAATTGCAGATATTTTTGTTGCTCTTATTGCAGGGAGAAGCCCTGATAAAAGTCCTATAACAGCAGAAAATATTGCTGAAACAAGCATTAGCCAAATAGGGATGTAGGAACTAAATCCACCTCCCATATCATCTCCAGTAAATAGATATTTGTTGAGGACATATGAAACCAAAAGGGATAACAAAACTCCAAGGACTCCTCCTATAAGACCTACCAGTGTTGATTCTAATAAAAAGATATCTCTAATATTTTTTATTGAAGCTCCAACAACTTTCATAATTCCAATCTCTTTTGTTCTTTCATAAATTGACATTATCATAGTGTTTGCAATTCCAATAGCGGCAACTAATAACGCCACTGCACCGATAGCTCCAAAAACAAGTTGTATAGTTCTAACTTGCTGTTGCATACTCTCATTAAATTCAAGATTGGACTGTGTCATATATCCCATTTCAGTTAGCTCTTCTTGAAGTGGTTTAACATCTTCTAAAGTATTAGCTTTTAAAATTACATATGAATAGGGGATATCTCTTTCGGATATTTTTTTAGGAGAATCTTCCGACATATTAAGTTCTCTTTCCGCCATATATAATTTTTTTGCTGTTTTATAATTCATCAGAATTTCTGGATCATACATATTTGCACCACTTGTTTTACCAACAGGTTTAAATTTAAAATCCATATATGTTTTTTTACCAGTTTCCATCTCTGATTGAACATCTTTCCATCCGATTCTAATAATCGGTTTTTCTTTCATTATATCTATATTATCTATGGGCTCTCCGGTTTTGTTATTGTAGATGTGGATATTTGAAAAAATATATTCGTCATCAGAGTTTTGACTTATATTTTTACCCTCAGTAACGGTATATCCAAATTCTTCCATCTTGTTAACATCAACACCTTTTATCATGGCATAAGCGTCATAATTTTTAATTAGAATGTTTGCAGAATTTATCTCAATTACTGGAAGAACGTCTTTGACACCATCCATAGCCCCAAATGATTTAACTTTTGCATCATTGAGTACCTTTGAATTTTTTTTATCGGTATCTGGGCCATAGGGGTCGTTACTTCTAACTGTAATATTTGTAAGACCTCCCATGCTTTCAATCATTTCTTCGTTGTTTTTTTGCATACCGAGCCCAAAGCTTATCATCAAGATAATAAAAGATGTACCTATTAAAATGGAAAGTAATGTCAGGATAGTTCTTAGTTTTCTTCTGGATAGATTTCTTAAGCTAAAAACTAATAGATCATTTAATTTCATAGTTGTAAATCTGAGCCTTTCTTTTTCTTATCTCTTTTTTTCTTAACAATAATTGTAGTTATAATTGCTATTATAAATAGGCCTCCTAAAATAAATGGAAGTGCACCCATAGATCCAGTGCCTTGGTCCATTTCTTCATCAGGAACAGTTGTACCTTCATCCATTTGTTGAGCTTCTACAGAAAAGTCTTTTTCTTCTGTGTGGGTTTCTCCAGTAGAATCTTCATATGTTACAATAAGTTTTCCCTTCACTGTACCAGATTCGGTTGGGATAATTGTTGAAGAGAAGTGGTCTGATGCACCAGGAGCAAAGTTACCTACAAAATAATTTCCTCCATTATCAAGTGAAAAACCATCACCTTGAACAGATATCATAAAGTTTGTTAAAGTGTCTTTTCCTGTGTTGAAAAAGTCCATGTCAACTGTTGCAGGTTCACCAGCCATACCTGGATTTGTAGTAATTTCTCCAAAGGACACCTTTGCCTGTTGAACAACTGGAATACCAATAATTTCATTTGCAGTAAATTCGTTTCCATTTTTATCTTCATATTCAAAATTTGCAGTTATAACATAGTTTTGTGCTTGAGCATTTGGTACAACTGACATTTTAATTGACTTTGATGCAGTCTTACCAGGAGCAATACTACTTATATAAAAAGTATTTGAACTTCCAACAGGAATGAATACAGAACCACCGACATTTTGTCCATTTGCACCTGATCCACCAGTTTCATTATTTAAAGAAATTTTTATATTCCTCACTGAGTAGGTTGCATTCGTATTATAAAAACTCATGTTCAAAGTGAACTCTTTACCAGCCTCTACCATTTTAGGTTGAAGAGAGTAGTTGTCTATTATAAGTTTAGGTTTGTTTTTAACTGAAGGATTTGAAGTTTCACCGCCTCCGTCAGAACCTATATTTGAATTTGAATTACTTGTGTCATTTGTCTTTGGGTTTTCTATTACCATATTATCTTCTCCATTTGTATTAGTATTTTGATTTGAATTGTCTTTTCCGTTGTTTGTGTTGCATGTATCATTAGAATTTGTTTTGCCATTTGTGCCAGTTTTTTCTTCTTTAAAATCTATTTCTTTAAATCCAAGTTCTGTTTTAAGTTCAAGATTGTCTTTGATTTTACTTCCAAAAACTTCTATCTTGTATGAATCTTTATCAAGCTTTTCCAAGGCTTTAAGATTAAACACTATAACACCGTTTCCCTTGTCGTCAGCTTTCTCAACTTTTGAACTTAAAACTTTGAAGTTGTCGTTTGGAACCATTGTAAATATATAAGTACTTAAAATATCGTAGTTTATGTTTTCTGGATAGATTAGAATTGAAAATTCTGTATCTTTTTCAATATTCTTTGGTTTCTTTTCATTTTCTTTAAATACTTGCTCAATCTTATAGTCCTTGATTTTAATTTCATCAGCATCTTTTACGGCGCCATCTGCGGCAAAAGATAGACTTGACATGGCTAAAATGCTTATAAGAAGCAAGATAGACAACAATTTTTCTCTCATACAGTCCTCCTAAATCTCTCTAATAATTTTTCCATCTTTCATTTCTATTACCTTGTCTGCATATGAAGTAAGTTCTTCATTATGGGTCACTATAATCATAGTCTGTTTATTTTTATGAATCATATCTGTGATTAAATCCATAATGTCCTTTGATGTATTGGTGTCCAAGTTTCCAGTAGGTTCGTCAGCGAAGATTATTTTAGGATTATTTGCAAATGCCCTTGCTATTGAAACCCTTTGTTGTTGTCCACCAGAAAGTTCTTTAGGCTTGTGATAGACTCTGTCTTCAAGACCAACCTTCTTCAAAATATCAAAGGCAATTTTATCTCTTTCTTCTTTTGAAACGCCTTTAAAGGCAAGTCCAAGACTTACATTTTCTAAAGCAGAAAGGATTGGTAGAAGATTATAAGATTGAAATACAAAACCTAAGTTTAGCTGTCTGAATATGGTTAAATCCTTTTCACTAAACTTTGTAATGTCGTGGCCACCAATTAGAATTTCGCCCTTATCAACTTTTTCAAGTCCCGCAATTGAGTTTAGTAGGGTGGACTTACCAGACCCAGACTTACCAAGAATACATAGTATCTGCCCTTCGTCTAAGGAAAGTGACAATCCATTTATAGCTTTGACTACCGTATCGCCCATGTGGTAGTATTTATAAATATTTTTTATTTCTATAAGGTTTTCCAATTTTTCACATCCTTACTTTACTGTATAAAACAATTTTATCATATAATTGATTTAAAAAATATTACAAAAATCTTACAATTTTTTTCAGAATTTTAATTTTGTGTTTTGTGAGTGGGTATGAAATAATATATAGTAAATGAAAAGGAGCTTCGATATGGAAAAAGTGATACTTTATACAAGACAACATGAAAACTCTTTTTATGAATTAGAAAACAAAGGGGTTATAACAAATAAGGAAATATATGTGAAACTACACATGGGAGACATTGCTCCATTTTTTATGGAGCGTTATAGAATTTTTGTTAAAATGGCACAGGAGATAGTCCCACGTCCAAAGGGGATTGAATATCCAATATGGTGTTCTATAAGTAAGAGAAACTGCTTAAAACCTGTGGAAAAGGAACTGGTATATGAAATAGAAGTGCCTAAGGATGAAATAATTTATTTTGATGGTTGTAAATGGGATTATGTTTTAAATAATCTTTACATACCAAAAGATGAAGCGGATGCAAATGAATATAAGAAAGAGATTGAAAGGCTTGGCGTCAAAGATGAATTTAATTTTATTGACGGAAAGTACAAGGGAATGTATCCTAAAATAGAAAAAAAGATTAGAGACTCTTGGATTAGAATATTTGATATAGATAATTGGTCTGACTTTATTGTTCAAGCGAATATATGGCAAATAAAAAAAGAGTGGGTACTTCGAATTATAAAACCAGGAGAAAGCATATAGGGGTGATTAATTGTTTAAAGAATTTAAGTGGTTCATTAAATCATATAAGAAAAATCTTATTATAGGAGTTATATTTCTCTTATTAAGTGATATTGTAGGAATTTTTCCTCCCTACATAATAGGAGATTTGACAGATAAGGTTTTTGAAAATTCAATTGACTTAGATAGATTTATAAAACTTATAGCTATCCTTATTGGAGTAATAATAATAAAGTATTTTTTTGCAATGGGCTGGTCCTTTTTTATTCACAGAGGCGGAAATGAAATTGAACTTCGACTAAGAAGTATGTTAATGAGTAAGTTTTTAGATCAGTCCATGGAATTTTTTGACGAAAACTCAACTGGTTCACTAATGGGAAAATCTACTAATGATATAAATTCAGTTAGTGGGATGATAGGTTTTGGAACTTTGGCGATGTTTGATGCAACAGCATATCCATTTTTTATAATACTTGTAATGATATTTTCAGTAAGTTTGAAACTTACACTTGCAACAATTATTCCAATTCCATTACTTGCAGTTCTTGTAAAACTACTGGGGGATAAAATTTATAAAAAATGGGACAAAGCCCAGGCTGCTTTCGACAAGTTAAATAGTTTTGTACTTGAAGATGTGGTGGGAATTAGAATAATAAATGTGTTTAATCTACAAAATGTTAGAAGGCGCATGTTCAAGGTTAGAGGAGAAGAGCTTAAAGAAAAAAATCTCGAAGTTGCAAAATACAATGCGTTATTTAGACCAATCGACTTGACAATCACAGCTATATCTTTTGGGATAGCTATATTTTATGGTGCAGTTTTAATATATCGAGGAGAAATAACCATAGGAAAATTGGTTTCATTTACCTTCTACTTGAATATGTTAATTTGGCCTATGTTTGCCCTGGGAAATTTTATAAATATAAAGAATCAGGCAACTGCATCAATGAATCGTATTCAAAAAGTTCTTGACTATGAAGAAGATATTGTAGATAGGAAAGACGCTATAACTCATATTGAAAAACCAGATATTGAGTTTAAAGACTTTTCTTTTAAGTATCCAGACTCAGATTATATTTTAAAAGATATTAATTTAAAAATTCCATATGGGTCATCCCTTGGAATACTTGGTAAGACTGGATCGGGCAAGAGTACATTATTAAAACAACTACTAAAGTACTACAAAACCGATTTTTCTAAGATTTTAGTAAATGATAAATATCTTGATGACTACACCACATATGCAATTAGGGACAAGCTGTCCTATGTTCCTCAAAAACATATGATATTTTCAAAGACCATAGAAGAAAATATTAAACTTTCAAAGCCTGACGCAACAGATGAAGAGCTTAATAAGGCAATAGAAATGGCGGATTTTAAAAAGGATTTAGAAAATCTTCCAATGGGACTTCAAACTCTATGTGGTGAGAGGGGAGTTTCCCTTTCAGGTGGACAAAAACAGAGAATTGGAATTGCAAGGGCCTTTTTAAAAGATCCAGATATATTGCTACTTGATGACTGCATGTCAGCTGTAGATGGAAAGACGGAAAGAAATATAATCAACAATATAAATAGCAGAAATCATCAAGGCACAATAATTCTTGCCTGCCATAGAATAAGCCAGGTTATGAATATGGATCATATAATTGTGCTTGAAGATGGAAAAATAGTTGAGGAGGGTAGCCACCAAGAGTTGATGGAACTTGATGGTTGGTATGCAACCCAATTTGTTAGACAGATGGCAGGAGGTAGATATAGTGAAGAATAAAACTTCTGCAAGCAAAAGACTTATAAATTATGCCAAAATGGAATCTAAGAACCTGACAGGTGGAATAATTTGTACCTTTATAAGAACGGCTTTAGAAATAGTTGGACCTTTAATCATAGGACATCTTTTAAATAACTATATAAAAAAAGGAATGACTAAGGAAGATTTCAAAAGTATTGGACTATTTTTGATTTTATACTTACTGGTGTATATAGTTGCTGGATTATTTTCAAGAAGTACCGTATTATTTTTTGAAAGAGCGTCAAATGGAATTACTCTACATGTTCAAAAAGATATTTTTAATCATGTTCAGTCACTGCCAATATCATATTTTGATTCACTACCAGCAGGTTCTATAGTTTCAAGAATTACAAATGACACCAATAAACTTAAAGTAATGTTTCAAAATGCATTGGGGGATATGACTACATCTGGTATTATGGTGATTACCATGTTTATTGTGTTACTTGTAAACCATACCAGGGTCGCACTTGAACTGTTGATACTTTTACCAATAGTTATTTTAATATTTTATGACTTGAGAAGAAAGTATAGAAAGTATACAACTGAAATCAGAAGACTTACGTCAACTATAAATGCAGACATAAATGAAAATATTCAAAACATGGAAATCATTCAGGCATATAACAAAGAAGACTTGATAAAAAAAGAGTTTGATGAAATAAACCAGTCAATTTGGGATAATGAATTTGAAATGACGAAAGTTAGATCCTATGGTGGATATAGAGCCATGGATATTGTATCTTATTTTGCTTCAGCAATAGTTCTAATTTATTTTGGTGTAGGAAGAATTACTGGAAAGTATCAAGTTGATGTTGGATCTCTTTATATAGTATTGAACTATGTAAACAAGATGATGAGTTCACTTACAACAATAGTTACATGGTTTGGAGAACTTGAACAGTCATATGCTTCAGCAAAACATGTTTTTGATTTATTTGAACTGGAACCAGAACCAGAACTTCCTGAAAAGCTAAACAATATTGAAGGAGAAGTTCAGTTCGAAGATGTTTACTTTGCATACGATGAAGAATATGTGCTAAAAGACATAAACTTTAGAGTACCATATAAGACTTCAGCAGCTTTTGTTGGTTCAACAGGAAGTGGCAAGTCCACAATATTAAATTTGATATTAAACTTCTATAGTCCACAAGAGGGAATAGTTTCCATTGATGGCCAGGATATAAAAAATGTAAATAAATTATCTCTAAGAGAAAAAATGGCAGTAGTGCTACAAGATTCATTTTTGTTTGAAGCGAGCATCAGAGATAATATAAAACTTGATGACAACTTCAGTGATAAGGAGATAAAGGAAGCCCTTAGAGCTGTTGGTGGAGATAGGATTATCAGTAGGGGAATCGACACCATGATAAAGGAAGGTGCAAAGAACTTAAGCCAGGGAGAACAACAGCTGGTTTCATTTGCAAGGGCCTATATTAGAGAACCAAAACTTTTAATCCTTGACGAAGCCACTTCAAATATTGACACTGAAACTGAAAGCATTATTCAAAAGGGAATTGAAAAGCTTAAGGAAAATAGAACAACACTTATTGTTGCCCATAGGCTTTCCACAATTAAAGATGTGGACATGATATATGTACTTTCAAAGGGTAAAATTATTGAAAAAGGAAATCACGAAGAGCTTATGAATTTAAGTGGATTTTATAGATCTATGTATGAAGAGCAAATGGAAGATAAAGATGAAGTTTAAATTTAAAAAAGCCGGGGTCACCGGCTTTTACTATTTTTTATTCATCACATTTTTTATAAAGTTTCCATAGGGCGGATATCTCAATGACATATCTGGACTAAACTTATTTGAAAGTACGGAAGTCTTATGGGAAAAGGCCTTAAAGCCTTCAAAACCGTGATACCTTCCGATGCCTGACTCTTTAACTCCACCAAATGGAAGTCTGGAGTTTGCCAAGTGTGTCATTGTGTCATTTATTGCCATTCCTCCAAAGTTGAAATTGTTCATAACATAGTCGACATCTGTTTTTTTATCTGTAAATAGATAAAATGCAAGAGGGTTTGGATGAGCATTTACTATATTATTTACATCAACCCAAGTGTCGCATTCAATTATTGGCAAGAACGGTCCAAATATTTCTTCCTTCATAAATGGAGAATTTATATCAGTTACAAAAAAATGTGGATTTATTTTTCTATTTTCAAAGTCAAAGTTATCTTCGCTATAAATTCCCTCAGTAATGGATAGTGATTTAAGTCTTTCCATAGAAGTTTCATCAATCATTTTAGGATAATTTTCATTTAGTATAGGACTATTTCCATAAAAATCATTTATAGATTCTTCAAGTAAAGTTTTTAATTCTTCACCAAGACCTATATCAACTAAAGCATAGTCTGGAGCAACGCAGGTTTGTCCGCTATTCATAGTCTTACCCCAAGCAATTCTCTTAGCAGTTACCTCAAGGTTATTACCTTTCTTAACTACACAGGGACTCTTTCCACCAAGCTCAAGCACATAGGGAATCATCTTTTCAGCTGCAATTATTCCCATATTTTTTCCAACTTTTGTAGAGCCTGTAAAAAATAACATGTCAATGTCCTCATGTATAAATCTATTTTTATCATCTTCATAAATACCGTAGTAGACTACATAATCAGGAATGGAGTTTCGAATTATTGAATAGATTATTTCCGAAGTGTTTACAGTTTTTGAGGAAGTTTTTAAAATAACTTTATTTCCCGCAGCTATGGCAGATATCAAAGGAACCATTGAAAGCAAGAATGGATAGTTCCATGGGGATGCTATACCAACGGTGCCATAGGGTCTGTAAACATAGTAGGAATTTGCAGGGTAAAGTGTAAGCGGAGTTTTCACTTTATGCTTTTTTGCCCAGTGGGGAAGATTGTCTATCGCCATGTTAAGTTCTTCAATTACCTGGCTATATTCTGTTAGTAGACCTTCAGCTTCAGACTTACCAAGATCTCTCTTTAAAGCAAGAAGTACAGCCTCTTTATGAGCTACAACAGAAGCCTTTAAATCTTTTAATATTTTTATTCTCTCATTAATATTCATAATTTAACCTCACATAACAATACTTGCGATAATTGGAGTAACATATGCTTCAACAAAACCTGCTACTAATAATAGAGGAATAACTACAAAGAAAAACATCTTTGACAAGTTGATAAAAAAAGTCTTTCCAGTTGTTGTAGGTTTTTTATTCATCTTATCCATCAAGTACTTACAAACGGAAACACCAAGAGCAAATGAGAGTACAATAGCAGGTATTTCAAAAATTCCATGGGGAACTACACTTAAAATAAATGCTAAATAACCTGTCATGCCCATTTTTGCAACTATCATTCCGAGAGCAGCTCCAATAACTGCACCGTTTATGATAAGCGAGAAATATGGTAAGAATAGATATGGTATAAGCCCTAATAAAATCATTACTAAACAAGCTGTAATATTATTTTTTATAAGACCAAAAGCAGAAACCTTTCCATCAAGAATAATATTATCCCCAACACTTTCCATAAATTTCTCAATAACTTTCATTGCTACATCTGAGTTCAATAAAAAGAAGATAGATGAAAGAAAAAATACTAATAGCATAACCAAAAAACCGGTTTTAAAATGATTTTTTACATGATAATTATAAAATTCTTTTAAATTCATATTAACCTCCTGGTTATATATACCTATTTTATTCAAATTGTAAACAGTATAAGAAAAAATGTAGAGAAGATGTGAAATTTATTATAAAATGGAAAATAAAAAAGCCCTGCAAAAGCAGGACTCAATTAATAAAATTATTCTAAATCTTCTTTTAAAATTTTACCCTTTTCATTTTGAGTAAATTTAGTAACTTTTTGAACAAAAGGAATTCCATTTTCCTTGTTACATTCAATCATATGGAAAACTTGATCTGTTTTTCCATTTGCTTTATAGTTTTTCTTTAAAATCTTCATGATTGAATAAGGTGTTTCTGGTTCTTTTACAGTTACAATACCTTTACCTGTTGCAACAGCTTTTTGCATTAATTCTTCAAAGTCAATTCCTGGAATACTTGGAATTAAGAAGAAATCACATTCTTTTTCTAAGTCTTCTTCTTTCTTAACTTGAACAGCATTGAACTCTCCCTTAGCAATAGCCATACATGATGCCATGAAAGGTCTAACGCCTGCTGAACGGTGTCCAGAAATCATTAAAACTTCCTTATTTTCAATAGCATTTAGCATGTATTCGCCTTCTTTTTCAGTACAGAATTCTTGATCTACGAATTTTTGCATCATTTTATTCATGTTTATACACTCCTTATATGTTCATACTAGTCGACTATACGCCGCATATATATATAATACTACAAATCAGAAGAAAATCAAAGTTTAGTCAAATTTTATTCGAAAAAATTATAGATAATAAAAGACAGCTTCAATTTCTTTGATGTCTTTTCCTTTCAAAATTAAAGTATTACTTGAAACTTGAGTTGCGATGGAAATATTTGAAGCCTTTAAACATTCGCTTGCCTTTTTATATTCCACTTTTAACTCATATGGTTTTATTACAGGTTCAATTTTTGCAATTTTAGAAGAAGCTTCTAAAGTGGCTTCATAAATTTCTTTTTGAACTCTCTTTGGAGTCTTTGTTAAAATTGATTCTCCAAAGCCTTCATAAGAGTAAACTGTTTTTATAGTATTGTCTATCTTATTTACTTCATCACAAATTCCCTTGTCACCTGAAAGTAAAATAGTTCTTACTCCATGGTGAAGAGCTACAGAACTATTAAAAAGAAATTCAGAACATAGATTTCCGTTTAATTCAATTCTCTGGAACTTAGCTCCATTAAATGAATGGGCAAGGGGAGTTGTATCAGTGCTTGCTGCATTATGATATCCTATAAAGAAAATTCCATCATAACTTTCATCAATACCTTGAACCATTGAATGAGGATTGTGACTCCAGCCTCTTATTATTTTACAATTTTCAGGAAATACATTTATGTCTAAATTGTTTCCAAGATAGTGGGCGTCCTTTATTACTATTTTACAGTCTGGATAATTTTCGTTCAATGCCCTTACACATGCAAATACTTCATTTGTCATAATCTTTTTTTGCTCTTGATATTCAATGGAGTTTCCCATTGTGTACTCCCAATTCAAACAACCTGCGGTACCTTCAATATCTGAAGAAATATAAAATTTCATTATCCACCTCCAACTATATTGTAAAACTAAATTGTTTTGCAATCAATGATAGAATTTTAAACTATTTAACCTATTAATAAGATTTTTAAAAAGACTTGAACAGGTTTTTAATTTAAAAATATTTAACATTAAAAAACATTGTTAAAAAAATCCTATTGATTAACATAATGCAAAATGTTATAATACATTTTATAGATAAGTTAGATATGGAGGAAAAATAATGAGTAACAAACCCCGTGTGTCTTTGGCGGTAGTAAAAAGATTACCCAAATATTATAGATATTTAGGTTTAATTTCAGATAGAGGAATAATTAGGGTTTCATCACAGGAGTTAAGTAGAATAACAGGTCTTACTGCTTCTCAAATCAGACAGGACTTAAATCATTTTGGTGGTTTTGGACAACAAGGATATGGATATAATGTTGAAGAACTTAAAAATGAAATTGAAAAAATTATAGGAATTGACAAGTCCTACAATGCAATTGTGTTGGGGATGGGTAATATAGGTCAGGCAATTTATAAATATCCTGGTTTTAGTGAAAACTCAGGTTTTAATATAGTTGGATTATTTGATGTTGATAAGAATTTAGTAGGAAAGACAATACTTGGAAATAAAATCCAACATATAGATAAACTTAAAACTTTTCTAAAAGAACAAAAGGTCGATATTGCAGTTCTATCAACTCCGACAGAAGTAGCTCAAGAGCTATGTGATATTTTGGTTGAAGGTAATGTTAAGGGAATATGGAACTTTGCATCCTTAGACCTAAAGCTACCAAAGTCTGTTGTTTTAGAAAATGTTCATTTAGATGAAAGTCTATTCACTTTGACATATTACTTGAATAACTTAGAAGACTATCCTGGAACTAAGAATGAAAAGTAGACTTTGTCTACTTTTTTTAAATTGAGGTAAATTATGATATTACTTGATGCTAACAATATTACAAAATCATATGTTACCAAAGATGTCCTGACAGGTGTAAGTTTTAACATTCAGGAGAGAGACAAAATTGGTCTTGTTGGAAACAATGGATGTGGTAAAACTACTTTGTTGAAAATTTTAATTGGTGAAATTTCAAAAGACGGAGGAGACATATATCATAAAAAAGATTTATCTATAGGTTATTTAGAACAAATGACTACATTAGATCTTGAATGTTCAATTTATGAAGAATGTCTTAAAGTTTTTGAAGATATAATAAAGCTTGAAGATGAAATTAGACAAATGGAGCAAAAAATCTCCACTGTGAAAAACCCAAATACTTTGGAAGATTTGCTTTTAAAATATCAAAATATGCAAGACTCCTTTAATGACATGGATGGATATGAATACGATTCGCGGATAAGAGGTATGCTTAAAGGTCTTGGGTTTAGCGAAGAAGAGTTTGATAAGAGTATTAATAAATTATCTGGAGGACAAAAATCTCGTATTCAAATAGCAAAGTTACTGCTATCAAAGCCAGATATATTATTTTTAGATGAACCTACAAACCATCTTGATTTAAATGCCATTGACTTTTTACAAAACTTTTTAAAAGATTTCCAAGGTTCAGTCCTTGTAGTATCACACGACAGATACTTTTTGGACAAAATTTGCAATAGAATTTTTCTTATGGAAGGTGGGAAAATTTTTGCTTACAGTGGAAATTATTCACAGTTTTCTGTGAAAAGGAAAAAAGATTTTGAAGTTATGATGGCAAGTTATGAGAATCAGCAAAAGGAAATCAAGAGACAAGAAGAGATAATTGAAAGATTTTCTAACTATGGTTCAAGTAGGTATATAAAACAGTCTCAATCAAGAAGAAAACTCTTAGATAAGATGAAATTAATTGAAAAACCAAAAGAGTTCATAGGTGGTTTTTCATTAAAATTAACGCCGAGTATTATAAGTGGTAGAGATGTCCTAATGGTTGAAAACGTAGCAAAGTCCTTTGGAAGCCACAAATTATTTGAAAATGTCGACTTTACGGTTTTCAAAGGGGAAAAGGTAGGAATAATTGGACCTAATGGAGTTGGAAAAACCACTCTTTTTAAAATGATTATGGGACATGAGTCAATAACATCGGGACAAATAACTACTGGTAGTCAAGTAAAGACAGGTTACTTTGACCAAGAGCAAAAGGATTTGGATTATGACAATACGGTTCTTGATGAGATTTGGAACGAATATCCAAAACTCACACACTATGAAATAAGATCTTATTTAGCAAAATTTTTATTTGTTGGTGATGATATTTTCAAAATGGTTGAAAATTTAAGTGGTGGAGAACGTTCAAGGTTAGAATTATTAAAATTAATGCTATCTTCAAGTAATTTTCTTTTGATGGATGAGCCTACAAATCACTTGGATATAGATTCCAAGGAAATATTAGAATCTGCCTTGAATGATTATGAAGGAACCGCACTTATTATATCTCACGACAGATATTTTTTAAATCAAGTTGTAGATAAAATAATAGTTCTAACTGAAAAAGGCACTAAGATTTATTTGGGCAATTATGATTATTATATAGAAAAACTTGAAGAGGGAAATACAAATCAGAATAATCAAACAATAAATAAGACTCAGGAACTAAAGGACAGAAAAAAACAAAAACAACTTGAAAATGAACTAAGAAAAGCAAAGAAAAATATAAAGAAGCTTGAAGTTGATATTGGAAAATTAGATGAGGAGATTTCAAATCTTCATAATCTTTTGACAAAGGAAGAAGTATACAATGACTATGTAAAATCTCAAGAGATTGTGGATGATATAAAGTCAAAAGAAGATTTGAAGGAAGAACTTTTCTTACAGTGGTCAGAACTAATAGAATCATTAGAATAAAATTACTCTTATCCGCATATATGGATAAGAGTAATTTTTAAATTATTATTTATTTTTTTCGCGGTAACTTTTTCTTGCTTTTTCTAAAGCATCTAAGGCTGCATCTACATTATACCATCCACCAATTTCAACTTCTTTATTTTCAAGTCTTTTATATTCTTTAAAAAAATGTTCAAATTCTCTTTCAGTATGACTGCTCAAGTGCCCAAGGGAATAAACTTCATCATATCTTGGGTCGTTGACAGGAACTGCTATTAGCTTTTCATCATTTCCCTTATCATCAGCCATTTTAAACATTCCTATAATTCTTGATTCAATCAAACATCCAGGGAAGGTTGGATTTTTCATAAGAACTAAGATATCTAAAGGATCTCCGTCTTCAGCTAATGTTTCAGGTACAAAGCCATAGTCTGCTGGATAGAACATTGGAGAAAATAAACATCTATCAAGTTTAAAACATTTTTTTTCTTCATCAAACTCATATTTGTTGCTACTTCCTCTCGGAATTTCAATAATAGCTTCTACTACATTTTTGTCTAAACTACTCATTTTTGCCTCCTAAGATTTCCGTTATTAACAAAGAGTATTATATTATATATTTTAATTTTATGCTATGATAAGAGATGGAGGAACTATGGATATTTTAGAATATGGGAAAGAACAGTTGATTGAAAGAGATTTAAATCTCTTGGTTTTAAAAGAGGATAAAGAAATAGTTTTTCAATCTAACAAGATGGGAATATTACCCATGTATGAATTTTATAGGTTAAATTTTGAAGAAGAAGTTTATGTAATTGATAAATTTATTGGATTGGGTGCTTCAAGACTTTTATTAAATTCAAAGTCAAAATTAATGGGGTTATTTACATTTGTTATATCTAAAGATGCAAAAGAACTTCTAAAGGATAATAATATTGAAGTTGTTAAGGAAAGAGAAGTAGAAAAAATTCTTAATAAAGATAAAACTGATTTTTGTCCTATTGAAAAATTGTCAATGGAAAATGAAAAATTTGACGTTTTTCTTGAGAAGCTTGAAGAATTTATTGGTAAGATGAAGCAAAAGTAGGTGTGATATGAAACTTGATATGTTTAGATTTATTGATTCTGCTGTTGAGTATGTAAATTTAAAGAAAGATTTTATTAATCAGGTGGCAGAAGAATGCGATAGATTCTTTACTGAGATTCTTTGTGATAACGATTTTTTCTTAAATTTGAACTATAGAATAAAATCTGACAATAGTATTAAAGAAAAATTACTTAGGATATCTGACTTCAACAATATGAGTCACCCCAGGGATGTTTTTAATACTTTAAGTGATATTTTAGGACTTCGTATTGAGTGTAGGTTTATTTCTGAAGAAGAGGAAATATTCTTAAAAATAAAAGATATTTTTTCTGACACAGAGGATGGAGTATATTATAGATCACCACAAAATGAATATATTTATTTAAATTTAAAAGATCCTCAACCACAGTATCAAAAGAATGGTTTTGAAATTTTTAAAATTGATGGTAAATATATTGATGGAGAAGAAGAACTATACTTCGAACTCCAAATAAAGTCTATGGTAAATGTGTTTTGGGGAGAGATAGATCATAGAATTTTATATAAAAATTTTAATTATATGATTACAGAAGATTTCATAAGAAATTTAATGTATTCAATTAAGAACAATTTGGAAATGGTTGACAGTCAACTTAACACAATATATCAAAGACTTAAAGATCTTGAAGAGTTTAATGAGGAGAACACTTTAAATCAACTTAAATCATTTCTTTGTAAAGCATTACATGACACCTATGTTCTTAAGATGCAAAAAGAGACAGGTGTTTTGATTGACTTAAGATCTATTTCAAATATTGTAATTGATTTTTTACTTATGGAAAGAAGTGAAGATGGAAGTAGTGTATCAATTAATAGTAGAGTAATAGATATTCTTCATCGCATAAATCAACTTAATAGAAAAAAGATGGTGTTTGGAGAAAATCTTAAATTTGACCAATTAGAATATAGAAATAAACTAAATAGAAAAGTTGGAGATTCTTTAAGAAATCATGTTAATGTAGACTTCCGATGGAATATTCTAATGATGATTATATTTGATTTGGAAGGAAAAAAGAGTCCTGAAATCTATAATTCATTTGTAAACTATCTTGTGCACTGTGTAAGTGGTGTTGTTGATGAAGTTTTTGAAGAGGTAAATCTAAATAAGAGAAAAAAACAGGAACTAAAATATATTATACTAACAGAGATTTTAAACTTTTATTGTGAAAATCTGGATATTAATTATTTTACAAAAGAAGGACAACGAAAGCTTTCATTAGTTTTAAATGAATATTTAGAAAACCTTCCAGCAAACTTATACACAAAAGATTTTAAACCAAATGCAATTATAGGACTATTAAAAGTATCTCAAAGTAGGGGTGTAATGTAGTGAAAGTTGGAATTGATATTTGCAGTATAAAAAGAATTGAAGATATTCTGAATGAAAAATTTATAAATAAAATTCTAACTGAAGATGAAATAACTCAATTTAATTCCAAGGGACAAATGAAACCAACTTATATTGCAGGAAGATTTGCTGCTAAAGAAGCTCTATCAAAGGCTATAGGAACTGGTATTGGAAAAGTCGGATTCAAAGATATAGAAGTGTTGAACTATGATTCAGGAGAACCTTTTATTAAACTGTCAGGAAATGGAGAAAGATTATGGTTCGAAAAGTTTAAAGAAGAACCGGTAGTTTCAATTTCTCATGAAAATGATTATGCAGTAGCTATAGTAATTGGAAATTGTAAAGAAGAGAACTTTAATATAAATCCGCCTTTTAGTCTCAAAGAGAGAGATCGCAAAGGTCATAAGGGAAGTTTTGGGAAAGTTGGTATAATAGCTGGCTCTAAGGGAATGGTAGGTTCTGTATACTTATCTTCTATGGCAGCTCTACGTAGCGGTTCAGGTCTTGTATATACTGGAGTATGTGAAGAAATATATGAAATAATGCAGATAAAGTGCATAGAAAATATAATAAAAATGATTGACTTTGAAGACTTCAACTCCTTAAATAACTTTTATGACAATTTAGATGCTTTAGGTGTAGGGCCTGGTCTTAGAAATGTTATGAACTTAAAAACATTGGAACATATTTTAAAAACTTTTTTTAAACCAATTGTTATAGATGCAGATGGACTAAATACAATTTCTGAAGACCTATCGATTTTAAGTCAAAACAAAAATTTGATACTAACTCCCCACGAAGGCGAATTTTCAAGACTTTTAAATGTACCTTTATCACAAATAAGCTCAAACAGGGAATTTCTTGCAAAGTCATTTGCTAAACAACATTCAGTTATTTTAGTTTTAAAGGGTTCAAACACGATTGTTACTGATGGAAATGAAATTTATGTCAACAAGAGTGGTACAAGTGGACTTGCAACTGCTGGGTCAGGAGATGTACTTACAGGAATTATAACTTCGCTACTTGGACAAGGTTATGAAAAACTTCAAGCAGCATGCCTTGGAGTTTATATTCATGGACTCTGTGGAAATTTTTTAGAACAAAAATTTGGAACTGATGGTATAATAGCTGGTGACATACTAAATGAAATACCAATGGTAATTAAAGCGTTAAGGGAGACTTAGATGGAAAAATATCAAAATTATTTAAAAATAGATTTAAACAAATTGGTCTATAATTTTAAAAAACTACAAGAAATTGCAAAACCAGCAAAAATAGCTGGAGTTGTAAAGGCAAATGCATATGGATTGGGGTCCATAACTATAGCAAGAGAAATTGAAAAAGAAGGGGCAGACTATCTATGCGTTGCTAACATGGCGGAAGCTATGGAACTTAGAAAACCTGGAATTTATTTACCTATCCTCGTACTTGGATACATAAAGGACGATATGTTTAGAGATGTAATTCAAAATAGAATTGATATAACTGCCTATGACTATAACCAATGTTATAAACTCAACGAAGCAGCTAAGTCTTTAAATGCAGTTGTAGATGTACATATTAAAATTGATACTGGTATGGGAAGACTTGGATTTTTAATAGATGAAAAAAACATTGACGAATCTATTAGAGAAATAAAAAAGATAAATTCACTTTCAAATGTGAGAATAAAAGGGATATATTCACATCTATCAGATGCTGATGGCGAAGATTTTTCATATACACAGATGCAATACCAAAAATTTATGGAATTTATAATGTTCTTAGACCAAGAAGGTATAACTATACCGCTAAAACACATAGCTAATGATGCAGGAGCAATACTTCAAGGATACTATTTAGACATGATAAGATGCGGTATTGGTCTTTATGGATATTATGGCTCAAATGTTGTTAAGGAATGTAATGTTGTAGATTTAAAACCAGTTGTTTCTTTTTACACTTCAGTAGCTTCTGTAAAAACATTTCAACCTGGAGAATGCATTGGTTACAACAGAACTTATAAAACTGATAAAGTTACAAAGGTAGCTGCGGTAACCTTGGGTTATGCAGATGGATATCCTACAGAACTTAATAACAAGGGATATATGATTGTAAACGGGAAAAGAGCAAAGGTCATTGGAAAGGTGTGCATGGATCAGACAATGTTAGATGTGACCCATATAGATGATGTGAAAATCGGAGATGAGGTTTTAGTTTTTGGAGAAAAGGATAAAGATGTGATACCTTTAGAAGATTTGGCAAAGTTAGCAAATACTATAACCTATGATATTTTATGTAGAATATCTTTGAGAATTCCAAGAGTGTATTATAGAGATGGGAAAGTAGTTAAAATTGTTGATTACTTAGAGAAGATGAAAATTGACTTATAGATTTAATTTTGTATATAATTAAATGAATATGATAGACAAGAGGTTTATAGATGAAAATTAAAAGAGGAGATATATTCTTCGCTGACCTCAGTCCTGTAGTCGGTTCAGAGCAAGGTGGCGTTAGGCCGGTAGTGGTAGTTCAAAATGACATAGGAAATAAATATAGCCCTACCATTATAATCGCCGCCATAACATCTCAATTACATAAAGCAAAATTACCGACACATATAGGAATAGCAGCAGATGAATATGGATTGCCAAAAAATTCAGTGGTACTATTAGAACAACTGAGGACCATTGATAAAAAAAGATTAAGAGAAAAGATAGGTTCATTCGATAATACTTTCATGAACAAGTTAGATGATGCGTTAAAAATATCTGTAGGATTAAGATAGGGAGCAATTAAATTTTATTTATTGCTCTTTTTCATTGTCAAAATTGTTTTGCTCAATAAAGAGTAAAAGGAGATAAAAGCTACAAAGTTTTGGATTTTTAAAAATAATTCGTGAAATTTTTATAATACATGATATAATCATTTCATGAAGAAATTTTTTACGAAAAAAAACATGAAGAAATTTTTAATTGTAACCTTAGGGTCAGCTTTGGTAGCACTGGGAGTCTATTTATTTATAATGGACTACAATATTCCGATGGGGGGCGTAAGTGGATTTGCAATTGCTTTACAGTATGTATTTCCAAAGCTACAAGTAGGTTACGTGATGACTGGATTAAACATTATACTTTTCATACTGTCATTTATTTTTTTGGGAAAAGAATATGTGGGTTACACCATATATTCAGCAATGTTTATTTCTAATGCGATTACATTTTTAGAAAACTTTGTACCTTTATCAGAACCGCTAACATCAAATGTTCTTTTGAGTATAATTGTTGGTGTTGTTATATCTGGAGGTGGTATGGCCATTGTAATATCTCAAAACTGTACAACAGGTGGTACAGATATTTTAGCAAGTATAATAAACAAATACACACATATGGAGATAAGCAAGGCTTTACTTATTTGTGATGGTCTTGTAGTACTCTTTGGTTTCTTTGCTATTGGGACTGAACAAGGGCTTTACGCTGCTTTGGCGGTAGTTTTAAATTCGCTATCAATTGACTACTTTATAACTGGATTTAGCACCAGGATAAGTATGTATATAATTTCAAACAAACCTGAAGAAATTAATAACTATATAATTAAGAACGTTACAAGAGGAACTACAATTTATAGTGCAAAGGGAGGATATTCACAAGCACCTAAAGAAATAGTTCAAACTGTTGTTACAAGAAGACAGTATTTTCAAATTAAAAATCATGTAAGTCAAATTGATCCTAAAGCATTTGTCACTATGAATATAGTAAATGAAGTTGTTGGTGAAGGCTTTACTTATGAAGCTCAAAAAAATTAGGAGGTAAAATGAGTTCATATAATCTTTTTGATATTTTAGGACCTATCATGATAGGTCCTTCAAGTTCTCATACAGCGGGAGCTTGTAGAATTTCTAAAACTGCAAGAATAGTTGCAGGTGGTGGATTTAATAAAATTAATTTTATATTACACGGTTCATTTGCAGAGACATATATGGGTCATGGTACAGACAGAGCTCTTCTTGCTGGTGCCATGATGATGGATCCAGATGATGAAAGGATTAGAGATTCTTTTAAAATTGCAAAGAAAGTGGGACTTGAGTATCATTTTGAAAAAGCGGATCTTGGTGATGTGCATCCAAATACTGTGAAAATTGAAATGACCTATCCTGATGGAAAAGTAACTACTATAACAGGTTCTTCAATTGGAGGAGGAAATATTAGAATTATTGAAATGAATGGTATTCCTCTTAACTTTACAAGTAAATATCCATTACTTATAGTAAGGTATGTGGATAAGAAGGGAATTATAGCTTTTATATCTTCACATTTAGCAGAAAATGACTACAATATCGAAAGTCTTCAAACTACTAAAGAGGTTGATGAAGTAACTCTTGTAGTTGAACTTGATAAGGATTTAGATGAAGGTACCGTTGAAGAAATTAGAAAAAATGAAAGTATTACTTTCGTTAAGCATTTACAGAAAGGGTTCTAAATATGATTTATTTTACAGATGAACTTTTAAAATATTGCGAAGAGAATAATACATATCTTTGGGAGATAGTTCTTGAAGACGAATTAGAAGTTTCAAATGATTCAAAAGAAGAAATTTATAAAAAGCTCTCTGAAATGATAGAAGTTATGAAAAATTCTGCAAATACATATCTTGACAAAGATAGCAAAACAGGATTTGGACTAATAGATGGATATGCAAAACAGGCTAATGAATATGCTCGAAAAGGCAATTCATTTTTAGGAGAAAAAAATGTAAGAACTATGGCTATGGCTTTTTCTACCCTTGAATTAAGTTCATCAATGGGAAGGATAGTTGCTTCACCAACAGCTGGATCTTCTGGGATTATACCTGCAGTAATAGCAAGATATAGAATGGAAGAACCTGATGTAACTGATGAAAAATTAATAGAAGCACTTCTTACAGCAGTTGGAGTTGGGAAAATCATAGGAAGATTTGCAAACTTTTCAGGAGCGGAAGGAGGATGCCAAGCAGAATGTGGTTCTGCAGCAGCTATGGCTTCATCGGCACTTGTGTATTTGAAAGATGGAAGTTTAGAAGAGTCATTAAACGCAGCTTCAATTGCAATTGTAAACATACTTGGACTTGTTTGTGATCCTGTTGCAGGACTTGTAGAATATCCTTGTACTTTTAGAAATGCCTCAGGAGCAATTAACGCCATATTGTCAGCAGATCTTGCAATGGCAGGAATTAAATCTCTTGTGCCATTTGAAGAGGTATGTCAGGCTCTAAATGACGTTGGAGAATCAATGAGTTTTAGACTTAAAGAAACAGCACTTGGAGGTATTGCTGCTACAAGAACTGGGGAAAGAATAAAAAAAGAGTTTTACGAAAAACATAATGAATAATATTGGGGGAGCATTTGCTTCCCTTTTTCATTTAACTTGTTCATGTGTTTAAGTAGGGTGTATGTTATAATTAAAAAAGAGGTGTTTTATGATAAATTTAGGAGAAGTTCAAGAACTTAAAGTTGATAAAATAATTAAAGCTGGGGCATTATTAAAAGATGCTGAAGGCGAAAAAGTTCTGCTTCCAATCGAAGAGATTGAAAATGAAAAAAATGGGGATATTATAAAGGTATTCCTTTATAACGACAGTAGAGGAAAAGTTCTTGCAACAAAGATTATGCCTAAGATAACCTTGGGAAAAATTGCTCATTTAGAAGTTAGAGAAATTACAAAAATTGGAGCTTTTTTAGACTGGGGATTAGAAAAAGAGCTATTCTTACCTTTTAAAGAACAAATATGTAAACTGGATAGAGGAAGAAGTTATTTAGTAGCTCTTTATATTGATAAAACAGGCAGACTTTGCTCAACTATGAAAATTAGAGATTATTTGAGAACTGACTCAAAATATAAAGAGAACGACAAAGTTTCTGGAGTTGTTTATAACATAGTTGATGATATTGGAGCTTTTGTTGCAATAGACAATATATATGAAGCGCTTCTCCCAAAGGATCAAAAAAGAGGAGTAGTTGCAGTTGGTGAGCCTATAAGAGTAAGGGTTTCGTCTGTAAAGAGTGATGGTAGATTAAATCTTTCTCAAAGAGAAAGAGGTCATTTGGAACTTGACAAGGATGCTGAATTAATATTTGATGTATTAGAGGATTATGAAGGATTTTTACCTTATAATGACAAATCAGATCCTGATGATATTCAAGATATGTTTTGCATGTCAAAGTCTGCTTTCAAAAAAGCAGTAGGTAGACTTTTAAAAGAAAATAAAATAGAATTTTTTAAAGATGGAATAAAAATTAAGGAGGATAATATTGGAAGGAAATAAAGTTTTAGCAAATGTAAATGGTAGAGATATTACAGCAAAAGAAGTTATTGATTTTATCAATTCAATGGGACCACAAGGCGAACAATTTCACTCAGAAGATGGAATTCAAAGGGTTTGTGACGAACTTATAAATCAAGAACTCTTCTATTTAGATGCAATTAAGAATGGATTTGAACAAGAAGAGGCTTTCAAGAAAGAACTTGAAGTTTTAATAGAGTCTGCTCTTAAAAACTATGCAGTAAATAAAATCCTTAGTGAAGCTAAAGTTACAGATGAAGATGTAAAAGAATATTATGACTCTCATCAGGAACATTTTAAGACACCTGAAGAGATATCAGCATCTCATATATTAGTTGATGATGAACAAAAGGCAAAAGAAATTAGACAAGAGATAATTGATGGTAAATCATTTGAAGAATCAGCAATAGAAAATTCAAATTGTCCATCAGGGAAAAATGGCGGTTCACTTGGAAGATTTGGAAGAGGACAAATGGTTAAAGAATTTGAAAATGCTGCATTTGACTTAGACATTGACGAATTATCTGAACCAGTAAAGACTCAATTCGGATATCATATAATCAAGGTAAATGATAAATTTGCTCCATCAACTAAACGTTTTGAAGAAGTTATTGGACAAATCAAAGGACAGTTACTCGCACTGAAACAACAAGAACTTTATTTAAACAAAGCTGTTGATTTAAAAGAAGAATATAAAGTAGAAAAGTTTTATTAGGAGGAAACATGTCCAAAGATCAAGTTTTTAAATATTTTGAAGAGATTTCAAAGATACCAAGATGTTCATTTCATGAAGAAAAGATAGCAGATTACCTTTTAAATTTTGCAAAAGAGAAGGGATACGAAGCTATAGTTGATGATTATAAAAATGTGACTATAATTAAAGAAGCGTCAAAAGGTTATGAAGATAAACCTGGGATAATTTTACAGGGTCATATAGACATGGTTTGTGAAAAGACAAAAGACTCAAATCATAACTTCTGTGAAGATCCTATTGAATTAATCTATGATGGAAACTTTTTAAGAGCAAACAAGACTACTTTGGGCGCAGATAATGGTATTGCAATAGCGATGGCTCTTTCATTGTTATCTGATGAAAATTTAAAAAGTCCAAGAATTGAATTTGTAGCCACTGCAACTGAAGAAACTGGACTTGTTGGTGCATCCAACTATAAGCCTGGAATTTTAAAAGGAAAATATCTTATAAATATTGACTCTGAAGAAGAGGGAGTTCTTATTTCTGGATGTGCTGGTGGTACAGATGTGGACATAGATTATGATATTCAAAGAGAAGATAAAAAAGGATATGTATACAAACTTATTGTTCACAACTTAAAGGGTGGACACTCAGGAATGAGTATTCATAAACCACTTTTAAATGCAATTAAAACAGGTGGGCAAATTTTAAATACAATTAGTAATTCAACAGAGATGAATATAATTAATCTTTCTGGTGGAACTAAACACAATGCAATTCCAAGAGAATTTGAAGTGACTTTTTTATCTGATAAAGAAATTGAAGATAATGTTTTTGAAGAAGATTTAAATGAATTTAAAAAAATAGAAGAAAATATTGAAGTAAAATTGGAAAAAGTTTCAAATTCAGAAGAAAATGTATTTTCTAAAGATTTAACTGAAAGATTAATCAAAGCTTTAGTAGATTTTCCTCATGGAGTTAAGAGCTACATGAGTGGAGATTATAGTGATATTGTTGAATCTTCTCTAAATCTTGCAATTGTAGAAACAAAAGAAGATGTTGTTCACTTTAAGATATCTGTGAGAAGTTCAAAAGAATCAAAAAGAGATGAAATAATAGATGAATTAAAGAAAATTGTTTCAGATACAGATGGAAAAATTGAACAATCAAATGGATATAAGGCTTGGGAATTTAAAGAAAATTCAGAACTTAGAGATATAGCTGTAAATTCATATAGAGAATTCTATGGAAAGGAACTTGAAGTTTCCGTGATACATGCTGGACTTGAATGTGCTATTTTTAAAGATAAATATCCAAAGGTTGATCCTATTTCAATTGGACCAAATATTTATAATGTCCACACTCCTGACGAGAAATTGGATATTGAGTCAACTAAGAGAACATATGAGTTTCTACAATATTTAATAAAAAAATTATCATAGGAGGAAGTATGAAGGAAGATAATAATTTAGAACATAATTGTGATCATAATCATGAATGTGAATGTGGTTGTCATAACCACGATGAAGAATGTGGATGTGATGAAGAGGTAACAATCGTTGAACTTAATTTAGAAGATGGCACTGATCTTGAATGTGAAATTATAGGAGATTTCTATTTAGAAAGTCAAAAACAAAATTATATTGCACTTGTAACTTGTGAAGATAGAGAAGTGCTTTTGTATAGACTTACGCCAGATTCACAGACAGGTACTATCGGTGGAGATGCTACTTTAGATAAAATTGAGACCGAAGAAGAATATAATGAAGTCGTAGAAGAATTTTCAAGAATTTTCTTTGATGGTGAACTTGAAGACATGGATGAAGAATAGACTAAAGCCTTGGTATTACCAGGGCTTTTTTACTTAGTAAGGATTTAAAATGGTTATTAAAGATGAAGTTTTAAAAAATTATAATACTATTTGTTTTGATTTGGATGGAACGCTTTTAAATGATGAAAAATTAATTCAAAAAAACACAATAGGAGTTATAAGAAAATTACAATTTGCTGGTTGTGAAATTATCATAGCAACAGGACGTTCCATAGAAAAGTCGGAAGAATTTTTAAAAGAATTCAATTTTCCTTATACAATTGTTGCGAATAATGGAGCTATAGCTATGGATAATCTTACTAAAAAAATTCTTTTTAAATTGCCCATAGAAAAAAAGTTTTTTGAAAAGATTTATAAAGTGAGTCAAAATTTAAATATCCTGCCATATCTTCATGTTTATGATAAAAACAATAAGTATAGTTTAATCATAGATGATAATAAGAAAAGGGAAGATTTTTTTAATTCAGTAAGGAGTTCAAGAGAAATTCTTTATATGTCCGAGGCTTCGATATATTTATTTGATTCCATTTTATCGGTAGTATTTTTAGATTCAAATAAAAATATTGAAAAAATATGTAGCGCAATTGGAAGTTTAAAATTAGATATAACCAGTCATACAATATATGCTTTTAGTGAAGAGCATAAGATGACAGAATTTTTAAACAAAAATGCAACTAAGGGAGAAGGAATAGGAAAAGTACTCAAACAAAAAGGAAAGACTTGGGAAAATGTAATATCTTTTGGTGACGATAACAATGACTTATCGATGATAACAAATTCTAAATTGGGTATAAGTATGTTAAATGGTTCTAATGAATTAAAGTTATCTTCAGATTTCGTTACTGAATTTGATAATAATTTCGATGGTGTAGAATTAGAACTAAGAAAGATATATGGAGGAGAGTATGAAAAACTTAAAAGATTTAATGGGTGATGATTTTGCTAAAGCAAATGAAGGCAAAAATTTAGTTATATATTTTTATCCTAAAGACAATACAAAGGGATGCACAACAGAAGCAATAGAATTTACTGAAAATAAAAATGAGTTTGAAAAACTTAATACTAAAATATATGGAATTTCAAAGGATTCACAAAAGTCCCATGATAAATTCACAAAAGATCACAATCTTGAGATTGAACTTTTGTCTGATGAAGAACTTGAACTTATAAAGGCTTTTGATGTATGGAAGAAAAAGAAAATGTATGGGAAAGAGTATATGGGCGTAGAAAGATCAACTTTTATTTTCAACAAAGAGGGAGTTCTTGTTAAAGAATATAGGAAAGTAAAGGTTAAAGATCATGTAAAGAATGTTTTGGATTTTGTGAAAGAAGAACTAAATGACTAATCTTCCCTATAGGGCATACAGTGATTATCTTAGAGAGAAATATGGTCAAAAGGTTTATAAACTTCCAATTAAACTGGATTTGACTTGCCCCAATAGAGACGGTACTGTAGCTTATGGTGGATGTATTTTCTGTGGCGAATCAGGTGGATCTTTTGAAAATTTATGTGAGAAGATGTCGGTTAAGAACCAACTAAAATCAAACATGGACTATATTGGAAAAAGATATGGGGCTAAATTATTTTTAGCCTATTTTCAAAACTTTTCAAATACTTATATGCCTCTTGATGTGTTTAAAAGATGTATAAAAAGTTGTCAAATGGATAATATTGTAGGAATTTATATTTCCACAAGACCCGACTGTATATATAGAGAACATTTAGATTTTTTAACAAAATTTTCAAAAGACACAGGACTTGAAATAGTTTTTGAACTGGGGTTACAGACTGTAAATTATCATAGCTTGGAAAAGTTAAATAGAGGTCACGGAATTTCTGAATTTATAGATGCGTGCATAAGGATAAAACAAAGTGGGTTTAAAATTTGTACTCATGTGATTCTGGGGCTGCCATGGGATGATGATTTGGATTTTATAGAGACAGCAAAACTTATTAACGTACTCGGGGTAGATGAAGTAAAGATACACAGTCTATATATTCCAAAAAACACTAAGCTTAGTGAGATGTATGAAAAAAAGGAAATTGAATTAATTAGCCTTGAAGAGTACAAGAGAATAGTTATTTTATTTTTGAGGCATTTAAAACCTGATATAGCTGTTCAAAGACTTGTTGGAAGAATGCCCAAAGAGGAAACTGTTTTCTGTAATTGGAATACATCTTGGTGGTTAATTAAAGAAGCTATTGAAAAAGAAATGTTAGAAAATGGATATAGTCAAGGAGATTTTTATACTGCACTTGATGAAAATCCATTTAAATAGTACAATAATAACAACAGTAACTTAAAGAAAGGTTGTGGTTAAATGGTTAAATTTGTAATAGGTCCTTCAGGAAGTGGAAAGACTAAATGGTTAATTGATGAAGCAAATAAAGAAAAGGCTTCAGGAAACGGTAACATAGTTTTTATTGATACTGATGATTCACATATCTATTCACTTGATCATCAAGTAAGACTTATTAATGCAAATAAATATCATATAAACTCTGTAAATGGATTCTATGGATTTTTATCAGGAATTATATCAAGAGATTACGATATTAAAAAAATATATGTAGATGGTATTTATGATATTGTGGAGATAAGTGTAGAAGAATTAAAACAACTTTCTGAAGAATTAACAAAGATTTCAGAAGAATTTGAAGTTGAGTTCTACATTGGACTTAATAAAGAAAAAGAAGAACTTCCAAGCACAATGTTAGAAAATAGCATTGAACTTTCACTATAATAATTAAAATAATAGAGATTAAGAAAGGCATATGCAAGTATGCCTTTTTTAAAAGGATACAAATGGCAACAGAAAAAGAAAATATTGAAAATTTTTTAAAGGAAAGAGACAATTTAATAAGAAAACTTGATGAGGGAAAGTTAGACAAGAGAAGTTTTTTAGATGAGAATGCAAAACTTGTAGAAAAATTATCCATGAGACCCTTCTGCCCCGTTGATTCAATTGAAAAGGGGCTTTACAATTATCATTATTACAATGTACTGGCAAAACATTATAATGACATGGGTAATTTATCTAAAGGAAGAAAACAAAAATGTAATTTTAACAAGAGGGATAATTATTATTGTGAAAAAGATAAGTCTCTACAAGCTATGTTGGAAATAAAAAATTACGAGAATGTTGAAGCTTATTATATAGAACTTCATTCTGTCAGGTTAAAAAATCTGATTTTTGAAGTTGTATTCACAGATAAAAACTATGCGGTTTTTCACTCAAAAAACATAGAAATTTTAAAAAATCTTAAAAATAATCTTGTGTTTTCAGATGTCTCACAAAAATCATTGATTGATACATATGTAAACAAACCATAAAAGAGCCCATAAGGGCTCTTTTTAATTTGACTTAGTTTCGTCAAGGGCATTATTTGTAATTTGATTTACAACTTCTTCTAATGTTGAACCCTTTTTTATTTCGTAGTCACCGTACTTAATTTTATCTTGTAACTTGTAGGTATTTATTATATTTAAAAAGTCTTCAACATCTTCAATTACATTCGATTCATTCAAAATTCTTCCAACATCTTCTGGCGAACTTCCCTCAGGAAGGAGTATGGATATATCTATATCTGGAATGCTATCAGAACTATAAACAGAGTGTCTTTCTACATTTTCAGCAGCCTTCACTTCATTTCCTCCAAGCTTACTGTAGTCTCTTGAAAACATAAATCTTATTCTATTTTGAAGAATAAATACAACTGCTACAATAATTAGCAGAGTAAAAACAAAATGATTTAAATCGTAAAGTGTATCTTTAATGAAATTAATAAATCTTCTCATGGCTCTCCTTTAATTAACTTTCTATTCAATGTATAATTTAGTTAGTACTATTATAACACAAAGGATGAAATATGAGAGAAATTACAGTGGGGAAAAACGATACTAATCAAAGGATGGATCGTTTTTTGAATAAATATTTACCAAAAGCACCTAAATCCCTTATACAAAAGTATATTAGGCAAAAGAAAATAAAATTAAATAAAAAGAGGACAAAGCCAGAGGATATTATTTTAGAAGGGGATAAGATTCAGTTTTATATATATGAAGAAGTTTTATCTAAATATGAAGAAGACAAGAAGAGTCTAATTTTGGAAAATAATTTAGATATTATCTACGAAGATAAAAATATAATCTTAATGAATAAACCAGCTGGCAAACTAAGCCATGCAGCTTCAAATGAAGATTATGGAAAGAATTTAGTTGACGAAATGATAAGTTATCTAATTCAAAAAGAAGATTATGTTCCAAGGATTGAGAAATCTTTTATACCAGCTATTTCAAACAGATTGGATAGAAACACTTCTGGAATTATAATCGGTTGTAAAAACAAATATTCTTTAAATAATATGAACAAGGCAGTGGCGAGTGGTCATGTGGAAAAATATTATTTAACCATTGCTAAGGGAAATTTAAAGGATAAAAAAGTTGAAGTTAATCTTGAAAGAATTAACAATAGAACTGTTGTAACAAAGGAAGGAAAAGAATCTGTTTCTGATTTTAAAAATTTAAAATATGAAAAAGGTTTTTCTCTGGTTGAAGTAAATCTTATAACTGGACGAACACATCAGATAAGAAGTCACTTAAAATCAATAAGACATCCTATTATTGGTGATGGAAAATATGGAGATTTTGAAACGAATAGAACTTTTAGGAATAAATATGGAGTCAATAGGCAGTTACTTCATGCTTATAAAATTATTTTAAATGGATTTGATGGAGAATTAAGCTATTTAAATGGAAAGACATTTATATCGAAACTACCTAAAGATTTTTCCAAGGTAGCAAAAGATTTATTTGGGGAGGACTATGAGAGTTTATATAGATAGTAAAGAAATTGATATTGAAGACAAATTAACTGCAATAGAACTTGCAAAAAAGCTTTATCCTAATAAAAAAATAGTTAGTGCTATTGTGAATAATATGTATTTTAATTTGTTTGAAAGTTTAAATGAAGGAGATATTGTAAAGTTTTTTGATGGGTATGCTTCAGAAAGTGAAAATATACTCGAGAGAACTTTAACCCTTGTGTTTATTTTAGCTTGCAAGAAGATTTATCCCGATAAAAGAATAAGAGTAGAACATACAATTGGAGATTATCTTTATTGTGAATGGGAAGATAGAGAACCATTTTTTCACTCAGAAATAGAAAACATATCTAAAAAAATGGAAGAAATTATAAAAAAAGATTATCCAATATTTAGAAAGACTGGAAGCAAAAAAGAAGTATTAAAACTTTTTAAAGAATCTGGTTATGATGAAAAATATAATCTTTTTGAGAAGTTAGATCTTGAAAGTATTGATTACAATGTTGTTGATGGAAATGTGTTTAAGTTTTTTGGTTACTTAGCACCTTCAACAGGATGTATTTTAAATTTTGATATTAAAGCCTACTATCCAGGTATTGTAATAACCACTTCAACTGCTTCGACCAATGGAGAGTTGATAGACTTTAAAGAACAAAAACTTCTATCGAAAGTTTTTTTAGCTTCTAATAGATGGACAAAACTTTTGGACATTCGAGATGTCGGACAATTAAATAATTATATACTGTCAGGTAAAAGTAAATATATTATCGATATGGCAGAAGCCTATTTTGAAAACCAGATATCTAATGTAGCTGATAATATAGTTAATGACCAAGATGTGAATCTTGTACAAATTGCAGGTCCATCTTCTTCAGGAAAAACTTCTTTAGCGTATAGATTGAAGGTTCAACTTGGGGTTAGAGGTAAAAAAACTATTTTGATTTCAACAGATGATTACTTTGTTGAAAGAAAAGATACTCCTCTTGACGAAAATGGGGAACCAGATTATGAAGCTTTAAATGCAATTGATCTTGAACTCTTTAATAGAGATTTGATGTCATTAATTGAAGGTAAGTCAATTAATCTGCCTCATTTTGATTTTGTAACGGGAACAAGAAGTTTTGAAAAAAATGAAACTAAATTAGATTCAGATAGTATTATTATAATTGAAGGGCTTCATTGCCTAAATCCAGAACTTACAAAGATGGTACCAGAAAAGAATAAGTATAAGGTATATATTTCAGCATTGACACCGCTTAACTTAGACAGTCACAACAGAATTTCTTCATCCATGGTACGACTTATCAGGAGAATGGTTAGAGATTATAATTTTAGAGGAAACTCTGCTGATAAAACACTTTCGACTTGGCACAAAGTTAGAGCGGGAGAAGAGATATATGTTTTCCCATATCAAGATTTGGCAGATATAACACTGGATTCTTCCCTAATATACGAATTAGCCATATTGAAAAAATATGTATTTGAGCTATTCGAAAAATATGAATACAGCCCTGAAAATTATAAGACCATAAAAGAATTAAAAGCTTTTCTAAAATATTTTGTAGATATAGAAGATGAAGAATACATTCCAGTAAATTCTATTTTAAGAGAGATGATAGGAAGGGATTAATATGAAAAAAGTTTTGGGAATTGACATTGGTGGAACAAAGATAAATTTTGGATTGATGAACGAAAAGGGAGAACTTTTAAAAATAACAAAGAAATCTACAAAATTAGAAAGAGAAGATATACTTGGAACTATAATAGAAGGAATAAAAGAATTTAAAGATGAAAAATTAATGGCAATCGGAATTTCCGTAGCTGGATTTATTGACACAGAACAGGGCAAAATATTGGTTTCACCAAATATAAAAGGATTTTGGGGATTTCATTTAAAAGAGAGTTTGGAGAGAGTTATTAATATTCCAGTTTATGTGGCAAATGATGCAAATATGGCAGCTTTAGCTGAAAAGTGGATAGGAAGCGCTAAGGATTATGATAAATTTGTCATGCTAACCATGGGAACAGGTCTTGGAGGAGCTGTGTATGACAGTGGGACTGGTTTTTTAGAAGGTTCTACCTATCAAGGGGCAGAGCTTGGTCATATTATAATGTATCCTAATGGAAGACTTTGTGGATGTGGACAAAAGGGATGTGCCGAAAAGTATATTGCAGGTTCATCACTTAGTATAAACTACAAAGAATTGACAGGTAAAGATCTAAACGGTCCAGAAATAATTTCTATACTTCATCAAGATGACAATGCAAAAAAGGCTCTAAAAAAATTATATACGGACTTAGCAATATACTTGTCAACAATAAAAAATATTTTTGACCCTCAAGCTGTTATTATCGGGGGAGGTTTTAGCGAAACTTCTAAATATTGGTTAGATAATGTAATGGAAGAATATATAAAAATCTGTAACAGACCAGGGGACATGAAAATAATAATAGGTAAATTCCTAAATAACGCAGGAATAATTGGTGCATGTAGATATGCCTTTATAAATATGGATAAAAAAGATGCATAATATTATAAAATATCGAAACAAAAGTAGAGCTTATGAAGATTTAAAAGATAAAGTAAGAGAATTTATAAAAGAAAAAAGACAAGACTTTATAGTGGTATTACCCAGTCAAAGTCTAATAAATAAATTTATGGAAGATCTATCAAATGAGTTTGAAGTTATCTTAGGACTCAAGATATTTACATTTGATGACTTAGTCAATATGAACTATATTGACAAAGAGGACGAATATAAGGAATATTACTCTGCAATTTTATTTGAAAAGGCTTTAGAAGATTGCATAAAAGAAGATAAGATTGAAGACAATATTTTTTTCAACTGTGATAGCTTTGTTTCAATTGTAAACAGGTTTAATAATATAATATATGAATCAAATTTGGATGAAGAAATATTTTTTAGTAAATTTCATGATAAAAAATCTTACTTAGCTATTTATGAACTTCTAAAAAAATATAACAGCTATATTAGAGAACAAGGTTTTCTTAACAAGTTTAAAAAAATTGAAAGATTTTTAAAAGAATTTAGGAATAAAGAAAGAATATCAAAAGTTATGATTGGAGGATTTGTCAAATTTACTCCTTTGGAATTAGAGATTTTAAAAAAACTCCAAAATGAAGATATAGATATAGATATTTTTTATTTAAATTCTTTAAATAATTCTAATTGCTTTTCAAATCAGGTAGAAGAAAAACTAAAAGTATTAAACTTCAATGAACTCGATTTAGACTTAGAGTTAAAAGAGTGGAATTTTGATACAAAGATTATACGAACAGAAGACGAAATCTTAGAGTTAGAAAGACTTTCTATAGAAGTAAAAAAGGACTTCATCGAAAATCCTAACTTGAGCTCTTGCGTAATTGTTAGAGATGCGAAGAAAATTGAACAAATACGAAAAGTCTTTGATGAAGTTTCATTACAGCTTGGAGTAAATGAAAATATTAAACTTATAGACAAAGAGATTGGGAAACATCTTTGGAATTTAATGAGTTTAGATTTAAATATATCAGAATATCTTATTAAAAACTATAAAAATCCTCTCATATTTGAAGATACAACACAGTCACTTGAGTTTGAAAAAATAATAACTGAAAATAATTTTGACACCCTTGATGAAGTTTTACAATTTGAAGAATTCATGTCTGCTGAAGATTTTCCAATTTTAAAAGAAAAAATTTTGATTTTAAAGGACAATGTTTTAGAAATTGATAATAACACTGTTCTTATGAACTTTATTTTGGAAGTTTTAAAATCCTATTTGGATTTTGAAAAGATATTAGAAGATGAAATAGAATCTGATTTTTATGAGTTTTTAATCATTTTAAATGATAGATTTAAAGAAATTATAGAAAGTCTCCACTTTGATAGATTTGTAAATATTTTAAAGAGTATACTTAAAGATTTTAAAACGAGATTAAAATGTGAAGTTGATTATAATATTGAACTTACTTCTTTTAATATGTTTAACCTATTGAGCTATGATAATCTTTATTTTATTGGTTTTGATGACAATAATTATCCCCTTAGAAAAGCTACTAATTATTATTTTAATGAAAATTCAATAACAGATTATAAGTCTATAGGATTAGATATTTTAAATAATCGAGAAAACTATTACTTTGAGCTTCAAAACTTTATGAATATCTTTGATGAAAAGACTAAAAAAATATATTTAAGTTATTCCAGCAGTGGTGAAAATTTAGTTTCTCCATTTATAAAATTTATAACAGAAGAGATAGAAGAAGAAAATTACGGAATAAAAGAATTTATTAGACCAAATCCTTCACAAGTAATCTCTAAAGAAGGTAGGTTAAAGTATTTAAGTAGTTTTGAAAAAAATACAGATTTTGAAGATATTTTAGAGACAATCCCATTTGGACTATTTGATAAAAAAGAAAATAATTTATTTTCAGTTTCAAGACTTGAAACATATATAGCTTGTCCAATTAAATATTTTTATAAATACGTTTTAAAGTTAGAAGATTATTTTGAACCAAAGACAGATATTTTAAAAATTGGTTCGGCAGTACATGAGACTTTGAGGGTGATTTATGAAGAATATAAAATTAATTTAAATGAGTCCATAAAGAAAAATAATTTAATTGAAGAGATATTAAAAAAAGAGCTAATGATTCAAGATTACACAATCAATTCTAATAATATTGATATGGTTAAAAGATATGTTGACTTGATAGATAGAACTATTGAATTGGATTTGAATTATTTAAAAGAAAATGGACTAAAACCAATTTCATTTGAAGAGAATTTTGTGAAAAGTTTAAAAATATGTGGAAAAGATGTAACTTTCACCGGAAGTATCGATAGGGTTGATGAGGACAATTATGGAAATATTTACCTTGTAGACTATAAACTTGGGACCTCTGGTGTAAAAAAGTTTGAAGATTTTGACAAAAAAGGTGAAAGTTTACAATTTCCAGTTTATGGATTAATAAAAAATGCCAAAGCCTGTAGATACATTACTGTTTCAAGTCCTAAAATTTATGACTTTTACAACTATTTTGTAGAAGGAAAATTTGATACTTCCTACTTAAAGCCAATGGAAGACAGGTTAAAAGAAATAGTTTCTGAAAACTTAGCTTATATTGAAGAAGAGAGATTTTTTGAAGGAGCAAAGAATAAAAATAATTGTTATTTTTGTGAATTTAAAAACATTTGTAAGTACAGGTGATTTATATGAAGCTTAGAGATGAACAATTAAAAGCGATAGAGACAATTGACAAAAATCTTGCTATAAATGCCGGAGCTGGAACTGGAAAAACGGAGGTTTTAACAAGGAGATATGTCAATTTGCTAAAAAATGGAGACTTCGGAGATAGGGGAGAAGTTAATTCTGTAGTTGCCATAACTTTTACAAAGAAAGCTGCAAGTGAGATGAAGCAAAGGGTCAGAGAACTTGTAGAAAATTCAAAGGATGAAAAACTTTTAGAACTTTCAGGTGATTTAAATGATCCAAATATTTCTACGATAGATAGCTTTTGTGGAAAAATTGTAAAGGAAAATTCATATTTTTTAGATATTGACCAAAGCTTTACAATCATGGAAGAAAGAGAGAGTTTTAATCTTTTTAATAATATTTTGAATGAGATGTTGGAGACAGATGAATATAAGGGAATAATTCATGAGATATTAAATGTTACTGGCAAGAGAGATTCGAATCAAGTTAGGGAAGATATTAAAAATATTTACAATAGCATAGACCAAACTACTGAGAGTGCTTCTTATTTTATAAAGGAAGCTTTAATAAGGACAGAGAAATTAAATAAAAAGTCCGTAAGAGCTGATATTTTTAAATCAATAGTAGCCTTTGATGAAAATTCAAAATTTGCTGGAAAGTTTAGAAAGTTTTTATTTGAGGAAGGAACTTTAGAAAAGCTTTTAAATGAAAGTGATACCTTAACATTGTCGAATTATTTTAAAGAGTTATACAGTTATTCATCAGAGAAATATGACGATTTAAAAGAAGTGGCAAATTTGGAACGCCAGTATATTGAATATAAAAATATCGATTTGAATATAAAAATTTTAAAACTTTGTAATGATTTAAAAGAAAAGATGATGGAAGAAAAGAAAAAGCTTGGAAAGTTTGAGTTTAATGACATTTTAAAAATGAGTATAGAACTAATGCAAATTCCTTCAGTTAAAGAAAAAATTCAAAGTGATATTAAGTATCTTATGGTGGACGAATATCAAGATTCAAACGATTTACAGAGAAAACTTTTCTATGAGATATGTTCTGTTGATAAAAATTTAGATAGACAAAATTTATTTATAGTAGGAGATCCTAAACAGTCCATTTATGGGTTTAGAGGAGCTAATATAAATGTTTTTAGCGAGACCTTGGAAGACATTGTAAATTCTGGTGGTGAGTTAATAAACTTTGATATGAATTTCAGGTCGGATAGGGGAATAATTGAGCCAGTCAATCTAATCTATTCTAAAATAATGAAGGAAAGATACAATCCTTTAAAATTCAATAAAGACAGTGGGAACAGCAAGTTTAATATAATATATGCTGATGGAAAAGATTCATCGAACTTAGAACCTAATTTGATATCAAAGTATATAATTAAAAGTTTAAGGGAAGATAAAAATTTAGGAGATTTCACTTTATTATTTAGGTCCAGAACCAAGCTTTCTGATTTTGAAAAAGCTTTTAATCAAGCAGGACTTGATTATTATACCTTTGATTCCCCAGGTTTTTTCAATACTGAAGAAATTAATCTTTTAATTGCTATTTTGAAACTATTGAAAAAAGAGGATAACAATATTTCATATTACTATATTTTAAATTCAAAACTCTATTCCTTTAGTGATGAAGAAATTTTAGAATTTTACAAGAATGGAAATGAAAAAATACAAAAAGCATTAAATGAAATTAATAAAAAGATTAGTGATTTAAAGAAATTAAAACTTTTATCAAATAAAAATCTCTTAGAAGAAATATATAAAAGTTTTAAAATTGTTGAAACCTACAACTTTTTAGAGCCAGATTTTCAGGCTCAAGGAAATTTATATAAAATGCTAAAACTGGCAAAACAGTCTGATGAAAATCTTGAAACTTTTGATGAATTCTTCTATACCTTGGAGGAAAAATATTCTTCATTAAGTCAACAGCAAGTCGAAGATGAAAAGTCGAATGTTATAAAGCTGATGACGATACATGGTTCAAAGGGACTTGGATTTAATCAAGTAATTGTTCCAAATCTTTCAAATAGAGGAGCAAGTGATAAAAATATTATCAATTTCACAAAGGAAAATGGTTTAGGGATAAATTATTATGGTATGGGATATAACTTTTGTCTAAACAAAGATTTAAAAAATTCTATTGAGCAAAAGGAAAACGACAATATATATTATGTTGCAATGACAAGGGCAAAGGAAGGGCTATTGCTGGGTATGACAGGACATAAGTCAGGTTACAAGGCAGTTTTAAATAATATTGTAGTTGAGAATTTTAGTGATAATTTTTTAGATGAAAAAGATTATGTTGATATATTACCGATTCAAAAGAAAAGTAGTTTTAAAAATCCTGAATATGATTTCCCATATTTAGAAGAATGTAAAGTTGAAAGTAATAAAACCATAAAATTTAATATTTCTCAAATAATGCAAGAATATAATGTTAGAAATGAAATCAATAAATTCTATGACAAATCACAAAATATTAATTTTGATATCCCAAGCAATGTATTAGGGAAATTAGTTCATAGATTTGTACAGATTTACGATGGCGATTTTGAACAAGCATTTCAAAAGATAAAAGAAGAATTTTTGTATAGAGAAAATGATGATAATCTCAAATCGCTACTATTAAATATAGTAAGTGACTTGGATGAAGAATATTTTAAAGGACTTAGGGAAATAAATTTTGTGTATAAGTATAAAAACTTTATTTTTAGAGGAATCATAGATAATATTATAGAAAAAGATGATACAATTATAATAACCGACTACAAGTTTTCAAGTCTGGATAATGAAAGTCTAATTGAAAATTATTTTATACAGATTGTCTTTTATGGAATTGTTGTTGAAAAAATCTATCCTGATAAGGAAATAAAGTTACAATTAATTAATTTGAGAAACAAATATAAGACCTATGTTGATTTTGATGATAACGTCAAACAAAAAGTTATGAATATCATTGAAAAATATGATGGGAGGATAAATTGAACGAAAAAATTTTGCTGGTTGAAGACGAAGAAAATATTAGAAAATTTACAAGGATTAATTTGGAGCGAGAAGGTTTTGAAGTGTTAGAAGCAGAAACTGGAGAAAAAGGCGTAGAAATAGCTGAAATGGAAAACCCAACCGTGGTTATTTTAGACATTATGCTTCCAGGCATTGACGGTTATGAAGTGTGTAGCATTTTAAGAAAGAGTATTCCAAACACAGGAATTATTATGCTTACTGCAAAGACTCAAGAGGATGATAAAATATTTGGTCTTGAAAAGGGAGCAGATGACTATTTAGCAAAGCCATTTAATCCTAAAGAGCTTATTCTTAGGATAAAGTCTTTAATAAGAAGGCTAAAAGATTCAGACACTTCAATTATTAAAAGAGGTCCTTTTGAGCTTGATTTAAATGCAAAGACATTAAAAAAGAATGACGTATTTATAGACTTAACACCTACTGAACTCTCCATAGTCACATTATTTATGGGAAATCCTGGACGTGCATTTTCAAGATCGGAACTGCTTGATAAAAATTGGGGAGCAGACTATATTGGTGAAACAAAAATCGTTGATGTTAACATTAGAAGACTTAGATCTAAAATAGAAGATAATCCAGGTAAACCTGAATACCTTGAAACTGTTTGGGGCACTGGATATCGCTGGAAGAAGGATTAATTTTGAAAGCTACGATTAAGAGGAGAATAGTATCTTCCTTTGTTTTTATCATTTTAATTACAGTAATAGTATTTGAAATTTTTTCCATATACTTTGTTAGATATTACTACTATTCTGTAATAAATGACAATTTAAAAAATGAAATATTGTATACATTGGACAAGTACAAGTCCAACTTAATTGAAGGAAATATTGAAAATTTAATAATAGATGATGCAGATAGATACTTTCGATCTTTAAAACCACAAGTGCAGATACTCAATAATTCAAAGACGGTTATATATGATAGCCTCGGTACGGATATGGTTGGTAAATCATTAAAGAACTATATTGATATTGATAAGGCAGTGGAAGGTGGAATGGGTCAGTATATTGGTAAGATGCCATATTCAGAAGATATGCTAATGGGAGTTTCTGTACCTATTAAAACTAAAGAAGGACAAATTGGAGTTATTCGCTTTGTTACTTCTTTAGAGCCTGTTAATGCAAAAATAAATAATCGTGTGATTGTCTTTCTGACATTTGGACTATTGGTATTAATATCTACAGCCGGTCTTTCTGTGGTAGTATCAAATAATCTAACTAAGCCTATTTATAAGCTTACAAAGTCAGCGGAGAAACTGGCTGAAGGACAATTTAATACGGTTGTAGAAGGTTCTAAATTTAAAGAACTTGATGCCTTGGCAAATACCTTAAACTACATGACTGATAATATTAAAGAGAAAGAAAAACTTAAAAATGATTTTATTTCTTCAGTTTCCCATGAGTTAAGAACTCCACTTACTTCAATAAGTGGTTGGGCAATGACTCTTTTAGTAGACCCTAAAGATACAGAACTTGTAACAGAAGGACTTGAAATAATTGAAAACGAAAGTAGCAGACTTGCCCGAATGGTTGAAGAGTTATTAGATTTTTCGAGATTCACCTCAAACAGAATTAAATTAGAAAAGCAAATGACGGACTTTACAGAGCTTTGTCTTGAAATAAAAAGGCAACTTACTCCAAGAGCAAAATCACTGGGAATTGATTTGATAATTAATTTTGAACCTAAACATATTATAGGTTTGATTGATCCAAATAGAATAAGACAGGTATTAATAAATTTGCTTGATAATGCTTTGAAGTTTACGGAATCAGGTGGAGTTGTAATACTCAATATATCAGAAGATGAAAAAAATATTTTTTTTGAAGTTATAGACACGGGAGTGGGCATTGACCATGAAGAGATTTCTCTAATAACTGGAAAGTTTTATAAAGGGAAAAATAGCAATTCTCATACAGGTCTTGGACTATCAATATGTGAAGAGATTGTAAAACTTCACAAAGGTGAAATGATGATATCTTCAAAACTTGGAGAGGGCACAACCATAAAAATTGCTATACCTAAGGAGGAAGAATGATAAAATGAAAAAAACTTTTATTATACTTATCATCCTACTTACTTTGACTTCATGTGTAAAATTGGAAGAATACGACGCCAATTCTGCAATAGTTGCGCCGAAAGTAAAGGATTTAATGCTTGAAGGAACTTGGGAAGTTGAAGAGTCAAAAAAGATAAACGATTCAGACATATCATATATAGATGTAACGAATCTATATATATCAAATGAAATATTCGAGTTTGGGAATAGATTTTCTATAAATCCACATTATGAGTCTAAACTCGTTAGCAGAGATTCATATTTTAAAAATCAGACAAATATCGATCCTGAAATTATAACAGATGAAGAGTTATTACAAGTTGTTGTTGTTTCTGACTCTGAAGGCTTTTATCAAGAGTTAGTGAAATTAGATGACAATAAAATATTTTTGGAATCTAATCAATTTACCTATTTTTTAACAAAAACATCTGACGAAGTTTCTGAAGATATTGTTAAGAAATATGAAGACGGTCAAATCCCTATAAGAGAAGCTTACAATGGTATAGTTGGAGCAACTGTATCACTAAAATTCCAAAGGGAAATTGATGGACACCAAAACACATTCTATAAAACATATTACCTTTATTACAACAATTCAGGAGCAAATCTAAAAGCTAAGTATGCATATGAAATGGATGATATATTCCTTGTAAGAAAGAACACTTTTAACACTGTAAACTATAATGAGGAATGGGAGAATGGAAAATATTCGGGTAGACTTGATTTAACTGAAATAGGATCAAAAGATGAAGGAGTTTATCTATATGAAATTTATAAATCCTCAATACCCTTTGAATTATCTTATATGTCAAGTAATTTTTATAGCATTATTTTGAGAAATCCAGTTAATGAAAATCAAATTGATTACAGGATAAGACATATTAATTCATTCAACGAAGATCCACCTCTGGACATAGAGGACATTGCAGGAACTGAAGGCGTAAAATTAATTAAAGAGATAATAAACAAAGAAAAAGAGAAATCGAAGCTACAAAGCCCACTTAGAATAATGACTGACTATTTTAATTTAGGATTAGTTAGAAAAAATGGATCTTGGCAATTTAAAACAAGTTTAATTACAGGGGATAAGGGAGAGTCGACCTATAAGGATATAGATTTAAACTTACCTATTGATAATAATATAATTAAGGAACCAACTTTAGACAAAAAGTGGGATGATATAAAAAAACAATTCCCTGAGCTTATTGATATTGCCTATTCACCAGAAAAGAATTTTTATGTAGTTTTAACAGAAGAAAATTTGATATTTTATAATATTACATCTAACGAACCTATTATAAAGCTTGAATTGCCAACGGGCTATACTAAGAAATTAATAAAAATAGATTGGCCTGTAGGAAGTAATGCCGATCTTTGGAAAGGTTACTTTATAAATGGTTCAGGTACAAAGTTAATTAAAACTGAATAGGAGAAAAGGACTTAGCGGAATATCCGTGAAGTCCTTTTTATTTAACATCTGTTTTTTTTCTATTTAGGATACAAATCACAATACCTATAACAACAAGTATAAGGCTTAATATTTGAGATACTCTCATACCTAAAAAATATAGGCTGTCAGTACGAAGTCCCTCTACGAAAAATCTTAAAATTCCATATAGTATAAAGTAAAGTGAAATGATTGTACCTTTTTCATTACGATTTTTCTTGCAAAGATTATAAAGTATTAAAAAAATTATAAAGTCTCCTATAGATTCATAAAGAAAAGTAGGATGTACTTTTTGTCCATCTATTATAATTGCCCATGGAAGGTCCGTTGGTCTACCATATGCTTCTTTATTAATAAAATTTCCCCAACGTCCAATTGATTGTCCTAAAGCAATTCCAGGAGCAAATATATCTAAAATTGTAAGAAATGGAATACTTTTTTTCTTGGAGTAGAAATATGTTATTAAAAAAGCTGTTAAAAGACCTCCATAAATTGCAAGTCCACCATTTCTAATCATTATTATCTCTGAGGGATGTTTACTATAATAATCCCAGCTGAACAATACATAGTAAAGTCTTGCACCTAAGATTGCGGGAATCAATGCCCAAAGTAATAAGTCAGAAGGCATTTCTTTATCATGTCCTTTAACAACTGCAAGTTTATTTGTAAAGAAAAGTCCAAGTATAATTCCTGTAGTTATAAGTATTGCATACCACATAATATCTATTCCAAAAATGCTAAAAGCTACAGGATTTATATTAAATTCCATATTACACCTCGAAATCTTCAGGTATAGCCCAATTATGATATACATCTTGAACATCATCATTATCTTCAAGAGTATCAATTAACTTAAATAAATTTTTTATGTCATCGCTATCAGTTACAGACACTTCTGTATTAGGAAGATATGTTAAATCGCAGAATTCAAATTTATATCCTGACTCAGATAATGCATCTCTTACATTTGAGAAATTTTCTACTTCAGTTAAGATTTCAAAAACTTCGTCATCATCTTCCTTAAAGTCACTTGCACCAGAATCAATAGAAGTCATCATAAGTTCTTCTTCATCAACACCATCTTTAAGGATTTCTAATAGACCTACTCTGTTGAAAGAAAACATAACAGAACCTGTTGTTCCAAGATTGCCTCCAAATTTATCAAAGGCATGGCGTACTTCAGGTGCAGTACGGTTTCTGTTGTCGGTTAAACATGATACGATCATTGCAACACCACTTGGGCCATATCCTTCATAAATAATCTCTTCATAATTGTCTTGTTCATTTGACCCAGAAGCTTTTTTTATCGCTCTTTCAATATTGTCATTAGGCATATTTTCAGCCTTTGCTTTTTCAATAGCTGTTTTTAAACTTGCATTATAATCTGGATCAGCTCCACCTTCCTTAGCAGCAACAATTATTTCCCTTGTAAGTTTAGTAAAAACTTTTCCTCTTCTTTTATCTTCGCTACCTTTTTTGTTTTTAATTTTACTCCATTTATTATGTCCTGACATTTAATAATCACCTCTATTTAATTTAAAAATTTCTGGCATATGCTTTTTATGACTGTTAATTTTAATAAGCCTTTCTATTTTATCAACAGTTTCTTTTTTGCCTACACCATTAAGAATATAATTGTCTAACTCTTCATATGAAAAGCCTAACTCATCTTCGTCACTTTGACCTTCCCAAAGTCCAGCAGAAGGTTTCTTCTCAATAATTGAACTTGGAATACCCAAGTGTTTAGCAAACTCAAAAATTTCTGTTTTTGTAATATCAGCAATAGGGGAAAAATCAACACCATAGTCTCCAAACTTTGTGCTGTAACCTATTGTAAATTCAGATAGATTAGTTGTTCCTATAACAAGGAAATTATTTATTTGTGCATGATAGTACAAAGTGGTCATCCTGAGTCGCGGTTTAATATTCGAATATGCTAAAGTATTGGTACTTTGAGTATAAATGTTTTTTAACGATTTATATGCATCTGTTAAATCCAATATTTTCACGTTTAAGTTAAATTCCTCTTGTAATTTAATGGCATCATTATAATCAGAACCTTTTTTTTCTATTGGCATAATAAGACCCAAAGCATTATCTTTAAAAATTTTATTTGCAAGCACTCCAACTACTGAAGAGTCTAAACCTCCACTAAGTCCATAAATAACACCTTTACAACCAGCAGACTTAACATAGTTTTCTATCCAATTGCATAAATCTTTTTCGAGTTTAAGATAATCCATGTTACCTCCTAAATATATAACTTATCACCGATGGTATCAATTAAAACTTCATCTAATACTTCCATCAATGCCTTTCCAGAAGTTATGTTCATTATATCGCTTCTAAAAGATTCATAATCTTCTTTAGGCACATATATATTAACATTAACCATCTCTAAAAAATCTTTCTCATGAATCAAAAGTTTTTTATCTTCACAGTAATTTAAGAATTTACCTAAATTATTATAATCAATTTTTATCATAATATCCAAGAATTCTTTTTTTAAAATTTCTTGTGAAATTTGAGTTACCTCATTACAACTTTCTGAATAGGCTCTAACAAGCCCTGATGCACCAAGAAGAATTCCGCCAAAATACCTTGTTACCACAACAACCACATCTGTAAGTTCTTTTTTTCTCAAAATATCGAGTATTGGCATACCTGCAGTTCCTTGTGGCTCACCATCATCAGAGTACTTTTGTGTGAGTCTATCTTCTCCAATAATATAAGCGTAGCAATGGTGCCTTGCTTGAGGTTGTTCTTCCCGTATTTTAGATATAAAACTTTCAGCCTCTTCTTCGTTAGAAACTGGCGAAAGATTTGCTATGAAAATAGATTTTTTTATTGTGATTTCACAACTTTCTTCTTTTAAAACAGATTTATACATAATTTCAACTCCGAAAATTCACTATAGTACTAATTATATCAGTTCCTTTTGAAATTGAGAAATCATCATAAATTCAAAAATATTTTATACTATGTTATAATATAGTAGATAAAAAGATGGAGGTTACAATGAAAGATACTATAATGTCTGGCTTTGCAAAAACGATTAAATTGATTATTATTTTAATTTTAATTACATTTACTCTGATTTGTGGAGCGGTAGGGGTTTCCATAGTCGGTGTACTTGAAAACACACCTCATGTAGAACCCAGTCAAATAGATGAACTTCTTTCCCAAACTTCAGAAATTTTAGATTCATCGGGAAATAAGATTGAAACAATTCAAACCAGCGAATTTAGAGAATTGATTACATATGATCAAATCCCTGAAAATTTAATTAACGCATTTATAGCGATTGAAGACGAGAGATTTTATGAACATAATGGAGTTGACCCTAAAGGTATATTAAGCTCTGTATATGACAATATAAAATCATCAAACCTTAGAGGTGCTTCAACTTTAGCACAACAATTATCAAGAAATATTTATTTAAATTCTGAACAGAGAATCGAAAGAAAGATAAAAGAAGCTTATCTTGCAATTCAGTTAACAGAATCTTTAGGCAGAGAAGGGATACTTGAAAAATATATGAATACTGTATTTCTTGGACAAAATGCCTATGGAGTTCAAGCTGCAAGTAAAACTTATTTTTCAAAAGATGTAAAGGATTTAACCCTTGCCGAATGTGCAGCAATTGCATCTATAGTTAAAAGTCCTTCAAACTATGCACTATATAGAACAATATTACCAGAAAAAGTTGTAGAAGGAGATATTGTAAAAGGAGATATTGAACTTAACGGAACTGTGTATAAAGTTATATATAATGATTCTGCAATAGATAGACAAAGACATGCACTAAAAAATATGCTTGAACAGGGATATATAAATCAAGAACAGTATAATGAAGCAGTCCAAGAAGATATAGCAGCAGCACTAAACCCTGGAAGAAATTCCACAAAACAAGTTATATCTTCATACTACTCAGATTTAATTACAAAACAGGTTATAGAAAAATTGCAAACAGAATTAAATTATACAAAAGATGAAGCTATTGCTAAGTATTATAATGGTGGAATTAGAGTTTATTCTGCAATAGACATGGATATGCAAAATCAAATTGAAGATATTTTTTCAAATTTCTCATCTGTAGTCTTACGAAATTCTGGAAGCAAGAGAAGACCAGCATTTTTAAACTGGTCAGCAGATAGACAAGGAAATATTACAAATTTAAGCGGAAAGATAGTCTATTTCAGACAGGAAAATTTATTTAACGGTGAAGATACTCTCTTATTAACACCACAGGAGTATGAAGCAAATTCTGATGGAAGCATATTGATAAAGTCAATGAAAATCGGTGTATACGGAAACTTCCTTGACCCTAAAGATTATTTCACAGTAAATGATGAAAATAACTTAGTAACACATATAGTTTCAGCTTCAGGAAAAGCAATCGTAGAAAAAGATCAAGTTCAACAGACTGAAAATGGAATACTTGTATCTAAAGAAGTTATGGATAAAAATCCTGATCTTTATAATATCGATGAAAGTGGAAATTTGATTTTTAATAACGAATACTTCAATATCGATAAAGAAGGAATACCACAACCACAAGGATCAATAGTCGTTATTGACCACAACACAGGTCAGATTAAAGCCGTTGTAGGAGGAAGAAACCAAAAGGGAAGAATGATACTTAATAGAGCTACAGACGTGCCAAGACAACCTGGTTCATCAATCAAACCAGTTTCAGTATATATTCCGGCTTTAGACAATGGCTACACTGCAGCAACACCTATAGATGACACACCTACCTACTATAAAGGAAAATTGTGGCCAAAGAACGTATATGGATACTATAAAGGACTTGTATCACTAAGAGAGTCATTAAGAGATTCTATAAACGTTACAGCAGTTAAAACAATTGAAGATGTTGGAATAGATAAATCAAAAGAATACTGGGAAAAGTTTGGACTTATAAAAAAAGACCAAACAAAAGATGACTATGTATCATCCAGTGAAAATCCGCAAATAAATGACGAAAACCCATCATCAATGGCGCTTGGAGCCATGACATATGGTGTTACGAATTTAGATTTAACAGCAGCATATGCTGCAATTGCAAATAAAGGACAGTATATAGAACCACTTTCATTTACAAAGATAGAAGATTCAAAAGGAAATGTACTATTAGAAGATCCAGGTGAAAAACGTCAAGTTATAAGCCCGCAACTGGCATATTTAATTACAGACATTATGAAAGATGTTCTTACGGTTCCATATGGAAACGTAGCATACGACCCAAATAATGATTTAGCAGGTAAAACAGGTACAACACAAGAGAATCAGGACGTATGGTTCGTGGGTTTCTCAACCCATTACACAATTGGATCATGGATTGGATTTGATAATCAACAATTGAAACTATCACAGAATGGAGGACAGGCTGTAAGACTTTGGAGAGCAGTTAATAATAAAGTTTTAGAAGGCAAGGAAGCATCAAAATTTATTGAGCCAGATGGAATAGTTCATATGACTGTCTGCACAATAGGAGATGCAAAACCTACTAAAGCTTGTTATGCAGACCACAGGGGAGTTGTTAAAGACGAAATATTTGTTGAAGGTACACAACCTACAAACTATTGTAAAGTTCATCAATTCACAAGCACTGGGCTTAAACTTGTAAGACCAATACCTTACGATCCAGGAACAAGTGGAATCTATCCAAGAGACTGGAATATCTTTAAGACCATCGACCCTAAAAAAGAAGATGAAGATGATGAAGATAAACCAGATAATAATAACAACAATCGGGACAATAATAATAACAATAATAACAATAATAACAATAATAACAATAATAACAATAATAACAACCAAGGTGGATCAAGACCAACAGAACCACCTCAACAGCCACCTCAGCAAGGCGAAGATGACGAAAACTAATTTAAAAGATCCAGAATTCTGGGTCTTTTTTTAATAATGTAAAATTCTTTCAAAAATTTTTCAAAAAAACTTGCAAAATTTTATAATTAGTGTATACTATTATTTGTGATGTTGATGGATTTAGTACACGATGAAAATAATTCCATAAAAAACTTGACTTTAAGTTTTATACATGGTATTATTACTAGGTACTCATCTGGTGGGTGTGGCCTAGCTGGTTAGGGCGTCAGATTGTGGCTCTGAAGGTCGTGGGTTCGAATCCCATCTCCCACCCCATATGAGCGGGAATGGCGGAATTGGCAGACGCGCTAGACTTAGGATCTAGTGTCATTGACGTGGGGGTTCAAGTCCTCTTTCCCGCACCAAATAACCTCAGATAGCTGATTAGGCTGTTTGAGGCTTTTTTTATTTTTGAGAAAGTTAAATGATTATAATAAAGTAATAATTTCAATATGAATTTGATTGCTTATTTAGAAATGTTAAACTTGATTTATAAAAAATTATAAACGAATTTCCTAAGGAGTTTAGTAATGATAGGTTTGAGGACAAAGGAAGATGAAAAATTCATAAAATACTTTAAAATTGTTCAAAAGAAAGCAGAAAAAAATGGGTTTGTTTTTTTCTTGGATTTTGGAGAATGTAATGATATCCCATTCAATGATATGATAATTGACGAATTGTTTGGATGGAAAATTCCGGTTGGAAAAGCAAAAGAGTTTGAAAAGGTGTTTATTTATAGAAAAAACACATCAGAGTGGGATAAATATTGTTCATGGGTTATACCGAAAATTAATAAAGATAATTTAGTAATTAATTTTGAATAAATGAAAGAACTAAGGAAGACTAAGATGAAAAAATGACTTGCCTATATATGAAGAGTTTAGAGAAGCGGTTATTAAAAACTTTTCTGAAAATAGGGAAATAAAGATGATGAGTAAGTAGAAATTTGTTTAGCTGAAAATTAAGCTATAATTGAAAGTGCTTACAGAACAAATGTGAAGAGGATAGGAAATGGTTTTACCAATCGAGAATGGTTTATGCACGCAGGAGTCTATGCCTGTGCCTTTAATTTATATTTGATAGTTTTTTTGGAGTTAAAATAAATAAATCTCAAATGAGATGATAGCTTTTTATATAAAATATCATGCTAAGGATATTAAATAATATTTCTTTCTAACTAGTGAAGATAAATTTTTAAGATTAACAAAGCAAAAATATTTTGAAAAATGAATAATAGAATTAAGTAGATTTGAGGATATATTTTTATTTGCTATAATTTAATTAGTATGTATAAGAAAATAAAAAAGCTTGCAACTTTGCAAGCATAATGCAGAACATCTGCTGCCTATTTGAAATAGGCGATTTGAATAAATTTTTATTTGAACTCGTCATGTAATTTCATTTAATAGAGTAGCATGAATTTATATTATTGTCAAATTTCCAAGGAGGACTTATGAAAAACTTTAAAGATTATTATGTTGGTCTTGACATTGGTACATCATCCGTTGGATGGGCAGTTACAGATGATAGTTATAATGTTTTAAAATTTAACAGTAAGAAAATGTGGGGAGTTCGTGTTTTTGATGAGGCAAAGACGGCGGAAAGTAGGCGCTTACAAAGAGGCGCAAAGAGAAGGCTTGACCGTAGGAAAGAACGTATAAATTTGCTACAAGATTTTTTTGCTGAAGAAGTTTCAAAAGTAGATGCAAATTTCTTTTTAAGATTAGATAATAGTGATCTTTACAAAGAAGATAAAGATGAAAAATTAAAATCTAAGTATACATTATTCAATGATAAAGATTTTAAAGATAAGGATTATCATGCAAAGTACCCTACAATTCATCATCTTATTATGGATTTGATAGAGGATGACAGTAAAAAAGATATTAGATTGGTATATTTAGCTTGTCATTATCTTATTAAAAATCGTGGACATTTTATATTTGAAGGACAAAAGTTCGATATAAAGGAATCTTTTGATACTTCTATTGATAATTTAAAAATCCATTTGAAGGATGAATATTTTATTGATTTAGAATTTGATAATTCAGATTTAATTAAAGTGATAACGGATGATACGCTAAACAAAAGTGAGAAAAAGGAAAAACTCAAAGATATTGTAGGAGATACAAAGTTTTTGAAAGCGATTTCTGCAATTATGATAGGAAGCTCTCAAAAGCTTAATGGATTATTCGGATATGATGAAGAATTAAAAAATGAAACTATAGATTTTTCAAAATCAGATTTTGATGAAAAACATGGTGATTTTGAAGCGCTATTAGGTGAAAAAATAGCACTTCTGGATATTTTAAAAGAAATTTATGACTCATCTATTCTTGAAAATTTATTAAAAGAAGCTGATAAGTCAGATGATGGTAATAGATATATTTCTCAAGCTTTTATAAAAAAGTATAACAAACATGGATCTGATTTAAGAAAATTAAAAAGCATCATAAAAAAATACTTGCCTTCAAATTATGATGAAATCTTTAGAGAAGAAAATATACAAGATAATTATGTTGCCTATACCAAATCAAATATTACTAATAATGAAAGAAAAAAAGCTACTAAATTTACTAGCCAAGAAAATTTTAATACATTTATAAAGAAAAAACTTGAAATAATAGAAAAAGACATAAAGGAAGAAGATAATGAAGATTTTATTATCTTGAATGAAATGCTTAATGATATTAAAGAAAAAACTTTTATGCCTAAGTTAAAATCTTCTGACAATAGTATTATTCCTTATCAGTTAAAGCTTATTGAGTTAGAGAGAATTTTAGATAATCAATCAAAATATTATGGTTTTTTAAATTCATCTGATAAGTATGGTACTGTTGCAGAAAAAATTGCATCTATTATGAAGTTTAGAATTCCGTACTATGTTGGTCCATTAAATCCTGATTCAAAATATGCTTGGATAAAGAGAAGCGGTGGAAAAATAACTCCATGGAACTTTGAAGATGTTGTAGACTTAGATTCATCAAGGGAAGGATTTATTGATAGACTTATTGGTAGATGTACTTATTTAAAGGAAGAAAAAGTTTTACCTAAGTCATCTTTATTATATAGCGAGTTTATGGTTTTAAATGAGTTAAATAATTTAAAATTAAACGGCGTGATAATTAGCGAAGATATGAAGAAAAGTATCTTAGAAAATTTATTTAAAACAAAAAAGAAAGTCACTTTAAAAAGTGTTTCTAATTTGCTAAAAAAAGATTTTAACATTACTGGAGAAGTTTTACTTTCTGGAATAGATGAAGATTTTAAGCAGAACTTAAATTCATATATTGACTTCAAAAATATTATAGGAGAAAAAGTCGATAGAGATGACTATCGTAAAAATATAGAAGAAATTATAAAACTAATTATTCTATATGGCGATGACAAAAATTATTTACAAAAAAAGATAAAATCTGCCTATGGTGAATACTTCACAGATGCTGAAATTAAAAAGATAATTTCTTTAAAATACAGGGATTGGGGTCGACTTAGCAAAAAGTTACTTGTGGGCATAGAAGGTGTCAATAAAGATACTGGTGAGACAGGCAATATAATTCATTTTATGCGAGAATACAATTTAAACTTAATGGAACTAATGAGTAGTAAATTCACGTTTGTAGAAGAAATTCAAAAATCGAAACCTATTGATAATAGAAAATTATGCTATGAAATGGTAGATGAATTATATCTTTCACCTTCTGTAAAAAGAATGTTGTGGCAAAGCTTAAGGATTGTTGATGAAATTACCGGCATTATGGGAAATAACCCCAAAAAGATTTTCATTGAAATGGCAAGAGGAGAAGAAGAAAAAAAAGATAGAAAGAATTCAAGAAAGAAAAACATATTAGAATTTTATAAAAAAGGGAAAGCGGATTTTATAAAGGAAATTGGGGAAGATAGATATAATTACCTGGTCAGTGAAATAGAACGAGAGGAAGAACCTAAGTTTAGATGGGATAATTTATATTTGTACTATACACAACTTGGTAGATGTATGTATAGCTTAGAACCTATTGAACTTTCGGATTTAGCATCAAAAAACATTTATGATCAAGATCATATTTATCCTAAGTCGAAAATTTATGATGACTCAATTGAAAATAGAGTTTTAGTAAAAAAGAATTTAAATCATGAAAAGGGTAATATGTATCCAATTCCTGAAAAAGTTTTAAACAAAAATTGTTATTCGTATTGGAAAATGTTGCACGATAAAAAATTGATTGGCGATAAGAAATATGCAAGATTAATTCGTAACACGGCATTTAACGATGATGAATTACTACAATTTATTGAAAGACAAATTGTAGAAACTAGACAAGCGACAAAAGAAACTGCAAATCTTTTAAAAACTATCTGTAAAAACTCTGAAATAGTTTACTCTAAAGCTTCAAATGTAAGTAGATTTAGACAAGAGTTTGATATTTTAAAGTGTAGAACAGTAAATGATTTGCATCATATGCATGACGCTTATTTAAATATAGTTGTAGGTAATGTTTACAATACTAAATTTACTAAAAATCCACGAAATTTTATAAAAGATAAAGAAGAAAACAAAAGCTACAATTTAGAAAATATGTTCAAGTATGATGTGAAGCGTGGAAACTATATAGCTTGGATTGCAGATAATCATAAGGGAAGTATAAAAGATGCAACGATTAAAAGAATAAAGAAAGAAATACAAGGCACAAATTATAGGTTTACAAGAATGAGTTATATAGGTAAAGGGGAACTTTACAATCAAAATTTGAAGAGAAAAGGAAATGGTCAGTTTCCACAAAAAGAAAATTCGAAAAAATTCGATATAAATAAATATGGTGGTTATAACAAAGCAGGATCAGCATATTTTGCATTAGTTGAGTCAGACGGTAAAAAAGAAAGGGAAAAAACTTTAGAGACTATTCCTATAATAGTGAACAATAAAGTTAAAAATGGGGAAAAAGATGCTATTTATAATTATTTAACAAAAAATCTTGAGCTAAAAAACCCAGAAATATTAGTAAATAAGATTAAAATTAATGCATTAATAAAATTAGATGGATTTTTCTACAATATAACAGGAAAAACAAATGATTATTATTTAATAGCTCCTGCAGTGCAGCTTATTCTTGATAAAAAAGATGAAAAAACAATAAGAAAACTAGAAAAGTTCTTAAGTAGAAAATTAAAAGATAAAAATGCCAAAGTATTAAAATCAGATGGTATTGAATCAAAAGATATATTGAGTTTGTATGATAATTTATCTGACAAATTAAATAACTCTATTTTTAAATATAGAATTAAGAATTTATCTGAAGTAATAACATCAGGAAGAGACTTGTTTATAAATTTAAAAAAAGAAGATCAAATATTGGTTTTAAAAGAAATGTTGTTACTTTTCCAAAATATAAATAATGGTGTCGATTTAAGTTTAATAGGAAACGTGAACAAAAAAACTAAAAAACCAATAAAAGCTTCAGGGAAAACACTTCTATCAAAAAAGATAAATTATAATGAGTTTAAATTGATTAATCAATCAATAACTGGGCTATTTGAAAATGAATTGGATTTGATAAAGATATGACCTGGAGAGTTGTTGTAATAGAAAATAGAGCAAAACTTGAATTAAAACTGAGCCATCTTGTTGTAAGACAAGATGGCAATAAGGTTTCAAAAATATATTTAAAGGACATTTCACATATAATTGTAAATACCACAGAGGCTTCTATTACATTTGCGTTATTGAATGAAATTGTTAAAAATAAAATCAAGTTGATATTTTGTGATGAAAAAAGAAATCCAGCAGCAGAAATATCTCCATTTTATTCATCCTATAATACCAGCGAAAAAATACGTTCACAAATAAAATGGGATGATTATATAAAAGGCGATGTGTGGCAATTGATTGTTAAGCAGAAAATTAAGAAACAAATGAGTTTTTTAAAGTCGTGTAATAAAGAAGAATATAAAATGCTTCAAAAATATATAGATGAAGTAGAGTTTAAAGATAGTACGAATCGTGAAGGACATGCTGCAAAAGTTTATTTTAATGCACTTTTTGGAAAGGACTTTTCAAGGAGCGACGATTCGAATATCAATGCTGCATTAAATTATGGATATTCAATTTTGCTATCAACAATTAATAGGCAAGTTGTAACAAATGGATATATTACACAGATTGGTATATTTCATAATAATATGTTTAACCAATTTAACCTTTCGAGTGACTTAATAGAACCATGGAGAGTAATAGTGGACAATAAAGTATATAACAACATTAACAAAGTTTTTGACAAAGAACAAAAATTGGAGTTAATAAATATAATTAATGATTTTGTGAAAATAGATAACAAGTCTACAAGAGTTAATCAAGCCATAGATATATATGTTAGATCTGTGTTCGATGCATTAAACAATAGGGATTTATCTCTATTGAGGTTTCCAAGCTATGAGTTATAGATATATGAGAATAATTGTAATGTTTGATCTTCCAACATTAAATTCGATAGATATGAAAAACTATAGAACATTTCGGAAGTTTTTAGTAAAAAATGGATTTATGATGATGCAGGAATCAGTTTATAGTAAAATTGCACTTAATCAAAGTATGGCTAATTTAATAGCGAATAAAGTAAGGGATAATAAACCTCCTAAAGGACTAGTTCAAATGTTTATAATAACAGAAAAACAATTTTCAAGAATGGAAATATTAGTAGGTGAAGTATCTGAGGAATATATTACCGATGATAGGAGATTGATAATACTATGAATCTTATAACAGAATATCTTGAAAACTCATTTGAAATTAAATCAAAGACAATAAATACCTTAGTAATAGAAGACACTAAATATTTTACGCAGTTTTTAAAAATGTTAATAGAAGCTTTAAATAAAGAAAATGAAGAATTTGAATTAATAGAAGATTTAAAAAAATTGGATATTTCAAAATCTACTGAAATTATTTTTGATTTGTTTAATATAGAAGCTAATAATACAAATATACTAAAAAAACTTTATGCTGAACTTATAAGTGATATAAACTTGGAAGAAATGTACTCTAAAATGATGGATATGGAAAGTTGTATAATTAATGTAATTTATGATTTAATTTATAGATCCAGATTTCCACTAAAAATGGAAGAAGTAAATTATCAAGAGTTATTTAAAGCTGTGGGAGTTCAGTTTGATTATGACAAAACATCGATTATAGAGAGAGTAATAGAATACATGAAGGTAACCTCAGAATTACTCAATAAAAAATTATTTATCTTGATCAATTTAGATAGTTTTTTAAGTGAGGGAGATTTACTTGAACTAATCAAATTCTTAAGCTACAATGAGATTAAGGTTTTAGCCCTACAAAATAAAATCACGAGAGAAGTCGAACCTTGTGAAAATCTAAGAATTGTTGATAAAGACCTATGTGAAATATAGCCACCGTCAAAGCTATTTGCTCTTAAAATCTGAAATTGAGGTTTGAGAGTTATGTAATTTCATATAGGACTAAAACTGAGATTAGAAGAAGAAACACACGCTAAACTGTTTGAGAGTTATGTAATTTCATATAGGACTAAAACAAAGTTTTTTGATATTTTAATTTTAAGCAAGTTTGAGAGTTATGTAATTTCATATAGGACTAAAACTGTGTGGAGATAGCACAAATATAAATGATTGTTTGAGAGTTATGTAATTTCATATAGGACTAAAACGAGCATGAATATCTACAAGTATACCAAGGGGTTTGAGAGTTATGTAATTTCATATAGGACTAAAACAAAGTTTTTTGATATTTTAATTTTAAGCAAGTTTGAGAGTTATGTAATTTCATATAGGACTAAAACCCTGAAACATATTTAGTGGTAATATCTTTAGTTTGAGAGTTATGTAATTTCATATAGGACTAAAACGGTTACGGTATCTTTGATGATTTCAAGTTTGTTTGAGAGTTATGTAATTTCATATAGGACTAAAACCGCCGATATTTACTGTGCCTGTACTACTGTCGTTTGAGAGTTATGTAATTTCATATAGGACTAAAACATAGAGGTGTTAGATGAATAAGGAAGAGTTGTTTGAGAGTTATGTAATTTCATATAGGACTAAAACCAGTGCATCAACAGTTGGGTCTGTAAATAATTTTGTGTATCAACCTAAATCCTGATATAAGGGTAAGGGTTGATACTTTTTTTATATATCAATACCTATCCGTTCCTATATTAATGGAGCTTATATTATTTTGCACGACTTTAGTAAACTGTCAAATTTTCTGTGGAATTTGCAGTTGGTTTTAATTCTGTTTTTAATTTATCTAAAACCTCTTTCGAATAATATTGATAATTGTGATAAGATTTGCTTCCGATACCGTATTCTACTTGTCCACTTACTTGAGGATCCTAACAGGACTACCCCTTGATGACTTAGGTTTTGTAACTGACAATCCATCATCTGCTGAAGCTATAAAAGCAAGCCATGAAACTTTAAGAATTGCTGCAAGAAAAGCTCAAAGGTGTTTTGGTAGTGGTTTCTTGAATGTAGGCTATGTAGCAAGGTGTATAGAAGATGATTTCCCTTATTTAAGAAATCAATTTTATTTAACTAAACCTAAGTGGTATCCAGTCTTTGAACCAGATGTGGCTACACTTTCAGGGATAGGAGACGCAGCAATAAAAATTAATCAAGCTATTCCAGGTTTTTTTGGAAAAGATAATCTTTCGGATTTGACTGGGTTTAATGCCAGCAAAGAACCATCAGTTATAGAGGATGAAGATGAAGAATGATGAAGTTAAGGATCTTGTTCCTGAATTATTAAGTGACATCACTAAGTCTTTTGATAGCAAAACTAAAGAATCTAAAGTTTTAAAAGAGAAACTATCAAAACTCAAAAATAAAAAAGCTAATCATTTAGATTCTAATGAATTTGCTCAAGAGGTTGGAGAAATTTTATCCAGTATTTTTAAAGAAAATATTACAGAAGATAAACTTCCAGATGGAAAAATATATTACAATATTGTTAATAGGGTTTTAAATTCTAATTTAAAAAACAATTATAATATAATAAATGCATATGCTAAAATCGTCCAAGATGAATTAAATAGAAAGGCTAAAATAAGCCTAAAGGCAATTGATGCTGAATATAGTCAAGACAGGGTAGACGGCATTGTAGAAAGTGTTTTAAAAAAAGATGATTATAGTTCCATGATTAATGATTTATGCTCATCTACTGAAAATTTTTCAAGATTTATTGTAGATGAACTTATAAAGAATAATGCTAATTTGCATAGAAAGGCTGGATTAAAACCAGTTATTGAAAGAAAAATGCATGGAGGAGCTTGCTCTTTTTGTAAAACTCTTGCTGGGACTTACGATTATGAAGAAGCTAAAAGATTAGCCGAAACAGATCCTAAGAAAAATCCATTTGCAAGGCACAGACATTGTAGATGTACAGTTGACTATGTGCCAGGAAATAATAAGAAACAAGATATATGGTCTAAAGAATGGCGAGATATTGATAAAAGTGATAAAATAAAAGAAAGAATAGAGTTTAGCTATAAGAAACCTAATTCCAAATCAGAGGTTGTTGAAACTGCTATAAAAAAAGGCATTGTTAAGGATGAAATAAATACAGAAAAACAATCGAGACATTTAAGGGGAAGTCATCTTCCAGATCGAAGTTTCATAAATGGTGACATGGATTTTTCAAAAGAATTATATCGAGAATTTAGAGGAAAAGGGAAGCCAATAATAGTAAATAATGAATGGAAAAATAAAGAAAGAGTTAATACAGGAAGAATTGTAGCGACATACATTGATGATAATGGGAAAAAATTTGATTCATCAAATATTATAATAGTATATTCGAAAACAGGATCTCATATTTTAGGAGGTAGACCAAATGAATCTTAGGAAATATGAAGGTGAAAATATTATAGTAGAACTAAATAATAAAAAAATTTATATAGGTAAAGTTACTGACTTTATTTTTGCTGAAGATAATAATCCTCAAAAAAATAGCATTATTATTGAGGCAAGAGGTTGTGATAATCTTGTAGAAATTTATGAAGATGATGTAAAAAAAATAGATATTATGAATTAAAAGCACACTAACAACAATATGTTAGAGGTGCTTTTTTAGTGAAAGAAAGGAGAGATCATGGCGAAAGATGATTATCACGTTGTTGTCTATCAAATTTTAGCTTATTTATATGTACAGTTAAAAGCTGGAGAAGAAATAGATACAAATATATTACGGGCAAATAGCAATTACTTAAATATTAACAGTATTTATTGGAGTTACATCATTGAAAACTTATCAAATCAAGGTTTTGTTAGTGGTGTAGTTAAAAATAAAGCATGGGGTGGCAATACGGTTGTATTTGATATTGAAAATATAATGATTACACCTTTAGGGATTGAATATTTAACGGATAATTCTTTTTTAAAAAAAGCAAAAGAATTTTTGAAAGACATAAAAGCAATTGTACCATTTGTATAAGTAATATTAATTATTAACTTTCACATAAAGGATTTTGAAATATGAAAAAGTATGGAAATCAAACTCCCACCAAGTCGGTAATTTTAGATTATGATAAAACTTTAGGTCATGAAGCAGTAGAACTTTATGAAAAAACTGGAAGAAGTCCCTATCCTTGGCAAGAGAAGATGATAAACGACCTCTTCGCTATGAATGACGAAGATTTGTGGACTCACTCTAAATTTGGATATGCAGTCCCAAGAAGAAACGGTAAAACTGAAATTGTCTATATGGCAGAACTGTGGGGACTCTTTCATGGACTTAATATTTTACACACAGCACATAGAATTTCAACCTCTCACTCTTCTTTTGAGAAATTAAAAAAATATCTTGAAGACGTGGGACTTGAAGACAAGGAAGACTTTTCATCTATCAAAGCAAAGGGACAAGAAAGAATTGAACTCAAAGAACACGGAGGAGTAATCCAGTTTAGAACAAGGACTGCTACAGGTGGACTTGGTGAAGGTTTTGATATGCTCATCATAGATGAGGCTCAAGAGTATACAGACGACCAAGAGTCGGCACTGAAATATACAGTTACAGACTCCGACAACCCTATGACCATAATGTGTGGGACTCCACCTACACTTGTATCTGGTGGGACAGTCTTTACTAAATACCGAGAGTCAATATTATCAGGTGGCAGAAAACATAATGGTTGGGCTGAATGGTCAGTTGACGATATGTCAGATATTAACGACAAGTCTTTATGGTATCTTACCAATCCATCTTTATAATTGGTGGAAAAGATGTTGTTTTGGATTATAGTAAGCATTGGAAAGATGTTACTCAATGGATAGCTGACAATGTGGTGGAGCAGTTCTTATTCATCCAGAATATTGTTCCCTCAAAAAATAAGAATTTCAGATTATAAATGGTAAGGAGACAGTTGGGGTTTAAAAATAATAAATTCTCATTTTAAAAACAAGGTAACCACAGCTGGTAAAAACATAATAGGACAATCAGAGAATATAATACTTGATTTAAAAATATATTCTTATACTGATGATATATTGAATAATGGATTAAGGCGTATTTACAATAACAAAAGATATGAATACTTGAATAAAACATTAATCTTAAGAGAAAGCAAATTAATTGGGATATTTAAAAGAAAAGAATAACAGGAGTGGCCCCCTCAAACTATTATGATTACTCATAGTAGCCTTTGATGGGAAGAGGTACTCCTGTTTGTTATTTATATTATAACAAAGTTAATAACACAATTCAATTGGGAGGATAAATGATAGAAGTTATGATTCCATCTTTCATGTGGAGTAATGAAGAGTGGGTAATTAAAAAATTACAATCAATTGAAAACGCTTATCAAACTTTAAGAGTTTGAGGAGTTGGAATATCTAAACTACTGGCTGTTATTATAATAATAATTAATGTTAATGTTATTAATTGTTTCTTTTTATCCATTTAGAATTTTTAGAGTAAGAATGATATAATTTAATTGGAAGGGAGGTTTCCCTCCCAATATTGAGTTACTTAACTATTTCTTTAATTAAATTTACTACTGCGATTAATAAATCTATGATTAAAGTTGCTATAGCGAGTAACTCTTTTTTATTGTCTATTTTCTTACTCATTTAAGATGTGAAAAAATATTCGATTCAATATATCACTTGGCACTCTATTATAGGGTGCCTTTTTTCATGTATTTAATTTCACCTCCTTTCTTACGGCGAATATGCGACGGCACGGAACTGGCCTAACTGGCAGTATTGGAAATTAGAGGACTTGGCCATAAATAACAGGAAGGTTCATTGTTTTATCAATGTTCATGAATCATATACTCGTAAAAATAGGCAGGGGTAGGAGCAATGAGTATAAATTTTTAATTACATAAGGGGTGATATAGTTGTCAAAAAAGCTGACTATAAAACAACAGTGTTTTGCTGATGAGTTTATCTTCAGCGGAAATATATATCAGTCTGCGATTAATGCGGGTTATTCTGAAAATTATGCAAAGGCTCAATCTTGTAAGTTGTTGGAAAATGTTGGAATAAAAACATATATAGAGGACAAGGTAAAAGAAATTGAAGATGAAAAGATAGCAAAGCAGGAAGAGGTATTAAGGTATTTAACTTCTGTTTTTAGAAGAGAAGAGACTGAAGAAGTTTTAATTGGCAATGGGAAGGGTCGACAAAGTGTTACAAGTTTGTAAATATCGGTAGATTGGGTTTACAAGGACAATTCTTCAAGGTGAAAACCATATGGTGTGGACAAATAAACTTGAAAACTTGATAGCTGACAATGGAAAGCAAAATGCGCTTTATAATGCAAAGCGTAGTGCAACCGATGAAGTGTCGAGGGCTTTTCTGAAGTGTCAATCCATTGCTATAAGGAAAGTGGTTTTAAAAAGTATATCTGGATTGCTGAACAAAATGGTAGGACTTGTAGCATATGTTATGCTCTTGACGGTGAAGCCTTTGATGTTAATGGGTCTATAGTAGGATCTGATACTCCACCGGTACATCCATTTTGTAGATGTACGACGGCAGCCTATGAGGAAAGAAATATGGATGAAGGCAAGGAATGGGGGTATAATAATAGTAAGTTAAAAAAGATAACTCCTCATTCTTCTTCACAAGAAATAACCAAAAGAGTAAATCAAGGCAAAATATCATTAATATCAAATAAAGAACATTATGAAAAACATGTTAAGGGCACTAAACAATATAATTCTTATTTAAATTCAAGGATAAAAAGAGATTGGGGTCCTCAAAATAATCTTTTAATAACATATCAAGAGTCTCAAGATTTAATAAATGCTTTTAGTGGGAAAGGAATAGCTAAGCATGGTAAGAACAACAAGGAAAAATGGTTTGAAGAAGTAAATGTGGGAAAAGCAATAGGAAACTACATCATAAATGCTAAAGAGTTTCCAACTACCAAAATAAGAATATATTACAGTAAAAAATGCACATTATACCTATTAGGGGTGAAAATTTTGATTGATTGGAAAAAAGCAGAAAATGCTTTAAAAATAAAAATAATACTTAAAGACGGAAGAGAATGGTTAGCATCAGGTAATGGCTTGGAAATTGGAAAAGATATTGGTGAACCAGAAGATGTTTTCTTTGTTAGGCATGACCATTCTCCAGAAATGATTCCAGTTTCAGAAATACAAGATATAGAAATAATCGAAATATAAAGCACACTAACAATAATTAATGTTAGTTGCTTTTTTATTGTTTAATTTTCTGGAAATATAATATAAATGTTGATATCTACACGAATTAATCGTGAGTTAATCGTGTGAAGATATAAGAAATTTCACGTCTTTAGGAAGAAGACAAGACCTGGATAAGTCTTAAAACTGTTCTTATTTTTGTCCAAGCATTAATGACATAAAACTATATGGAAAGTTAAGCATTGAAACTAAAAACTATGGAGGAAGATATGAACGACGATTTAAAGAAAACTGTCGAAGAGGAAAAGGCTAAGTCTAAAGAGCAAGACGAGAAAAAAGGAAGAACAAAAATCAGTTGAGGAAGAAAAGCCTATAAAAGAATTGAAGTATTCTGATGAGGATGTGGATGAGATTTTAAATAATAATCCACGACTATGCTGGGTATGATTATTAAAGATTATATGACATTTCATTTGATTTGGTATAATGGATATAAGTAAAGAAAGCAGGAGGTAAAAATGAAAATAAAAGAAAGAATATTAGAATATATTTCTTCAGAGGGATATAAGCCAATGACTTCTGAAGAACTTTGCATGATTTTTGATATAGAGCCAAAGGGTCGAAGGGACTTTGTAAATGTTTTGAAAGTTCTTGAAAAAGAAGGCTTGCTTTTAACTACTGCTAAAGGCGAGTATATGCTTCCTGCAAGTGAAAACTTATTTAGAGGTATTCTGGAAGGAAATAAAGCAGGTTTTGCTTACTTTATAGAGGAAAATGGCATCATAGATGATGTATTTATATCCAAAGACGATTTAAATGAAGCTTGGCATCAGGATAAGGTTCTGATAAGAATTGTAAAAAAAGCTCAAGGCGATAAAAAAGCAGAAGGGGAAGTTGTAAAGGTAATAGAAAAAAACAAACGACCTATAATAGGGACTTATGTTCAAGGAAAAAATTTTGGCTTTGTAGTTCCAGATGATACAAGATATGGATTTGACTTGTTCATTAACAAAGGCGACAAAAATGGCGCTAAAACCAACGACAAGGTTGTTGCAAAGGTAAAGGATAGAAAACCAAAGGGAAAAAACCCAGAAGCCATTGTCACAAATATAATTGGAAATATAAATGAAAAGGGAGTTGATATTACATCTATTGTAATGGAATTTGATTTACCCTTTGAATTTTCTAAAAAGATACAAAACAGAGCAGATGAGATAGAAAACAAGGTAGATTTAAAGGAAATAGAAGAGAGAACGGATTTTAGAAATCTATTTACGGTGACTATTGATGGAGCTACTGCAAAAGATTTTGATGACGCCATATCTATTGATAAAAAGGACGAGAATTACTTGCTTTATGTTCATATTGCAGATGTTACACACTATGTCCCTAAGGGATCAGCACTGGATAAAGAAGCTTATAGGAGAGGGAATTCGGTCTATCTGTTGGACAGAGTTATTCCTATGCTGCCAAAGGAACTTTCAAATGGGATTTGCAGTTTAAATCCTGGAGTAGATAGACTTTCTATAACTGTTAAGATGGAAATTAATAAGAAAGGTAAGGTAGTTGATTATAAATTTTATGAGTCTGTTATAAATTCTGACTACAGATTAATCTACACAAATGTTTCAGACATAATTGAAGGCAAAGAAGATATTTATGAAGATGAATTATTGAAGGAAAAACTTTTGGTGATGAACGAACTCTTTGAAATCTTAAAAGAAAAGAGAGAAAGAAGAGGAAGTATAGATTTTAACTTTACTGAACCTGAAATAATTCTTGGTCATGATGGGAAGCCAATAGACATTGTTCAAGAAGAAAGAAGAGTTGCAAATAGGATTATTGAAGAGTTTATGATTGTGACAAATGAAACGGTGGGTAGCCACTTTGGATTTATGGAAGAGCCTTTTATATATAGAATTCATGAAGATCCTTCTGAGATAAAAGTGGAAGAACTTAAAAAAATGATAAAGAAGTTTGGTTATACTATAAAGGGACAAGACATTCATCCAAAGGACTACGAGGCGATAATAAATGAAGCTAAGGGAAAACCGGAAGAGCCTTTAATTTCAATGATGCTTTTAAGGTCCATGTCAAAGGCAGAATATTCTCCTGAACCTCAAACACACTTTGGTTTAGCAAGTATGTTTTATACCCACTTCACTTCTCCTATAAGAAGATACCCGGATCTTTTTATTCATCGAATTCTTAAAAACTTTTTAAGAAATAAAAAGAATACAAATAATATGAATGAATATATGAAATTTTTAAACGATGTTAGTAAACACTGCTCAATGACTGAGAGAAGAGCAGAAGATGCAGAACGTGAAGTTGTAAATATGAAAATGGCAGAGTATATGGAGGACAACATTGGCAAGAGATTTGACGGTGTAATATCTGGACTTACTAAGTTTGGCATATTTGTAAGACTTGACAACGGTGTTGAAGGGCTTGTATCCTTTGTAAACATGACTGATGATTATTACAATTTCAATGAAGAGGATTTTATAGTCGTTGGAGAGACAAGAAATAGAATATATAATATTGGACAAAAGGTTAGAGTTCAAGTTATTGATGCAAGTAGTATAAAGAGACAGATAGATTTTAAATTTGTAAATGGTGATGATAATGGCAAAAATACTAACGAACAATAAAAAGGCAAGGCATGAGTACTTTATAGAACAAGAGTATGAAGCAGGTATAGCTTTAAAAGGAACAGAAGTAAAGTCACTAAGACTTGGGAAGGCATCTGTAAATGAGGCTTTCTGTCAAATAAGAAATGGAGAAGTATTTATATACGGGATGCATATAAGCCCATATGAACAGGGAAATAGAAATAATGTGGATCCACTGAGAACAAGAAAGCTACTTCTTCATAGAAGAGAGATTAATAGACTTATCGGAGCAACAAAAGAAAAGGGATATACAATAATTCCATTATCAGTATATTTAAAAAATGGACTTGTAAAAGTAAAAATTGGTCTTGCAAAGGGTAAAAAACTTCATGATAAAAGAGAAACAATAGCAAAGAGAGATTCTGACAGAAGAATACAACAGGCATTAAGAAGAAGATAAAAAAAGATAACCTCCTTTAAAGGAGGTTATATCTCTTTAAATATTTGATAATTAAATTCTTTTGGATTTACAAAATTGGTATTAAAATCGTCATAGTAAACCATGCCTGGTTTTGCCCCTTTGGCTTTTCTAACGTTTTTCTTTTCTGTATAATCCACAGCAACATTTTGTTCATTTGAAACAGAGGAGTACTTTGCAGCTAAGAAACAGCCATCAAGTATATCCTCTTTTGTTATGTTATCATTTCTTAAAATTACATGAGAACCTGGAACGTCTTTAACATGTATAAAGATGTCATCTCGATTAGCAAGTTTCAATGTGATGTAGTCGTTTTGATAATTATTTTTTCCCACATAAAAATGTTTGTCTCGCTTATTTACAAAGTGATGTGGAGTGGAAGGCTTTGAAGATTTGTTTTTGTTTTTATTCTTTGTTTTTCCCTTGCTAATATAACCACCATTTGCAAGTTCGGACCTAATCTCCATAACTTCAGAGTCGGTTTCAACTTTTTTTAAACTGTCTAAAACTTGCTCGAAATATTTTATATCATCTTCAAGCAGGGGAATCTGTTTCTTTAAAAGATTTTCAGAAGTTTTTAACTTGCTAAACTTTTTATAATAAAATTGAGCATTCTCCCAAGGGGATTTTTTTACATCAAGGGGAATATCTAAGTTGGACAACTCTGGGTCGTAAAAGTTTTGAAGCACTATACTTTTTAAACCTCGATCCATGTTATGAACATTGGCTGAAATTATATCTGCATATATCTTATATTTTTGTCTATCTTTAGCTTTTTCCCTTTCATCTAACAACTTAACTAATTTATTTCTATCTTTTTCTAAAAGATGAGAAACCTTCTTTGAAAGGCTCGAAACTTTTTGTGATACCTTGTCAGAAACAAAGGATTCAGTAAAATATTTTTCACATACCTTTGACATATTCTCTTCTGTTTTAATTTCTGCCATCAAATAATTTAACATCAAACAATGAAAGTCCAACATATTTCCAGTCTCATCTCGATATGTTGTATATAAATAATCATCGGATAAAATTTTATCTACAGTTTTTTTAAAAGAATTATCAATTCTTTCTAATTCTTCAGAACTTAGTTCCTTAGCTTTTTTATTTCTATCAACCATTGACTCATGCAAAATCTCATCTGAAACCTGAGGAGAAAATCCAGTATAATTCATATAGAAAAATCTTGCCATCTTAATATCTTTTTCCATGTTATTAATAATTTCTGAAGGAAGTTTGTTTTCTCTTGTTATATCTACCTTGTCATCTTCGATGTACGTGTAACTTAATCCAGGAAGCAGTTGACGAACTCTTGAAAGGTCTTCAGTAACTCTTGTAATAGAATCTAAAATATTAAATCCCTCTCTTAAGATTATATTTGAATATTTTCCCATAACTTCGATTGTCAAAGTCTTTGTAACTAAATCTCCCAACTCATTCATTGATGAGATGTTTATGTCAACAACTCTGTCCAAACCCTTTTGTTCAATTGACTCTATAACTCCATTTTGTAAATGCTTTCTTAATAGCATACAAAAGTTAGGTGCTTTTATTGGGTTTTCCTTATTTTCATTTGAAAGATAAAACCCAGGTCTATTACTAGAAGCATCTAAGAGTAATTTGTAATTATTTTTATTTTTATAAATTTGTAGTAAAATTGTTCTATTTTCCGGTTGATTAATTCGATTTACTTTTCCGCCAACCAATTTATCATTAAGTTCTTTGACTACTGCCCTTGTTACAATTCCGTCAAAACTCATAATTACCTCCAATCTATACTAATAAATTATATCATAGTAAAACTTTAATGAATAATCCTGAAGAATTATTACAAAAATGTAATAAATTATTGAATTAGCTTTGACATTGTTATAAAATTAATATCAAAAGAGGTGTATTATGATATATTCAATGACTGGTTTTGGTAGATCCTCCATAGATGAAAATAATTATGGTGTGTCTGTGGAAATAAAGACTGTAAATAATAAATATTTAGATGTTCAAGTTAAAAATCCTAACTTTTTAAATTTTTTAGAAGAGGATGTAAAAAAAACAGTAAGAAAAAATTTGAATAGAGGACGTGTTGACGTATTTATAAGATGTCAAAAGAAAGAATCTAATATATCAAAGATGTATTTTGATTCTAATTTGGTTTCTAATTATATGGAAGCAGTAAATGATTTAGAAAAATCTTTGGATTATGATTTCAAATTAAAACTGTCTGATATAATGCTCCTTGAAGGAGCTTTGCAAATTGAGGAGTGTGAGGAAGATGAAAAGTTTTTAAAAGAACTTATACTCACACAAGTTGAAAATGCATTAAAACTACTTATTGATATGAGAATAAAAGAAGGGGAGAATATATCCAAAATTATTATAACTCAGCTTGATGAGATGAAGGCAGTTGTTAAAGAAATAAAAGGCTTGGCAGAGTCTTCTCATGATGAATATAAAGAATCTTTAATCAAAAAGCTTCAAGAATTAAATGACGAAGATTTAAAAATAGACATGGATAGAATCTATTTAGAGGTTGCTCTATATGGAGAAAGATCCGATATCACTGAGGAGATAGTTAGACTAAACTCACATATTGACCAATTTTTATTAACACTTAATTCTGATGAACCAAAGGGACGAAAGCTTGATTTTATAGTTCAGGAAATGAATAGAGAGGTCAATACAATATCATCTAAATCCCCAAATAAGACAATCGTACAAAATTGTATTGAATTAAAATCCATTATAGAAAAGATTAGAGAACAAATACAAAACATTGAATAGGGAGGACGACATGAGAGATGGTTTTTTAATGGTTATTTCTGGACCTTCTGGAGTTGGTAAAGGCACTGTATGTGAAGCTCTTAGAGCAAAGAGAGATGATATTAAGTACTCTATATCAGCAACAACAAGAAAGAAACGTCCTGGAGAAGTTGACGGAGAGAACTATTACTTTTTATCTTTAGAAGAGTTTAAAGAAAAGGTAAAGAGAGACGAGTTTATTGAACATGCAAAAGTTCATAATAATTTTTATGGAACGCCAAAAGACTATGTGGAAGAAAATATAGGTAAAGGTAACATTGTAATTCTTGAAATAGATGTTCAAGGTGCTTTACAAGTAAAGAAAAACTTTCCAGGTGCAGTTTATATCTTTTTGTTGCCTCCAAACTTAGAAGAGTTGAGGTCAAGAATAGTTAAGAGAGCCACAGAAGACGAAGAAACCATCAATTTAAGGATGCACAATGCTGAAAAAGAACTTTCTTTTATTGATAAGTACGATTATGCGGTTGTCAACGATGAAGTTGATGACACAGTTTATAAAATAGAATGTATTATTGAAGCAGAAAAGTTAAAAGCAACATATTTAGGAGGTAATAAATAATGATAAATCCATCATTTAAAGAATTAGAGAGAATTTCAGGAAGTAGATACGCAATTTGTGTAATTGCATCAAAAAGGGCAAGAAGAATTATTGATGGTTCTGAACCACTTGTAAAATCAAAAACAGGTAACCCAGTTACTACAGCTATTTCTGAAATAATGGACGGAAAAGTGACTTATAAATTAGATAAAGAAGAACAAAAGGACGAATAATGACTAAAAAAATTTTGCTTGGAGTTACAAGTGGAATAGCGATTTATAAGGTGTTAGAGCTTTGCTCGCGACTTGTTAAGGCAGGATATGAAATTGAAGTAATCATGACTGAAAATGCAACTAAGATGATTTCGCCCCTTGTTTTCGAAACTATTAGTAGGGGCAAGGTTCATACAGATATGTTTCACAGTGGTCATCATGAAGAGGTTGAACATATAGAGATGGCTAAGAGGGCAGATTTATTTTTAATTGCTCCAACAACTGTAAACACATTGGCAAAGATTGCAAATGGAATTGGAGACAACTTACTAACTTCAACGGCATTAGCATATGATAAGACGATTATACTTGCCCTTTCAGCCAATACAAAAATGATAGAAAATCCTGTTACAAAAGAAAATATAAAAAAATTACAGGATAGAAATTTTGAGTTTATAAACTCCAAGTCTGGAATGCTCGCATGTAACACTGTTGGAAATGGTAGACTTGCAGAGCCAGAAGAGATATTTGAAAGAGTGGAAGACTATTTTGTAAAAAAGGACCTAAAGGGAAAAAATATAATTGTTACTGCAGGTCCAACAAGAGAAGCTGTTGATCCAGTAAGATACATTACAAATAGGTCAAGTGGAAAGATGGGATTTGCAATAGCTAAAAAAGCATTTCAACGAGGAGCAAATGTAACTTTAATTTACGGAGATTGCAAAGTTAAGCTTCCATATGGAACTGAAAATATAAAAATAACCTATAATGATGAACTTAAAAGTGAGATAGACAAGAGATTTGATAATACTGATTGTCTAATCATGGCAGCGGCACCATGTGATTTTAGAGTTGAAAAATATTCAAAGGATAAGATAAAGACAAAAAATAGTTTAACCCTTAACTTAGTTGAAAATGAAGATATTTTAAAATATTTTGGAATGAAGAAAAAGAAACAAATCATAATTGGATTTGCGGCAGAAACATTTGATTTATATGAAAATGCTACAAAGAAATTGAAATCAAAAAATTGTGACTACATTATTGCAAATGATGTTTCAAGTTCAACTTCAGGTTTTGATGTAGATGACAACAAGGCCTCAATTATTTCAAAAGAAGAGTCAATTGAACTACCACTAATGCCGAAAATTGTATTAGCAGATGAAATTTTGAATTTAATATGATAGTAAATATTGTTTTAGAGAATAAGACAAGAGTGCTGGACCGATTATTCAGTTACAGCGTTCCAGAAGAATTACAAAAAAAAATAAAAAGAGGCTGTAGAGTTATAGTTCCATTTGGGAGAGGCAACTCCAAAAAACTTGGACTAATTGTTGAAATTACAGATAATCCTTTAGTTGATGTGAAATTAAAGGACATATATAAATTAGTAGATTATGAACCTTTAATTTCAGAAGAACTGATAGACCTTGCACTTTTTATGCGAGACAGATATCTTTCAGATCTCTCATCTGCATTTCAAAGAGTTTTACCTCCAGGAAATTGGAAGGATTTGGAAAAATTGATTTATTTAAACGAAGAAGTTGATGATAAAGATATTTCTGATTTTTTTTCAATTCCAAAAGAGTTTAAAACTGCAGTAAAAAGATTCGATGAAAATACTATAGAGAACTTAATAAGAAAAGGCATCTTAAAAGAGAAATATGATATTAAAGGTAGGATTAAGCCGAATTTAGTAGAGTACTACAAGATAAACAAAAATATTAATTTAGAAGCTAAATTAAAAAATGCGCCTGCCCAAGAAAAAATTTATAATTTTATTTCAGAAAATGAACCAGTCGATAAAAAAACAATTCTTATGGAGACAAATTCATCTTTGTCAAGTTTAAAGGCTTTGGTCAAAAAGGAACTGGTATCTTTTGAACTTAAAAATGAATTTGTGAAAGTGACAAAAGAATATAAAAAATACTCAAAGATATATTTAAATGAAGAACAACAATTTGTTTTAAAATCCATCCTAAATAGTGATAAAAATAAATTTTTAATTCACGGCATAACTGGAAGTGGAAAGACAGAAGTATATCTTCAAATAGTTGAAGAGATGTTAAGTAAGGGTAAATCATGTATTATTTTAGTACCTGAAATTTCACTAACACCTCAAACCATAATGCGATTTTCAGGAAGATTTCCAGGAAAAGTTGCAGTGCTTCACTCAAAACTAAATCAAAGAGAAAAACTTGAACAGTGGCAACAGATTAAAAATAATACATTTTCAATAGTTATTGGAGCAAGGTCTGCAATTTTTGCACCAGTTGATAATCTTGGAGCAATCATTATAGATGAAGAACATGATCAAAGTTATATTTCAGATATGAATCCAAAATATGTTACAAGAGAAGTTGGAGAGTTTTTAAGCGAAAAACTTAATGCAAAATTAATTCTTGGGTCAGCTACCCCTTCAATTGAATCATATTATTTGGGTAAAAAAGACGTTTATGAAATTCTTAATATAAATAAAAGGGCAACTGCAGGAATTTTACCGAAAGTTAATATCATTGATATGAGAGAAGAACTAAAAAAGGGTAATACTTCTGTAATTGGAGAAGAGCTTCACGAAGCAATTTTGAATAACTTAGAAAATAAAAAACAAACACTTTTGTTTCTAAATAAAAGAGGACATACTTCCTATGTGTTTTGTAGGAGATGTGGCTATGTTATGAACTGCGATTCTTGTGATGTATCAATGACCTATCACAAGTACAATAACATATTATTATGCCATCAATGTGGAAGAACTAAGAAAAAACCAGATATATGTCCAAATTGTGGTAGTAAGTATATCAGAGAGTTTGGCGCAGGAACAGAAAAACTTGAAGAATATTGTTATGAAAACTATCCAGAAGCTAAAATATTTAGAATGGATGCTGATACTGTAAGAACAAGACAAGAATATCTAAACGTATTTAACAAGATGAACGAAGGCGAGATTGATATACTCATTGGAACGCAAATGATAACAAAGGGATTTGACTTTCCCAATGTAACACTGGTAGGGGTTATTGCTGCGGATTTAAGTTTGAATGTTGGAAGCTACAAGGCAACAGAAACCACATTTCAGTTGTTAACCCAAGTGTCAGGTAGAGCTGGAAGAGGAGACTACGCTGGCGAAGTTTTCATACAGACCTATAAGCCAGAAAATTACTCAATTGAAGCAAGTAAAAAGCATGACTTTATAGATTTTTATAATATGGAAATTGAACACCGAGAAATGTTTAAATATCCACCGTTTTATAGAATATTTTGCATAAATATTTCTGGAAATCAAAGAATTGCTACAAGACAAAAGCTATTTGAATTACAACAACATATTCAGGCAGAGCTAAGAGAAAATGAAATAAGAGATATTGAAATTATTGGACCAAATCCAAGTCCAATCTCAAGAATTAACAATAGATATAGATTTTATACTTTTTATAAGTACAAAGACAATAATGAAGAAATTAAACAAATTTTTAAATCCATTTTAGTAGATAACAAGTACAATGTGGATTTACAAGGATACAAGTTGAGCCTAACTTTTAATCCGACTAATTTTATTTAAGGAGGAAATATGGCTATTAGAAATATTAGAATAATTGGAGACCCTATTTTAAGAAAAAAATCCAGAGAAGTTGAAAAAATAGATAACAGAATTATACAACTTCTTGACGACATGGAAGAGACTATGAGAGATGCTAATGGACTTGGTCTTGCGGCACCTCAAATCGGAATTCTAAAACGTCTTGTTGTAGTTGATATGCAAGATGGAAACGGGGTTATGAAAATGATAAATCCTAAAATTACTGAAAAATCTGAAGATACTCAGGAAAACTTAGAAGGATGTTTATCAATACCAGGTAAGTCAGGAGTAGTAGATAGACCTAAGAATTTGGTCTTGGAATATACTGACATAAATGGTAAAAATGTAATTGTTGACTGTGATGAATACAAGGCTGTTTGCATTTGTCATGAGCTTGATCATTTGGAAGGTGTTTTATATACAGACTTAGCAAAGAGAATGTATGATAATAGTGAGCTTGAACAAGCTGAAGAGGATGATGAATAGATGAAACCTAAGGTTATATTTCTTGGAACTCCTGAATTTGCAGTGGAATCTTTAAAAGCAATTTATGAAAGCAAAAAGTTCGAAATTCCACTTATAATCTCTCAAGTTGATAGGAAGAGAAACAGAGGCAAAATGACTCCAACACCTGTGAAGCAGTATGCTTTAGACAATGACTTAGAAGTTTTTACTCCAGAGGATATAAACAGTGACGTAAGTTTCGAAAAAATAAATTCTTATGATCCAGATTTTCTTGTGGTAGTCGCATATGGACAGATAATTAAAGATAGATTGCTCTCTGAATATAACGACAGGATTTTAAATGTACATTCATCACTACTTCCAAAGTATAGAGGAGCCGCACCTATAAACTGGGCAATAGCTGAAGGCGAAGATAAAAGTGGAATAACGATTATGCTTGTTGAAAAAGGACTTGATACAGGAGATATATTATATAGCTTAGAAAAAGAAATAGTTCCTGATGAAAACGCAGAAGAGTTGCATGATGCTTTGAAGGTATTAGGTGGCAAAGGAATCGTTGAAGTTCTTGAAAATTTTGATGAATACTACGAAAATAGAAGGAAACAAAACGAAGAAGAAGCATCCTATAGAGGGATGTTAAATAGAAAAGATGGCAAAATATTATGGGATGATACTTGTTTGAATATATATAATAAGTTTAGAGGATTTTATCCATGGCCTGGTTCGTTCTTTAAATATGAAGAACATAATGTAAAAGTTTTAGATATGGATTACGTTCTTGGAGAAGTTAAACATGAACCTGGTTTTGTTGAACAAGTTGGTCCTGAAATTATTAAAATCACAGCAAAGGATGGATATATTTTATTAAAAGAAATTCAATTTCCAAATAAAAAGAGAATGAAAGTTTCTGATTTTCTAAAGGGAAATGAATTCAAAAAAAATATCTATTTAAAATAGGAGGTTATAATTATGTTTGGAATGATGCCTTACTATAATAGTAATGGTTTTTGGATGATTGCTTTACTTGTAGCAATGTTATTTGGAATTATAGCACAAATGAAAATAAAGAGTACCTATGCAAAATATGTCAAAGTACCTAATCAAAAAAACATAACTGGAATGCAAGCGGCAAGAGAGATCCTTGACAGAAATGGACTTAGTGATGTTAAGATAGTTCCAATTAGAGGAGAACTTACAGACCATTACGATCCGAGCGAGAACATAATAAGACTGTCAGAACATGTTTATAGTGATTCAAGTATTGCTTCAGTAAGTATTGCAGCTCACGAAGTAGGTCATGCTATTCAACATAATAGAGGATATGCATTTCTAAACTTTAGGAACAGTCTTGTACCTGTAGTAAACTTTGCTTCAAGGTCAATCTATCCGCTATTTTTGATAGGACTATTTATTGCTCCATTTCTTATAAATGTTGCAATAGCAGTTTTTGCTATAACTGTATTATTTCAAATAGTTACACTTCCAGTTGAAATTAATGCGAGTTCAAGGGCATTGGAAAATCTTGATGGAACAATACTAAAAAGAGATGAGGTATCGGAAGGGAAAAAAGTACTTTCTGCAGCGGCAATGACATATGTGGCAGCGGCACTATTCTCGTTAGTGCAACTATTAAGATTAATGAACAGTAGAAGAGATGATTAATGAATGAAAGAAATTTTGCTATTAAAGCTTTAGTAGACGTTGAACAAGGAGGATATTCTTCCGAACTTTTGTCAAATATACCAAAAAGCTTAAATAGTCAATTGGTTAGACAAATTGTTTTGGGAGTTATAGAAAATGATATATTTTTAAAAATGGCTATAAAGGAAGAGTTGGATAGACCAGAAAAAAATCTTCCTTTGAAAGTTTCAACTATTTTAAAAGTTGGAGTATATCAAAAGTTTTTTATGGACTCTATTCCAGATTATGCTATCGTAAGTGAAAGTTTAAAATCTTGTGAATACTTTAAGGTAGAAGATTATAAGGGTTTGGTTAATTCAATTTTAAGGAATATCAAAAGATTTAAAATAGAAGATAAAATATCTAAGATGCCTTCAGTAAATGATAGACTCAAGATGGATTATTCTGTTGGGGATGATTTTTACGATTTTTTAATTAAAAATTATAAAGTGAAAACCATTCGTAAAATTTTAAAATCCTATAAGGAAATTCCTGAATTTGTAATAAGGATTAATAAACTAAAGACTAATAAAAAAGAAGTAGAATCAAGTATGAAAGGTCTTGGTATAGAATTTGAAGATCATCCATTTTTAGAAAATGCTTTAATTATAAATAACCCAAGTGGATTATTCGAAACAGATATATTCAAAAATGGTTACTTTACCGTTCAAGGAGGAGCTTCAATTCTTGCAAGCATGGTATTAAATCCTGTAAAAAATTCTAAAATTTTAGACATATGTGCAGCTCCAGGGGGAAAGACCTGTCACTTAGCTGAAATAGTTTCAAATACAGGAGAAATTTTAGCAAATGACTTGCATAATCATAAGATAGAAAAGATAAAAGAAAATTCAAGAAGGCTTGGATGCAAAAATATAAAGTACAGTAACTTTGATGGGACTTTATTTAAAGAAGAGTTAGTTGAATCCTTTGATTATATTTTATTAGATGCTCCTTGTTCAGGTTCTGGCATAGTAAGTAGAAATCCTGAGATAAAACTTAGAAGAACAAAAAGTGAGATTGAAAATCTGGTATATACTCAGAGAAAGATAATGGACAATTGTTTAAAATATTTAAAGAATGGAGGATACTTGGTTTATAGTACCTGCAGTATTTTTAAACAGGAAAATGAAATGCAAAGAAAATATTTTTTAGACAGATATGAAGAACTTAAACCTATAAATTTCAAATATAGGGCCAATGAAATTTCATACCTTTCATTAATGCCTTACGAAAGAGGAACAGATGGTTTTTTCATAGCAAAGTTTCAAAAAAATATATAGATAGTATGTTATAATGGTGTAAGATTAAATGAGAAAAATTATATACAATAATTTAGAATTTAATGAACTAAATTCTTCTTTACAAGATTTAAAGGTTGAGAAATTTAGAACAAATCAAATTTTTGAAGGAATTCATCATTTATTTTATAATAATTTTGAGAGCTTTACTAATATTTCTAAAAAAATGAAAAGAATGTTAGAAGAAGAAGGAAAATTTATAAAGATAGAACTGATTAAAAAGTTTGAATCAAAAGTTGATAAAACTACTAAGTACTTATTTAAACTCGAAGATGGTGCACTGATTGAAACTGTTTTAATGAGATATAAAGATAGAAATACAATATGTATATCTTCCCAGGTTGGATGTAAAATGGGATGTAAATTTTGTGCATCTACCAAGGCAGGATATGAACGAAATCTACAAGTTTCAGAACTTTTAGAACAGGTTTATTACATTTCAAGATTAGAAAACATTAGAATAAACAACATTGTTCTTATGGGAATAGGAGAGCCTTTAGATAATTATGACAATGTAATAAAGTTCATAAAGATTATTACTGATGAGAGAGGCTATAATATTTCCATAAGAAATATAACTCTTTCTACCTGTGGACTTACAAAGAAAATTGACAAACTATCCCAAGAGGATTTACCAATTAACTTAACTATATCGCTTCACAATCCTTTTGATTCTGAAAGAAGTGCCATCATGCCTATAAATAATAAATATAAAATAGGTGAAATTTTTAAAAGTGCGAAAAAATATTACGAATCAACAGGAAGAAGAGTTAGTTTTGAATATACTTTGATAAAAGATGTAAATGATTCTGATAGACATATTGATGAAATTGTTAGGTTGTTTAATCATGAAAATTTTCATCTTAACTTGATTCCATTAAATGCAATAGATGAGTTTGGAAAACCAAATACAAATTTAAAAGATTTAGAAGATTTCAAAGAGAAACTTGTAAGTAGAGGGATCAACACAACAATAAGGAAGAGTATGGGCATAGATATTGAGGGGGCCTGTGGTCAATTGAGGTCCAGCCATAAAAATGAATTGAGGAAGTGATAGATTGAATTATTTTTCAGCCACTGATATTGGGCTACAGAGAAAATTAAATGAAGATTATTATGATAATTATGTAGATGGCAATACAACATTAATGGTTGTTGCTGATGGTATGGGAGGTCACAATGCAGGCGAAATTGCTTCCGAATTAGCTGTAAAATCTTTTATTTATTATTTTAGAGAGCATAATCAAGAGGCAAAGGATCTAACTAATTTTTTATGTCAATGCGTTAACTATTCTAATGGTATTATATATGAAGAATCCCATAATGATGATGAATTATCTAATATGGGAACTACTATTGTAGCAGCTCTTATACATGAAAATTACTTATATATTTTAAATGTTGGAGACAGTAGGGCATATTTTAAAAATAAATTTGGATTTAAACAAGTTTCAAGAGATCACTCCTTGGTAAATGACCTATTAATTTCTGGGACTATAACAGAAGAAGAAGCAAAAAATTATGGAAGAAAAAATGTTATTACTAAGAGTTTGGGCTCGGAAACAACTGTTGAGCCAGATATAACATCTTTAGAAATAAATGAAGGAGATATTGTTTTACTATGCTCTGATGGACTAAACTCTTTGGTTTCTGATAGTGAAATAGATCAAATTATTTCTAATAAAGATGAGAGTGAAGAGGAAAGGATATTTAAGCTGATAGATCTAAGTCTAAGCAGAGGGGGATACGATAATATTACAATTTCATTATACACACATAAGGAGGAAGACAGATGATAGGTCAAACTCTTGGAAATAGATATTTAATTGAAGAAAACATCGGCGTTGGTGGAATGGCTGTTGTATATAAAGCAAAGGACAAACTTTTAAATAGATATGTTGCAATTAAAGTTTTAAAAGACGAATTTATGGATGATGAAGAATTTCTTAAGAAATTTGCCATGGAAGCACAATCTGCTGCATCTTTATCTCACCACAACATAGTTTCTGTTTATGACGTTGGTAATGCGGTTGTGAACGACCAAAGATATAATTATATCGTCATGGAATATATAGATGGACGAACTTTAAAAGACATAATTAATAAAGATGCTCCCCTTGGATCTGAATTCATTGCAAATGTTGGATTTCAAATAGCATCGGCTTTGGAAGCTGCACATAAAAAGGGTGTAGTCCATCGAGATATAAAACCACATAATATTTTATTGGATAAAGATAATGTTGCTAAGGTTACTGATTTCGGAATTGCAAGAATTTCTTCATCAGCAACTATAACATATACATCTACAGTGCTTGGAACTGTACATTATATTTCACCTGAACAAGCAAAGGGAAAATTTATAGACAAAAAATCTGATATTTACTCTCTTGGAGTTGTGCTATATGAGATGGCTACAGGTAGAGTTCCTTTTGATGCAGAGAATGCAGTGGGCATAGCACTTAAACATATTCAAGATAAGTTAGTAGAACCAAAAAGCATTAATCCTAATATTCCACAAGGTCTTAATGACATTATTTTAAAGGCTATGGACAAGGATCCAAATAACAGATTTAGTTCTGCAACTGAGATGAAAATGGCTTTATTAAACTTTCGTAATTTCAAATTTGATAATGATGAAAATTTTGATAAAACTGAAAGAATTGGTGTTATTAAAGATGAAGATATAGTACCTAAAACTGAAGAAAAGGCAGTATATAATATGAAAAAAGAAGAAGAAATAGAAGAAGAAGAGAAAAAAGGTGGCTTTTTCAAGACGTATATACTTCCTATTTTACTGGCGCTTATAGTGGTAGCTGCTTCTGTAGTTGCTGTAAAATTTTATAAAGGTAAGTTTTTAAAACCAGATGTTGTAAAAGCTCCTCCTCTAATTGGAATTGATGTAGAATCAGCTCAAGAACAACTTGATGAATTAGAATTTGATTTAAAAGTTAAAGTAATGGGAACAGTTGAATCAGATCAAAAAGAGGGACTTATTGTAGAACAAGATCCTGAAAGCGGAACGGAATTAAAAAAGGGTTCAACTATAGAAGTATATGTCAGTGGTGGAGAAGAAGATATTGTTTTAAAAAATTATACTAATTGGAAGAAAAATGACGCAATTTCATCACTTGAAAGTTTGGGTTTACAAGTTGAAATCAAAGATTCCTTTAGCGATAATTTTGACGAAGGATATATTATAAGCCAAAAACCTGGAACAGGAGAATCTGTTAAGAAAAACTCAACTGTAGAACTTGTAGTCTCAAAAGGAAAAGAAGACGATACTGTTCCAATGATTAATGTAGCAGGTATGAATGTTAGAAAAGCAACAGAAAAGCTTGCTGATATAGGACTCAAATATAATATTGAAGAAACTCCTTCAAGTACAATTGAAAAAGGTGTAGTTATAAGTCAAAGTGTAGATAATGGAGTAATGGTAAAGAAGGGTTCAGTTGTAAGTCTTCAAGTAAGTACAGGACCAAAAGAGGATCCTACAGAAGAACCTTCAGAGTCAAAAACTAATAAAAAGACAACATCATATACTTTTAGAGTAAGGGTGGCAGATATAGCTCCAGGATCTTATAACGTTAGAATTGAAAGAATTGAAGATGATAGAGAAGTGAATGTTTATAATCGTCAGCTTGATACAGCAAGAGGCGATGCAAATATAACTCTTAATGTTCGACGAGGAGAAAGTTACAATGTCTATGTTAACGATGAGTTATATAGCGGAGAAACAATAGAATAATGTCTAAAATTGTTAAGTCTCATAGAGGTATATATTATGTAGAAAAAGAAGGACAAGTTTATCTATGCAAGGCAAGGGGACTTTTTAGAAATAAAAAAGTTAAACCTGTAGTAGGTGATGAAGTTGATATATCAATTAATAATGATGGAACAGCCTATATTAAAGAAATATATGAAAGAAGAAATCAGCTTCTGAGACCACCTATTTCAAATGTGGATCAGGTTATAGTTATAATGAGTCTTTCTTCTCCTGACATAAACTTATACACCTTGGATAAATATCTTTTAATGTTAGAATTATCACATATTGAGACTAAAATCATCTTTAACAAAACGGATTTAGTTGATAAAGAATACAGTGATAAGATTTCAAAAATATATAATAATATCGGTTATGATATTTATTTAAATAGCAATCAAGAAAATAACGGAAAAGAACTTTTAAATCTATTTAAAAATAGGAGTACAGTTGTTACAGGACCTTCAGGAGTTGGAAAGTCAACGACACTAAATAATGTATTTTCTCATTTTGATTTTGAGACAGGTTCCATAAGTGAAAAATCACTTAGGGGCAAGCATACTACAAGGCATATAGAAATATCAAAGATTGATGAGAGGAGTTATGTTATAGATACTCCTGGTTTTTCTGCTCTTTCACTTGATTTTATTAATGATATCAATGATATAGGTGAGGGTTTTATAGAGTTTTCCAAACTAAAAAATGAATGTAAGTTTAATAATTGCATTCATGAAAACGAACCTAAATGTGCAGTCAAAAATGCTGTTCAAAATAAAAAAATATCTGAAAGTAGATATAAAAATTATTTATTGTTATTAGAAGAATTTAGAAATTTAAGGGGGTATTAATGAGTTTTCTTTCGCCATCACTATTGTCGGCAAATTTCTATAACCTTTCAGAACAATTAGATATACTTGTTGAAAATGATGTCAAGTATTTACATCTGGATGTTATGGATGGTAATTTTGTTCCAAACATATCTTTTGGACCAGGAATAATAAAATCTTTAAGAAAAAAATATGATTTTATTTTCGATACTCATTTAATGATTGTAAATCCAGAAAATTATATTGAAAATTTCAAAGATGCTGGATGTGATATAGTAACAATTCACTATGAAGCAACAAAACATCCCCTAAGGGTTTTACAACAGATTAGACAGATGGGTATGAAAGCTGGAATATCTTTAAACCCAGGGACTCCTGTAGAGGTTTTAGATTATTTATGGGATGAACTTGATCTAATACTTATTATGACGGTCAATCCAGGATTTGGAGGACAGAGCTTTATCGAGTCACAACTAAAAAAGATAAAAAGGATAAGAGAACTCATAAATAAAAACAATCCTGAAATTCTTTTAGAAATTGATGGTGGTGTAAAGACTACAAATATCGAAAGTTTATTAGATTTAGATATTGATTTATTCGTTTCTGGTTCTGATGTATTTAACGAAGATATATATCTTATGCAAGCTAAGCTTGATAAATATAAAGAAATTTTAAGGAGGATATAGTTTGGAAAGTAAAAAAAATAGCACAAGGTTTATTACAGAAGCAGGAATAATGTTGGCATTAACTTTTATCCTAAACTCTATTAAACTTTACAAGTTGCCACAAGGTGGTTCCATAACACCAGGAGGGTATGTTCCCCTTTTGATATTTGGTTTTAGATGGGGATGGAAGAAAGGACTTGTGCTTGGTGCACTATATGGCTTGTTAGACTATGCTATGGATCCATTTTTCCTAAATGTAGTTCAATTTTTATTAGATTATCCAGTTGCATATGCAATGCTCGGCTTAACAGGGCTATTTAGAAAAAATTTGATTGTCGATGGTAAGGTAAATAATGCAAATTTAATTGCTGGAACAATTGTTGCTACTGTTTTGCGAATGGTTGCAGCAGTTATTTCAGGAATAGCATTTTTTAAACAATATTTACCTCAAGATAAACCATTTTTATTAGGTTCAATTCTTTATAACGGATCTTATGCATTGCCAAATATGATTATTGCTATTGTATTGATTTTAATTATTTTCCCAAGAGTTAAGAAGGAAGCGTAATGATAATTACAATAGTTACAGGGGGAGGATGTGATAATGCCTCCCTTTTATTTGACTATATTAAAATTTCAAATTTAGTGATAGGGGTAGACAAGGGTATTGAAGAGCTGTTGAAATTAAATTTTCCTATCGATATGGCTATAGGAGATTTTGATTCTATAAAAAGTAAAGAATTATTAAATTCTAATCTAATTAAAGAAATAAGGACTTTAAATCCAGTTAAAGATATTTCAGATACTCATGCAGCAGTGGAGTTTGCTATTTCAAAAAAGCCACAGAGAATATATATATTAAATGCTATTGGTACAAGAATGGATCATACATTATCTAATGTTTCATTGTTAAAACTCATTTCAGAACAAGGGATAGAAGCATATATTTTAAATAAACATAATAGAATTAGGTTTGGACTTAAAAAAAATATTATAAAGAAAGAGTATGATTACATTTCTGTAGTTCCTCTTGAAGAAAATATTACTGTAAGTAGCAATGGGTTTCTATACGAAGTAAAGGATTTGAAATTAGATTTTTCTCAAAGTAGATTTTTGAGTAATGAGCTTTTAAAAGATGAAGGAATAATTGAAATAGAAGGGAATGCTCTAATAATAGAGGCAATGGATTAAAAAAGACAAAAAAAAATACCTTATAAGGTATTTTCATTAAAAATTTTGAGGTCTTTCTACTTTGCCAGACCTTAAACATCTTGTACAAACATTAATTCTCTTAGGTTTACCATCAACAACTGCTTTAACTCTTCTAATATTTGGAGCCCAGCTTCTATTAATTTTTCTATGTGAGAAAGTTAGCTTGCTACCAAAAGATTTGCTCTTTCCACAGATATCACATTTTTTTGCCATTGTTACACCTCCAATCAGTGTTTATTGAATAATAACAATGGTATTATAACAAAATTTTAATACCTTTGCAAACTTAAATGAAAATAGTGTAGAATATAGGATAGGATTAAATACATGCCTATTGGGTATAATTTAATGAGTAACGATTTTAAAATAATTGAAAATGTAATACAATAGTACTTGTTTATAAATAAGGAGGAAATATGTCAGCTTATATTGAAAATGAATTTGGTTTAATAAAAATAGATGACCAGGTTATAGCAACTATTGCCAGTGACGCGGCTATGAAATGTTATGGAGTTGTAGGACTCGTTAATGCTTCTGCATCAGAAAGTATTATTAATTTATTGTCAAAAGAAAGCCTTTCTGAAGGAATAGTTTTAAAAATTGAAGATAATAGTTTGAATATAGATGTATCTGTAATTCTTGAATTTGGTGTTAAAATTGCGGTTGTGTGCCAAAATATTATAGAGACAATTAAATTTCAAGTTGAACACGAAACAGGTATAAGAGTCAATGAAATAAATGTGATAGTTAGAGATATTAGACTCCAAGATCAGGAGGTTAAAAATGTCAATAATAGATGGTAAAGGTTTAAGAAAGATTTTATCAGGGGTTTATTTTAATCTTGATAATCACAAACAAGAATTGAATAGTTTAAATGTGTTCCCTGTTCCCGATGGAGATACAGGAACAAATATGTCCTTAACTTTAAAATCAGCTTACAACAATTTAAAATCAATAGATTCAGATGATTTAGGAGAAATTATAAAAGCTTTTAGTAATGGCTCATTGATGGGTGCCAGAGGTAACTCAGGTGTAATAACTTCTCAAATATTAAGAGGAGTTTCTCAAGGTGTTGCAGATAATAAAAGTATTGATGTTATAGTTCTAAAAGATATTATGGTAAGTGCATGTAAAGTTGCTTATAATGCAGTTATGCAACCAACTGAAGGTACAATTCTTACAGTTATTAGAGGCGCTGCAGAGTTTGCTGAAGAAAACTACCAAAACTATACTGATGTAAATGAGTTTTTTAAAGATATTACTGCAGAAGCTTCAAGGGTTTTAGATACGACACCAGATCTTTTACCAGTTTTAAAACAAGCTGGTGTTGTGGATGCAGGTGGTAGAGGACTTGTTGTAATGATGGAAGGCGCTTTAAATTATAATAATCTTTCAAATTATGACGAAAAGGAAGAAGTTGTAGTAAAAGCTCCTGACCACAATCACCAAAGTGAAGTTTCTGGAGACATTAAATTTGGATATTGTACCGAATTTTTAATTGAATCAAAAAATGGAGATTATTTACAATTTAGAAACACGATCTCAAGCCTTGGAGACTGTTTAATAGTAGTTGGTGGAGAGGGGCTAATAAAGACTCATATTCATACAAATAATCCGGGAAAAGTTTTAGAAGAAGCACTAAAGCTTGGTCAATTAAAAGATATTAAAATCGACAACATGAGAATCCAACATAGTCATGTGGTTATGGGACACGAAGCGGATGTATATTTAGATCCTTATAACGATCCAGACGAGACAAAGAAGTATGGATTTGTTTCGATTTCAACTGGAGATGGATTTGAAAAAATATTTGAAGAGTTAGGAGTAGACCAAATTATATCAGGTGGTCAAACTATGAACCCTTCTACAGAAACTATATTGGATGCTGTAAAGAAGATTAATGCCACTGATATCTTTATTCTACCTAATAATGGAAATATTATTCTTGCGGCAGAGCAAGCTAAAGAGTTATCAGAAAAAAATCTTCATATCTTAAAGACAAAAACTGTCCCTCAAGGTGTCGTTGCACTGTTATCTTTTGATGAAGATAACAGTGTTGAAGAAAACTTTGAAGATATGACAGAAGCTTTAGAGTCAGTTAAGACAGCTCAAGTTACATTTTCAGTTAGAGATACTGAAATGGATGGTTTAAAAATTAAGAAAAATGACTTCATAGGAATTGAAGGTGGAAAAATACTTTCAACTGGAAAGAAACTTAACAAAACTACTTTAGACTTACTTGACAAAGTTATTGATGAAGATGCAAGTCTTGTAACTGTTTATTACGGAAGCGATGTTGAAGATAAAATTATAAATGAACTTGAAAGAAAACTTCAAAGAATTTATAAAGATATTGATATTGAGTTTATCAGAGGAGGTCAACCTCTTTATCACTATATAATATCTGTAGAATAAGAAAGAGCCTTACTTCTGTAAGGCTTTTTAAAATAGAGTTGATTATATGAATTTACAAGAAATAAAAGGTCTTGGGCCAAAGAAAAGAGAATATTTAAATAATCTAAAAATTGAGAATGTTGATGATTTAATTTATCATTATCCATTTAGATATGAAGATCGTAGAGATGTTAAAACAATAGAAGAAGCCTATGGGAAAGAAGACGCTCTATTACATTTGAGTTTGGTAAATAATCCGAGTACGAGATACTTGGGAAGGAATAAAAACATAACTACTGTTAAAGCGACAGATGGGAAATACAAAATTGATTTGACTTGGTTTAATCAACCTTATATAGTAAATAGATTAAAAAGTGGAGAAAATTTTTATGTTTTTGGGAAAGTTGAAAGCTATAAGGGTCAACTAAAGATGACAAGTCCTATAATCAGCAAAACTTTGGGAAATGAACTTGGGAAAATCGTTCCAGTTTATAATTTAACTAAAGGTCTTACTCAAAATGATTTTAGAAATTTTATTAGCCAGGCATTAAAAAAACTAAAATTTGAGGAAAGCTTACCTAAAGATATATTAAATTCTAACAATTTGATGGATTATAGAGAGGCTATTATAAACATTCACTTTCCAAACTCAATGTCATTATTGCAAAAATCCATTGAGAGACTAAAATTTCAAGAGATTTTTTTCTATCAATTATACTTAGATATAAATTTTTCTCAAATAAATAAAGAGGGAATTTCATTTAAAATCGCTCCAGAAGTGGATAATTTTATAAAAAAATTACCTTTTGAATTGACGAATGCACAAAAAAAAGTTGTTGGTGAAATTCTTGAGGATATGAAATCGCCTTTTATTATGAATAGACTATTGCAGGGAGATGTAGGATCAGGAAAGACAATTGTAGCGGCAATAGCTATACTAAATGCATATTACAATGGATATCAATCTGTTTTGATGGCGCCTACAGAAATACTTGCTACTCAGCATTATGATGATCTTAAGAATATGTTTTTAGGTTATGGAATTCGTGTAGGGATATTAAAAGGATCATTAACAAAAAAACGAAAAGAGGAAATGGTTGAAGATATAAAAAAGGGTTTTGTAGATGTTATTGTTTCAACCCACGCTGTACTTGAGGACAATGTAACATTTGAAAATATCGGACTTGTCATTACTGATGAGCAACATAGATTTGGAGTAAAACAGAGAGCTATTTTAACTGGGAAAGGAAATGTAGATACTTTAGTCATGTCTGCTACTCCGATTCCAAGGACTCTTGCGTTGGCAAAATATGGTTCCCTGGACATTTCTATAATCGATGAGTTGCCTAAGGGTAGAAAAAATATTGAAACTTATGCTGTAGGAATGAATTACGAAAAGAGAATAATGAATTTTCTTCTAAAGCATGTAAGTGAAGGCCGCCAATGTTATATTGTATGTCCGTTGATTGAAGAGTCGGAAAATTTAAATTTAACTTCTGTTGAAGAGCTTTATGAAAGACTTAGTGAAACATATTTTAAGAATATAAAGACAGGTTTGATTCATGGTGCTCTAAATCCAAAGATAAAAGACGAAATAATGGAAAGTTTTATTAATAATGAGACAAAGATACTTTTTTCGACAACGGTTATTGAAGTTGGAGTGAATGTTCCAAATGCAAATACAATGGTTATATATAATGCTGACAGATTTGGTTTGTCTCAGCTTCATCAATTAAGGGGCAGAGTTGGGAGAGGAAAATTTCAATCTTATTGTATTTTACTTAATGATTCCAAAAGTCAAATTGCAAGACAGAGAATGAGAATAATGGAATCGACAAACGACGGATTTATTATTGCTAAAAAAGATTTAGAACTTAGAGGATCAGGAGATGTAATTGGATTTAGACAATCGGGAGAAGAACAGTTTAAATTAGTAAACCTATTTGAAGACATAGATATGTTAAAGAAAGTTCAAGATATAACAAGAGATATTTTAGATAATAATAAACTTGAGTCTGTTGAATACAAAGTCTTAAAAGATGAACTTGATAAGTATTCTAAAGATATAGAAGAACAAATTATTTTTAATTGAGGTAAGTTATGAGAGTTATTTCAGGAAAGAAAAAGGGCATGAAGTTACTTAGTACAAAAGATTCTTATACAAGACCTACAGAAGATAGGATAAAGGAATCAATTTTCAATTCCCTTTTTAGTATTGAAGAAGGTTCAAAAGCACTTGACCTATTTGCTGGCACAGGTGGTATTGGAATAGAATTTTTAAGTAGAGGATGTGACTTTGCTGTCTTTTGCGATAAGAGCAGAACAAACATAAACTGTATAAAAGAAAATTTAAAAAAGACAGACCTACTTAACAATGCAAAGATTTTTCATGGAGATAATGAGAGAAATCTTTTTAATATTAAAGCTGAGAACATGAAATTCGATTATATATTTTTAGATCCGCCATATAATCAAATAAATTTATATTATGATAGCTTGGAGTTTATAAAAGAGAATAGTCTTTTAAATGAAGATGGAATTGTTATAGTTGAGAGTGAACAAGAACTTGAGATAGAATACTATGATATAATAAAAATTAAAGAATATGGTAAAAAGATTATATATTTTTTAGGTTTAGGAGAATAAAATGAAGGTAATTTATCCAGGAAGTTTTGACCCGATAACTTTGGGACATTTGGATATTATAGCAAGGGCAGCAAAAAAATTTGACAAGGTATATGTGGCAATACTAAATAATATCAATAAGAATTATATTTTTGATGTGTATGACAGAAAAAAGATTATAGAAGATGCATGTAAGGAAATTCCAAATGTAGAGGTAGTTATTTTTGGAGGATTACTTATAGATCTATGTAGGAAGCTTGATATTTATAATATCCTTAGAGGCTTACGAATGATTTCTGATTATGAGGCAGAAGTTCAAATGGCACTTACAAATAAGTCTATGAATGATAAAATTGAAACTTATTTTATGGTTTCAAGTCCTATGTATTCACATGTAAGTTCTTCTTTAGTAAAAGAAATATTTCATTATGACGGAGATTATAAAAAACTCGTACCAGATTTGGCATATGAAATGTTAAAAAATCTTAAGTAATGAATTTTTATATGTTTCAATTCTTGTATATGTCAAGGTTTTATTATATAATTGGAACAGAATTATAAATTGGAGGTATTTGTATGGATGTAAATCAAATTATCGAAGAGATAGAAGATCTTTTAGATGACGCATCAACAGTTCCTTTTTCAAAGAAAGTTTTAGTAGATGCAGATGATGTTCTTCATCTATTACAACAAATTAGACAAGGACTACCTGGAGAAATTAAACAAGCTCAATGGGTAAACGATGAAAAGGATAAAATTTTAGCAGAAGCTGAAAGAGATGCTGAAGAGATAAGAAATGATGCAGGAAGACAAGCTGATAAGATTATTAATGACGCAAAAGAAACATTTAATAATATGATTAGCGAACATGAAGTTACAAAGAGTGCTAACAGATATGCAGAGGACATTGTAACAAAAGCGGAAAAGAATGCTTTAATTTTAAAGAACGAATCAATGACTTATGTGGATGAGCTATTAGCTACAACACAAGAAAAGTTAAAAGATATTTTATCTGATTTAGACGAAGATAGAAAAGAATTAAAACAAGAATAAATTTTTTGAGATTTACTCATCAAATAATCCTTGATTTTAAAATTTAATAGAGCGATGAAGAGAAAAAAGCATGTAAAGTTTTTACAGAGAGCTGATATTTGGTGGGAATCAGTAAGACTTAATTGTGGGGAATCTTGGAGCTTTTAACTTTAAGAGACGACTAAAGTCGTAATTAGGGTGGAACCGCGGATAACTTTCGTCCCTAGCTTATGCTAGTGTCGAAAGTTTTTTTATTGAAAAGGAGGAGTTATGGATAAAAATATTACCATGGAAGATATAGTATCACTTGCAAAGATGAGGGGATATGTTTTTCCAGGATCAGAAATATATGGTGGATTATCAAATACATGGGATTATGGTCCACTTGGAGTTGAATTAAAAAATAATGTTAAAAAAGCTTGGTGGAAGAAGTTTGTACAAGAAAAAGAGTACAATGTTGGAATTGATGCAGCGATTCTTATGAATCCAGAAGTTTGGGTTGCTTCAGGTCACGTTGGTGGATTTTCAGATCCTCTTATAGATTGTAAAGCTTGTAAGTCAAGATTTAGAGTCGACAAGCTTATAGAAGATTTTTATATGAATGAAAAAGGAGAAGAATTAACAGGGCTTGATGGACTATCAAATGAAGAACTTGTGGAAATTTTAAATAAAGAACAAATTCCATGTCCAAAGTGTGGAAAATTTGATTACACAGATGTTCGTAAATTCAATTTAATGTTTAAGACATTTCAAGGAGTTACAGAAGATACAACTTCTGAAATCTATTTGAGACCAGAAACTGCGCAAGGTATATTTGTTAATTTTAGGAATGTTCAAAGAACTTCAAGAAAAAAAGTTCCTTTTGGAATTGCACAGATAGGAAAGTCATTTAGAAATGAAATCACTCCTGGAAATTTTGTTTTTAGGACAAGAGAATTTGAACAAATGGAATTGGAATTTTTCTGTAAACCAGGAGAAGATTTAGAGTGGTTTAATTATTGGAGAAAGTTCTGTTATGATTTTCTTGTGAACTTAGGAGTTAATGAAGAAAGACTTAGACTTAGAGATCACGATAAAGAAGAGTTATCATTCTATAGTGTTGCTACAACTGACATCGAATACAAATTCCCATTTGGATGGGGAGAACTTTGGGGAATAGCAGATAGAACTGACTACGATTTAAATCAACATATAAATTCAGTTAATGCAGATTTTGTTTATACTGATCCTATTACAAATGAAAAATATGTGCCTTATTGTGTAGAACCTTCAGTTGGTGTAGACAGAATGTTTTTAACTTTCCTATGCAACGCCTATGAAGTTGAAACTCTTGAAGATGGCTCAACAAGAAATGTATTAAAACTTCATCCCGCTTTGGCTCCTTATAAAGCAGCTGTACTTCCACTTACTAAAAAATTATCTGATAAGAGTGATGAAGTATATCAAAAGCTATCAAAAGTATTCAATGTTGACACTGACGTATCAGGTTCAATAGGAAAGAGATATAGAAGACAGGATGAAGCTGGAACTCCTTTCTGTATCACAGTTGATTTTGACACTTTAGAAGATGAAACTGTAACTATCAGACATAGAGATAGCATGGAGCAAGAGAGAGTTAAAATTGATGATTTAATTGAATTTATAGCAGAAAGGTTGGATTTTTAGTGCAAATAGTAGTATATGGTGGTAGCGAATGTCCTATGTGTAAGCCTGCTTCAGAAAAGCTTAAGGAAAATGGAATAAAACATAGTTACAGAGATATTATGAGATCTATTGTAAGATTGAAAGAATTTCTTGCCCTTAGAGATAGTAGGGAAGAGTTTGATAAAATAAAAGAACAAAAAATAGTAGGCATTCCATGCTTTCATCTAATAGATGAGGATAAGATTTCTTTTGATGTAGATGAAGTAATTGAATATGTAAAAGAAAGAGAAAAGTAAGAAGGTATTTATGGAAAATTTGAATCCGATTGAAAACGCCAGGTTGCAATTAAAATCAGCTTGCGAACTTGGAGATATTGATAAAAAAGTATATGAAATTTTGAAAAATCCTCAAAGGGTTATAGAGATTTCAATTCCTGTAAAGATGGATGACGGAAGCATAAAAGTTTTTACAGGTTATAGATCTTGTCATAGTACGGCAATTGGTCCAAGCAAAGGTGGAGTAAGATTTCATCCTAATGTAACAATGGATGAAGTGAAGGCTCTGTCCATGTGGATGAGTTTCAAATGTGGTGTTATGAATTTACCATATGGAGGAGGCAAAGGTGGAATAGAAGTAGATCCATCTGAACTTTCCGAAAGAGAGTTGGAAGAACTTTCCAGAGGTTATATAAGAGGAATTTACAAATACCTTGGTGATGATATTGATATTCCTGCTCCTGATGTAAATACTAATGGAAAAGTAATGGGTTGGATGTTGGATGAATATATAAAATTAACAGGACATCATAGACCTGGAGTATTTACAGGAAAACCAATATCCTTAGGAGGCTCAAAGGGACGAACAGAAGCTACTGGTCTTGGAGTTACGTATATAACGAGAAATATCTGTCATAAAATAGGGTTGAAATTAAGTGAAACCTCTGTAATTTTGCAGGGTTTTGGAAATGTTGGTTCATATACATTCAAGTTTTTAGAGGATATGGGATTCAAAGTTATTGCACTTTTGGAGTGGGATAAAGAAATTGGAGAATATGCTCTTTATAATAAAAATGGAATTTCTTATGAAAAATTATCCAAATTCAAAGAACAAAATGATACTTTAATAGACTTTGAAGGTGCAAACAAAATTAACTCCGAAGAATTTTGGAGTTTGAAAGCCGATATTTTAATACCAGCAGCTTTAGAAAATTCAATAAATGAAGAGATTGCAGAGAAATTAGATGTAAAAGTTATTGTTGAAGGTGCTAACGGACCAGTTACATCAAGTGCAGATGAAATACTAAATGACAGAGGAATAACTATAGTTCCTGATATTTTAGCAAACTCTGGTGGAGTTACAGTGTCATATTATGAATGGGTTCAAAATAAATATGGCTATTACTGGAGTCAAGAAGAAGTTTTTAGTAGGCTTGAGCCTTCTATGAATGAAGCTTTTGAAAATATTTGGAAGATAAAAGAAGAAAAAAATCTAACATTTAGACAAGCGACATATGTGTACTCTTTAATTCGGATTAGTGAAGCTATGAAGTATAGAGGCTGGTTTTAATAGAAATAAAAATGGATTATATAGCAAAAGACAATAAAATAATATTTAGAAATCGATCCTTTAATCCAAAACATATTTTTGAATGTGGTCAGGCATTTCGCTGGGAAAAAAATGAAGATGGATCTTACACAAATGTTGCATTTGGAAGAGTTATAAATGTATCCAAGAAAGATGACATTATAACTTTGGATAATGTTACTGAAGAAGATTTTAATAATATTTGGATTAATTATTTTGATTTAAAAAGGGATTATGATGCTATCAAAGAAAAACTTTCTAATAACAAAACCATGAAAGAAGCAATGGACTTTGGTTATGGCATAAGAATTCTTAACCAGGATCATTTTGAAACCATTATTTCATTTATAATTTCTGCAAACAATCAGATACCGAGAATAAGAAAATCGATTGATATAATCAGTAGAGAATATGGTAAAGAAATAGGAGAATATAATGGTAAAATTTATTATAGTTTTCCTGATTATGAAACATTATCACGAGTAAGAATTGAAGATATAAGAGAAATTTGTAGAGTTGGATTTAGAGATAAAAGAATTGTGGAAACTTCTCAAATGATTTATTCAGGAGAGTTTAACTTAGATGAGTCAAAAAGTTATGACTCTTCTAAACTCTACGAAGAACTTATAAAATTTCCAGGTGTAGGGCCTAAAGTTGCATCATGTATAATGTTGTTTGCATATGGAAAAAGTGAAACTTTTCCAGTTGATGTTTGGATTAAGAGGGTTATGGAAAGTTTATATATTGGACATGAAACTTCTAAGAAGAACATTAGTATCTTAGCCAAAGATATATTTGGAGACTATGGTGGATTTGCTCAACAGTATTTGTTTTACTATGGAAGAGAAAATAAAATTGGTAAGTAGATTTCTAAATTAAGACAGGAGATTTTATGATAGATAAAAAAGAAGTAAAAAGAGTATATGAGATGGCTCATTTGAACATCAAAGATGAAGAGCTTGATAAAATGGAAGAAAAATTTAATACTGTTTTAGATTTTTCAAGGACTATTTTAGAAGTTGATACTAATGATGTTGATATGCTTGAAATTGTTGAAAATCATGAGAGTATTTTAAGAGAAGATAAAGTTTTTGAAAGCATTGACAGGGAAGAGGCTCTTAAGAATGCAAAAGATAGAGAATATGGATATTTTAGATTGAAAAAGGTAATTGAATAATGAATATAAGAGAATTAAGAGAAAAATTTGCAAGTAATGAATTGAGCTTGAAGGCTTATTATGAAGATTTATTTAAAAAGATTGAAGATACAAAAGATTTAAACATATTCATTACTTTTGATAAAGAAGATGTTATTAATCAAATTGAAAAGTTGGAACAAAAACAAGATAAGGGCAAACTTTATGGTGTACCTATAACTTTAAAAGACAATGTTTCATATAAGGGACTTAGAATGACTTGTGGATCTAAATTCTTAGAAAATTTCACGCCTATATTTGATGCAACTTTGGTGAAAAAACTTTTAGAAGAAGATGCAGTTATTTTGGGAAAAGTTAACATGGATGAATTTGCTATGGGTAGTTCTTCAGAAACTTCATTTTTTGGACCTACAAAAAACCCTGTTGATCCAACACTTGTACCAGGAGGGTCTTCATCAGGTTCAGCAGCATCAGTTGCAGCTGATTTAGTTAATGTTTCCATAGGATCTGATACAGGCGGATCTTCGAGACAACCTGCCCAATATTGTAATGTAATTGGATACATGCCAAGCTATGGAACAATATCAAGATCTGGAGTTGTATCTATGGCAAATACATTAGATCAAGTTGGAATACTTGGTAAGAATGTAAGTGATATTGTAGATATAGTAAATGTCATTGGAGGAAATGACAAGATGGATATGACATCTACATTGAAGGAAAAAATAGAGTTTCAATTAGATGAAAATTTTGATTTAAAGGGTAAAAAAATCGGGATTATAGATCTATCACCTTTTGAAATTGATCCAGTTGTAGAAGAGGATTATAAAAGAGGGCTTGAAATTTTAGAAAAAATGGGTGCTGAACTTATAACTTTGAATTTTAAATATCTTAAATATTCAACTTCCATTTACTCTGTTATAACAGCCAGTGAAGTTAGTAGTAACATGTCAAGATTTGATGGAATTAGATATGGATATTTAACTGATAACTATGATAATACAAGAGAGCTTTATACTAATACAAGATCTGAAGCTCTTGGTGAAGAAGTTCAAAGAAGAATTGCCCTTGGAACTATGTTTTTAGCTTCAGATTCAAATCAAGAAGTGTATATTCAAGCTGAAAAGGTTAGAAAATTAATGGCAGAAGAGTTTGAAAGTAAGTTTGAAGAAGTAGACTTCATAATAACTCCTACCGCTACAAATCTACCATGGAAACTTGGAGAAAGAGCGGACGATCCACTTTCTATGTATGACAGTGGAACTTTTAATGTTCCTGTGAACCTATGTGGATTATGTAGTATATCTATTCCTATTAGAAAAGGAATATCTGGTTCCTTACAATTTATAGGAAAAAGATATGATGATGAAAAAATGCTTAACAGTGCATATTCATTAGAGAGGAGTATTAAGAATGAACTATAAAACTCTTATTGGACTTGAAATACATGTTGAACTAAGTACAGATACAAAAATGTTCTGTAGTTGTAAAAATGAATTTGGACTTGCTCCAAACACCGTGGTTTGCCCAATATGTTTAGGACATCCAGGAGCTTTGCCTGTTATGAATAAAAAGGCAGTAGAATATGCCACAATGGCAGGACTTGCTTTTAATTGTGATATTCATCAAAGTTTTAAAATGGATAGAAAAAAATATTTTTATCCAGACTTGACTAAAGGATATCAAATAACACAACAAGACGAACCACTTTGCACAGGTGGATATATTGAAATAAAAGATGGTGAAGAGACTAAAAAAATTAGACTTGAAAGAATTCATATAGAAGAAGACACTGGTAAGTCTATTCACAATGAAGAGGGAAGCACTTTAATGGACTACAATAGAGCGGGAGTTCCTCTAATAGAAATTGTGTCAAAGCCAGATATGAGTTCTGGAGAACAAGCCAGACAATTTTTGACTAATCTAAAAGAGACCTTAAGATTTTTAAATATTTCAGATGTTAAGATGGAACAAGGCTCTTTAAGATGTGATGTAAATATAAATATTTTTTCAGAAGATGGAAGTTTTAAGACTGCAATTTCTGAAATAAAGAACCTAAACTCCTTTAAAGCGGTAGAGAAGGCTATTGAATATGAAGAAAAAAGACATAGAGAAATGGCTAATAAAGGAGAAACTGGATATAAAGAAACAAGAAGATGGGACGATAGCACTTCCTCAACTATTCCTATGCGTAAAAAAGAATCGGGTAATGATTATAGATTTTCAGTTGAGGGAGATATACCAAGAACTGTTTTAAAAGATGATTTTATAGAACAAGTTAAAAATAAACTTCCAGAACTTCCTCAAGAAAAGATGAAGAGATTTTTGAAAGAATATAATTTACCAGAGTATGATTCCGATATTCTTTCAAGAAGTATTGCTCTTTCAAATTATTTTGAAAAATCAGCTAAATTAACAAAGGACCCAGTACTAACAAGCAATTGGTTACTATCAGACGTACTAAGAAGGGTTAATGAAGCTGAAATTGAATTTGAAGACGTTAATATGTCCAGCGAAAACTTTTCAAAACTTTTGATTTTAGTAAAAGAAAAGAAAATTAATAATAATACTGGAAAGAAAGTGTTAAGGAAACTATTTGAAGAGAACTTTGATCCTGAAGAATATGTTAAAGAAAATGGACTTATTCAATTAAGTGATGATGGTTTACTTGAAGAAATAGTCGACAAAGTTCTTTCGGAAAACCCTCAATCAATTGAAGATATTAAAAATGGTAAAGACAGAGCTTTTGGATTCTTGGTTGGGCAATGTATGAAGGCATCTAAAGGCAAGGGAAATCCTCAAAGATTTAATGAACTTATTAGAGAGAAGATTTAATGAAAGATTTAATAGTTGCATCTCATAATAAAGGTAAAATTGAAGAAATAGGTGAAATGTTACAGCACTTGGGTATAAAAGTCATTGGTGTAAATGATTATATTTCCATGGATGAAGTGGAAGAAAATGCTTTAACACTTGAAGGCAATGCAAAGATTAAAGCAGAGTTTATTTTTGACAAAGTAAAAAAAGCAACCCTTGCCGATGATACAGGACTTTTTGTTAGAGCATTAAACAACGAACCAGGAGTTAGAACTGCAAGATATGCTGGAGAAAATCCGACAGAAAAAGATAATAGAGTTAAGTTATTAAAGGAACTTGAAGGCAAAGATGATAGATCAGCTTTTTTTGAAACCGTACTCTATCTTATAGATGACAACGGGAAAGAATATTCTGTAAGTGGAATTTGTGAAGGGAATATTTCTACACAAGAAATAGGAACAAAAGGATTTGGATACGACAGTATATTTATACCAAAAGGGGAAAAAAGAACTTTCGGTGAGTTGTCAATGGAAGAAAAGAATAAATATAGCCACAGAGCTAAGGCCTTAAATAAACTAAATGAATTATTAGTGAGGATATTAGATGAAGATAGGAATAGTAAGTGATACCCATGGCAGTTATAAAGAAGTTGCTAATAGTTTAATAGAAAATAATGTAGATGTTATAATACATCTGGGTGACTTTTCTGATGATGGTAGAGATATAGGAAATTTAACGAATAAACCCATATACTTTGTTAGAGGAAATAACGACTATGTAGCTACAGATGAACCGTCTGAACTTCTTATAAACATTGGAGGCATAGATTTTTTTATAACTCATGGGCATAAGTATAATGTTTATTCTGGGTTGACAAATCTAAAATTTAGAGCTAAGGCCTCAGGTGCGCAAGTAGTTTTGTTCGGACATACACATGTTTATTCAAAAGAGATTTCAGATAATATACTATTTTTAAACCCTGGTAGTCCAAGCTATCCGAGATTTAATGATAAAAAAGGGTATGTAATATTTGATACTGAAAAACTTAAAACAAATAGAATTTATATGGAGGAGAGATAATGGATAGAATTTTAACATCAAATGATTTAGCGGTAAAATTAGAAGAAGATATTATTTCAAGAGTTGATAAGTTAAGAGAAAAAAACGAAGTTCCAAAGCTTGCAATTGTAAGAGTTGGTGAAAATCCTAATGATATTTCTTATGAAAAGAGTTTAATCAAAAAAGGTGAAAAATATAAGATTGATATAAAACAAGTTCTTTTAGACGAATCTATAACTACAGAAGAATTAAAAAGTGAAATAGAAAAACTTAACGATGACGACTCTGTAACAGGTATGATTATCTTTAGACCACTACCTAAACATATTGATGATGAAGTCATTCAACAAACAGTTTGCTGGAAGAAAGATGTAGATTGCATGACACCGACAAATCTTGCGAAGATTTTTCAAGGAGATTTCTCTTCATTCCAACCTGCAACACCATATGCTTCAATGAAAATCTTAGAATATTATGGTATTGACCTCGAAGGTAAGAGCGTTGCGATAGTTAACAGATCAATGGTTCTTGGTAAGCCAATGGCGATGATGGTTTTAGGAAAAAATGGAACACCTACTATTTGTCATTCAAGAACAAAAGATTTAAAGAAGGTTCTTAAAGAAGCCGATGTTGTAGTTACTGCAACAGGAAGAGCAAAGAGTTTAACAAGAGAATTCTTAACAGAGGATTCAATTGTAATTGACGTTGGAGTTTCCATGGGAGAAGATGGAAAACTTTCCGGGGATGCTGACTTTGAAGATCTAAAGGACTATGTAAAAGGCATTACTCCAAGACTTGGAGGAGTTGGAAAGATTACTTCAACATTGTTAATGGATCAAATCGTTCAAGCAAAAGAAAAAAGTTTAAAATAGGATTCAAATTTCCAAAATAAAAGGAGATGTTGTTAAAAAGCAATATCTCCTAATTTTTGTTTATAGTGCAATGTCTTCAAAGAATTTTTCAAATAACAAATGAATATATTCTTGGTCTTTAGAACCTCCCAGCTCTCTCACAGAATGCATTCCAAGAATTGGACATCCCATATCAACAGATTTTATATTTAAATGTGAACTGTTAATTGGTCCAATTGTTGAACCTCCTGGCATATCTGAACGATTTACAAAGTATTGTACAGGAACATCTATGTCTTTAGATAACTTATTTATAAATGAAGCTGACACGCTGTCTGAAGTGTAGCTCATTCTAGCAGCCATTTTTATACATGGTCCTTCGTTTATGATTGGAAAATTAGTTGGGTCGTTCTTCTCAACGTAATTTGGATGAAGGGCATGTGCTTGGTCAGCAGAAATCATAAATGAATTGTCGATTGCTATATCAAAATCTTCAAAGTTTCCACCAGTAGAGTAAACAATTCTTTGGAGAACATCTCTTAAGAAAGGAGAGTCGGCACCTTCTTTTGTCATTGACCCAATCTCTTCGTGATTTGAAATTAATACAACATTTATTCCGCTTTTTGATTTGGAAGTGGTTAAAGCTTCAATAGATGAATATGCCATGCCTAAGTTATCTATTCTACCTATGCTATAGAATTCCTCATTTAATCCTATATATTTTCCTTTTTCTGTATCGTATAAGAATAGGTCAAAGTCTAAAATATTTTCTTTATTAACATTTAATTTTTCTGAAATCAAAGAGATTAACAAGTCATCTTTTTCTAAATCTGAAGCCAACATTCCAAGAATTGGAAGAGTATCCTTTTGAGGATTGTAAGTATATCCTTTATTTATTTCTCTATTCATGTGAATTGCCAAGTTCGGAATTGTAGTAACTGGTTTTTCAAAATCTATTAGCTTGGAAATAATTTTTTTGTTTTCAACAACCGAAACTCTCCCAGCAATTGAAAGGTTTCTATCAAACCATGTACTTAAGATAGGTCCACCATAAACTTCAGTATTTAGTTTTATATACTTATCCTTCTCAATCATAATTGGATTTGGCTTTATTCTAAAAGTAGGTGAGTCGCTATGTGAACCGACAATGTTAAAGTGTGTAAATTTTTTAATATCATTAACAGTAAATGCAATAATTGCAGAATCACCATTGCTTATAAAATACTTTCCATTATTTTTTAATTTCCATTTCTCAGATCTTAAAAGTTCTGTAAAACCATTTTCTTCAAGTCTTTTTCTAATATTTTTATTAACATGATAAACGGATGGGCTGTTATCTATAAAGTCCATAAGTCCATTTACGTATTTGTTCATATAATCACCTCATTTATATTGTACCATTAATTTCAATTTGATTTTACATAGTATTATGGTATAATAAAAATGTCTTCAGGGCGAGGTGTGATTCCTCACCGGCGGTTATAGTCCGCGAGCCTATCAGGTTGATTTGGTGAAATTCCAAAACCGACAGTAAAGTCTGGATGAAAGAAGAATTGTAGCTATTATAGCCCCGAAGTAATACGGGGTTTTTTTTATGCCCCTAATTGTAGGAGGACAATATGAATATTAAAAAGTTGGTAAGAATAGCACTACTTGGTGCTATATCAGGGATTTTGATGATTGCGCTGCACTTTCCACTACCTATGTTTCCACCATTTATGGACATAGACTTTGGAGAAGTGCCAGCACTTATAGCTGGATTTACTATGGGACCATTAGCGGGATTTTATGTTATAATAATTAAGTTGATAGTAAAAATAATTGTACAGTCAACAAGTACGGGATTCATTGGAGAACTATCTAATTTAATTGTATCAAGCGCACTTGTATGTATTTCATCATATCTTTATAGTAAGAAAAAAACAGTTAAGAATTCGATAATTTCTTTAGCTATAGGGGTATTAGCTATGGCAATAATTGCAACTATAAGTAATTATTTCTTTATATTCCCACTATATGGAATGGACATACCTAAATACGCAAAATCATTTAGTAAGATTAATCCGCTTGTAAAGAATTCAGCAACGTTCTTATTTATTGTAATAATCCCGTTTAATATAATAAAGGGATTTCTCAATTCAATCGTAGCAATAGCACTTTTAAAACCGATTGAAAAATATATGAATAGAGCATAAAGAGGAATCGCATGTCGATTCCTTTCTTAATTGGAGAGATATGTATAAATTTAATTCGAATAACTTAGAAGATACAAATGAATTTGCAAAAATCCTATCTAAAGCTTTGACTAAAGGTTCGGTCATATCATTAGTTGGAGATATGGGTGCTGGTAAGACAACTTTTACACAATATCTATTAAAACATTTAGGTGTTTTGGATTATGTTACAAGCCCTACTTTTTCATTGGTTAATACCTACCATGGTAATTTTGAAATAAATCATTTGGATCTGTATAGAATGGAAAATGAAGTTGAAATGGAAACATTGGATATTGATTTATTATTTTATCCTGATGGATTGACTATAATTGAATGGGCTGAAAGAGCAAAGAGCTATCTGCCAAGAAATCTTATAGAAATTCACATTGAGAAGATTACTGATACTGGTAGAGAGTTTACTATTTTAGGAAATAACAGAGAAGAAAAGAGATTGATAGAGAGATTACAATGAAAATTTTAAGTATTGATACATCTGGAATGATATCTTCTTGTAGTGTTATGGAAGACGGGAAGATAATTGGAGAATTTAATATAAATCAAAAAAGAACCCATAGTGAAACTTTGGTTCCAATGATTGAAGAGCTTTTAGAAAAACTTGGCTTAGAGACAAAAGACATTGACCTTTACGCAGTTGGAAAGGGTCCAGGATCTTTTACAGGACTTCGTATAGGAATGACTGTTGCAAAAACATTGGCGATGGTATTTGATAAAGATATAATTGGAGTTTCAACTTTGAAAGCCATTGCAAGAGGAGTTTATTCTCCTGAAAAAATAGTTTCTATTATAGATGCAAGAGGTGGAAGGGTTTATTATGGGATATACCAGTGGAAAGATAAAAAATTGGAGGAAGTTGAAAAAGAAGATTTAATCTATTTTGAAGATTTGGTTGAAAATTTAATAAAATCAAATGAAAAATATCTTTTTGTTGGGGATGTAGATGACTTCATTCATGATATTTCTGAATTAGGATATGAATATATTGAAAACTTAAACACCAATATATCAACTAATATATCCAAAATAGCTTATGAAAAAAAAGATGAGGCTAAAAAGGATTATTTAGATTTAAAACCTGAATACATTAGAAAATCACAGGCCCAAAGGGATCTTGAAAATAAAAATGTTTAGAGTAGAAAAAGTAACTCAAAAAGACGTTAGAATCGTATCTGAAATGGAAAATGAAATTTTCAGTTTTCCATGGGCATACGAATCCTTTGAAACTCTAATCAATAATCCCTGTAATCATTTTTACATTGTATTTGATGACGATGTTCCAGTTGCATATTTTGGAATTATGATTATCATGAACGAGTGTGATATTTATAATATTGCCGTAAGACCAAATTACCAGGGAAGGGGAATAGGAAGCTTTATAATGCAAGAGATAATTAAAATCTGCAGAAAAAACGAAGTGGATACAATTACATTAGAGGTTCGTGAGTTCAATTATAAAGCGATAGGTCTTTATGAAAAATATGGATTTAAACTTATTTCCAGAATAAAAGGGTATTATTCAAAACCATCAGAAGATGGATTATTAATGAGGTTGATTATAGATGAAGAAAAACTTAAAAATTTTAGCGATAGAAACTTCATGCGATGAAACTTCTGTTGCAGTGATAGAAGATGGAAGAAATGTACTTTCAAATGTGATATCTTCTCAAATTTCTACTCATAGAGTTTTTGGTGGAGTTGTACCAGAAATTGCCAGTAGAATGCATCTTGAAAGTATAAATCACATTATAAAAGCATCCCTTGAAGATGCTGGATTAAATTTTTCCGACATTGATGTTGTTGCATGTACAAAGGGTCCAGGATTAATTGGAGCGCTACTTGTAGGAATATCTTCTGCAAAGGCACTTTCATTAGCTCTTGATATACCACTTGTTGGAGTTAATCACATGGAAGGCCATATATGTGCCAACTACTTGGTTCACAAAGACTTAGAACCTCCTTTTGGAGGACTTGTGGTATCAGGTGGTCATACTTATTTGGTAAATGTTAAGGATTATAATGATATAGAAATTATTGGAAGAACAAAAGATGATGCGGCAGGAGAGTGCTTTGACAAGATTGCAAGAGCCCTTGGACTTCCATATCCTGGAGGACCAGAAATTGATAAGAGAGCAAAACTTGGGAATAAGAACGCAATTGATTTTCCAAGACCTCTTATAGACGATAACTCATATGACTTTAGTTATAGTGGGCTTAAGACTGCTGTCCTTAACTATTTAAATCAAAAAAATCAAAAAAATAAAGAGATTGATATAAATGATGTTGCTGCAAGTTTTCAAGAAGCAGTGCTTGATGTGCTTGTTATAAAATCTATTCGAATGATTAAAGAATATAATATGAAAAAATTTATTATTTCTGGAGGAGTTGCAGCAAACACTTCACTTAAAGAAAAACTTCAAAAAGAATGTGATAAGCTTGGAATAGAGCTTTTTTATCCAACCAATATATTTTGTACAGATAACGCTGCAATGATTGGTTCTGCAGCTTATTATAATTATATTAATGGCAAAGTTTCAGAACTTGATTTAAAAGTTTATCCTAACTTGGAGCTTAATGAATAAAAATTTAAAGTAAAAACAAAAGTAGAGATAAAGATTTGCCCTATGTCTCTACTTTTACTTTTCAAGGATATATTATACAATGTAAGTAATTAATGTTTTGGAGGAATTATGAATAAAAAAGTAGTTTTAAGCGGAGTTCAACCCTCCGGTAGTTTAACAATAGGTAATTATTTAGGAGCAATACAAAATTTTTCTAAGCTTCAAGAAGATTATGAATGTATATATGCCATAGCGGACTTACACTCAATTACAGTTCCACAAGTTGCAAAGGATTTAAGAAGAAGGACATATGAAGTCCTTGCACTATACATGGCTTGTAATGTTGACCCTGAAAAGTCAACAATATTTGTGCAATCACATGTGCCTGAGCATCTTGAGCTAAGCTGGGTACTTAGCTCCATTTCATATATGGGTCAACTTAGCAGAATGACACAGTTCAAAGACAAGGCAAAAAAATCTGAAGAAAATTTAAATGCGGCACTTTTTACTTATCCTGTGCTTATGGCGGCGGATATTTTGCTCTATCAAACTGATTTTGTTCCTGTTGGGGAAGATCAAAGACAACATTTGGAACTTGCAAGAGACCTTGCCATAAGATTTAACAGCAAGTACTCTGAAACTTTTAAAGTTCCAGATAACTTAATCAGAAAAGAAACAGGGAAAATTTATAGTCTAAAAGATCCAAGTGTTAAGATGTCTAAGTCAAGTGAAGATGAAAATAGTTATATCTTAATGTTGGATGATCCAAAGACAATTGAAAGGAAAATTAAGAGAGCTGTTACTGACTCAGATGCACATTTTTGTTATAGCGATGATCAACCAGGTTTAAAAAATCTTATTAATATTTACCAAGCTTTTTCAAACGAATCCGTTGAAGATATTGTAAAACAGTATGAAGGTGAAAGCTATGGACCATTTAAGAAAGATTTGGCAGAAATTATAATTGAAAGTTTAAAACCAATTCAAGATGAGTACAGTAGACTTATTAATGATAAAGCATTTTTAGAGGAAGTAATGGCAAAGGGAGCTTCAAAAGCAAGTTACTTAGCTAATAAAACTATAAGAAAAGTTTACAGAAAAGTTGGATTCGTACAAATATAAATTGGAAGTTTTTCGTTTTTTCGCTCTTAATTTTGATATAATAGACAGTAACATAAAACACAAGAGGGTATTATGAGAAGAAAAAGAAAAAAGAAAAAATTTAAGATTACCCCACAGATTCTAATTTTATTTTTATTAGTTTTGGTAGTTTCAAGAAATCTTTATTCAAAACAATTAAAGTCCAAGACTATTGAGCTTAGTGATATAGAAAATTATGAAAACACTTTGTCTCTTACAGGAACTGTTATTAGAGAAGAATATCTAATATCATATGGAGAGATGATAAATACAGATAAAGAAGTTTTAGATAAGATTTCTGCACTGTCTAATATAGGTTCTATTAATGGATTTAAAAACAATTTAGATCTAAATTTAGAAACTTCTAAAGAAAAAGCTGACAATCTTTATAAAATGGAAAATATCTATTACAAAAAGAGTCAAAAAACTAAAGAAGAAAAACTTCAAGATGACACAGAAACAAAGTCTCCAATGGACGCTGAGTATATATATACGAAGGTTAAAGATGGTGAACATAAGAGTTTAAAGAATTTAAACGAATTTGATTATGACTATTTGAAAAAAAATAGAGAAGAACTCAATTATTTAAAAAACAATTACAGTGTAATATCTGAAGTCTTAAGCAAAAATGGTGAAAATTTAAAAGTTCCAGTTTCTGGTGTTCTTTTAAATAAAATTGATGGTTATGAAGATATTTTAAATCCATATGATATAGATTTAGAGAACTTTGAATTTAAGATACCTGATGATGTAAAAGAAGATATGACTATAGACGGATCAAAGATTGTAAATAATAACTTTTTTTATCTGTATTTCAAAACTTTAACCTCAAATTTAAGTAAAGGGTTAGAAGCTGGAGATACAATTAAAATAAAAATTGGAAAAGACTATCTAAATGGAAGAATAGAACAGATATTAGACATAGATAAGGAAACTAAGTTTTTAATTAAGTTTGATGAAGGTTTTAAAATTGTAGAAAATAAAAGATTTTTAAACTTCAAATTGATTAAAGACGAAGAAAAAACTTTTTTAGTTCCAACATCCAGTATTATAGAAAAAGATGGAATTTGGGGAGTTTATGTAAAAAATCCATCAGGAATAGTTAAATTCGTAGCTGTTAAAATCGTTGGTGAAAAAGAAAAGAGCACCTTTGTTTCTGCTGGAAAAGATGGTATGATTACTTTTGGTGGAAAAAATTATGAAACATTAACCTTATATGATGAAGTATTAATTCATCCTAACCTGGTTAAAGATAAAGAATTATTGGAATAGGTGATTTTTTGAGTATTGGTGAAAACATAGACAAAATTAAATCCAATATTGATTTAATAAAAAAAGAGAAGGGACTGGACTATCCTATTACATTAATAGCGGTTTCTAAAACTGTTGATGAAGAAAAGGTTATGGAAGCTTATGAGCATGGGCAACGTGACTTTGGAGAAAATAAGGTTCAGGAACTTACAAAAAAAGAAAGTTCATTAAATAATTTAGAAGATATTAATTTTCATATGATTGGGTATCTACAAAGTAATAAGGTGAAATATTTAGTTAACACCGCAAAACTTATTCATTCACTTGATAGAAAGTCTTTAATTAAAGAAATGGAAAAAAGAGGAAGAAATGAAGACTTTATATTTAACTGTTTAATTCAAGTGAATTTAGCTAAAGAAAAATCTAAGTCTGGAATTTATATAGAAGACTTAGAAGAGTTACTTATTTTAATTGAAAACTCAAACTATGTAAAAGTTAAAGGGTTAATGATGATTGCACCTTTTTATGAAGATGTTGAAAAGGTACGACCTTTATTTAGAGATATGAAAAAAATTTATGATGAACTTAGAACACGAGAATTTAAGAATATAGAAATGAAATACCTTTCCATGGGAATGAGTCATGATTATAAAGTTGCAGTGGAAGAAGGCTCAAACATGGTTCGGATAGGAACTGATATATTTGGTAAAAGAGTATATGTTTAGGAGGAGCTATGGGCAAGTTTGATAAATTTAAAAGTCTTTTAGGTTTAGAAGATGAATATGATGATGATTATTATGAAGAAGATTATTTAGATGATGATTACTATGACAATTCACAAGATTTTAAAGAACCAGATTTTAAAGATGAGTATGATGAACCGAGTGTATCTACTCAAAACAGATTTAAGAAAAATAATGTGGTTCCATTTAATGACAATTACTCATCTGACAGAGTGAAAATTTTAATACATGAACCTATATCATATGAAGATGCGCCACCAGTTTTAGATGATATATTATCTAAAAATGTTGTAGTGCTTAATTTAGAAATGTTGGATATAGACCTTAAGAGAAAGGCATTTGACTTTGTTAGCGGAGGCATCTACGCACTTGATGGCAAGATACAAAAAGTTAGTAAAGACATATTTGTAATAGCTCCAAAGGAACTTGAAATAGATGGGAAATTAAAAGATCAAATTGCAAGTAAAGGATTTTATCAACTATAATGTCTAATGAATTAGATAAAATATTAGGTCATATTAAAGATCTTGACACAAAACAGACTATCAAAAGCTTTTATGATAGTCTATTTGTTGTTATGGAAAAAAATATTCCTTATTGTACAGATTTTATGTCTCCAATTGAAATAAAATATGCAATTTCACTTATGAATACATTTGGATTTGACCGTTATTTAGTGTATCCAAGTTTAAAGGAATGCGAACGAAATGTACTACTAATATTTGGGGAATATTATGAACCAAATCCTGAAGAATATATAAAAACTTTGTCCTTTGTAATTCCAGATAAGGATATAGTTCATAGAGATGTCTTGGGATCTCTTCTATCTTTAGGTATAAGTAGGAGTAAGGTTGGAGATATACTTTTTACAAAGACCAATGTAGTGTTATTCATTAGAAATACCATTGAAAATTATATACTGAATAATTTCTTTAAGGTTCGTAATCAAAATATATCAATAGAAGAAATATCAGATTTTGATTTTGAATATGTGGAAAAGAACTATGTGAAAGAGACCATGATTGTGTCTTCCCTTAGACTTGATACAATTTGTTCTGGGTTAATGAAATCTTCAAGGAAAAAAGCCAGTGATAAAATCAATAGGGGAGAAGTTAAACTTAATTATACTGAAGAAAAATCAACCCATCAATTAGTAGAAGATTTTTCTGTGATTTCTATTAGAGGTTATGGAAGATATAGGTTTTTGGAACCTATATCAAGAACCAAAAAAGATAATTATGTAGTAGAATTTTTGAAATACATTTAGGAGAAGACTGTGATATTAGCAATTATTTTTTTTGTCATTATTTTGGACCAGATTACAAAGTACTTAGCAATAGGACTAAAAAATGGTTCTATCAAGTTAGTAGAAAATTTTATGGAATTAGTTTATGTGGAAAATAGAGGAGCTGCTTTTGGGATTCTTCAAGGTAAAAAGATCATACTTGTTTTTTTTACGTTTTTTATAATTGCTGCATTGTGTTATTTTCTTTATAAAAGTCGAAATAGACTTTCGACAATATCTAAAGTATCCATCTCATTAATAATAGGTGGTGCAATAGGTAATTTAATTGATAGAGTTTTTAGACATTTCGTAATAGATTTTATATCGGTTACATTTCCAAACGGATATGAATTTCCTGTATTTAATGTAGCAGATATTGCTGTTGTATGTGGAACTTTTCTACTTATAATCGCATTTGTTAAAACTGATGACTTTGAGGAGATACAATGATAAAGTTTAATAATAGCTGGGATGAGCTCTTGAAGGACGAATTTCAAAAAGATTATTATCAAAAACTCAGAAAGATTTTGATAAATGAATATAAAAATTATGATATATTTCCAGACATGTACCTTATATTTGATGCGTTAAAAAAAGTTAGTTATGAAGACGTTAAGATTGTGATTATTGGACAAGATCCATATCATGGAGTTGGTCAAGCCCATGGACATAGTTTTTCTGTATTACCAGGAGTTACTATACCGCCATCACTTAATAATATATATAAGGAGATGGTAGATGATGTTGGTGGATATATTCCAAATAATGGATATTTAATGAAGTGGGTTAACCAAGGAGTAATGCTTCTTAACACTACACTTACAGTTAGAAGGGGAATGGCAAACTCTCACAAAGATATCGGATGGCAAATTTTAACAGATAGAGTTATAGAGATACTTGGTGATAGGAAAGAGCCAATAGTATTTATACTTTGGGGAAGTCATGCTATTTCAAAAAAGAAATTCATTAATCAAAAAATTCACTATGTGATACAATCACCACATCCTTCACCCCTTTCAGCATATAGAGGTTTCTTTGGAAGTAGACCTTTTTCAAAGACCAATAACTTTTTGATTTCTCAAAACTTAAAACCAATAGATTGGCAGATTGAAAATATATGAAAGAAATAGAAATAATTGTAAAAGAAGACGGAATAAGAATTGACAAATACATTACAGACTACTTAGAAGACTATACCAGAAATTTTATAAAAAAACTTATATCTTCAAAAGAGGTACTTGTAAATGGAATAGCTATAAAGCCATCATATAATGTAAAATCGGGAGATACAATAAATATTTTACTTCCTACAGATGAAGTGGGAAAAATTTTAGCTGAGGATAAAGAACTTGAAATTATTTACGAAGATGATTATATAGCAGTTTTGAATAAACCTTCAAATCTCATAGTACATCCTACTGAGACTATAAGAGAAGGTACTCTTGTTAATAGATTGCTTTTTAGATTTAAGAATCTTTCGGATTTATATCAACCCTTTAGACCTGGAATAGTACACAGACTTGACAAAGATACCTCAGGGCTTATTATAATTGCAAAGAATAACGATACCCATGGAAAACTAAAGAGTATGTTTCAAAATAGAGAAATTGAAAAACATTATGTAGCTATTGTACATGGGAAAGTAGATGAAGAAGTCGTAATTGAAAAGCCAATTGGAAGAGATATTTACAACAGGACTAAAATGGCTGTAGTAGAAGATGGAAAGTATGCAAAGTCAATTCTTAGACCAATTTGTTATAATGATGAGTATTCTTTAGTAGAAGTTTTAATATCAACTGGAAGAACTCACCAAATAAGAGTTCATTTGTCATCTCTACATCATCCAGTTTTGGGAGACAAAACCTATGGTATAAAAAAAGAAAAGATAAATACAAATAGACAGATGTTACATGCCTTTTATCTAAAGTTTAATCATCCGATATTAGATAAGAGGATTGAGTTAATAGCACCATTACATGAAGACTATATAGAGACTATAAAAAAATGCAACTTAGACTATGAATGTTATAAAGAGTTGGTTTTAAATTTGGAGGATTAAATTGGATAAAAAACTAATATTGTTTTGTAATGCTCTATCAATTTCAAATAAGGCTGCCATAAATATTATAGAATATTTTTCTAATTACAAAGATTTTATCAACAATATAGATCAAGTCAAAGAAATAAAAGGTTTAGATAAAAGAATTTGTGAAAGGATTTTGAAGAATAAAGCTTTTGATTTAAAAGATTATTTAGAAAAAGTTAAGTCTATGGGGATAAAAATGACTTTTATAGATGAAGAAGATTACCCCATAAACTTAAATTACATAGAAGATCCACCACTTATGTTATATTATTTAGGTACTTTACAAAAAGATGATATGTATGGAATTTCTATGGTCGGATCACGAAAATGTACTTCATATGGGGCGTGGGCATGTAAAGAGATAGCAAGGGACCTTTCAAGAAATGGAATTCCAATAATATCTGGACTTGCCTATGGCATAGATAAGATTGCTCATGAAACAAGTCTCCAAAATAATAACAGAACAATTGGTGTTATAGGAAATGGAATTGATGTTATTTATCCTAAGACACACAAAGAACTATATAAAAGAGTATCAAGAAATGGGGCTGTAGTTTCTGAATATCCTTTAGGAACAACTCCAAAAAATTATAACTTCCCATACCGCAATAGAATAATTTCAGGTATTGGGCAAGGAGTTGTTGTCGTTGAGGCAATGAGAAAATCAGGTACATTAATTACGGCAAATTATGGTCTTGATCAAGGCAAGGATGTTTTTGCAATACCTGGGAACATTAATAGCTTCTATAGCCTTGGAACTAATGCTCTAATTAGAGAAGGGGCAAAGATAGTGACTGAAGTAGATGATATTTTAGAAGATATACACTGCCCTAATGAAATAGAAAATAAAGAGATTCTAATACAATTAGAAGATCCTACTGAAAATGATATTATAAATATTTTATTAAAAAATCCATGCACAAGTGATATAATATCTGATCAGTTGGGAATTGCAGTAGAAGATATAAATGCAACATTAACAAAGCTTGAAATGAAAGGATACGTATCAGAAGAAATGGGTGGAATATTTTACCCAATAGTTAGAAAGGAATGATAGAGTGGCTAAAAAATTAGTTATTGTCGAGTCTCCTACAAAAGCGAAAACCATTGGTAAAATATTGGGCAGTAATTATAAGGTTATAGCTTCGGTAGGACATTTGAGAGATTTACCTAAGAGCAAGATGGGAATTGATATAGAAAATAACTTTGAACCTGAATATATAAGTGTTAGGGGTAAGGGGGATATAATAAAACAAATTAAAAAGGAAGCTAAGGCATCAGATAAAGTGCTATTGGCAACCGACCCTGACAGAGAAGGAGAAGCTATTTCCTGGCATATTTCAAATTTATTAAAATTAAATCCTACAGATGAAAATAGAATTGAATTCCATGAAATAACAAAAGAAACTGTTAAGAATTCAATCAATAAACCAAGAGCAATAGATATGCGTCTTGTAGACGCCCAACAGGCTCGTAGAGTGCTTGATAGACTTGTGGGGTATGAGATATCACCTATTCTTTGGAAGAAGGTTAAAAGCGGTCTTAGTGCTGGTAGAGTACAATCAGTTGCTCTTAGGCTTCTGTGTGAAAGAGAAAAAGAAATAAGGGAATTTAAACCTCAAGAGTATTGGACTTTGAGTGCAAATCACAAAAAAGACAAGATGGAATTTGAATCAAATTTTTATGGTTTTTATAAAGATGGCAAAGAACAAAAACTTGATATAAAAACTGAAAAGGGTGCTAATGAAATCCTTAAAAAGCTTGATAAGGATAATTTCGAAGTGGTAGATGTAAAGGTGGGAACAAAAAATAAACAACCATATCCTCCATATACAACAAGTACACTTCAACAAGATGCAAATAGAAGACTTAACTTTTCAGCATCTAAGACAATGACAATTGCACAACAGCTCTATGAAGGAATTAGACTTGGAAGAGAAGGAAGTGTAGGATTAATATCTTACATGAGAACTGACTCAACAAGAATTTCATCAGGTACAGTTCAAGATAGTTTAGATTATATCATTAAAAATTTTGGAAAAGAGTTTGCCACTAAGGGAAATCCTTACGGAAAGAACAAGAAAAACTCACAAGATGCACATGAGGCAATTAGACCAAGTTCAGTATTGAGAACTCCTAACTCTATAGAAGGTTATTTAAGCAAAGATCAATATAAACTATATGAATTAATTTGGACAAGGACAGTTGCAAGTCAAATGTCTCAAGCAAAGTATAAGACAACATCAATTACAATTAATAATAACAATTTTATTTTTAAGATAAATGGAAATGTAGAGTCTTTTAAAGGATTTACAAAACTTTATAAAATAAATGATACAGATGTTATACTTCCAGAAATAAAAAAGAATGAAATTTTAAAAGCAGAGAGCATAGATAAAAAACAACATTTTACAAAACCTAAATCAAGATTTACAGAGGCCAGTCTTGTAAAGACATTGGAAGAAGATGGCATTGGAAGGCCAAGTACCTATGCATCTATAATAAGCTCATTGACAAAGAGAAATTATGTAGAATTGAAACAAAAAAAATTTTTCACTACAGAGCTTGGAGAAAAAGTAAATTCCTTCCTAATCAAGTACTTTGATGAGATAATAAATGAAGAATTCACTGCCGAAATGGAAGCAGAGCTTGATAAGATTGCAGACGATGGACTTGATTGGAAAAATCTTGTATCTGATTTTTATGATAATTTTGAAAAGAAATTACTAAATGCAAAAGAAGATGATGATAATTTCAAAGTTATTCCTAAAAAAACAGGAGAAAAATGCCCTGAATGTGGACATGACTTAGTTGTCAAACACGGAAGAAATGGCAAATTTATTGGTTGTAGTAACTTCCCAGACTGTACTTACACAAAAGTACTTGTTAAAAAGATAGGAATTAATTGCCCAGACTGTAAAGATGGAGATATTATAGAAAAAGTCTCAAAAAGGGGAAAAATATTTTATGGATGCTCAAATTATCCTGATTGCGATTTTGCTGTTTGGGACAAACCGATAAATGAAAAATGTCCAAAATGTGGACATATTTTAGTTCATAAGAAAAATAGAAAAGTTGATGAAATAAAATGCTCAAACACTGAATGTGATTATGTTAAATAATTATTTGCATAATATTTAAAGATGTGTTATTATACACAAGTAAAACACACATTTGAGGATTGTAAAAGAGTTGCTTTTAAGTCCTTTTACAAGTCGAGTCAAATGGAGGTAAAAACAAGGAGGAAAAATATGTCAGTAGTATCAATGAAAAGCCTGTTAGAAGCAGGTGTACACTTTGGACATCAAACAAGAAGATGGAATCCAAAGATGAAAAAATTTATCTTTACAGAAAGAAATGGAATCTACATCATAGATTTACAAAAAACTGTAAAGCAAATTGAAGAAGCTTACAATTACGTAAGAGATTTAGTTGCAGATGGTGGAACTGTTATGTTTGTTGGAACTAAGAAACAAGCTCAAGAAGCAATTGAAACAGAAGCAAAAAGAGCAGGCCAACCATATGTTAGCCAAAGATGGTTAGGAGGTATGTTAACAAACTACAAGACAATTAAAAGTAGAATTAACAGACTTCACGAATTAAAAGAATTAGAAGAAAATAATACTTTTGATCTTCTTCCAAAGAAAGAAGTAATACAATTACGTCATGAAATGGAAAGACTTGAAAAATATCTTGGAGGAATAAAGGATATGAAAGGTCTTCCAGATTGCTTATTTATTATTGACCCTAAAAATGAAAGTATTGCAGTTAATGAAGCAAGAATATTAGGTATTCCTGTTGTTGCTGTAGTAGATACAAATACAGATCCAGATGAAGTAGACATTCCTATTCCAGGAAATGATGATGCTATAAGAGCGGTAAAACTTCTTACAAGTGTAATAGCTGATGCTGTTGTTGAAGCTAATCAAGGTGCACAACATGATGAAGTAGATTCTGAAGATTCAGAAAATGAAGAAGTTCAAGAAGACTTTGAAGACGAAGAATCAGAAGAAGTTGAAGACGAAGAAGAAACTGAAGATGAAGAAGAAACTGAATATGAAAAATCAGAAGAAAATCAAGAGGATGTTGAATAATCTTTAATATAAACTTTAATATTCTAAGGTAAGAGCTAAACTCTTACCTTTATCTAAAACACAAAGGAGGAATACCAATGGCTATAAAAGCATCAATGGTTAAAGAATTAAGAGATAAAACTGGTGCTGGTATGATGGACGCAAAGAAGGCATTAGAAGAAAGTAATGGAGATATGGAAAAAGCTCAAGAACTTTTAAGAGAAAAAGGACTTGCTGCTTCTGCTAAAAAAGCTGGAAGAATTGCAGCTGAAGGTTTAGTAGATGCTTATATCCATGGTGGAAGAATTGCTACAATAGTTGAAGTTAATACTGAAACAGACTTCGTAGCTAAAAACGAAGAATTTATTCAATTTGTTAGAGATATTGCTATGCAAGTAGCTGCAAGCTCACCAAAATACGTTACAAGAGAAGAAGTTCCTGAAGAAGAAGTTGAAAAAGAAAGAGAAATTCTTATTCATCAAGCAATGAACGAAAACGCTGAAAAGGGAATGGATCCTGAACGTTCAAAGGAAATTGCACATAAAAAAGTTGAAGGTAGATTAAATAAATTTTATCAAGAAATATGCCTATTGGATCAACCTTTTATAAAAGATCCATCTATCAACGTTCAAACTCTTCTAACTAACTTAATAGCAAAAATTGGAGAAAATATTAAAATTAGAAGATTTGAAAGATTTGAAGTAGGGGAAGGATTAGAAAAAAGAGAAGAAGACTTCGCAGAAGAAGTTTCAAAACAAATCAATCAATAGATTTTAAAGCGAGCACATGCTCGCTTTTTTTGTAAGTTTTTTGTAAGTATAATTAAAGGTTTTATTGGTACTATAGCTGTAATAGAACTTTGTTTAGTTGAATTAAGATTATGATAATGGTAAAATTTAATAGAATATAAAGTTTTGGAGGTTTGATTTTGGGACTTGCTTTTAAAAGAGTAATAATAAAACTTAGTGGAGAAGCTTTATCAGGAGGCAAAGGTCATGGTCTTGATGATAAAGTAATAGAAAATATTTGTAATGCTATTAAAGAAGTTCATGAGATAGGAATGGAAATAGCTATTGTAGTTGGAGGAGGAAATTTCTGGAGAGGTAGATCTTCAGAAAATATTGACAGACCTACTTCAGATAACATGGGAATGTTAGGAACAGTTATAAATGCTCTTAGACTACAAGCAAGTTTAGAAAACTTAGGAATCGAAACAAGAGTTCAAACTGCTATAGCTATGCAAGAAGTAGCTGAACCATATATTAGAAGAAAGGCTATGAGACATATTGAGAAAGGTAGAATAGTAATCTTCGGTGGTGGCTCAGGTCTTCCATTTTTCTCAACTGACACAACATCTGCTTTAAGGGCTGCTGAAATAAAAGCTGATGCAATCTTATTGGGAAAGACAGGTACAGATGGTATTTATAATAAAGATCCTAACAAGTTTGATGATGCGGTTAAGTACGACAAACTTAACTATATAGAAATTATAAATCAAGGCTTAGGTATAATGGACTCTACAGCAACTTCACTTTGCATGGACAACGATATACCTGTAGTTGTATTCGGTATTGATGAACCAGAAAATCTTGTTAAAGTTGCTAAAGGCGAAAATATTGGAACAATTGTAAAAGGAGAATAGTATGTATACAGATGTAATTAAAGAATTAGAAAAGGATATGAAAAAAAGCATAGTATCTTATCAAGAAGAATTGAAGAATATTAGAGCAGGAAGAGCTAATCCTTCATTGCTTGATAATATTTCAGTTGAGTATTATGGAACAATGACTCCAATTAATCAAGTAGCGACAATAAACGTTGCGGAAGCAAGATTACTTACAATTCAACCATGGGATAACTCTGTACTTGGAGAAATTGAAAAAGCTATTTTAAAATCAAATTTAGGTATAACACCTTCAAATGATGGAAAGATTATTAGACTTCCATTCCCTGCTCTAACAGAAGAGAGAAGAAAAGATTTGGCTAAGCTTGTTAAAGAATATGGTGAAAAGGCTAAGGTAGCTATAAGAAACCAAAGAAGAGATGCTATGGACAGGGTAAAGAAAATGGAAAAAAATTCTGAAATTTCAGAAGATGAATTAAGAAATGCTGAAGAAGACATTCAAAAGACAACAGATAAGTTTACTGAAGAAATTGATAAGATAGCAAAGAATAAAGAAGCAGAATTGATGGAAATATAGGAGAAATTGATGGCAACAAGTTTGCTTGATAAATTAGATTTAAATAGAATACCTGAACATGTTGGGATAATACTTGATGGAAATGGAAGATGGGCTAAGAAAAGATTTATGCCAAGGGTTGCAGGGCATAGAGAGGGTATGAAAAGGGTTGTTGATATAGTAGAGTCTTCTTCTAACCTTGGAATAAAATATCTTTCTCTATATGCTTTTTCTACTGAGAACTGGAAAAGGCCTACAGAAGAAGTAAGTGCCCTAATGGATCTTTTGATAATTTATGTTGATTCGCAATTAAAGAGGCTTTCAGATAATAATGTTATTGTAAAGACCATAGGAGATATTTCTAAACTTCCAAACAAGTCAAGACAAGCTATTGAGAAAGCTTGCGAAACAACTAAAGAAAATACAGGTATGGTTCTAAATTTAGGTTTAAACTATGGAAGTAGAAGTGAAATAATAAGAGCTGTTGAAAATATTGTCAACAACTCCTATGATGTAAATGAACTTACTGAAGAAAGTTTTAAAGATTTTCTTTATACAAAATCCCAGCCGGATTTGGATTTATTGATTCGTCCAGGAGGGGAAAAGAGGTTAAGTAATTTTATGTTATATCAAGTAGCATATGCTGAACTTTATTTTTGTGACACTTTGTGGCCTGATTTTCATGAAGAAGAATTATATAAAGCTATATATGATTTTCAAAGTAGAAATAGACGTTTTGGAGGAATATAATGAATAATTTGGCTTTAAGAACCTTAACTGGTATATTTTTACTATTTGTTTTAATAGGTTCCACGATGCAAGGTGGAATTTTATTATTTTTATTTATATTATTCCTCTCCATAGTTGGTGTATATGAATTTTATAATGCTATGGAAAAATTAAATTATAGGCCAAACCTATATTTGGGAATAATATTTGCAATTGTACTTATTACTATAAATTATTTAGGGTTTAATAAACATGAAGGAAATATTATTATTTTATTTTCAGCAATACTGATGTTTATTTTAACATTTAAAGAAAAATTAGAAATAAATTCTTTATTTTTACAGGTGTTTACAATGATATATATTCCACTTTCACTAAGTAGAATACTCTTGCTTGCAAAGAGTGACTTAGTGTGGTTAATATATATAAGTGCTTGGGGTACAGATACTTTTGCATATATAGCAGGAAATCTATTCGGTAAACATAAACTTGCTGAGAAGGTGAGTCCAAAGAAAACAATTGAAGGTTCAATAGGAGGAGTTGTTGGAACCTTAATATTAACTTTTTTATATGCATATTTTATGAAATTAGACAATCACATCACTTTGTTATTAGCGGGATTTATAGGCTCGATAGTTGCACAACTTGGGGACCTATGTGCATCTAAGTTTAAAAGACTTTCAAATACAAAAGATTATGGATATGTATTTTTAGGGCATGGTGGTGTTCTTGATAGATTTGATTCCGTGCTTTTCACAGCACCATTTATTTATATGATATATCTAATGTTTTATTAGAGGAGGTAACATGGTAACAATTATTTCATCTTTGATAGTATTTCTCATTGTAATATTTATACATGAGTTGGGACATTTTTATATGGCAGTTAAATCAGGAATTAGAGTAAATGAATTCTCTATAGGAATGGGTCCAAAAATACTTCAAAAGAAGAAAAATGATATAGATTACACTTTGAGAGCTATTCCATTTGGAGGGTATGTTTCAATTGAAGGAGAAGATGGGGAGTCAACTGACCCAAGAGCATTTGACAATGCACCAGCGACAAAAAGATTTTTAGTAATAGTTGCAGGTGTAATAATGAACTTCATTCTTGGACTTTTAATTTTAATAGTTTTAAATACATTTTCTTCTTATAATATTGTTGATGTAGTAAAGGGAAGTCCTGCAGATATAGCAGGTTTAAAACCAAATGATAGAATAGTAAGTATACTGGATAAAAAAGTTGACAACTCTCTTGAAATCACAGAAGCAATAGAAAATTCACAAGGGAAAGACATGAAAATAACTGTTGTTAGAGGAAAAGATAGAAAAGACTTTACAGTTGTTCCAGAAAAAGATTCTAAAGGTGCCTATAGAATTGGAATAACTCATGGAAAAGTTTATAATCTTTCCAATGCTTCAATTGTTCGGGGGATTGTAAATGGTTTTAAAGACTTTGCATTTTACTTTACAGCCATATTAAGAGGATTTGGGCAACTAATAACAGGAAAGCTATCTATGAAAGAAATAAGCGGTCCTGTTGGTGTTGTAAAAGCAATAGGAAGTTCATTTAAGTCTGGCTTTGTAACATTTTTATCTTTTATAGCATTATTGTCAATAAATTTAGGTGTATTTAATATAATGCCATTTCCTGCACTTGATGGAGGAAGAGCAGTTTTAATATTAATAGAGATGATTACAGGAAAAAAACTACCAGCAGATAAAGAAGGGATTCTTAATTTAGTAGGTTTTATAATACTTATAGGACTTATTATAATTGTAACTTTTAAAGATATAGTTGCACTTTTTTAAGGAGAATTAAATGAGAAAAAATACGAAACAAATTTATGTAGGTGATGTACCGGTAGGAGGAACATCACCTATTACTGTTCAATCGATGACTAACACCATAACGAGAGATATAGAAAGCACAGTTAATCAAATAATTTCTCTTGAAAGGTGTGGATGTGACATTATAAGGTCAGCCATTAATAATATTGATGACGCAAAGGCTATTCCTATAATAAAAAGACAAATTCATATCCCAATAATTGGAGATATTCAATTTGATTATAGGCTGGCCATTGAAGCTGTCAAAAACGGAGTGGATTGTTTAAGAATTAATCCAGGAAATATTGGAAATAAAGAAAGAGTTAGAGAAGTTGTGAACTTTTGCAAAGAGTATAACGTTCCAATAAGAGTGGGAGTTAATTCTGGAAGTATTAGCCAAAAGTTTATAGATAAATATGGTGGAGTAAATTCAGATTCCCTTGTTTATAGCTGTCTTGAACAAGTGGAGTTTTTAGAATCCCTTGGATTTTATAACATGAAACTGGCTTTAAAATCAAGCGATGTTAATATGACAATAGAATCATATAAAAAGATTTCTGAACTAACAAACTATCCACTACATGTGGGAATAACGGAGGCAGGACCAAAGTCAACTGGAATTATAAAATCAGCAGTTGGAATAGGTTCCCTTTTAAGTCAAGGTATTGGAGATACCATAAGAGTTTCACTAACAGCTCCTCCAGAGGAAGAAGTAATCGTTGGTAAAGAGATTTTAAAATCTTTGAAACTTAGGACAGAGGGAGTTAATATAGTTTCTTGTCCAACTTGCGCAAGAACAAATATCGACCTTATAAAGATTGTTGAAGAAGCGGAAGAAAGACTTAAAGCAGTTGATAAAAACATTACTGTAGCAATAATGGGATGTGTTGTTAATGGGCCAGGAGAGGCAAAAGAAGCAGATATAGGAATAACTGGAGGAAATGGAGAGGGACTTATTTTCAAAAAGGGAAAGATAATAAAAAAAGTTTCTGAAGAATTCCTATTAGATGAACTTATGAATGAAATTGAGAAGATGTAGTTATGAAATTTGTAGAACTTAGAGACCGATTCAAATATAATTTTTATGTTGAAGAGGATGTAACGATAGATTCAATAGAATATTCTAAAACTTTTGATAGAGTTTCAATTTCTATCAAAGGTTTAGTGGATGAAAGTTGTAAAGAGAATATTAGAGACTTTTTCAATGATATTTTAATCGGGATAGAAGATATAAATTTAAACTTCATAGATTCTATTGAAACAGAAATTGATACAGGAGATATCTGTAAAGAGTGTACTTCATTTTTAATTGACAAAGGTTTTAAAAAAGAGGAAATAAAAATATTTTGTATAAATGAGACATTAAATATAAGTTTAGAAAAATCAGATAAAGAATATATTATTGAAGAATTAAAAAATAAAACTTTTGAATTTTTAAATGATAAAAAATATTCTATAAAAAACTTGAGTATGTCTTATGAGTCTGACAGTATAAGTAAGGATGAATATATTGAAAAGTTAAAAAGCGAAGAAAAGAAAAAAGCTCAAGATGCTGTTGTTACTATAGACAAAGTTGAATCTAAGGAAAACGAAAATATACAGACCGACAAAAAGGAAAAATTCGGTAGGAAAATAAAATCGGAAATAATAAAAATATCTGATTTAGGTGAAAATTGGGACTTTGTTTGCGTTGCTGGAGAAGTTCAATTATGCGACAAGATTATAACAAAGAATGAGCAGTATATAATATTAACATATGATATATATGATGGGACATCTTCTGTTACTTGCAAAACTTTTTTTAAAAATGATAAATTTGAAGAGTACTCAGATTTGATTAAACCAGGTAAATGTGTAAAAGTTGAAGGAAAGTACACATACGATAATTTTTCACGTTGTAATATAATAAATGTTAACTCTATAGAACCTCATACTGTAAATAAGAGAAAAGATAATGCAGTTGAAAAAAGAGTTGAACTTCATTTACTTAGTCAATTTTCGGCTATAGAAGGCTATATTAAAATTGATGAACTAATAACTGAACTTGACTCTTGGGGTTATAGCGCAGTAGGTATTACAGATAGAGGTGTTGCTCAAGGCTATCCTTCTTTTTATGAATGTACTAAAAATACTAATATTAAACCGCTATATGGAATAGAAGGTATTATATTAAAAGATAATTTGCGCATAATTACAGATTTTAATTCTAATTTTAATGAAAATTCATTTGTGGTTTTCGATATTGAAACCACAGGTTTTTCAAAAATAAATGACAAAATCATCGAAATTGGGGCAGTTAAAATAAAAAATGGAAAGATTGTAGAAAAATACAATGAATTTATCAATCCAAACCAGCAATTACCACAAAAGATAGTTGAACTAACAAATATTACAGATGATATGCTTATGGGACAAGCGAAGGTTGAAGAGGTTTTACCAGGATTTATGGAATTTGTTGGAGATTCAACTTTAGTTGCACATAATGCAGAGTTTGACATAGGTTTTATTCGTGAAAACTGTAGAAGGCTTAATATACCATTTAAAAATGCCTATTTAGATACATTAGCTCTATGTAGAGGTGTATACCCTGATTTAAAAAACCATAAACTTGATACAATTTCTAAGTTTTTAGGGGTATCTTTGGAAAGTCATCATAGAGCCTGTGATGATGCAATGGCAACTGCTGAAATATTTTTAAAAGCGTTGCAAGAAGATATAGTTAAAGATCTAAATTCAATAAAAGATTTAAATGAGATAAAAACAACATGGCCGAAATTTAAAAACGAAGAATACAATACAGTTATATATGCAAAGAATTTGACTGGTCTTAAGAATCTATATAGATTGATTTCCATTTCTTCAATGGAATATTTTAATCGTGCTCCAGGGATTCCAGAGAGTTTACTTGAAAAATACAAAGAAGGACTAATTATTGGTTCTGGAAATTACCAAGGGGAACTTTTTCAAAGCATCATAAGTGGGTATCCAGATGAACATATCAATAATATAATAAAAAAATTCGATTTTATAGAAGTTCAACCTCCATTAAACTATAGACATTTAGTTGAAGATGGAAAAATAGAGTCAATGGAAGAAGTTATAAATATAATAAATAAAATAATTTCAATGGCAAAATCAAATGGGAAAACTGTAGTAGCTACAAGTGCATGTCACTACTTTGAACCTAAAGACTATATTTTAAGAAGTATTGTTCAGATGTCTCAACCATTTTTTAAAAGAGGAAGAATAGAAAAATATCCTACACTCTATTTTAGAACTACAGAAGAGATGCTAAAAGAATTTAATTTCTTACCAGAAGCGTTAAAAAAAGAAATTGTAATAGAAAATACTTATAAAATTGCAGATCAAATCGAAGAGTTTAAACCTATACCAGATGGAACGTATCCACCTGTTATAGAAGGATCAGATGAGACTCTTAAGAATATGACTTATAGTAAAGCTAAGTCTATGTATGGAGACCCTCTTCCAGATTATGTTAAACAGAGACTTGATAGGGAACTTGGTTCAATAATATCTAATGGGTATGCAGTATTATATATAATTGCTCAAAAACTTGTAAAAAAATCAAATGATGATGGATATTTAGTAGGTTCAAGAGGTTCTGTAGGTTCATCTTTTGCAGCTACAATGGCAGATATTACAGAAGTTAATCCACTTCTTCCACATTATAGATGTCCTGAATGTAAATACTCAAAGTTTATTGATGACATAAATATAGGTTCAGGTCTTGATCTACCGCGAAAGAAATGTCCAGTGTGTGGAGAAGAGCTTGTAAGAGATGGACATAATATACCATTTGAAGTTTTTTTAGGTTTTGAAGGAGATAAAGAACCAGATATAGATTTAAACTTTGCTGGAGAATATCAACCAACTTGTCACAAATACACAGAAGAACTCTTTGGAGAAAAAAATGTATTTAGAGCTGGTACAATTGGAACGATTGCAGAAAATACAGCTTATGGATATATTAAAAAGTTTTTGGAAACAAAAGATATAGATTTGCCAGAAGCTGAAATAAAAAGATTACAAAAGAAACTTGTTGGAATAAAAAGAACTTCTGGACAGCATCCTGGTGGGGTTATGATAGTTCCAAAAGATAAGGAAATTTATGATTTTTGTCCAATTCAACATCCTGCAGATGATATGGAAAGTGATATTATTACAACTCACTTTAACTATAAAGCCATATCTGGTAGGATATTAAAACTTGACTTACTTGGGCATGATGTCCCTTCAATAATAAGACATTTAGAGGATCTGACAGGGGTAGATCCATTAGAAGTTCCTTTTGATGACGATGAAACTATGAGTATTTTTAATTCTACTGAAGCATTAAAAATGGTTAAACCCTATGAGACAACGGATATAGGAAGTATGGGTATACCTGAATTTGGTACGAATTTTGTAAGGCAAATGCTCGTTGAGACAAAACCTACTACAATGACTGAACTATTTAGGATATCGGGACTTTCCCATGGCACAGATGTGTGGACAAACAATGCACAGGACTTAGTAAGACAGGGAGTTACAACTCTTAAGAATGTAATTTCAACAAGAGATGATATTATGACATACCTCATTCAAATGGGACTTGAGAAAAAAAGAGCTTTTACAATTATGGAGATTGTCAGAAAAAATAAAATCCTTACTGATGAAACTTTAGATTATATGAGGTCCTTTAATGTACCTGAATGGTATATTGACTCGTGTAAAAAGATTAAGTACCTGTTTCCAAAGGCTCATGCTGTGGCATATGTGCTAATGAGCTATAGAATTGCGTATTTTAAAGTTCACTATCCAGAAGCGTTTTATTGTACCTATTTCACAACGAAAATTGATTCCTTCCCTGGTCAGATAGTATATGGAGGACTTGAGTCGATTAGAGATGAGATGGAGAATATAAAACAAAAGGGATATTCCGCAACTGCAAAAGAAAAAAACATTTTGACAGTGCTTGAACTTGCCGAAGAGATGTATTGTAGAGGAATTGAAATGGAGCAAGTAGATTTTAAAAGTTCATCAGATCTTTCATTTAAATATAACAAAAAGGGTTCAATTATTCCTCCATTTAGAGCTTTAGAGGGTGTTTCTGATGCTCATTCAATTTCAATTTACAATGAATTAAAAAATGGAGATTTTATTTCTATTCAAGATTTAATAAATAGAACTGGAATTAATAAAGTTGCGGTTCAAGCTCTTAAAGAACATGGAACCTTATCAGGTTTATCAGAATCAAATCAAATTAGTTTATTTTAGGCATTATTAATTTAATGCCTTTTTTTCTTTCCTGATTAATATGTTATAATTTAGAAGATGATAGGGAGTGATTAACGTAGAATTTGTAGAAGATATTTTAACAGAAGATCAAGATTTTATTTCAGAACTTTTTGATAATTTTGAATATAATGCAAATATAATTCAAGATGAATTCAAAGTTATTGTAAGTCTTAATGAAAAAGGTTTGACTATAAAAGGCGAAAAAGATTATGTAATGGCAGCTACAGAACTTATAAAAAATCTTTATGAAGATTTTAATAGAAATAAAAAATTGACGGAACAACAGATTAGATATTCTATAAATAGAATTAAAAGTGGTAAAGCACCTGATATAAATGGTGTATTAGATAGTGTGATTATTCACAACTACAGAGGTAAGCCTATTAAACCAAAAACTCTCGGACAAAAGAGATATGTTGAATTGATTGAGCACAATGATATAGTTTTTGGAGTAGGACCTGCAGGTACAGGTAAAACATATCTTGCAATGGCTATGGCAATTAAAGCTTTTAAAAATCAAGAAGTTGAAAGAATAATACTTACAAGACCTGCAGTTGAAGCAGGGGAGAGTTTAGGATTTTTGCCTGGAGATTTACAAGAGAAGATAGATCCATATCTAAGACCAATATATGACTCTCTTTTTGATATTTTAGGATATGATCAATATAACAAGCTTGTTGAAAGAGGTCTTATAGAAGTTGCACCCTTGGCATATATGAGAGGTAGGACTTTAGATAATGCGTATATAGTGTTAGATGAAGCCCAAAATACTACCAATGAGCAGATGAAGATGTTCTTAACCAGGATTGGATATGGCTCAAAGGCAATTATAACTGGAGATATTACTCAAATAGATTTACCAAGAGGGAAATCATCAGGACTTAAAAATGCTTCTCAAATACTTAAAGGCATTAAAGGAATTGAATTTATGAAATTTGAAACTACAGATGTTGTAAGACATCCACTTGTTCAAAAAATTATAAATGCATATGAAAACAACAAGGCAGCGAAAAAAAATGACAATTCTGATAGATAATAGAGACGTTGAGTTTGATATACCTAAATCGATATTCAAGGACTTTGAAGATGCTTCAAAAGTCATTTTGGAAATGGAAAATATAAATGACGAAGTAGAAATTTCTGTTTCTTTTGTAAATGATGAGGAAATAAAACAACTAAATAGAGATTATAGAGATAAAGACAATGTTACAGATGTGTTATCATTTCCTACAGAAATGAACTACCATATTGAAGGAATTCCAGTTATTTTAGGAGATGTTGTAATTTGTTTAAAAAGAGCAAAGGAACAGTCAGAAGAATTTGGACATTCTTTTGAGAGAGAACTGGTATATCTTTTTGTACATTCAATGTTTCATCTACTTGGTTATGATCATATAGATGAAGATGATAAAGTTTTAATGAGAAAAAAAGAAAAAGAAGCTTTAAAGAGAATAGGAATATTTCGAAATGAAGGATAGGAATATTTTTAAAAACAAAGATTTGATAGAGAGTTTTAATCATGCAATAGATGGAATCATATATACATTTAAAAATGAAGGCAACTTTAAAAGACATATTTGGATGGCGATACTTGTTGCAATATTAAGTCTCTTTTTTGACTTGTCAAGAGTTGAGATGGCAATATTGTGTATAACTATAAGCTTTGTACTATTTGCTGAGATGATTAATACCACTATCGAAAATGTGGTGGACCTTCTCTATGAATATTATGAACCAAGGGCGAAGATTGCAAAGGATGTAGGAGCGGGTGCCGTTTTGATATCTGCTTTGAATTCTGTTTTTGTGGGATATTTTATTTTTTATGATAGGATAGTTCCATTTACAAATATTGCAATTTTTAAGATTCAGAACTCACCAATACATTTGACATTTATAGCACTTGTTATTGTAATATTGGCAACATTACTCTTCAAATCTTATTTTTATAAAGACAGAGGAACACATTTAAAAGGTGGAACAGTTAGCGGACATTCTGCAATTGCATTTTGCTTGGCAATGATTATAATTTTTTTATCACAGAACTCATTAGTCACAGTACTTGCATTACTACTGGCTTTACTTGTTTCAGAGTCAAGAGTTGAAGCAAAGATTCATTATCTGTCAGATGTTATATTTGGAGCTATACTTGGAACTTTAATAGCAACATTACTTTTTAAAGTTATATTTATAATTTAATGGAGGCAAAATGTTTAAATCTGGATTTGTTTCAATAATAGGTAGGTCTAATGTTGGTAAATCAACATTTTTAAATAGAATAATAGGGGAGAGAATTTCCATTGTCTCAAGTAGACCACAGACAACAAGAAATAATATTAAATTCATATATACAGATGATAGAATGCAGTGCATATTTATAGATACTCCTGGCATACAAAAGCCTAAAAATAAGTTAGGGGAATTTATGTTAGACTCAGCTACATCTGCATTTAAAGATGTGGATATAATAACATATATCGTAGATAATTCAGGCGTGATTGGAGAAAACGAAAAATTTATAATTTCGAAATTAAAGGAAGAGGAAAAACCGATTGTTCTTTTAATTAATAAAACAGATATAATATCTGAAGAAAGAACTCAAGAGATAATAAAAACTTTTGGTGAATTTGGGATTTTTGATGTGATTTTACCAATTTCTGCACTTACTGGAAGAAATATTGAAGAATATTTTGAAAATATTTATAAAATGTTACCAGAAGGTCCTAAATATTACGATGAAGAAGAAATTACAGATCAGAGTGTAAGGTCAATATGTGCAGAAATAGTTAGAGAAAAATCATTATTGTTCTTACAAGAAGAAGTTCCTCATGGTATTAATGTGGAAATCAATAAGTTTAAGAAACGTGAAGATAGAGAACTCTATGATATAGAAGCCACTATTTTAGTTGAAAAAAAAAGCCATAAAGGCATAGTAATTGGAAAAGGTGGCGAAATGATAAAAAAAATAGGTATGACAGCAAGACAAGACATGGAAACTTTCTTAGAAGCACAAGTAAATCTAAGATTGTGGGTTAAAATAGATCCTGATTGGAGAAATAATATAAACAGGTTACAAACTTTTGGATATATCTAATGGAGATAAAAAAAACTAAAATAATAATATTAAATCATTTTAAAATAAGAGAAAATTCACAGATATTAAATTGCTTTAGTAGGGATTTTGGAAAGATTGACTTGAATATTAGTTCAAAGGGTATGAAATCAACAGTTAATTTAATGGATATATTTTCAGAACATTATGTTAGTATTTATTTAAATCAAGAAATATCTTTCTTAAAAGAAAGTGATATAATATCTTCCAATTATGGAATAATTAAAAACAAGAACAAAACTGTATTAGGAAATATTGTTTTAGAAGTGTTAAGTAAGATTTTTCCTAAACTTATACCAGATGAAAGGATTTATGATTTAACTTCATCTTATTTAAGTTATTTATCTAAAAAAGGAAATGAAAATTTACTAACAATTGCTTATATGCTAAAATTATTAGCAATAACAGGATATAGAACAACTTTTGATTTTTCAGAAGGAGAACTGGTTAAACAAAGAAATTATTATTATAATATAAATGAGGGAAGTATTTGTCTAAAACCAGTTTTAGATATTCCTACAGTTGTTTTGGATTATAATCAATGTATTCTAATTAGGAACTTGCTTTTTGCAAAGTTTGATGAAATTCCTGATATTAAATTTGAAGATGGATATTTTTTATTGAGAACGATATTAAAAACAGTTTTAAATATATTTGAAATATCAAAATTGAATTCTGTTTATTATTTAACTACAGAATTAGGAAGGTAATAATGAGTAATGAATTATTAATAGAGATAGGAATAGATGGATTGTCATATAGTCTTTATGATATTGCTGTAAATTCAATTTACGAGTCAATTAGAAAGAGACTTAAAGATTCAAGTATATCCTACTCTAATCTTAATATTAACTATAGTAAAAATAGAATTTTAATTAATTTTAGATTTATAAACCAAGATTATGTAGAGGAATCTTTGGTTAATTTTATTATTAAAACATTAAATAATATTTATATTCCTATCAAAGGTCTTAAATATTCAAATAATTTATGGGACTATATTATTTGGATTCAAGGAATAGTAGATGATAAGATTTTAAATTTTTCTGATTTAAATTTATGTAATAGTAATGACGAAGTAGAATTTTTTAAGATTAATAGTATTGAATCATATAAGGATGAATTAGCAGAAAATAATATAATATTTGAAAGTGAAAAAAGAAAAGAATATTTTACACAAGCTGCTAATAAAATCGCAAAAGAACATGGAGGACAGATTACAGAAATAGATTATCTTTTAGAAAAATTTATCGCTGAATATAATATGCCTCATCCAATAGTAGCATCCTTTGATCAGAAAATTTTAAAATACCCAAAGGAACTTATATGTTCTATATTAATGGATATTTGTAATGTTGTACCTATTTTTACTGATAGAGGTCAACTTATGCCATATTATATTTTATGTATTGAGAAAAATAGAAAAGATGATGAACATTTTATCAAGGACTTAATTAAGGAAATTGACGATGAAATAGAAATAGTTTTAAATAATTGGAATAAAGTTCTTGAAAAAGACTACTCATACTACTATAAAAATATGGAAGAGATGACATTAAAAGATAGAGTTGGTACTTTATTTGATAAGACAATTAGAATAAAAGATTTATCCGTAATAATAGGAGAATATTTATTAGTTGGAGATGAAACAGAAGAAAATTTAAATAAAGTTTCTGAAATTGCAAAATTTGATTTAACTACAGATATTGTAAAATCATATCCACAATTAAAAGGAGTTATTGGATATTTATATTCTAAAGAGATAGGGAATAATGATATTATTTCTAATGCAGTTGTAGATCATTATAAACCAAGATTTTTCCATGACAATATACCAAAATCTACTACTGCAAAAGTTCTAAGTTTAGCAGATAAATTGGATGAAATAACAAATTACTTTATATTTTCTCGAATAAACGATAATATTTCAGAGTATCAAACATCTGAAATAAGAAGATATGCTTCAGCAATCATAAAACTTATTCTACATGAAAAATGGAATTTGAACATATCCAGATTGATAGATGACTGCTTATATTTATATATTAAGAACGGTGATTTGGTTTTAGATACAGATGAATTGAAAAAAGATATTTATCAATTTATAATATTTAAATTTAGAGAAGATGTAATAAGAGATTACAAGGACTATTGCAGAATTGATAAACTAATTGAAGAGCATCCAAATAATTTGTTGGAAGCATATGAAAACTTATTAAAAGGTGATTCATATGACAAATAATAAAAATATAATAATTATTTCAGACTCTACAGGAGAGACTGCTTCAAGTGTTACAGACGCAATAAAAGTTCATTTTGATATTGAAGATTTAAATGTCGTTAAATTTCATAATATACTATCTAAAGAAGAAATTGATAAGATATTTAAAGACTTAAAAGGTGATAATTTAATATACTCTACTATTGTTGATAGAGAATTATTAAAGTACCTGCAAAGTAAATGCAACGAAAATAATTTTTTATTCGTAGATTTATTTGAAGCTCCATTAACAGCTGCTGAAAAATTTTTTAATCAAGAAGCAAAAAGAAAAGTTGCTCTTTCCCATCAGATGGGGGAAGACTATTTCAATAAAATTAGTGCTGTAGAATTTGCCATGAAATATGACGATGGAAAGGATATTAGGGGAATAGAACTGTCAGATATAGTTTTAATTGGTATATCAAGAACATCAAAAACACCTTTATCGTTGAATTTAGCTTTTAAAAATTATAAAGTTTGTAATATATCATTAGTTCCTGAAATAGAACCTCCAATGGAGTTATTTAAAGTGAACCCTAAAAAGATATTTGGTCTTATTATCGACAAAAAGAAATTAAATGAAATTAGACAGAAAAGGTTAGAATCACTTGGAATAAATTCTTTTGCAGAATATAGTTCTAATGATAGAATAGATGAAGAGCTAAACTATGCATTTGAGCTATATAGAAAAATTGGATGCAAAGTAATAGATGTTACTAATAAGACGATTGAAGAGACTTCTGTTGAAATTGTCTCAAATTTTGAATCACTAAATACAGGAGAAATTAATTGAAAAAACGAAAAACTATTTTAACGCTTGTTATTTTATTAACTTTTATTGCTATTTATTTTAGTGGAGTTTATATTTTTTCTAATTATACCTATCCAGGTACTGTAGTAAATGGAGAGGAAGTCCCTATTAAAAAAATCAATGAAGTGTTTGAAAACAGTAGATTTCAAAATATAACAATAGAAGACAAAGATGGTAAAGGGTTTACTCTTAATCCAAAAAAACTTGGTTTCAAATCAGATTGGGAAAAAGAACTCGTAGTAGATCAAAGAGAATATCTATGGCCTATTCAAATATTTAAGACGCATGTATATAAAAACAAATTGATTAGAGAAATAAACACTGATAATTTACAAAAATGGCTAAATAATTCAAATTTAATAAAAAATCAAGTTGAGCCAGTAGATGCAAATATAATATTTGAAAATGGAAAATATGTTCTTAATAAAGAGATTGAAGGAAGTAAGCTTGATGTTGAGAAATTATTAAAAGGAATAGAAAACACGTTTTTAAGCTTTGAGGATGAGCTAAAACTTGATAAAGAATATTATATTATGCCAAAGGTATATGAAAAAGATTTAAAACCAAAGTATGAATCTTTAACCAAATTAGCAGATAAAAATATAGTATTAGTTTTGCAAGATGGAAAAGAAGAGCCTGTTACTGACTATGAGAAGTTTGTTGATGAAAAAACTTATGAAGTATCAAAAGATAAAGTAAAAGATTTTGTAATGGAATTAAAATCTAAATATGATAATCTAAGGGCAGAAAGAGATTTTACAACATTTAGTGGAAATAAAATAAAAGTTTCTGGAGGAAACTTTGGTGTTCAAATCAATAGAGATAAAACTACAGATGCAATTTATAATGGTTTAACCACTGATGCAGATAACAAAATTCCTATAGTCTATTCCAGTGAGGCCATTAATAATGGAGAAATCGGGAACACCTATATTGAAATATCTATTTCAGATCAAAGAATGGTCTATTACAAAAATGGAGAAGTAATTGCAGATACTCCTATTGTAACAGGACTACCTAATGGAAAATATAATACACCAAGAGGTGTTTGGAAGGTTTGGATTAAAAATAGGGATAGGTATCTAAGAGGAAAAAATGCTGATGGTACAGACTATGAAAGTTGGGTTAATTATTGGATGCAAGTAGATTATACTGGAGTCGGAATTCACGACGCTTATTGGCAAAGTTCATTTGGAGGAAGAAGATACCTTTGGGCAGGAAGCCATGGATGTATAAATACACCTCTTAAATCAATGAGATTAATCTATGACAATACAGAGATGGGAACTCCTGTTATCATTTATTAAAGGCTACTTTTTAAAGTAGCTTTTAATATGCTATTTTGTAGAAATGCATTATAATCCTTAAATATTTTACTTTTTTGTAATAATTTTGTAAGATTTTTGTAACTATTCTGTAACTTTTGTTGACATCTTTGAAAAGTTCATTTACTATTATTGTAGTAGTTTTTTTGGGAGGAAAATATATTATGAACAAAAAAAGACTTGGAGCTTTTAGTTTAGCTTCAGTAATTATACTTTCAGGAACAGTATATTCGAAAGAAACCATAAAAGGACTTATATCAGAAAAACCTGAAACATATGTTGAATCAATTTCAACAATTAGAAAAACTGTAAATTATTCAAAAGATATTAATACGAATACAATTTCTGAAGATTCTAAAGATTTTGAAGATTCTGAAGAAAAGACAGAGTACATTGATAGTTTAGAAAATTCTAAAGTAGAAAAAAATACTGTTTCTGTAAATTATGTAAATAATAAAGAAGAAAATGAAAATAAAGTACAAGAAATCAAAGTACAAGCAAAAGAAGTTAAAGATGATGTAGAGCTTAGTTCAGTATCTAAAGAAGAAGTTAAAACTGAAAATGTTGTTGAAGATTCTAAAAAGGTAGAAGAATCAAAACCTGAAGAAAAATTAGAATCTGAAGTTCCAGTTGTTTCAGGAAACACTCTTTCAGATACTGATAAAGAAATAGTAGCTCCTACCATAGAAACAGATGAATCTAAAATAATAGAACTTCCTGTTAAAGGATATGTTACTAAAAATCTAAATGTTAGATCATCAGCTGTTATAGATAAAAATAATATAGTTGGAGTTTTATCTGTAGGCTCTGAAGTTTCAGGGACAGAATCAAATGGTTGGGTAAAGATAACTCATGAAGGTAAAACAGCTTACATTTCACATGACTATATATCAAATAAAAAAGTAAAAGTTGAAGATAAACAAAATGAAATAAATGAAGAACCAAAAGTTGAAGAACCAAAGACTCAAAAACCAGAAGTTAAAGAGCCTATAAAAACAATAGAAGGATGGTTAACTTCAAATTTAAATCTTAGAGAAGGTCAAGGTACAGATACAAAAATACTTACTGTTATACCTAAGGGAACAAAAGTTTCAGGAACAGAGTCAAATGGTTGGGTTAAAGTTAATTACAATTCATTGACAGGATATGTAGCTAAATCTTACATATCAGATAAAGAAATCAAAGTAGAAGAAGTTAAGCCTGAAGAACCTAAGCAAGAAGAAAATACTAATAAAGATAATGTTAGCACAAATTCTTCAATTAATAGTATAGTTAATGATGCATATAAATTCTTAGGTTACAGATACGTATATGCTTCTGCAGATCCTTCAGTTGGTTTTGACTGCTCAGGACTTGTATATTATTTATATAGAACACATGCTGGAGTAACACTTAATAGAACTTCGAGAGATCAGGCTTCAAATGGTTACAATGTAAGCAGAGATAATTTAAAAGCAGGAGATTTATTGTTCTTCTCAACCTTTGGAGGAAATAGAATCACACACGTTGGATTATATGTTGGAGATGGAAAAATGATTCACGCTTCAACACCTTCAGAAGGGGTTATAATAACGGATATAAATACTAATTATTATGTGAATAATTTTATAACAGCCAGAAGAATTTTAGATTAGTACACAGATGGGTTATTGCCCATCTTTTTTTATTTCAAATTTTATCTTTATCATCCAATTATTTCTAATTCTTCAAAAAAAACGATTACTAAGCTTTTAAATTAAAATATAGTAATATTTCTCGTATTTTTTTAAAACTTTGTAACTTTTGTAGATATTTTATGTTGTTAGTGTTACTATAAAGAGGGGTAAATATGTTAAAAGCAAATAAAGATAAATTAATTATAATCATTCTTATTATAGCTCTTACAGGTTTTGGGTTTTACAAATCAGATAGCTCAGATCAAGAGATACAAGAGGATATGCTACATTTTGCAAATACTAATATGGAAGAAACTGATAATAAAACGCAAGATGTTTATGTCCATATAGATGGGGAAGTAGTAAATCCGGGTATATATAAACTTACTAACAATGATAGGATAAATGATGCACTTCAACTTGCAGGTGGTGCTACTGATAAAGCCTTTTTAAAAGATGTTAATTTAGCGAAAAAACTTGAAGATGAAATGAAGATATATATTCCATCTAAAGAGGACAATTTATCAAATAACATTTCTAATGAATCTAAAATTTCAAACTCTACAGGGAAAATTAATATTAATACAGCAACTAAAGATGAATTAAAAACTCTTCCAGGAATTGGAGATGGCAAAGCTGATGAGATAATAAGATTCAGGGAGAGTAAAGGATTTTCTAAGATTGAAGATATAAAAAATATTTCTGGAATAGGTGATAAAACCTATGAAAAACTTAAAGACTTAATTTCTGTTTATTAGATTTGGAGGTATTATGAGTAAAAATATAGATGTAAAACTAACACAATATGCAAAAACTTCAGGGTGAGCGGCAAAATTTGGACCAGATGTCTTGGCGCAAGTTTTGCGTAAACTACCTAAAGAAGATATAAGAGATGAAAATCTATTAGTAGGAATAGAAACTTCTGATGATGCTGCAGTTTATAAGATAAATGATGATGTGGCACTTATCCAAACACTTGATTTTTTCACTCCTATAGTAGATGATCCATACAATTATGGACGTATTGCTGCTGCTAATAGTCTTTCAGATGTATATGCTATGGGAGGAGATCCTCTAATAGCACTAAATATTGTATGCTTTCCAGCTTGTTTAGATCCTTCAATACTATCAGAAGTTTTAAAAGGTGGAGCTGAAAAAGTTAGTGAAGCTAACTGTTTATTAGTAGGTGGTCATACAGTACAGGATGATGAACCGAAGTTTGGACTTTCAGTTACAGGAACTGTACATCCTGATAAGGTTTGGGCAAATTCCAACTGCAAAGAAAAAGATGTTTTAATTATTACAAAACCTATAGGAACAGGTATTTTAAATACTGCTTTTAAAGGCGGAATCATAGATGATAATCTTGAAAAAAATATAATCAAATACATGTCCTTATTAAATAAATATGCTAAAGATATAGCGGTAAAATATCCTATTAATAGTTGTACAGATATTACAGGCTTTGGACTTGCAGGTCATCTTTTAGAAATGGCTGAAGGAAGTAATAAAACAATAAAACTTCATTTTGACGAAATTCCTATCATTGATGGAACTATTGAGATGTTTAATCTTGGTCTTATTCCTGAGGGAGCTTATCAAAATAAAAGTTTTATAGGTGATAAAATTAGAGTTTTAAATGATAATAAAAATGCAGATATTATTTTTGACCCACAAACTTCAGGAGGACTTCTATTTAGTTTACCAGAGAATTTTGCCAACGAATTAGTCGTTGAGTTAAATAAAAATAATATTGAATCAGCTATTATTGGAGAAGTGGAGAAATTTAACGACAAGTCTTTGATTCTTGTCTAAGAAAAATGAGGTGTACAATGGATATAAATATTTTGATTTCTTTTTCCGAATCAAGCTATAGAGAGAGTATTCTTTACAATTTTAAGGAAGATTCAAATTATCATATTACCTATGCTGACACTGTGCATGAAACTCTAAGGATATTTCAAAATAAGGATTTTGATATTGTGCTTCTTGATATGCATTATATGGATGGAAACGGATTAGAACTCAAAAAGAAAATGAACGATGTAAAAGATGTTCCAACAATATTCGTTACAAGTATTAATGATGATATTCAAAAAGTTTTAGCTCTTGAATATGGAGCAGATGACTATGTAGTATATCCATTTAATGTTTTGGAGTTGAAAGCGAGAATAAGAGCAGTTCTAAGAAGAACTCATAAAGGGATTAATAAAAATAATGATGGTCTCGACAAAGATAATGTTATTACTTTTGCAAATTACGAGTTTAATATAGTTGGACGTAGAGTCAAAATAAATGGGGAAGATATAGATTTAACTGGTAAGGAATTCGATATATTTTTCATTCTGGTTTCAAATCCAGGAGTAGTTTATTCAAGAGTAACTATTGCAAAGGAAATTTGGGGAGATAACTATGAAGGTCATCTAAGAACTGTTGACGTTCATATCAAAAGACTTAGAGAAAAAATAGATGATATAGAAGGCCACGTAATTCGTACTAAATGGGGAAAGGGATACTTTTTTGGAAATCTTGAGGAGTAGATTATGTTTAGACAATTTGATATAGAAAATGATAAAAATATTAATGCTGTTATAAAGACGAATAAGGGGGATATAAAAATTATTTTATTTCCAGATTTGGCACCTAAAACCTGCGAAAATTTTGTAGAACTTTCTAAAAAAGGTTACTATGATGGAGTAATTTTCCACAGGGTAATAGAAGATTTTATGATTCAAACAGGTGATCCTACAGGTACTGGAATGGGTGGAGAAAGTATTTGGGGAAGTGACTTTAACGATGAATTTTCAAATGATTTAAGAAACTTTAGAGGAGCTATTTCAATGGCCAACAAAGGTCCAAATACAAACTCCAGTCAGTTTTTCATTGTAACTAAGAGAGAAGTTGAAAAAGATTATATTGATCAATTAAGAAGTAGCAACAGTAGTATGTATTCAAAAGAAGTCATTGATAGATATGAAAAAGATGGGGGAACTTTTTGGCTTGATTTTAAGCATACTGTATTCGGTCAAGTTATTGAAGGCATGGACGTAGTAGAGTCCATTGAACGTACAAAAACTGATAACATGGATAAACCATTAAATGATTGTATAATTGAAACAATCGAAATATTACAATAAAATTAAAAAAATACCCTATTTACCAAAAAATGGTGAAAGGGTATTTTTAAATTTACTCGAAAGAAAGTGCTTCTTTTTGAATTGAAACAGAAAAAACAATTCCAACTGCCATTAAATTGATTAATTGATATGTTCCACCGTAGCTAAAAAATGGAAGTGGAATACCAGTTACAGGCATTACACCAAGTGTCATACCTATATTTTCAAATATATGGAATAGAAACATTGCCGATAGACCCATAATAACAAGTTTGGAAAAGGAGTCTTTTCTATTTTCAGCAAGGATAACAAGTCTATAAAGTAATAGTAGATATAGTATTATTACTGCGAAACCCCCTATAAAACCAAATTCTTCTACAAGTACAGGAAAAATATAATCTGTTTGTTTTTCAGGGATAAAATTAAATTGACTTTGAGTTCCTTTCATATAACCTTTACCAAAAAACTTTCCTGATCCTATGGCAATTCTTCCTTGTAGTGCTTGATAACTTGAGTCGGAAATGTCGTGTTCAGGGTTTAAAAATGTTAATATTCTCTTCTTTTGAAATGGTTCAAGTCTGCTATAAAGTATCGGTGAACTTATAATTAACAACCCCAAAGCGCCTAAAAAATATTTTAAATCTAAACCTGCTATAAATAACATAATTGCCATTATAAATATGAATACAAATGCAGTACCAGCATCTGGTTGCAAAAGTATTAAGAGTATAGGGAAACCCCCAAAAGCAATAACTTTTAAAAATGTTTTAGGTTTACTTAAATTTTTTTTGTTTATTTCCAGATACCTTGCAAAAGATAATATAAATCCGATTTTTACAAATTCTGCAGGTTGAAACCTAATGGAGCCTATAACTATCCAACTGTTTGAACCCCATTGTTCTTTACCTGTTCCAAAAATTAAAACCATAAATAAAAGAATATTACAAATTGCATAAATTGGTATATAAAATTTTTTTATAAAGTCGGTATCAATACAGACTACTAAAGCCATAAATAAAAAACCTATAACTGTAGCTATGACCTGGGACAGAATTGTTTTATTGTTAAGGGTTCTTGTTGCACTGAATAGAACAATTAAACCAAAAACAACAAGTGCAGATAATATTAAAAATAGCTTTAAATCAAGCTTACCAAAATTTTTTTTCCGTATATTGAACATAAAATCACCTATTGCAATTATACCACAGAAATGTTAGTTCTTGTTTATGCTATAATAAAGTGTGAGGTGAATTATGAAGTTAGGTTTTCACGTTTCAACAAGTAATGGTTATCCTAATGGAGTTAGGGAGGCATTAGCTCAGGGAGCAACTACCTTTCAGTTTTTTGCCAGTAATCCAAGAGGAAATAGTAGACGAGTTTTAAAGGATGATGAAATTAATAATTTCAAATATTTGAGAAGAACAAATAATTTAAATATTTTAGTTTGTCACGCACCATATATAATAAATCTTGCTTCAAAAAAACTAAATGTTATTGAAAATGGTAAGGATATAATTTTAAAAGACTTAAATAGATTAAAAGAGTTAGATGTAGATAGATATGTTCTGCATCCGGGAAATCATGTGGGACAAGGATCTAATACAGGAATGAATTTAATAATAAAATCTTTGAATGAGATATTAAGTGATGATTATAAAATTTATTTATGTCTTGAAACAATGTCTGGAATGGGAACGGAAATAGGGAGTAATTTTAAAGAACTCAATTATATGATTGAAAATATTAAATATAAAAATGTTGGGGTTTGTCTTGATACTTGTCATATATACTCAGCAGGATATGATATAAAAAATCACTATAAAGAAGTATTAGAGGAATTTGATAATATTATAGGTATAGATAAACTAAAAGTAATTCATTTTAATGATACTTTAAAGGATTTAGGTTCAAAAAAGGATAGGCATGAAAAAATAGGTCAAGGGGTTTTAGGGATTGAGACTTTTAGAAAATTTGTTAATGATGAAAGGTTAAAGGATATTCCAGTTATCCTTGAAACACCAAATGACTTAGATGGATATAAGAAAGAGATAGAAATGATTAAGGAATTAAGAAATGAGTAAACATTTAACTATGGAAGTAATCAGTGATGTGTTAGATATATTAGAAAAGACATATCCAGATGCTAAGGCAGAATTAAATTATACAACTCCATATGAACTTTTAATTGCAACTATTTTATCTGCTCAATGTACAGATGTTAGAGTAAATAAGACGACTGAGGTGCTATTTCAAAATTATAATACTCCAGAAAAGATGGTTACCCTTTCAATAGATGAACTTGGAGATATTATAAAGAGTTGTGGTTTTTACAATTCAAAAAGTAAAAATATACTTTCAACAAGTCAAATATTAATTAACCAGTACAATTCAGAAGTTCCTAAATCAATGTTGGAATTGACAAAACTTCCAGGAGTTGGAAGGAAGACTGCAAATGTTGTGCTTTCAAATGCATTTGACATACCTTCTATTGCTGTAGATACCCATGTATTTAGAGTATCAAATAGAATTGGAATTGCAAATGCGATAAATGTAGAAGAAACTGAAAAACAATTAAGAAGAAGGATAGATAGAAATAGGTGGAGTAAAAGCCATCACATTTTAATATTTCATGGAAGAAGAATTTGTAAATCCAGAAGTCCAAGGTGTGATATTTGTCCTGTAAATTCCTATTGTTTACATTATAAGAAAGAGGCGAAAAATGTTTAATATAGTATTATTGGAGCCTGAAAAGCCAACAAATGTTGGTAATATTGGGAGGACATGCTTTCTTACTGAATCAAGGCTTCACCTTATAAGACCATTTAAGTTCAATATGGATGATAAAACTCTTAGGCGAACTGGTCTTGATTATTGGAAAGATGTTGATGTTACAATATATGATGATTATGATGATTTTCTCTTAAAAAACCCTGGCATTAATATTTTTTATGCCACAACTAAGGCGAATAACTGTTATTCTGAAGCAAAATTTAAAGATGGAGATTTTATTATGTTTGGAAAGGAATCAGCAGGAATCTCTGAAAGTATTTTAAATCAGAATAAAGATAAATGTATAAGAATACCTATGACAAAGAAATTAAAACGATCTTTAAATTTATCAAATTCTGTTGCTATAATACTCTATGAAGCGTTAAGACAGAATGATTTTAACTCTTTATTACAGTTTTGATAGTAAATTAAAAAAATATTATTTTGAGAGATTATTAGAAATTTGGGTATAAGATTTAGTGATGATTATAATGTTTAACATTATGATATATGTAAAAATTAAAAATGAAAATATGTAGGAGGTATTTATGAGAGTAGCTGTAAATGGTTTTGGTAGAATAGGAAGAGATGTTGTTAGACAAATTTTTGAAAGGAACGAAGCTGACTTAGAACTTGTAGCTATTAACTTTAGTTCAGATTTGCACACAATGGCACATCTTTTTAAATATGACTCACTTTATGGAAAGTTTGATGGAACTATAGAAGTTAAAGATGATTCTTTTGTAATCAATGATAAAGTTGTAAAAATAGTTAATGATAGAGACCCTGCAAACCTTCCATGGAAAGAATTAGGAGTAGAACTTGTAATTGACTCTACAGGAGCTTTTAAAGATGCAGAAAGTTTAGGAAAGCATATAGAAGCGGGAGCTAAAAAAGTTATTTTAACAGCTCCAGGAAAAGGAATTAAAACAATTGTAATGGGCGTAAACTGTGATACTTATAATCCTGATGAAGATCATATAATATCAAATGCTTCTTGTACTACAAACTGTTTAGCACCAGTAACAAAAGTCATTGATGAGAACTTTGGAATTAAACGTGGACTTATGACAACTATTCACGCTTACACAGGAGATCAAAATATTCATGATAATAAACATAGAGATTTAAGAAGAGCAAGAGCAGCTGCACTAAGCATGGTTCCTACAACAACAGGTGCTGCAAAAGCTGTAGCACTAGTACTTCCTCAAATGGAAGGTAAATTAAGTGGATATGCTGTAAGAGTTCCAGTTCCTACAGTATCTTTAGTAGATGTAACTTTTGAACTTGAAAAAAATGTTACTAAAGAAGAAGTTAATGAAGCAGTTAAAAAAGCTTCAGAAAATGAGCTAAAGGGAATTTTAGGATATTCAGATGAACCACTTGTTTCAATTGACTATCAAAAGGATCCAAGAGCATCAATATTTGATTCTGCATTAACAACTGTTATTGATGACAATTTTGTTAAAGTAGTTTCTTGGTATGATAATGAATGGGGATATTCACAAAGAGTAATTGACTTAGCTGAACTTGTAGCTAAAAACTATAAATAATATTTTTAGCCCGGTCATACCGGGCTAATTTAAGTAAAGGTGATAAAATGTTAAATAAAAAAACTTTAAAAGATCTTAATGTTGAAGGCAAAAAAGTACTTGTAAGGGTGGATTTTAATGTACCTATATCATCTGAAACTGGCGAAATTTCAGATGACACAAGAATAGTTGCTTCCCTTGATACAATAAAATATTTATTAGATAATCATGCAAAGGTTATACTAATGTCTCACTTGGGAAGACCAAAAAATGGACCAGAAAAGAAATTTTCATTAGAGCCTGTAGCTAAAAGGCTTTCTGAATTAATAGGAAAAGAAGTTAAATTTTTACAATCAGATAAAGTGGTTGATGATAAAGTTAAAGAAGCTTGTAATAATTTAGAAAAAGGCGACATTGCTCTTTTAGAAAACACGAGATTTAGAGCTGAAGAAACCAAAAATGGAGATGAATTTGCAAAGGAATTAGCTTCACTTGCAGATTTATATGTTAATGATGCATTTGGTACTTCTCACAGAGCTCATGCTTCAAATGTAGGTGTGTCTAAGCATCTTGAGTCAGCTCTTGGTTTTTTAGTTGAGAAAGAAGTAAATGTAATGGGAAAGGCTTTAGAAAATCCAGAAAGACCTTTTATAGCAATTCTTGGAGGAGCTAAAGTAAGTGACAAAATAGGAGTTATTGATAATTTACTTGAAAAAGTAGATGCTATTCTTATTGGTGGAGGAATGGCTTGGACATTTTTAAAAGCTGAGGGATATGAAGTTGGCGGATCTCTTGTTGAAAATGACAAGTTGGATTTAGCAAAAGAACTTCTTAAAAAAGCAACTGAAAAGGGAGTTAAAATCTTTTTACCAATGGATGCAATTGTAGCTGAAGAAATGACAGAAGACTCTCCATCAAAAACTATTTCTATAAATGGTTTTACACCAGATGATAAAGCTTTTGATATTGGACCAAGAACTGTTTCTGTATTTGTAGAAGAGATAAAAAAATCAAAAACAATTGTATGGAATGGTCCTATGGGTGTTTTTGAAATTAAACAATTTGCAAATGGAACTTTTGATATAGCAAAGGCTCTATCAGAAGTAGATGCTATTACAATAATAGGCGGAGGTGATTCTGCTTCAGCCATTGAAAAATCAGGATATAAAGATAAGGTAACTCATGTTTCTACTGGTGGAGGAGCTTCATTAGAATTTTTAGAAGGAAAGACTTTACCAGGAATTGAAGCCATATCAGATAAATAGGAGGTAAAATGCGTAAACCTATAATAGCGGGAAACTGGAAGATGAATAATACTCCATCTGATACAAAGGTATTTATAAGCTCCTTAAAACAAAAGGAGCTATCAGAAGATGTTGAAAAAATAATAGCAACTCCTTTTACTTCTCTTTATCTCGCTAATGAACTTTTAAATGATACAGATATAAAAATTGGTGCTCAAAATATGTATTTTGAAGACAGAGGAGCTTTTACAGGAGAAGTCTCAGGACAAATGCTAAAAGATTTAAATGTATCTTATGTAATTATTGGTCATTCAGAAAGAAGAGAGATTTTCAACGAATCTGATGAACTTCTAAACAAAAAAGTTAAGGCTGCTATTTCTAAAGAACTATCGCCAATCCTTTGTTGTGGTGAGACAATAGAAGAAAGAGAAGCTCAAAAGCACCAAGAAAAAATAAAAAATCAAATTACTAAGGATTTAGAAGGAATATCTGAAAAAGATTTAGACAAACTTGTTATAGCCTATGAACCAATTTGGGCAATCGGCACTGGTAAAACCGCTTCTCCTGAAGATGCTGAAGAAATGTGTAAATATATTAGAGAAATCTTGGAAGAGCTATATTCTAAAGATTTAGCAGACAATATAAGGATTTTATATGGTGGATCAGTAAAGCCTGAAAATGTTAAAGAAATTATGGCGAAAGAAAATGTTGACGGAGCTCTTGTCGGAGGAGCAAGTTTAAAGGTTGATAGTTTTACAAGTTTAATCAATTATTAATTGGAGGATGTTATGAGTAGAATAATAGATATATATGCAAGAGAGGTTCTTGATTCAAGGGGAAATCCAACTGTAGAAGTTGAAGTATTAACTGAAGAAGGAGGAGTTGGTAGAGCAATAGTTCCTTCAGGGGCGTCAACAGGAGCTCATGAAGCTGTTGAACTTAGAGATGGTGACAAGTCAAGATACCTTGGAAAAGGTGTTCAAAAAGCAGTAGACAATGTAAATGAAATCATTGCAGACGAAATAATTGGAGAAGAAGTTCTTGAGCAAGTTAGAATAGATAATCTTATGATAGAACTTGACGGAACTGAAAATAAGGGCAAATTAGGTGCCAATGCTATCCTTGGAGTTTCAATCGCAGTAGCTAAAGCGGCTGCAGATGAATTAGGACTTCATCTATATGAATACCTTGGCGGTGTTAACTCTAAAGTTATTCCTCTTCCTATGATGAATATATTAAATGGTGGAGAACATGCTGATAACAATGTTGATATTCAAGAATTTATGATAATGCCTGTTGGTGCAGAAACATTTAAAGAAGCTATTAGGATGGGTGCTGAAATTTTCCATTCACTTAAAAATGTATTAAAGGGCAGAGGCTTAAACACAGCAGTTGGTGATGAGGGAGGATTTGCTCCAAATCTTAACTCAAATGAAGAAGCACTTGAAACCATAGTAGAAGCTATTAAAGAAGCAGGATATAAACCAAAAGAAGATGTTGTTTTAGCTCTTGACGTTGCATCTACAGAAATGTACGAAGACGGAAAGTATAACTTTAAAGGTGAAGGAGTAGTTAGAACTACTGATGAGCTCATTTCATATTACGAAATGTTAGTTGAAAAATATCCAATTATATCAATCGAAGATGGACTTTCAGAAGATGACTGGGATGGTTGGGTTAAACTTACAGAAAGACTTGGAAAGAAAATTCAATTAGTTGGAGACGATTTATTCGTAACCAATGTTGAAAGACTTAAAAAGGGAATTGAAATGAATGTTTCAAATTCAATCCTTATTAAATTAAATCAAATAGGTACAATTACTGAAACATTAGATGCAATTGAACTTGCTAAAAGACATGGATTTACATGTATTATTTCTCACAGATCTGGAGAAACAGAAGATACTACAATTGCTGACCTTGCAGTAGCAGTTAATAGTGGACAAATAAAAACAGGTTCTGCATCAAGAACAGATAGAATAGCAAAGTACAATCAATTATTAAGAATTGAAGACTATCTTGAAGACGAAGCTATATTTGAAGGAATAAATGCTTTTTACAATTTAAAAAAATAACATTAATTGGCTCTATTATATAGGGCCAATTTTTTAATATTCTCCAAAATATTATATAATTGAATTGATATAATGATTTGGAGTAAAAAATGAAAAAATATAATTCTGTAATTATTCTTGCAATTGTTATTGCAACTATGTTTTTTGGATGTTTTTTTGAAATTAATAAATATTTTTACATATCAGCCTTTACAGTAAGTATAGGTCTATTTTTGTTTTCAAATAAAAACTTAATATATATTGCACTTGGTATAATGCTTGGAATTGTGTGTCTATACAGATATGATAACTTAAAAAGTAATTTTAATTATTCATTGGATAATAGATTCTTTTATATTGATGGCGTAGTTACAAAGGCAATTAAAAAAGAAGATTCTACAACCCTGTATATAAAGGATGTTTTATTAGATGGAAATAAAAATGGTCCTAATGTTTATGCGTATTATAATGGTGAAGAAATTTTTAAAATAGGGGACAAGGTAAAATTTAGTACAAAGTTATACATACCTAAAAACAAAAAGATACCGGGAAGATTTAATTTTTATAATTACATGATTTCCAAAGATTTATATTCCTATTGCTATGCTAATAAAATTTCAACAGAAGGAGTTTCTGAGAAACTATTATTGAAGTGGCAGAGAGGTTTTGATGATATTATAAAATCAAAAACTTCAAATTTCGAAGAAAATCTTTCTAACTTTTTATATTCCGCATCAACGGGAAGAAATATAATCAATATGGAGATAAAGGATGAATATAGAGATTTAGGGATCTCTCATATTCTTGCTATTAGCGGATTTCACATTATGATAGTCTATTCAAGTTTAATGTTTTGTTTAGGGCTTTTAAGTGTTGATATGAGGATAAGAAAAATAATATCTGTTGCATTTGTTGGTTTTTACTGCCTACTTATAGATTTTCCATTTTCATCATTTAGAGCATTTCTATTTTTGCTTATTAGTGTAATATCATATTTAACCATGATTCCAGAAGATAGAAAGAAAACAATAGCTATTTCAGCTTTAATAATATTGTTAATTTATCCTGCTTCAATTTTTGATATAGGATTTCAATTTTCATTTTTAGCAGTTACTGCAATGGAGATTATATATCCAATGTTAAAAAACAAAAGTGAAAAAGATAATTCACTTATTAATTTAATGTATTTAACTATTTCTGTGAATATATTGATATTTCCACTTCAGATGTATTATTTTAAAAGTTTTTCATACTTTGTTTTTTTAGGAAATTTATTTATAGTGCCTATCCTTACAATTGTTTTGTATTTGTTTATTCCATATATAGTTCTCGCAAAGATTCCTATATTAGGAAGTGGACTAAATAAATTGATTTCAATTACATTTAAAATTTCAGAATATGTTACAGAAGCAATTACCCCTAAAAATGGATTTAGTAAAATAGAATTAAATTTTAATCTAACTGATGTGGTACTATACTTTTCTATTGTAGCCATAGTTATTTTGATCTATTACAATAGATTTCAATATGAAAAGCTATTGAGACAGAATTCTAAAATTATTTTATTCCTATTTTCTACTACATTTGTCTTTAATATAATATTAAATGATGTAAGACCTATTGCAACACTTACAATGATTGATATAGGACAAGGTGATTGTTTTCTATTAAAATACAAAAGAGAGAGTTATTTAATCGATACTGGAGGAAAAATTAAAGAAGGAGACAACTCTAAAATAGTTTTTGATAATCTATCATACTTAAAAGTTAAAAAGTTGAATGGAATATTTTTATCTCATTTAGATAAAGATCATATTGGAAATATTGGCTTTATAATGAAAAACTATCCTAAAACTCCAGTCTACTCTCATATAGGTAGCACTGATTACTTGTATAGTGATTTTATTAATAATAAATTTAATTCCGTAGAATTAAAAAAGGGTGATATACTTAAATCTGATGATTTAAAAATAACTGTATTAAATTCGTCTAATGAAAATGAAGAAAATGATAACTCGTTAGTTCTTTTGGTAGAAATAAAAAATGCTAAAATTCTTTTTACAGGAGATATTACAAATGAACTTGAAGAAAGTTTACTTAATGAAAATATTGGTGTGGATATTTTAAAAATTGCACATCATGGATCTAAGTATTCATATTCAAAATCTTTTTTCAAAAAGACAAATCCAAAGATAGCACTTATTTCAGTTGGGGAATACAATTCCTACAATCATCCTGATATAGAAATAATAAAATATTTAAATGATAATAAAATTAAGACATTTAGAACAGATTTTTCAGGAAATTGCTATATGGAAATCTACGATAATTTTATAAAGAGTTATGACTCGAAAGAATATGTAAGAGAAATGATTTTAGCAGATGATAAAAAACTTAGTTTTATTTATTATATGATTATGTTTTGTTTTTGTAAGCGAATTTTATCAGTGAAGAGAGGTGTTTTAAATTAAAAATATAATACTAATACATGGTAGCGAAAGTTATTTAATAGAAAAAAATTCAAATGACATTATAGATAAATTGGTTGATAAAAATTTTTATGATTTTAATGTTTCAAAATTTGAATTTGAAGATTTAAATATTCAAAAACTTTATAATAGTATACAGACTTTGCCTCTTATGAGTGATAATAAAGCGGTAATAATTGAAAATATGCCCTTAGATAAAGGAGCAATTTCTAAATATAAAACAGTTTTTGAAGAATTAGGAAATATAATTACTAACATACCACCTTCAACATTCTTAATAATAAATTCATCTACTGAAAAATTATTTAACGGTAAGTTTTTGAAAAAATTTAAAGAAGTTGGAGATATAAAGGTAGTTAACAAACTAAATAGACCAGACTTAATGAAATATATATCGAACTATTTGGGCATTAAACAATCAGACAATATTAAACTGATTAATTATATTGTGGATAATAGTGGATACTTGATTGCTGAATTGAAGATGACATTGCTCGATTTAAACAACGAGTTAGATAAAATAAAAAATTTAGATTTAAATGCTTCCGATAAAGATATTATAGATAGTTTAACTAAGATTTCAGGTTATAACATTTTTAATTTAACCGATAGCATTTTAGAAAAATCACTAAAAAAGTCATTAACAATCTACAATACATTAATAGATGACAATGATGATGCTTTTAAAATATTTTATATGGTTGTAAGAATGATTAGAAATATTTTGATAATAAAAGAGTGTAGGCGTAGGGGAATGAATAATATGCAAATTACTAAAAGATACTCTATATCAAATTTCGAGCTTAAAAAATTAGAAAGATTTATAAATATATGGACATATAAGGATTTAAAAGATGCGATTAATAGTTCCTATGAATTGGAAGTAGGACTTAAATCAAAGCCAATTAAACCTGAAATACAGGTAGAAAATTATATTACTAATTTATGCTCCTAAAAAATCGCATTAAATAAGAGATAATGAATTCATTATCTCTTTCCTAAATGTATTATTTTGCAACATTTAATTTTTTTGCTAATTTACTTACATGTCTTGAAGCTGTATTTTTGTGTATGATATTTTTTGTAGTTGCTTTCTTCAATTTTTTATCAATCAATTTTAATAACTTTTCTGCTTCATCAAATTTTTCGTCAGTAATAGCTTGTTCAAACTTCTTAGTATAAGTTTTGATTTCTGACTTTCTAGCCTTGTTTTCAAGAGTTTGTCTCTTTGTAACGTCTATTCTTTTAATAGCTGATTTAATATTTGCCATTGTTTCACCTCCTGCACATAACATTGTTATTATAATATAGCAATGGGTAAAAATCAAGATAATTATTATGGAAAATTCATGATGTGATTAATATTTTTATTTTATTTACTACTTTTATCAAAATTTCATGTTTAATTCATATTGTTAAAACAAACTGAAGTTATTTTGAAATTGGTTATCCAACTTTAAATTATGTTATAATGTTCTTGATTTCAAAGATTAAGAAATAATATATAACAATTTGATAAAATTATCTCTAATAAAAATTTATTAAACAGATAATTCATATAGAGACGAGGTATTAACATGAATATAAAAAAATCTAATATCAGAAATTTTTGTATTATTGCACATATTGATCACGGAAAGTCAACTTTAGCAGATAGACTAATTGAAAATACAGGAACTCTTACAAAGAGAGAAATGGAAGAGCAAGTTTTAGATAGTATGGACCTTGAAAGAGAAAGAGGAATAACTATTAAACTAAAAGCTATCAAATTAAAATACAAAGCAAAAGATGGCGAAGAATATATTTTAAATTTGATAGATACTCCAGGACATGTAGACTTTTCATATGAAGTTTCAAGAAGCCTTGCAGCTTGTGAAGGAGCGGTTCTAATAGTTGATGCAAGTCAAGGAGTTGAAGCACAAACTCTTGCGAATGTATATCTTGCTTTAGACCAGGACTTAGAAATTCTTCCTGTAATCAATAAAATAGATTTACCTTCAGCAGATATTGACTTTGCCAAAAAGGAAATAGAAGATATTATTGGATTAGATACAGAAGATATTCCTCTAATATCTGCAAAAGAAGGTACAAATATTGATCAAGTTTTAGAAGATATAGTAAAAAATGTTCCTGCCCCAACTGGTAATGATGTAGATCCCTTAAAAGCACTTATATTTGATTCATATTATGACTCTTATAAAGGAGTAGTTTCTTATGTAAGAGTTTTTGACGGAGTGATTAAACCAGGTATGGACATCAAGATGATGTCTACTGGAAAAGTATTCGAAGTTACTGAAGTAGGATATACTGCAGGAGGACCAGTTTCTGTTAAGGAACTTAGAGCTGGTGACGTTGGTTTTGTAGTAGCTTCTATAAAAAATGTAAGAGATTCTAAAGTTGGGGACACAATTACATCTGCACAGTCGCCTACGAAAAATCCTTTACCTGGATATAAAGTAGTAACTCCAATGGTATACTGTGGAATTTATCCAGCGGAAGGCGAAGAGTATAATGATATAAGAGATGCTTTGGAAAAGTTACAGGTTAATGATGCTTCTTTAGTATTTGAACCAGAAACATCTCAAGCTCTTGGATTTGGTTTTAGATGTGGATTTTTAGGGCTTCTTCACATGGAGATAATTCAAGAAAGACTCGACAGAGAATTTGACCTAAATATAATCGCAACAGCACCTTCAGTTATATATAATATAATGATCAAATCAGGTGAGATGTTAACAATACAAAACCCTTCAAATCTACCAGATCCCTCAGAGATTGAATATATGGAAGAACCTATAGTTGATGCGAATATAATGGCACCAACTGACTATGTAGGAGCAATTATGGAAATATGCCAAAACAAAAGAGGAACTTTTGTAAATATGGAATATCTTGATGAAAAGAGGGTGAACATTAATTATATTTTGCCATTAAACGAGGTAATATATGACTTTTTCGACGCATTAAAGTCAAAAACAAGAGGATATGCTTCACTTGATTATGAATTTAAAGGATATCAACAATCAAATCTCGAAAAACTTGATATCTTAATAAATGGAGAACTCGTAGATGCATTCTCATTAATTGTTCACAAGGAAAAAGCTTATGAAAGAGCAAGAGTTATAGTTGAAAAACTTAAAGATGAAATCCCAAGACATCAATTTGCAGTACCTATTCAAGCTTCAATTGGATCTAAAATAATTGCAAGAGAAACAGTTAAAGCTCTTAGGAAAGATGTTCTTGCAAAATGCTACGGAGGAGATATTTCAAGAAAGAGAAAACTTCTTGAAAAACAAAAAGAAGGAAAGAAGAGAATGAGACAAATAGGTGCAGTAGAAGTTCCACAAAATGCTTTTCTTGCAGTATTAAAATACGATGAAGATAAATAACTCAGGTTTAAAGGCAGGACTTTATATTCATATTCCATTTTGTGCTTCTAAATGTTACTATTGTGACTTTTCTACAATGCCATATCAAGATAAAAGAATTGATGAGTATTTTGAGTATCTTTTTAAAGAGATAGAACTTTCGTATGAATACTGGAAAGATTTTGAAATAGATACTATCTATTTAGGTGGAGGCACACCTAACTATGTTTCCAGTGATAATATAATAAAACTGGATAAGCTAATAAAATCAAGGTTTAATATTTCAAAAAAAATAGAATACTCAATAGAATGCAATCCAGAATATCTTTATATAGAAAAAATAGAGGATTATCTAAGTTGTGGAATAAATAGATTTTCTGTTGGAGTTCAGACTTTCGATGATACTATTTTAAGAAAAATAGGCAGGATGCACACCAGTGAAGTTGCATATAAAAATATATTAAAACTTAAATCTTTAGGAGTTAATAACATAAATTTAGATTTTATTACCGGTCTTCCAGGTCAAACGGAACTAAGCCTTCTAAATGATTTATATATAATTAAAGAACTTGATGTAAATCATATATCATATTACGATCTTATAATTGAAGAAAATACAAGATTTCATTTTGAAAGTAAAATTGGTAATTTAAAATTGCCAGATGAAAATACAAATAGAATGTACTATCATAAAATTGTTGAGTTTTTAAAAAACATAGGTATTTATCAATATGAAATATCTAACTTTTCAAAACCTGGATACAATTCTAAACATAATCTAAAATACTGGCATACAATGCCGTATGTAGCTTTCGGTCTGGGAGCAAGTGGATATGATGGAAACATTAGGTACACCAACTACCATAGGTATAAAGATTATATAAATTCCATCGTAAATAATGAATTACCTAAGGGAGTTATAGAAAATTTAAGTTTGAATGATAAATTGTTTGAAAAAATAATAATGAACATGAGACTTGTAGAAGGTATTTCTACAAAAGAATTGGAAGAACAATTTGGATATGATATATGGAAAGAGAATACCAAACTAATAAAAAGTTATGAAAGTTGTGATTTATTAAGAGTCTATAATGATAGAATTGCTTTTACAGAATATGGTTTTGATATATCTAATAAATTTTTTAAAGATCTTTTGATTTAATGTTGACAAAAGATCTTTTTTGTTTTATTATTATATTAGCACTTGAGGTTAATGAGTGCTAATCAAGAAAGGATTTGATTTTATGAACTATTCCGATATTGACACAAGGAAAAAAAACATTATGGAATTTATCATAAATGAATATTTGGATAGTTGTAATCCAGTAGGGTCCAGAACCATTTCTAAAAATTCTGATTTAGGAGTTTCAGCTGCTACTATAAGAAATGAAATGAGTGATCTGGAAGAAATGGGTTTACTTGAAAAATCTCATTCTTCTTCTGGCAGAATCCCTTCTGCATTGGCATATAAGTATTATGCAAAAGAAGTTTTGAATTCTTTTAATATACAGAGATCTAATGAAAAAACGAGTTCATTAACTGTTAGAAATGAAAGGTCGGGTATTAAAGGAGAAAGTGCTTTAAGTTTAGCGTGTGATATACTTTCTGAATCTACAAGTTCAGTTATAGTTTCTTCTATGGAAAGATTTACTCAACCGAAAATTAGAAAAGTGGAAATAATTAATATAAGTACAAAAACTTATGTAATTGTATTTGTATTAGATAATTTAGAAGTTTCAAGTAAGGTTTTTAGTGTTGACTTTGATATAAGTTCTTCAGATTTGAAAAAAATAAACTTTTTACTTAATAAGCTTTTAAGTATTAATAATCAAGATGAATTAACAGTAGAAGAATTAGATGAACTTGTCAGTTCAGCTTTAAATAGAGACTTAATTCAATATTTCCTTTATTTAATTAACAAAGAATATAGAGGAATAAATGACATCAAGACTAAAGTAACTGGATTGACAAATATTTTGGATATGCCAGAATATAATGACCTATTTCAATTAAAATCTTTTTTGAATTTGCTTAGCAATGAACAAAATATAAAAAAAATAATGGATAAAAAATTAAAAAATCATATAGAAATTTTCATCGGAAAAGAGGTGGGGCTTAAGGAGCTGTCCGAAAACAGTTTAGTACTTACTGAATTAATACTAGATAATGCATATAAAATCAAAATAGGAGTTTTATCTCCTTTAAGATCTGATTATAAGAAGATTATTTCAAGTTTGTACAATATTTCATGGAAACTGATTAGTTTATAAAAGGAGGTATTCTATGGAGTCTAAAGGGAATGATTTTAAAGATGAAAATATTGAGTTAGAAAACGAAATTGATATTGAAGATGAAAATGATGAAAAAGTTGAGGAGTCAACGGAAGAAAATGTTGTTGATGATGAACTTTTGTCTGAGATTGAATCTTTAAAAGAAGCGAATGAAAGCTTAAATTTATCATTAGCAAGATTACAAGCTGATTTTTCAAACTATAAAAAGAGAACAGAAAAAGAAAAATCAACGTCGGTAAAATTAGCTAATGAAGGTCTAATCATGAAGCTTCTACCAGTTATAGATGATCTGGAAAGAGCCTATAACCATATGGAATCTTCAGAATATTCTGAAGGTGTGGAGATAATTATAAAAAATTTCAAAGAAATTTTAAAAAAAGAAGGTCTTGAAGAAATAGAGTCGGATAATAAACCATTCGACCACAATTTTCATCAAGCAATTCTGATGGAACAAAGTGAAGACGTAGAGTCAGGTAATATTATTGAAACTTTCCAAAAAGGATATATTTTAAATGGGAAAGTAATAAGACCAAGCATGGTCAAAGTTTCTGAATAATTAGGAGGTATATTATGTCAAAAATAATTGGAATCGACTTAGGTACAACAAATTCAGCTGTAGCCGTTATGGAAGGTGGCTCAGCAAGTATAATTACAAATGTTGAAGGTAACAGAACAACTCCATCTGTAGTTGCTTTTACAAAGGATGGAGAAAGATTAGTTGGAGAAACTGCTAAAAGACAAGCCATAACTAACCCAAAAAGAACTATTTCATCAATAAAAACTCATATGGGTTCAGATTACAAAATAGATATAGATGGAAAAGATTTAACTCCTGAAGATATTTCTGCAATGATACTTCAAAAGTTAAAAGCTGATGCTGAACATTTTTTAGGAGAAAAAATAACAGAAGCTGTTATCACTGTACCTGCATATTTTACAGATAGTCAAAGACAAGCTACAAAAGATGCTGGACAAATTGCGGGTTTAAATGTGAAGAGAATTATAAATGAACCTACTGCAGCTGCTTTAGCCTATGGTCTTGACAAAGATCACGACCAACACAAGATAATGGTTTATGACCTTGGTGGTGGAACATTTGACGTTTCAATTCTTGAAGTAGGTGACGGAGTATTTGAAGTTCTATCTACAAGAGGTAATAACAAACTTGGTGGAGATGACTTTGATAACGCAGTCATCGACTATTTAGCAGAAGAGTTCAAAAAAGAAAATGGTATTGATTTAAGACAAGATCCAACTTCTCTTCAAAGACTTAAAGATGCAGCAGAAAAGGCAAAGAAAGAGTTATCTACGACTCTATCTACAAATATAAACTTACCTTTTATAACTGCTGTTAATGGTGTTCCTGCTCATTTAAATATGGATTTAAGTAGATCAAAATTTGAAGATTTAACAGCTCATTTAGTTGAAAAGACTGTAGACCCTGTAAAACAAGCCTTAAAAGATGCTGGTTTACAAGCTTCAGATATTGAATCAGTATTACTTGTAGGAGGTTCTACAAGAATTCCTGCTGTGCAAGAATCTGTAAAGAAATTAATAGGAAAAGAACCTCAAAAAGATATTAACCCAGATGAATGTGTAGCTATGGGAGCTGCAATTCAAGGTGGTGTTCTAAGTGGAGAAGTAAAAGATTTATTATTACTTGACGTTACACCATTATCATTAGGTATTGAAACACTTGGTGGAGTTACTACAAGATTAATTGAAAGAAATACAACAATTCCTACAAAGAAGAGTCAAGTATTTACAACTGCTGCAGATGGACAAACTAATGTTGAAGTAGTAGTTCTTCAAGGCGAAAGAGAAATGGCTGTTGATAATACACTTTTAGGTAAGTTTACACTTGCAGATATACCTGCTGCTCCAAGAGGAGTACCTCAAATTGAAGTTACTTTTGATATTGATGCAAATGGTATAGTAAATGTTACTGCTAAGGACTTAGGTTCAGGTAAAGAACAAAAGATGACAATTTCTTCTTCAACTAAATTATCTGATGAAGAAATAAAACAAAAAGTTGATGATGCAGCTAAATTTGCCGAAGAAGACAAGAAGAAAAAAGAATTAATCGAAAATAGAAATAATGCAGAATCTGTAATTTATCAAACTGAAAAGACAATGAAAGATTTAGGTGATAAGATAAGTTCAGATGAAAAATCATCAATAGAAGAAAAAATAAAAGATCTTAGAAATTCACTAACATCTGAAGATGCAAATGAAATTAAAACTAAAACTGAAAATCTTACTCAAGAGCTTTACAAGATGTCTGAGAAACTATATGCACAAAATGCTAATGCAAACTCAAGTGAGTCATCAGAAAACAAGGATGATGTAGTTGATGCAGATTATGAAGTTGTAGATGAGGACGAAGAAGACAAGTAATAATATTAGATAGGGACAGAGTTTTCCTCTGTCCTTGTTTTCTTTTTAACCTATATTGTGATAAGATTATTAGAGAATTTTGAAAGTATTAAATCTCATTGTTAATGAGATTTATATTTTATTGTGGAGGTAATTGTAAATGAGAAACCCCTATGAGGTTTTAGGAGTTGGAAAGGACTTTACAAAGGATGAGTTAAAGAAGAAATATAGACAACTTGCAAAAAAATATCATCCTGATTTGAACCCTGACAACGAAGAAGCAAAGGAAAAATTACAAGAGATAAATGAAGCTTATGCAATTTTATCTAATGATGAAAATAGAAGAAAATATGATATGTATGGCGAATCAGCTTTTAATGGATCAGGTGGAGGATTTGGAGATATAAACTTTGATCTTTCAGATATATTTGGTGATATATTTGGTGACATTTTTTCTGGGGGATTTTCTTCTGGAAAAAGAAGTAATTACCCTCAAAAAGGTGAAGATTTACAAACTGTAGTAACTTTAGATTTTAATGAAGCAGCTTTTGGAACAAAAAAAGAAATTACATTTAGAAGGACTGAAACTTGTTCAAAGTGCGACGGAACTGGTGCTAAAAAGGGTAGCAAAGTAAAAGTTTGCTCTAAATGTCATGGAACTGGTGAAGTTAGATATCAACAACAATCTCCTTTTGGGACATTCGTAAGAACTAGTGTTTGTGACGAATGTCACGGAACTGGAGAAGTAATAGAGGAAAAATGTCAAACTTGCAAGGGAAAGAAAAAAGTAAGTAAAACAAAGACAATAAATATAGATATACCTGCTGGAGTTGATAACGACTCGGTAATTAATTTAAGAGGAGAAGGAAATGTAGGACATAATGGTGGTCCTTCAGGAGACTTGTATGTAATTATAAAAGTCAAGGAACACGAACTTTTTGAAAGAAGAGGTTATGATCTATATTTCAAAATGCCAATAAGTTTTTCCCAAGCGGCACTTGGAGCAGACATAGAAATTCCTTTAATAGATGGAATTGAAAAATATTCTATTCCTGAAGGAACACAAACTGGGACAGTTTTTAAATTAAAAAATGAAGGTATTCAAAAGTTAAATAATAACGAGGGTAAAAGAGGTGACTTATACTTTGAAGTTGTTGTAATTACTCCGAAGAAGTTAAATAGTAAACAAAAAGAACTTTTAAAAGAGCTTGGAGATGAATCTGGTATAGATTTAAATCAACATAAAGATAAAAAATCATTATTTGAAAAAATCAAGGAGAAATTTGAAATATGAAATGGATAAATTTTAGTCTTAAATCACCTTATGAATATGAAGATTTAATTTATAATTATCTATACGAAAATGAAGTATACTCCTTCGAAGTTGTTGACGATAGAACCGTTGATGAAGTTGAAGAAACTAAGCCATATTGGGTTGAGATAGATAATGATTTAAGAATTGGAGAAGAATATTTATATATAAAATTTAATTTAGAAGACAATGAGGAGAATTTTGATAAGATTACAAATCTTATAGACAACTTAAATAGACTATCATCTGATATTAAAACAGAATACAAAAGAGATTGTGAAGAATACGACTGGACTGTGGAATGGAAAAAGTTTTTCAAGCCTCTTGAAGTTGGAGAAAAATTTGTAATTGTTCCAAGCTGGGAAGAGTATAAAGCTGATAAAGATAAAATAATTCTTGAAATTGACCCTGGAATGGCATTTGGAACAGGAAGTCATGAAACTACAGCAATTTGTTTAAAACTCCTTGAAGAAGTCGATATAAAAGATAAGATCGTTGCCGATGTTGGTACAGGCTCAGGTATACTTGCTATCGCCTGCTCCAAAATTGGTGCAAAGCATGTATTGGCGCTTGACATAGACCCATTATCTATAAAGACAGCAAAGGAAAATGTAGTGGTTAATGATTGTGTTGATAAGATAGAAGTTATGGAAAGTGATTTATTAAGCACTTCAAAAGATAGTTTTGATTTAATAATCGCAAATATATTACCTGATGTAATCATTAATTTGATTCCTGATGCATATGAAAAATTAAATGAAAAAGGATTGATATTAGTTTCTGGAATTATTTTGGAGAAAAAAGATTTAATAATTAAGGAACTTAAACAACATGGATTTAGTATAGTCAAGGACTTAGATATGGGAGAATGGACAGGAATTATAGGTAGGAAAGATGTTTAGGTTTTTCATAGACGAATCTAATATTATTGATGATAATTATATCGAGATAAATGACAAAGAGGATTTTCATCATGGCAAAAATGTATTAAGACTTAAGATAGGAGAAAACTTAGAGCTTATATCAAAGAGAAATAAATATATAGCAGAGATAATAGAAATAAAAAGCGAATCTATTCGTACTAAGGTTTTAGAAAAAATTGAATTAAAAAACAATTCTACAATCATTAAATTATATCAAGGAATGCCTAAGTCTGATAAATTTGAATTTATCATACAAAAATCGGTGGAACTTGGAGTAGATGAGATAGTTCCCTTTGAATCAGAAAGAACAATAGTTAAGTTTAAAGCAAAAAGCTATAATAAAAAACAAGAAAGATATGAAAAAATTATAAAAGCTGCTGCAATGCAGTCAAAGAGAAATAATATACCAAAGATAAATTATCCAATAAGAATAGATGATATAGAACTTGATGATGGAGAATTTGGTATTTTAGCATATGAAGAATCTGACTTGCCTATTAGAGAAGTTTTGAAAAATTTAAAAGAATACAATAAAATATCCATAGTAATTGGACCTGAAGGCGGTTTTTCAAAAAATGAAGTTGATTGTTTAATTTCAAAAGGATTTAATTCGGTTTTACTGGGAGATAGAATTTTAAGAACGGAAACCGCATCACTAAATTTACTATCTATAATAGGTTATGAATTAGAAAGGTAAAGAATGAAAAAAGTAAGCTTTTTAACGTTGGGATGTAAAGTAAATCAATATGAAACTGAAGCCATGATGGAACTTTTTACTAATAATGGATATAAAGTTGTTCCTCACGGAGAGTATAGTGATATCTTTGTTATAAACACATGTACAGTTACAAACCAGAGTGACAGAAAGTCAAGACAAGCTATAGGAAAAGTAAAAAAACTTAACAAAGATGCAATTATCGCCATGGTTGGTTGTTATGTTCAGATTAAACCTGAAGAAGTTTCTAAAATTGAAGGTGTTGATGTTGTACTTGGAACGAATAATAAGCTTCAAATAGTTGATGCATGTGAGAGGGCAATAAAGGAAAAAAAACTAATTAATATAGTTGATGAAATAAAAAATGATAAAAACTTTGAAGAACTTGAGATTTATAATCAATCAGAAATGACAAGAGCCTACATTAAAATTCAAGAAGGTTGTAATCAGTATTGCTCATATTGCATTATTCCATATGCAAGAGGACCTGTAAGGTCAAGAAATCCTGAGTCAATTAACAAAGAAGCTAAACGATTAGCAGAGCGTGGATATAAAGAAATTATACTTACTGGAATCCAGGTTGCTTCCTATGGCATTGATTTTGAGGAAGATATTTCTTTAATAGATGTTATAGAGAACATTAGTAAAATTTCAGGTATTGAGAGAATAAGATTGAGTTCTGTAGAGCCAAGATTAATTACCGAAGACTTTTTAACAAGAACAAAGAAAACTGAAAAGTTTTGCGATCACTTTCATCTTTCACTACAAAATGGATCAGATAAGATATTAAAGTTGATGAATAGAAAATATACTACCAAAGAATATACCGAAAAGGTCAGATTGATAAGAGAATATTATCCACATGCAGGAATAACTACAGATATAATTGTTGGGTTTCCAGGCGAAACGGACGAAGATTTTGAATTAACTTGTGAATTTGTAAAAAAAATAGGATTTTCAAGAGTTCATATTTTTAAATACTCCCCAAGAGAAGGAACTAAAGCTGCTAAAATGAAAAATCAAATAAATGGAGATATTAAAAAATATAGAAGTTCAAAACTATCTGAAGTTTGTAAAGTGGTTTCTAATGAGTATTTAAATAGTTTAATCGGAAAATCTTTTAAGGTTTTATTTGAAACTAAATCAGACTTTGAAGGATATATGTCTGGTTATGCTACAAACTACACAAGAGTAAATATTGTAGAAAACGATAAAATAATCAATAAAATACTTAATATTAAGTATGATAATGTACAAAATGGTGAGATTTTTGGTATAATTAATTAATAGGAGGTGAAACAATGGATTGTATTTTTTGTAAAATAGCAAATAAAGAGATTGAATCAAATATTATTTATGAAGACGATTCAGTTGTTGCTTTTAATGATCTTAATCCTCAATCTCCTATACATTTTTTGGTTATACCAAAAGAACATATATCCTCAACTAATGACATTAACGAAAATAACAAGGAAATAATTGGTCATATCTTTTGTGTAATAAGTAAAATCGCTAAAGACAAAGGATTTGATAAAGATGGATATAGAATTATTAATAATATAGGAAAAGATGGAGGACAATCTGTAAATCATATACATTTTCATGTATTGGCTGGAAGAAGTTTACAATGGCCTCCAGGCTAAACCTTGCAATATAATCATTCATAAGTTATAATATTAAAGTGTTCTGCTCGTTATGAGCACTCTTTATACAAGAGGGGAGGGGAAACCTATGCCAGAAATCAAAGTTGGTGAAAATGAATCTTTAGAAAGTGCTTTAAAAAGATTTAAAAGACAATGTGCTAGATCAGGCGTGTTATCTGAATATAGAAAAAGAGAACACTATGAAAAACCTAGCGTTAAAAGAAAAAAGAAATCAGAAGCAGCTAAAAGAAAAAAAGTAAGAAGAGGTTTTTAACACCATGTACCCGGGATTAACCTGGGTATTTTTTTGTTTATTTTAATTTATTATGGGTAAAAATAATTAGGAGGTTTATATGAAAAAACGTTTGAACATTTCAAGTTTTATTTTTACTCTAATATTATTATCATCTACTTTAACAGAAGCTTCGGAGATTAGAAAAAGTATTTTTTTTGATACTCCATTGAAAGTAAACTCACTTAATAGTTTTTTTGCTTTCCTATCTAATCCTTTTGTTTCTACAATACTTTTAACTGTTGCTACTTTACTCATAATCTTTGAATTGTTTTTTAACTTGAAAGGTTTAGGAGTTGGATTTTCAATAATTTCTTTGGTATTGTTCTTTATTGGCAACATAGGAATGGGATATACAAATTCTTACGAACTTATACTTTTCCTTATAGGATCAATACTATTAGTATTTGAAGTTTTTATACCAGGATTTGGAATTCCAGGAATCTTAGGTATAGGCTTTATTATTTATGCTCTCTATAATGCAATGGAAAATCCTACAATAAGTCTTATTTCAATAACAGTTTCTGGAGTAATTGGACTTTTAGTATTTGTAATAATACTTAAAATGGGATTTAGAAGTAGCGCATTTAATAAAATTATATTAGAAGATGATATTTCTTCCCACACAAGTAAAGATAAAAACAATCTATTAGGAAAGACTGGAATAACACTTAGTATGCTTAGACCTTCAGGCAAAATCTCTATTGACGGAGATACATATGATGCGATTACTGAAGGGAATTTTATTCAACCTAATAAGCCTATCAAGGTTTATAAAATAGAGGGTTTTAAAATAATAGTTAAGGAGGAAAATATTTAATGCCAGCAAATGTATCACTAATTTTAACAATTGTAATAGTTATAGTATTGTTATCACTATTTTTTACCTTTGTACCTGTTGGATTATGGGTTACTGCATTCTTTTCAGGAGTTAGAATCAAAATATCCACACTTATAGGAATGAGACTTAGAAGAGTTTCTCCAAGCAGGATAATCAACCCACTTATAAAAGCAACTAAAGCAGGGCTTAATTTAAATGCAAATCAATTGGAAGCTCACTATCTTGCAGGAGGTAATGTAAACACCTTGGTTGATGCTTTAATAGCTGCCCAAAGAGCTGAAATACCTCTTGATTTCGATAGAGGTGCCGCAATAGATTTAGCAGGTAGAAATGTTTTGGAGGCTGTTCAAGTCTCAGTAAATCCAAAAGTAATTGAAACTCCACTAATCTCTGCAGTTGCAATGGACGGTATTGAGGTTATTGCAAAGGCAAAGGTTACTGTAAGAGCAAATATAGACAGACTTGTCGGAGGTGCTGGTGAAGAAACCATTATTGCAAGAGTTGGAGAAGGTATTGTAACAACTGTAGGATCTGCTAAAAGCCACAGCCAAGTTTTAGAAAATCCTGATTCCATTTCGCAAATGGTTTTAACAAAAGGACTTGATTCAGGAACAGCCTATGAAATATTGTCAATAGATATTGCTGATGTTGATGTTGGTAGAAATATTGGAGCAAAACTACAAACTGATCAAGCAGAAGCAGATAAGAGAATTGCACAAGCTAAAGCTGAAGAAAGAAGAGCGATGGCTGTTGCATCTGAACAAGAAATGCTTGCAGAAATTAAGAAGATGAGATCTAAAGTTGTTGAAGCTGAATCCAAGATACCACTTGCTATTGCAAATGCTTTAGAAAATGGAAATATTGGAATTATGGATTATTACAAAATGGAAAATATTAATGCTGATACAAAGATGAGAAATTCTATTTCAGGATATGATTCAGGAACAAATGAGAAGGATAAAAAATAATGCTTTTTATAATTTTTATTATTATCTTGATAATTTATTTAGAAAATCAAAAGAAAGTATATAATAGGTCATCTTCTAAAAAAGTTTATACTTATCCAAAGAAGAATAAGAATAAAATTGATAATAAAATTAGAGATTTAAGTTCAAAACAAACAGTTAAAAAAGAAACTTTAGAAGAAAAAAAATCCTTTATTAAAGAACAATTAAAAGATTCAGATATCAATAAAGAATTGATAATTGAAGAAGTATCAGATAAGTTAGATGAAAACTCTGAAGATATAAAATTTAACAAAAACGAAAAAAAATTTAATCCAAAAGAAGCTTTCATCTATTCAGAGATTTTTAATAGAAAATACTAAAGTTGAAATATTGAGCAAATCTTGATATAATTAACTTAAGATAGTGAATTGATAGGAGTGGGGTTGTCCCGCTCTTATTTATTTAGTTAAGGGAGGGAATATGAAAAAAAAAGATTTACTCAATCTTTGCCAAAAAGAATTTGAGCCCTTGATATTGAATGCAGGTTTAGAATTATATGATATTGAATATGTTAAAGAATCTGTTGGAAACATATTAAGAGTTTATATAAGCAAAGAAAATGGAAATGTAGGTATAGAAGATTGTGAAGCAGTAAGTAAATTAATTAGTGACAAACTCGATGAATTAGATCCTATAGAGGATTCTTACTTTCTTGAAGTCTCTTCTCCAGGAATTGATAGACCTTTTAAGAAAGAAAAAGACTACGAGAAAAATTTAGGAGAAACTATAGAGGTTAAATTCTATGGCTCATATAAAGGTAAAAAGACTTTGACTGGAAAACTTTTAAGTTATGATGAAAATAAAATAAAAGTTCAAACTGAAAGAGAAGTAGAGGATTTGGATAGAGAATCTATTTCCACCGTAAGATTATCATTATTTTAATAGGAGCAAAAATGAATAAGGAATTTATAGATGCCCTCAAAGAAATTGAAAGAACTAAGGGGGTTTCAAAAGACATTATAATTGAAGCTTTAGAAAAAGCTTTAATTAAGAGTTATGAAAAAAACTTTGATGAAAACGCAAATGTTACAGTAAATATTAATAGAGAGACAGGAGAGATAAAAACATATTCAATTAAAGAAGTTGTTGAAGAAGTATCAGATCCGATTACTCAAATATCAGAACTTGAAGCAAAAAAAATTAAGTCAAACATAGAAATCGGAGATGAACTTTCTATAGAGGTAACTCCTAAAAATTTCGGAAGAATTGCAGCTCAAACTGCCAGAAATATTGTTATACAAAAAATAAAAGATGCAGAAAGAGATATAATCTATAACGAATTTATTGACAGGGAAAAAGAGATAGTTACTGGACTTATTCAAAGAATTGATAGAGGAATATTATATGTTGATCTTGGAAGAGTTGAGGGAATTGTCCCTTATGAAGAACAGATACCAGGAGAATCTTATAATTTAAATTCCAGATACAAATTCTTTATAAAAGAAGTGAAGAACACAACAAAAGGTGCACAGGTAATTTTATCTCGAGCAGATGTTGGTTTAGTTAAAAGACTTCTTGAACTTGAAATACCTGAGATAAATGAAGGCGTTGTAGAAGTTCATGCAATTGCCAGAGAAGCTGGTTCAAGAACAAAACTTGCAGTTTTTGCAAAGGATGAAAATGTAGATCCAGTTGGAGCATGTGTTGGATTTAAAGGAAGTAGAGTAAAAAATATAGTTGATGAGCTCAACGGTGAGAAATTAGATATTGTAGTATGGGACAAAGATGTAAAGAAATTTTTAGCTAATAGCTTAAGTCCTACTGAAGTAAAAAAAGTTTTTGTTGATGAAAAAGAAAAAATTGCAAGAGTTATAGTTGGGAACGATCAATTATCCTTAGCAATTGGTAAAGAAGGTCAAAACGCAAGACTTGCTGCTAAACTTACTGGTTGGAAAGTTGATATAAAAGGTTTTGAACAGTATATCGAAGAAATAAAATCTGGAGAATTAAAAATCGAATTTCCAGAAGAACAAGAATATGTAGATAGTATTTTAAAAATAGATGAAGAGCAAGAAGACTGTTGTGTAGAAAGTATAGATGAAGACAATTTTACTTACGATGAAATTGAACATGACGAGGAATTTTTGAATAATGAAGACTAAAAAAATTCCTATGAGAAAATGTGTTGCCTGTGGGCAAAATAAACCCAAGGGTGAAATGTTGAGAATAGTAAAAAATAAGGAAGAAGGTATAGTCATTGATACCACTGGTAAAAAGAATGGTAGAGGAGCCTATATCTGTAAAGATTTAGAATGTTTAGAAAAAGCTAAGAAAAACAAAAAGATTTCACATGCATTAAACACTGAATTAAGCGAAGAAATTTACAAGGAGATTTCGAGTTATGTAATGGAATAATAAATTCGAGAGGAGTGCTGTATATGAAAAAAATAAGAATTTATGAAATTGCAAAAAATTTAGATGTTCCAGCTAAAACCGTAATTCAAGAGCTGGATAAAATAGGAATTAAAGTTAAAAGCCATATGTCATCTGTTGATGTAGATCTTGAAGATAAATTAAGAGATATATTTACACCAGATAAAAATAAAAATAAGTTAAAAAAAGGTCTAAATATAGAAAATAAGAAACAAAATCAAAATAATAAGAAGAAAAATATAAAAAAATCATCCCACAAAAGAGAAGAAGATAATGATACAGAAGTAGATAGTAAGGCTTTTAAACATGAAAATAGACAAAAAAATAAAAACCATGCCACTCCTATTAATAAAAATCAAAACAAAAGAAAGAGAAAAAAATCTAAAAAGGTAGAAATTGATGAAGATCACTTCAAAAATTTACAAAAGACTACTCCAAGGTTGAAGAATAAATATAAGAAAAAAAATGAAGATGAAAATGAAAAATCTAATAATAGCGGTCCTATAGAAATTCCTGGAAGTATCACTGTATCAGATTTGGCTGAAGCGATTGATGTTGGGCTTACTGATCTTATGGGCAAACTTATTTCTTATGGAATAATGGCTTCTCAAAACGAAGAATTAAGTTTTGAAAATGCACAAATAATTAGCTTAGAGTTTGGTAAAGAAGTAGTACAAATGACTGAGGAAGATCTTGAAGAAGATATGATGGAAGAACTCGATTTTGAAGATAAAGAATCTTCTTTAAAACCACGCCCCCCAGTTGTTACTGTTATGGGACACGTAGACCATGGTAAAACATCTTTACTTGATAGTATAAGAAACACTTCTGTAACAAGAGGTGAAGCAGGTGGTATTACTCAACATATCGGAGCTTCTGTAGTTAATGTTAACAATGAAAAAATAATATTCTTAGATACTCCAGGACATGAAGCATTCACAGCAATGCGTTCAAGAGGAGCACAAGTAACAGATCTTGCGATATTAGTAGTAGCTGCAGATGATGGTGTAATGCCTCAAACAATTGAAGCCATCAATCATGCAAAAGCGGCAGAAGTTCCTATAATTGTTGCCATAAATAAAATGGATAAGCCTGAAGCAAATGTTGAAAGAATTAAACAAGAGCTTGCAGATAACGACTTGATGCCTGATGATTGGGGTGGAGATGCTATTTGTATGCCTGTTTCAGCAAGAACAGGAGAAGGAATAGACGAGCTTTTAGAGATGATTATTACAGTAGCTGAAATGGAAGAGCTTAAAGCAAATCCTAATAGGAAAGCTATTGGAACCGTTATTGAAGCACAGCTTGACAAAGGAAGAGGACCTACAGCCACTGTTCTAATTCAAAAAGGTACTTTGAAAACTGGGGATATTGTAGTATCAGGTACTACAAGTGGACGTATTAGAGCAATGTTTGACGATAAAGGAAAGAATATAAAGAAAGTTGGTCCATCATATCCTGCACAAATTTTAGGACTATCTGATGTTCCTGAAGCAGGAGATACCCTATATGCAGTTAAAGATGAAAGAACTGCAAGGGGATATGCTGATAAAGCTAAAGAAGTTCAAAAAGAAGATATGATTAAATCTTCATCCAATATAAATTTAGATGATTTATTCAATCAAATTTCAAGTGGTGATATCAAAGATCTCAATATTATTATTAAAACTGACGTTAGAGGTACAATAGATGCAGTTAAACAATCATTTGAGAAATTGAGTAATGATGAAGTTAAGGTAAATATAATTCACGGAGCCGTTGGTGGAGTAACAGATTCTGATGTAAACTTAGCAGCTGCATCAAATGCACTTATTATTGGATTTAACGTAAGACCTTCTCAATCTGCAATTGAGCTTGCAAATTATGAGAATGTAGAAATTAGAACCTATAGAGTTATATATGAAGCTATAGAAGACTTAAAGAACGCAATAAAAGGTATGCTTGCACCAAAACTTGTTGAGGAAATAACTGGTAGAGCAGAAATTAGAGCGGTATTTAAAGTTCCAAATGTAGGTTCAGTTGCTGGTATCTATGTTACAAGCGGTAAAATATTAAGAAATGCTTCAGTGAGACTAATAAGAGATGATATTGTTATACATGAAGGTAATATTTCTTCATTAAAGAGATTCAAAGATGATACTAAAGAACTTGCTACAGGTTATGAAGGTGGTCTTGGAATTGAAAATTACAATGATATCAAGGAAGGCGACGTAATAGAATCATTCATTATGAAAGAAGTTACTCCAAAGTAGGTGATAATATGAATGAAAAAAGAGTTAAAAGAATTTCTTCAGAGATTAATAAAATAGTTTCTAATTTATTATATAAAGACTTGAAAAATCCGAACATTGACCCTTTATATACAGCTATAACCGCAGTAGAAGTTACAAATGATTTGAGTTTTGCATATATCTATATATCGGTTATAGGAGATGAATTAAAAAAAGAAGAGACTCTTAAGGGCTTTGAAGAGTCAAAGGGATTTATTAGAAAAGAAATTAGCAAAAATGTAGACCTTAGACATACTCCTTCACTTATCTTTAAATTAGATGAATCTACCGAAAGAGGTATGCATATTGAGAAAATTATAGATGATTTGAACTCTGAAGGAAAATATAATGAATAAGATACAAGACTTAAAAGAGATAATTGCAAATAATGAGAGTTTTGCAATTATCTCTCATTTAAATCCAGATGGAGATAATATTGGGTCAATCATAGCAATGACTAATTATCTTGAAAATTTAGGTAAGAAAGTTTATCCTATTGAACTTGATATAATCCCTAATAAATTCAAATTTATTACTGATAATATAAAGTTTTATAAAGATTGCAATTTCAATGTTGATGTTTTAATTGCACTTGATTGTGCCGATAGAAAAAGACTTGGAAATATTGACAATTTAATTAATTCTTGTAAGAAAATTGTAAAAATAGATCATCATAGTTCTGGAGATGATTATGGTCATTTGAATATTGTAGATAGTAAAATTTCATCTACATGTGAACTATTAACGGAAATATTTTTGGAACTTAATTGCGATTTTACCAAAAGCATATCAACTGCGCTATTTATGGGTATTTTAACAGATACTGGTAGATTTTTATTTGACTCAGTAACTTCAAGAACTTTTGAGTTAGCATCATTCTTATGTTTACATGGGGCAAAAAAAGAAATTCTAATGAATATGATGTTTCAATCGGAAAGTTTAAGTGCAAAAAGAGCACAGCTTGATATTTTAAAAGACGCTTCATTTTATTATGATTCTAAATTGGTTATTCTAAGACAAGATTTAGAACTTTTAGATAAATATAATGTTTCAGAAACAGATATCGAAAATGTAATAAATTATTTTAGAGAAAGTTCTGAGGTTTGTGCTGTTGCTTTAATTAAAGAGGTTTCTAAAGATAATTATAAGATAAGTTTAAGAAGTAAAGGCAATATAAATGTATGTGAAATAGCAAAAAAATATGGCGGTGGAGGTCATATTAATGCTTCTGGTTTTAAAATTGAAGCTCCTTTTAAAATTGTAGAAAGCAAAATTGTAGAAGGATTTGATATTATTGATAAATAAATATCCTATAGATGGAGTTATAAATGTTTATAAGGAAATTGGATATACATCTCATGATGTTGTCGCAATACTTCGAAAAATTTTTGGAATTAAAAAAATTGGACATGCAGGAACATTAGATCCTAACGTTTCTGGAGTACTTCCTATTTGTGTTGGAACATCAACTAAAATTTCGTCTTATTTAATGAATAACCCTAAGGTGTATATTGGAGAACTTATTTTTGGATACGAAACTGATACAGAAGATATTTGGGGTAATATTACAGAAATGTGTAACAATATACCATCAGTTGAAAAGTTGCAAAGTGTAATATCAAGTATTAACGGTAAAGATTTACTTCAAACACCTCCTATGTATTCTGCAATAAAAGTAGATGGAAAAAAACTATATGAACTTGCAAGACAAGGAAAAGATATTGAAAGAAAGAGAAGGAATGCTCATATTTATTCTATAGAACTTATTAGATATTATCAAGGAAAAGCGCATATTAAGGTTAAGTGTTCAAAAGGAACGTATATAAGAACTTTATTTAAAGATATTGCGAGAAAGTGTAACTCTTTAGGGACCATGTCATCTCTTATAAGAGTTTCTTCTGGAGGATGTGATATTAAGAGTTCTTTGACATTAGATACAATAAATAAGCTTTATAATCAAGGAATTGATAATTTTATAATATCATCAGATAAAGCTCTTATAGATATTGAAAAAATAATTGTTCCAGATTTTCTTTTTGAAAAAGTTATTAACGGAATTGTAATTAATACTAAACTAATAAATTTAAACTTAATTGAAGACAAAAATTATTTAGTTTACTGTAAAGGTGAATTTATTGGTATATATCATCATGTTGGAAATTTTTTAAAAGTAAAAAGTTATTTGTATAAGAGGTAATCTATGATTATAGATATAGACGATGAAATTAGAATAAATAATGATAAAGATAATTGCATTGTTCTTGGAAACTTTGATGGATTTCATATTGGACATCAAGAATTAATTAAAAATTTGATAAATGTGTCAAAAACTAACAACATGAAACCATCAATATTGTTATTTAAAGAGCATACCAGAAACGTATTAGATAAAAATGAATTTAAATATTTAACTAAGCTAAGTGATAAAATAGAAATTTGTGAAGAACTTGGAATAGAAAATATCTTCATAATAAAATTTGAAAATATAAAAGATTTAACTCCAACAGAGTTTTTGGATTTTTTAAAAAACAAGCTCAATGTAAAGGGTATAGTGGTTGGAGATGACTATAAGTTTGGTGAATTTGCAAAGGGTGATAGTTCATTAATGAAAGAATATTGCAATAATAATAAAATATTCTTAAAAGTTATTAGTCAGATTAAAACAAAAAATGAGATAGTAAAAAGCACAACTATCCGAAAAATGATTGAAGATGGAAAAGTTAAAGATGCTAATTTGTTGTTAGGAAGACCTTATAGGATTAACGGAATTGTAAATCATGGTTTTAAAAGAGGACGTAAACTTGGATTTCCAACTGCAAACACATCAATAGAAAAAGGATATATCTTACCAAAAGAAGGAGTATATCTTACTAAGACAATTGTAGATGAGGAAGAATATAATAGCCTCTCTTTTGTTGGTAAAAATATAACTTTTGATGAAGAAGAGCTTAAAATTGAAACTTATATTTTAGATTACTCAGGTGATCTATATGGTAAAGAAATATATATTGAATTTATTGATTTCATTAGGAACAATAAGAAATTTAATCATCCAAAAGATTTAGTGAATCAAATTAAAAAAGATATTGAAAATTCAAGAAAACTATTAAAAAATTAATTTACAATAAAAGCTTATTATGTTACACTTATATAGTAATACCTTTACGTTGATATTCGATTCCTCAACGATTTCAACAGTAATGGTGAAATAAATATTAGGAGGACAATATGTTTAGCAAAGAAGAAAAAAAATCAATAATCGAAGAGTACAAATTAAGTGAATCTGATACAGGTTCACCAGAAGTTCAAATTGCACTATTATCAAAGAGAATAATCGATTTAACAGAGCATTTAAAACTTCACCCTAAAGATCATCATTCAAGAAGAGGTCTTTTTAAAATGATAGGTAAGAGAAGAGGTTTACTAAATTATCTTAAGAATAAAGACATAGAAAGATACCGTGAACTTGTTCAAAAATTAAACATTAGAGGATAATAAAATAAGAGCGGTGAAACACGCTCTTATTTTTGAATTGAAGAATTCTAAGGAGAATGTATGATAAAGGAATTTAAATACACAATTGCCGACAAAGAAATAACAGTTACTATTGGAAAAGTCGCAAAGCAAGCTAATGGTGCTTGCCTTGTACAATGTGGAGAGACTGTAATTCTCGTTACGGCTGTTGCTTCAAAAGAACCAAGGGAAGGAATTGACTTTTTCCCTCTAAGTTGTGATTTTGAAGAAAAACTATATGCAGTAGGTAAAATACCTGGTGGATTTATAAAAAGAGAAGGAAAAGCTACTGAAAAAGCTACATTAATTTCAAGACTAATAGACAGACCTTTAAGACCACTATTTCCTGAAGGTTATAAAAATGACGTTCAAATAATTGCGACTTCATTATCTGTAGAACCTGATTGTAGTCCAGACATACTTGCTATGATTGGTTCTTCTATTGCACTTTCAATATCTGATATACCTTTTAATGGACCTACTGGTTCTGTTGGAGTTGGTATGATCGATGGGGAAGTTATAATAAATCCTACTATTGAGCAAAAAGAAAAATCAGATCTTGAATTAACCGTTTCTGGTACTGAAGAAGCTATTATGATGGTAGAAGCAGGATGCAATAGATTACAAGAAAAAGATGTTTTAAGAGCAATACTTAGAGCTCATGAAGAAATAAAAGGAATATGCAAATTTATAAAAGAAATTCAAAGTGAAGTGGGCAAGGAAAAATCTGAATTTAAAGTTGATTTACCTGATGAAAATTTAGTAAATGATGTTAAAGAATTTGCAGAATCGAAAATAGTAGATGCTTTAAAAGATGAAGATAAACTTTCAAGAGAAAATAATATTGATGAAATAATTAATGAAACTAAAGAACATTTTGAAGAGAAATACCCAGAATCTGATAAAATGATTTCTAAAATTCTTGAAGATATTCAAGTTAAAGAAGTTAGAAGACTTATTATTGAAGATAAAATAAGACCAGATAATAGAAAGATAGATGAAATAAGACAATTATCATGTGAAAGAGGTCTTTTACCAAGAGCTCATGGTTCTGGACTTTTTACAAGAGGTCAAACTCAAGTTCTTTCTGTTGTTACCCTTGGTTCGCCAAGTGACGTTCAGGTATTAGACGGCCTTATTGAAGAAGAAGACAAGAGATATATGCACCAATATAATTTCCCGCCTTACTCTGTAGGAGATACTCGACCTCTTAGAGCACCTGGAAGAAGAGAAATTGGTCATGGAGCACTTGCTGAAAGAGCGTTAGTTCCTGTGCTTCCAACAGTTGAAGAATTCCCATACACCATAAGGGTTGTTTCTGAAGTTTTAGAATCAAATGGTTCAAGTTCACAAGCTTCAATCTGCGGCTCAACATTAGCACTACTTGATGCTGGGGTTCCTATAACAGACTCTGTTGCAGGTATAGCTATGGGACTTATGAGTGATGGTAATAACACTACAATTTTAACAGATATTCAAGGTCTTGAAGATCACTTTGGTGATATGGACTTCAAAGTTGCAGGAACAAGAGATGGTATTACTGCATTACAAATGGACATAAAAATTGATGGTATATCTGAGGAAATATTAACTAAAGCACTTGAACAAGCAAAGACTGCAAGGCTTCAAATACTTGACAACATGGATAATCTAATTTCCAAACCTGAGTCTGATATATCAAAATATGCACCAAGATTGATGTCCATTAAGATTGATCCTGAAAAAGTTCGAGAGGTTATTGGACCTGGTGGAAAGACCATTAATAAGATAATTGATGAAACTGGAGTAACTATAGATACTCAAGATGATGGAACTATTACAATAACTTCAGATACAACTGAAAATGGACAAAAGGCTATTAAAATGATTGAAGATATAGTAGCTGAAGTTGAAGTTGGAAAATCTTATCTTGGAAAAGTTATGAGAATTACAAACTTCGGTGCATTTATTGACATTTTAAACGGAAAAGAAGGTCTACTTCATATATCTAAAATTGCTCATGAGAGAGTTAATAAGGTTGAAGATGTTTTAAATGTAGGAGACGAAGTTCTTGTAAAGGTTACAGAAATTGATAATATGGGACGTATTAATCTTTCAAGAAAAGCACTATTACCAAAACCAGAAGAAAAAAAGTAAATAATAAATATTAAATTCTAACTAAATAAAACATAGATTTCTATGTTTTATTTTTTAGGAGGTAAAAATGATAGTAAAAGTTATAAATAAAAGTAATAATCCTCTTCCTAAATATGCAACAGAAGGATCAGCAGGTCTTGATGTACATGCGTTTTTAGAAGAACCAATAGTTTTAAAACCTTTAGAAAGAAGAATAATTTCAACAGGGCTATACTTAGAAATACCTAAAGGTTATGAAATCCAAGTTAGAGCACGAAGTGGCATGTCCATAAAACACGGAATAACCTTGATAAACGCAGTAGGAACTATCGATTCTGATTATCGTGGAGAACTTGGTATACCATTAATAAATTTATCAAATGAGGATTATGAGATAAAAAGTGGAGATAAAGTTGCGCAAATTATTTTGGCTAAATATGAACATTTAAAATTTTCTTTAGAAGAAAGTTTAGAAGAGACAGATAGAAATGATGGTGGATTTGGCCATACAGGCTATTAATTCCTTATAATGTGGGAGGGTATTTTGAGAAAAAAAGCAAATACTAAAAAAAATTCATCCAAGAATATAAAACTAAAACAATTTACAGTTTTGATATCTATATTACTTGTAGTCTCATTGATTTGTATTTTAGGAAAAAATACTGGCATTTTTGGGAAAAAAGTAAAGGAATTTTATTTTAATATATTTGGATTGGGATCTTTTATTATAGTCCCTCTCATACTAACACATCTCCTTTTTGTAGTTTCCAATAAAGCAAATAAAAAGACTCATATATCATACGTTCTCCTATATATTCTATTTATTTTAGGACTTGTTATACTTGATTTAAATACAAATATAGGTGATACAATGGCCATTAGGAAAGAAAATGTTTTAATTTTATCTAAGCATTTTCAAGGTGCCGGAATTTTAGGTGCTTCAATTTGTCATTTTTTACTAACTACCATAGGAAAAGTTGGAATTTATATCTTGACTATAATTGATTTATTTTTCTCTGGCATTTACATTTTGGATGTAGATGTTAACTATTTAAAGGAGGATGTTTTATTATTTTTCAAAAAGTTAGGAAAAGTATTAAATGAATTTTTTATAAAGACAAAAAATTACATTGATAAAACATCACAAAAAGAAAAAAATAATTTAAAACAGAAAAATAGAAAAAGTAATTTGGTAGAAAAAGTTAATAAAAAATCTTTAGACGAAAATTTATCCAATAAAGAAATCGAAAGAGAAGTTATTACTTTTAATAATTATGACAGTAATAGCACAAATTCAAAAGACTTAGAAGATGAAGGAATTGATGATTTTTCTGAGCAATTAGAAATAGAGGAAAATATTTTAAGTAAGACTAAAGTTAATAGTATTTATAAATTTCCACCTATTGAACTTTTAAAAGACCCTATAAAAACATTAGGGGATTCAAAACAAATTTTACTTGATAAAGCAAATAAAATTGAAGAGACATTATCAAGTTTTGGTATTGATTGTAGAGTGGTTTCTATTAATAAAGGGCCAACTGTAACAAGTTTTGAATTAGATCCTCCTTTGGGAGTAAAGGTAAGTAAGATAGTAAATCTTTCAGATGACTTAGCACTTGCACTGGCTTCTCCAGATATAAGAATAGAAGCTCCAATACCTGGAAAATCTCTTGTGGGTATTGAAGTGCCTAACTCTAACAAAGAAATGGTATTCTTCAAAGAGATTATAGATTCTGAAGAATTTACAGATCTTTCCAGTCCACTACCACTTGGTCTTGGTAAAGATATACAAGGAAACACAATAGTTTCATCTATAGAAAAAATGCCACACTTACTTATAGCAGGGGCTACTGGTTCTGGTAAATCAGTATGTATAAATTCAATTATTTTAAGCATTCTATTTAAATCTAATCCAGATGATGTTAAGATGATATTAATAGATCCTAAAGTTGTAGAACTTAGTGTGTATAATGATATACCACATCTCGCAATACCTGTTGTAACAAATCCTAAAAAAGCAAGTTTTGCATTAAATTGGGCAATTACTGAAATGGAAAGAAGATATAAAATTTTCTCGAATAATTATGTAAAAGATATAAAAGCCTATAATGAAAAGAGTTTGGAAGAAGATTTGGAAAAACTTCCATATATTGTAATTATAATAGATGAGTTATCAGATCTTATGATGGTAGCAGCAGGTGAAGTTGAAGATGCAATCACAAGGCTTGCTCAAATGGCAAGGGCGTGTGGAATACATTTAATTATTGCAACTCAAAGACCTTCTGTTGATGTTATTACTGGAACAATTAAGGCAAATATTCCTTCAAGAATTTCTTTTGCAGTATCATCTCAAATTGATTCAAGAACAATTTTAGATATGTCTGGAGCAGAAAAACTTTTAGGAAGAGGAGATATGTTGTTCTTACCTTCAGGTAAATCTAAACCTATAAGAATACAGGGAGCTTTTATTTCTGATAAAGAAGTTGAAAATATTGTATCATATTTAAAGAATAAAAATGACTCCGAATATGATAAAGATATTATTGAGAATATTGAAAAAACAACTGAGAAATCCAATAAATTTGCAGGAACAGATGAACTTTTTAATGAAGCAGTAAAAATTGTTATTGAAGAAGATTCTGCATCTATTTCAATGTTGCAACGTAGAATGAAAATAGGATATGCCAGAGCAGGTAGAATTATAGATGAAATGGCAGAAATGGGTATAATATCTGGATATGAAGGCAGTAAGCCCAGAAGAGTATTAGTAGATAAAAATTATTTAGAGGAAATTGATGTATAATGAATATAGCAAATAAATTAACAACGTTAAGACTTTTTTTGATACCTGTGTTTGTAATAACGGTTATGAAATTTTCAATACAGAGTCCTATTCCTGGCATTATATTTTTAATTGCCGCGATTACAGATTTTTTTGATGGTCATTTAGCAAGAAGTAGGAACTTAGTTACCACTTTTGGTAAATTTATAGATCCTCTTGCAGATAAAATGTTAGTAGCAGCAGCTTTAATAATGTTTATAGAACAGGAAATTTTTCCTGCATGGACAGTTGTAGTAGTTATTGCGAGAGAGTTTTTAATAACTGGATTTAGAATAATTGCAGCTTCTGAAGGAGTGACAATTGCAGCAAGTAAATGGGGAAAATCTAAAACTGTAACTCAGTTTGTTGCAATTGTAATGGTACTTTTTATGTCTAAATTGACATTTATTCCATTTAAAGTAACAAGTATAATTTACTATGTTTCAGTAGTGTTAACAGTTATTTCAGGAATGGATTATATAATTAAAAACAAAGAAGTACTTGATTTAGAAAATATTTAAGGAGAGTTGTAGACATGAATATTTCAAGTGATAAGAATAAGAATGAATCGATACAAAACGCTTTTAAACATATTGAAAAACAATATGGCAAAGGTGCTGTTATGATTTTAGGAGAAGCGCCAAAACAACAAATAGATTCTATTTCAACAGGTGCAATTAACTTAGATGTAGCACTTGGTATTGGTGGAATTCCCAGAGGCAGGATTATTGAAATATATGGACCGGAATCTTCTGGTAAGACAACTCTTGCCCTTCATATTATTGCTGAAGCACAAAAAAAAGGTGGTATAGCTGCATTTATCGATGCGGAACATGCACTTGATCCAATTTATGCAAGCAATTTAGGTGTAAATATAGATGGGCTTATTGTATCTCAACCAGATACTGGTGAACAAGGATTAGAGATTGCCGAATCATTAGTTAGAAGTAGTGCAATAGATGTTGTAGTTGTAGACTCTGTGGCTGCGCTTGTTCCACGAGCTGAAATAGATGGGGATATGGGTGCTACCCATGTTGGACTTCAAGCAAGACTTATGTCCCAAGCCTTAAGAAAATTAGCTGGTGCTATTTCTAAAAGCAACACTTCTGTAATATTCATTAACCAACTTAGAGAAAAAGTTGGAGTTATGTTTGGAAACCCTGAAACTACAACAGGTGGCAGAGCTCTTAAATTCTATTCCTCAGTTAGAATGGAAGTTAGAAGAGGAGAGCCTATTAAAAAAGGTGAAGATATAATCGGTAATAGAACAAAGGTAAAAGTCGTTAAAAATAAAGTAGCTCCACCTTTTAAACAAGTTGAATTTGATATAATGTATGGTGAAGGAATTTCTAAATTAGGAGCAATCCTTGATATGGCTTCTGATGTAGATATAATTAAAAAAGCTGGGGCATGGTACTCTTATGAAGATGAAAGACTTGGACAAGGTAGAGAGAACGCAAAAGATTATTTAGAAAAGAATCCAGACTTACTTAATGAAATAACTGAAAAAGTATATCAACATTTCAATATAGCTGGTTATGAAGTTGAAGAAACAACATTAGATTTTAGTACTGATAAAGAAAATGATTAAAACCTCCTGAAAGGGAGGTTTTCCTATAGGTGAAATATGAAATTCTTATTTTTTACAGATACTCATATCAGGGCTTCAAATCCATCTTCAAGAAAAGACGATTATTTAGAATCATTGAAACTTAAATTTGAAGAAGTTGGAGAAATTGCTAATAATAACAATGTAGATTATATACTACATGGTGGTGATCTTTTTGATAGACCTGATGTTCCTGTACGAATTGTAGGTTTATTTGCAAATATATTAAACTCGTATAATAAACCCATATACATTATTTCGGGAAATCATGATATATATGGACACAATCCAAAAACAGTTGAGAGGTCTATGCTTGGATTATTAAATCAGATTAATTTTGTAAATTTAATTAATTTTCAAGAACCCATTTTGCTTGAAGAGAATGATTTAAAAGTACAGATTTCAGGTGTTCCATACATTTATGATATAGATTCCAACTACAAAGATTATTATTTTCCAAAAAAACTTGACCATGTTGATTGTCATATAGTTATGATTCATAGTTTTCTAATCGATAAGCCATTTATAGATTCTATAAGTCATACTCTAATTGATGAAATAAAAGATGTGGACGCTGATATAGTTTTAGCTGGACATTATCATTCTGGATTTGGTGTAAAACGATTTAATGATAGATATTTTATCAATCCAGGATCTTTAGCAAGAACATATAACTCTACTCCAGAAATAAAAAGAATTCCAAAAGTCGTTATTATAGAAATTTTAAAAAATAAAATTGAAATAAAAGAAATTGAATTAAAATCAGCAAAAGATGGGATTGATATTTTTAATAAAATTGAAGATAGATATAAGATAAGAAATGAACAGTTAGAAAATTTTAAACAACTTATAAGATCAAGTGGCAATTTAGAAAATTATAATACACTTGAAATTTTAAAGGAAATTTCTGAAGAAAAGAATTTTCCTAAACATATTTTAGATGAAGCTATTCGAAGGTTGGGAGAAGTAAATGAATAAAGATATAAAAATAGAATATATTGAAATATTAAACTTTCAATCCCATGCCAATACTAATCTTGATTTTGATGAAGGTGTAAATGTTATAATAGGACCTTCAGATAGCGGGAAAACAGCTGTAATAAGAGCTTTGAAATGGATTTTTTTTAATGAGCCATCAGGTACAGATATAATAAAAAAGGGAGAAGATTCAGCAAAAGTAACTTTAAAATTAAATACAGGTTTTAAAATAATCAGAGGAAGAAGCAAGAGTAAAAATTATTACGAAATAATATCTCCTGAAAATGAAACTCAAAGGTTTGAAGGCTTCGGAGTAAATGTTCCTCAAGAAATAATAAATTTAACAGGAATTAATAAAATTGATCTTGGTAATATGAAGAAGTCTTTAAATATTGCTGAACAACTGGAAAGTCCATTTTTAATTACAGATAGTCCTTCAATTAAAGCTAATGCTCTTGGAAAATTAGCAGGAGTTGATATTATAGATAAAGCCTTAGGAAATTTATCTAAGGATATTTACGAAATTAATAGTGCCAGAAAATCTATTGAAAAGGAAATAAGAGATCAAAAGGATATTTTAAAAAATTTTGAGTACCTTAAAAATGATAAAATTAAAATTGAAAGACTTGAATATCTATTTAATCAAGTAGATGAATACAAGACTAAACTAAATACTTTAAATGATTTAGAAAAAAAGTATTCTAATAATTTAGAAAAAACAAATCAGACAATAGAATATTTAGAAAAATTTAAAAATTTAGATGAACTTTTTCTAATATATGAAAAAATGGCATATAAAGTAAATAATCTTAAACTATATTCTAATTTAAACAACAAATTATTATATACTGATTCTAAAATTAAAGAATTAGAAATTTTATTAAATAAAATAGATACAGATAAAATTTCTAATATTTATTCTAATATTTTAGAAATTAATAAAAATTTAGAAAAATATAAATCGGCTTATAAAAATCTTGTTAATATCAATAAACAGATAAATCAATTAGAAAAAAGTTTAAAAAAATATCCAGATATTCTTTATGTAGATAAATTGTTAGTAGAATTATCGACTTTAAATATAAATAAAGAGAAATTATCTAAACTTAAAAATAGCCTTGATAATGTAAATCAAAAATTAGAGGAAGGTAATAACTATGTAGAGAAATTGATTTCAAATTATAAAACTGCAGTTAATACCTATATAGAATTATTAAAAGAAAGTGGCACATGTCCAATTTGTTATAATAAAATAGATGATGAACATATAGAAAGAATTCTTGAAGAATTAGAGGTTTAATATGGATAAAAAAACAGATTACAACACTGAATTAAATAATTTAAAGAAAAAATTAGATGTAGCTAAAGCTAATAAAACTAAGGCTGAAGGTATGCTTGAAAGTTTAAACAACAATAAGGAAGAAATTATATTATCTATTAGGGAGCTTGGTATTGAACCAGAAAATCTTGAAAATGAAATACTTAATTTACAAACGCAAATAGACAGTTTACTTTTTGAAGCTGAAAAATTATTATCAGAGGAATAAATGATAGAGTTTGATTACAAAAAACTTAAAAATAGTTTTATAGATAAAAAAAATAAATACTATGAAGATCTTGGTGAAAAAAAATCTATTGAAAATAACATAAAAAGATTGGAAGAAAACTTAAAGAAAATAAATAACGAATCTGAAGATTTGATTCTTGTAGATACTCTTTTGAAAGAAACCGCTGACTTCTCACGCTTACAATCTTCCAAAGAGATAGAGTCTATTGTAACAAGTTGTTTAGATCTTGTATTTAATTCTAAAATGGAATTTAAAATAGAATTAAGTCAATTGAGAGGTAAAAACTCAGCAGAGTTTTTTATAATTGAAATGGATGAGGATAAAAAATATACTTATAAAATAGAGGATACAAGAGGTGGGGGAGTAATAGATATATTATCTCTCGCTCTTAGAATTGCATTTATATTGAAGATTTATCCACCTGTTAAAGGGCCAATTGTTCTGGATGAACCTGCAAAACATGTAAGTGATGACTATATCTTCAATATAGCTGATTTTATAAAAAAAATTTCTGAAGAATTTGATAAACAGATAATTATAATTTCTCATAATGAACATCTTTCATCTATAGGGGATAATAGTTATAAAATCTACAAGGAAAACTTACACTCTGTAGTAAATAGGCTATAATGTTGACAAATTTGACATTTTACTGTAAAAACATTATAATTTATTTATATGTATGATTATTAAATGTAATTACTCATATAAGAATCTTGAAAATTTAATAAAGGGGGCTTGTCAATGGACAGTAATATTATTGCTATAATTGCAAGTTTGATAACCCTTGTAATCGGCTTGGCAGTCGGTTTTTTAATTAGAAAAAATATTGCTGAAAAACAAATTGGGTCAGCGGAAGCTCATGCAGCTCAAATAATCAATGATGCTGGAAGAGAAGCTGAAACTACTAAAAAAGCAATGCTTCTTGAAGCTAAAGATGAAATCTTTAAATTAAGAACCGATCAAGAAAACGAAAATCGAGAAAGAAGATTGGAAATCCAAAAATCTGAAAAAAGAATTCTTCAAAAAGAAGAAAACTTAGAAAAGAAGAGTGAAAAATTAGATTCTAAGATTCAAAAACTTGACTCAGATCTAAAAGATGTTGAAGAAAAAAATAAAGAAATTCAACAAATTTTAGAAAAGCAAAGTTCTGAATTGGAGAGAATAGCAGGTCTTACTGAAGACGAAGCTAAAGAAATTTTACTTTCAGATTTAAGAGAAAAGGTTACACATGAACAAGCAATGATTATTAAGGAATTAGAAGCAGAAACTAAAGAAAAAGCTGATGATATTGCAAGAGATTTAGTTACCACTTCTATACAAAGATATGCAGCAGATTTTGTAGCAGAATCCACAGTTTCAGTTGTTTCACTACCAAATGATGAAATGAAAGGTAGGATTATAGGTAGGGAAGGTAGAAATATAAAAGCCTTTGAGACTCTTACAGGTGTTGATTTAATCATAGATGATACTCCTGAAGCAGTTGTATTATCTGCATTTAATCCAGTTAGACGTGAAATAGCAAGAATTACATTGGAAAGACTTATTATGGATGGTAGAATTCATCCTACAAGGATTGAAGATTTATTTGAGAAATCAACTCAAGAAGTTGAGCAAGCTATTAAAAAACATGGTGAAGAAGCGTGTTATGAAGTAGGATTACATGGAATTCATCCAGAGTTAATAAAACTTTTAGGAAAGTTGAATTACAGAACAAGTTATGGTCAAAATGTTCTTAAACACTCTGTAGAAGTTGCTCAAATAGCAGGAATGTTAGCTCAAGAAGTTGGAGCTGATGTAAGACTTGCTAAAAGAGGCGGCTTAATGCATGATTTAGGAAAAGCTATTGACCATGAAATAGAAGGACCTCATGTTCAACTTGGAGTTCAAGCAGCTAAAAGATATAAAGAAAAACCTGAAGTTATAAATTGTATTGAATCTCACCATGGAGATGTTGAGCCAACTTGTATTGAAGCTATATTGGTTCAAGCTGCAGATGCTATTTCAGCCGCTAGACCTGGAGCCAGAAGAGAAGCTATAGAGTCATATATCCAAAGACTCGAAAATCTTGAAGCAATAGCTAATTCATTTGATAGTGTTGACAATTCTTTTGCTATTCAAGCTGGTAGAGAACTTAGAATTATGGTAAAACCAGATAAGATTTCAGAAGACGAGATGACTTTACTTGCAAGAGATATAGCATCAAGAATAGAAAATGAATTGGAATATCCAGGACAAATAAAAGTTAATGTTGTTCGAGAAATTAGATCAATAGATTATGCTAAATAGTAAATTAAACAAATTCTACTTTCGTAGGATTTGTTTTTTTATTATAATAAAATTATGGAGGCTTTATGTTTGACCTACACATTCATAGTATATATTCTGATGGTAATTTAAAACCTGAAAATATAATAGATATATTAAAAAAACAAGAAATTCAAGGCTTTTCTATAACTGATCACGACTGTTTAGATGGTTTAGAGGAAGCAGAGACCATTTCAAAGAAGCATAATATTAAATTTATACCTGGTATTGAATTTGGAGTATCTTATAATGGTAGAGAAATTCATGTTTTAGGGTATTTTTTAGACTATAAAAATAAATTTTTAATTGATTTTGTAACTAAATTACAAGAGAATAGAAAAATAAGAATTAATAAAACTTTAATTAGACTAAATGAAATTGGTATTAAAATTAGTCAAAACGATCTATATTTGTATAAAAGAAGTGACTTTACTTCAAGATCACATTTAGCAATGTACTTAGTGGATAATAATTATGTTAATTGCATTAATGAAGCTTTTAGAAAATATCTTGGAGAAAGTGGATCTGCATACATTGAAAAAAATGACGTTGAACTTAAAGATGTTTTAAATATTATTAAAATTTCATCAGGCGTATCTGTACTCGCACATCCATTCAAATTGACTGAAGATGAGATTATAGAAATTATAAATTGTGGAATTGATGGAATTGAAGTTATTAACTCTAAACATGACAAAGATACTATAACTAACTTAATGAAAATAGCAGATAAATATAATTTAATTCCAACAGCAGGTAGTGACTGCCATGGAAGATTATATGGTGAAGAGTATTTACTGGGAAAATTTCTATGCCCAAACTCATCAATACAAAGGCTTGAAAGTCTACATGAATTAAGAAAGTAGGTATAAAAATGTATAATATCAAAGCAATAGAAGTAAAACCATCTATAACTTTAGAGTTGTCATCAAAGGCTAAAAAGTTAAAATCTGAAGGTAAAGAAATAATCGATTTAACAGTTGGAGAGCCAAACTTCAAAACACCCGATTATATTATAAAAGGAGCTTTTGAAGGTATTGAAAAAGGATTTACAAAATATACTCCAACATCAGGTATTTTAGAATTAAAAGCAGAAATTGTTAAAAAATTGAAAAGTTTTAATAAGTTAGATTATGATATTTCTAATATTTTAATATCAACAGGAGCTAAACAATGCCTTTTTAATGCTATTTATTCCATTGTAAATGAAGATGATGAAGTTATTATACCAAGTCCTTATTGGGTTAGCTATACAGAGATGGTAAGACTTGCAGGTGGAAAATCCATTATAGTAGAAACTTCAAAAAAAAATGATTTTAAAATACGTACTAAAGATCTTGATGAAAACTTAACAAATAAATCAAAAGTTTTAATTTTGAATAACCCAAACAATCCTACAGGATCTGTTTATACTAAGTCTGAACTTGTTGAAATTGGTAATTGGGCAGTGAGAAATAATATTATTATAATCGCGGATGAAATATATGAAAGACTGACATATGATAATGAGCATGTTAGTATTGCATCATTAAGTGAAGAGATTAAAAATAAGACAATAACCATTAGTGGCTTTTCAAAAACTTATGCAATGACTGGATGGCGCCTTGGATACTGTGTAGCAAATAAAGATATTATAAAAATAATGAATGCTATCCAAAGTCATACAACGGCATGTGCAAACTCTATTGCACAATACGCAGGCTATGTGGCACTTAGAGATGAATCAAAATATTACGATACAAAAAATATGATCGACGAATTTAATAAACGACGTAAAAAATCTGTTGATTATATTTCAAAAAATTCAAATCTTAATATTAACTTCCCAAAGGGAGCTTTTTATATCTTTATAAATATTTCACCTCTAAAGGGAAAATCTATTAGCGGGAAAATTTTAAACAGTTCAATAGATATATCTGAAACCTTGCTTGAAGAATTTAATCTTGCAGTTGTTCCAGGAATAGGATTTGGTAATGATGATTATATAAGAATATCTTATGCAGCAGATGAAAAACTTATTATTGATGGTATTAAAAGGATAATTCAATTAGAAAAATCAGTACAGTAGTTTTAATGACTGTAATGGCCATTTAAATCAATTTTATTCTTTTAGACATGTAATTAGCCATTAATTTAATTTAAAGGCCTTAAAACGCAATATAAGGCCTTGTTTTTTATATTCATACGAGACTTTATTCTAAAAGCTCTTTACATATTTGAGTTTATGTTCTATAATAAATTTAATGAGCTTTGTCACAAAACTATTATTTTGCGACAAAATAAAAAATAAAAAGGTGACTTATGAAAGACTACCCTCTTATACTAATAGACTTTTTAGACTATATAGAAACAATTAAAGGACATTCCTCCTCTACGACTAAAGAGTATGGATATAGTATTTCTTGTTTCTTAAAGTACATTATCTATCGATTCAATATGGACAAATATAAAAAAGAAGAAATTGATGAAATTTCTATAAAAGATTTTCCTGAAGACTATTTAAATAAAATTGAACTTGCAGATTTACATTCATATCTTGCTTACACAGATAGATATAAAAATCACTCTACAACTACAAGAGCAAGAACTGCTTCAAGTCTAAGAACATTCTTTGATTACTTGTATAAAATAAGAAATATTATCTCTACAGATCCTGCTCATAATTTAGAAACTCCAAAAATAGAAAAGAAAAACCCAGTGTATTTAACTTTAGAAGAAGCTAAGAGATTAATAAAAGTAGTTACCACTGTTGAAGATGAATTTGTAAGAAAAAGAGATCTTGCAATAATACTCCTCTTTTTAAATTGTGGACTTAGACTAAATGAGCTTACTAATATAAAAATTTCGGATTTTAAAGAAGACACTATAAATGTAACTGGTAAAGGTAATAAAGAAAGAACCATCTATTTAAATAACGTGTGTAATAAAGCAATAGATGACTATTTAAAAATAAGACCTGATATAGAAGATCCTTATCTATTTATTAGTAATAGAAACTCAAAAATAAGTAATCGTACAGTACAAAGAAGAGTAGACTTCTATCTAAATGAAGCAGGTCTGGATACAAATGTATTTTCTGTCCATAAATTAAGGCATACAGCAGCAACTTTAATGTATAAATATGGAGATGTTGATATATTGCTTTTAAAAGAAATTTTAGGTCATGAGAATGTATCAACTACCCAAATTTATACCCATGTTGATGATGAAGGTCTGAGAGATGCCATTTCTAAAAATCCATTAAATGAATTATAGCGTTCCCTATTTAGGAATCGCTATAATTTGTCCAGGATATATTTTAGAATCCTCTAAGTCATTAATTGAAATTATTTCATCTATAAAATCTCTAATATCTCCTTTATGTTCTACTTCTCTTGCAATATCCCAAACTGTTTCGTACTTTCTTACAGTGTGAGAAATATATTCTACCTTAGCTTCATTTCCCTTTGACAATGTATAATTAAATGCAAGTGCAACAATTGTTATTAAAGTCAATACAATAATACTCATGCTAATATAAAATCTAAATTTATTAACTATTCTATACTTTTTCATAACATCCTCCGTTCATATGTTCGTTAAATATATATTATCGAACATTTGAACGATTGTCAATACTTTTCGAACAAATTTTCGATATTTAGAACTTATGTTTGTTTACTATTCCTCTATATGCTATAATTTACTTAAATGAGGTGTATATAATGTATGAAGATTTAACAAAAAAAGAAATGATACTTCTCGATTTTTTAAGGAATTTTATTAATGAAAATGGATATCCTCCTTCTTATCGAGAAATAATTGAAGATATAAAAATTATAAAATCTACTTCGACGATCAATTCATATCTGATACAACTTGAAAAAAAAGGTTACATCAGGAGAGATCCTACTAAGAATAGAGCTCTTGAAATAATTGATATGGATGACTATATGAGTGTTGGTAAAAAAGAAACATATGATATTCCTATAGTAGGTATGGTTACTGCTGGTCAACCAATTCTTGCAATAGAAAATATCGAAGATACCTTTCCCCTACCTATTGAATTTTCTCAAAAAGGAGAACTTTTTATATTAAATGTCTCTGGAGAATCTATGATTGAAGCAGGAATATTAGATGGTGATAAAATAATTGTAAGAAAACAAAATGTTGCAGAAAATGGAGATATTGTTGTAGCCTTAATTGAAGATTCTGCAACTGTAAAAACGTATTATAAGCATAGTGATCATATTGAACTTAGACCTGAAAACTCCAGTATGTTTCCAATTATAGTTAGAGAAGTGGAGATTTTAGGGAAAGTAATAGGATTATTTAGAGAAATATAGATGGAGTACTCCATCTATATTTTTATTTTGTCTATTTCAATGAATTTTTGCAAAACTTTCATCAAGGCTAATTTACATTGATAAAAGTTAAGTCCTCCCTGATAATAAGCTACATAAGGATCTCTAAGTGGTCCATCAGCAGATATTTCTATTGAAGATCCATCTATAAAAGAACCAGATGCCATTATAACTTTATCAGTATATCCTGGCATATCCCAAGGATAAGGTGTTACAAAAGAATCAACCGCAGAAGCTTCTTGAATACTCCTACAAAATTCTACTACTAAATCCTCATCTTCAAATTGAATTGCTTCAATTATATCGTATCTTTTTGAATTTGAACTTGGAAAAGTCTTAAATCCTAAATTTTCAAAAGTGGATGCAAATAACAAAGCCCCCTTTAAAGCTTCCATAGTAACTTTAGGTGCAAAATACAGACCTTGTAATGTTGTTCTTGTAGTACCAAATGTAAGTCCTGTATCTTTTCCAAGTCCAGGAGCGGTTAATTTCACAGCTATTCTATCAATTAAATCATGTGTACCTACAATATAACCACCGCTTAAAGCTATTCCTCCTCCTGGGTTTTTTATAAGAGATCCAACTGTTAAGTCAGCTCCTAATTCTGATGGCTCTTGTACTCTGGTAAACTCGCCATAACAGTTATCTACCATCACTATTAAATTATTGTCCAATGATTTAACAAAGCTGATAGCTTTTTCTATCTCATCTAAACTAAGAGCATCTCTTAAACTATACCCTGTTGACCTTTGTATCATTAATAGTTTAGGTTTATTTTTAATTATTTTATCTTTTACAGTATATAAATCTATCTTTCCATCTTCAAGTAAATCTACTTTGTCATACTTAACACCAAGTTCAATAAGTGTACCTGTGGTTTCTCCTTCAATGCCAATAACCTGTCGTAGTGTATCATAGGGATCTCCATTAATAGATAGTATGGAATCTCCTGGTAATAAACTTCCTTGTAAAGCTAGTGATAATGCGTGGGTTCCAGAAGCAATATTTGGTCTAACTAATGCATCCTCCGTCTTAAATACTCTTTTATAAATTTCTTCAACCTTATCTCTTCCAGGATCTCCATATCCATAACCTGTAGTCCAATTAAAGTCTGAAGATGAAAGTTTACTTTCCTGCATAGCATTTAATATTTTTAAAAGATTGTATTCTTCTATTTCTTGTAGTTTTAAAAATCTTTCTTTTAAACCTTTTTCAATATCACAAACATAGTCATATATTTTTTCGTCTATTCCATATACATCTTTATAAAATTCTTTATTCATCTATATCCCTCAAAATTAAATCAGCTATCTTTTCAAAATCATAGCCATATTCCTCTATATCTATCCAATTTATTCTATTATCTCGTCTAAACCAAGTGTACTGTCTCTTTGCAAGTCTTCTGGAATTTCTTTTAAGTAGTCTTAACATTTCGTCATAATCGACTTTATTATCTAAGTAATCTATAACTTCTTTATAACCAATACCTTTAAAAGCAATTGAATTTTTATCATACTTTGTAATTAAAGAACGAACTTCATCCATAAGACCTTCTTCTATCATTTCGTCAACTCTATGGTTTATCCTATCATAAAGCTTTGACCGCTCTTCGTGTAAACAATAGATATGAAAGTTGTAATCTTTGTTCTCTTCCCTAAAACTATCATTTTTTTTAGAGTATTTTTGTCCCGTCGTATGATAGTATTCAACAGCTCTAATGAGTCTTTTTATATTATTTTCATCTATTGTTTTAAGTGAATCAGGGTCAATTGATTTAAGTAAGTCTAAAATTAGTTTTGATCCTTCACTTTCATATAAATCCCAAAGCATATTTCTGTATTCATCATCAGGCTTGTCTTCTCCAAATTTAAGTTTATATACTAAAGAGTTTATATATAGTCCTGTACCTCCTACTATAATTGGACTCTTATTTTCATATAATAATTTATCAATTATTTTAAAGGCGTCAATTTGAAAGTTAGATACGTTGTATTCATCATCAGGATTTACAATATCAATTAGGTAATGAGTTATATCTTTTTGAATTTCTCGACTTACTTTTGCAGTTCCTATATCCATTCCCTTATATATTTGCATAGAATCCGCCGAAATTATCTCGCTTTTAAGTTTATTTGCCAAAATTAAAGATAACTTAGTTTTCCCTACTCCAGTTGGGCCAACTATCAAAATTACATCTTTCATTATTTAACCCTCAAAAATAATTTTTCAAGTTCATTTTTACTGACTTCTATTATAGTGGGTCTTCCATGAGGACAAGTTAAAGGATTTTCACATTCTAAAAGCTGTTGTAGAAGATTTTCAAGTTCTAAACTTGACATAAAGTCTCCTGATTTAACAGATGCTTTACAAGACATAGAAATTATTTTATTGATTATTTCAGAGTTATCAAAGCTATTACTGTCATTACTTAATCTGTCCAATATATTTGTAAAAAGATCACTTGTTTTTGGAATTTCTAAAATTTCAGGCAATCCTCTAATAATAAGTGTATCATTACTAAAAATATCAACTTCAAATCCCAAATCGAAAAACATTTTTGAAAATTTTTTATATAAATCAATTTCTTCATTTGTTACTGTTATAAGAATTGGAGTTAATAACTGTTGACTATAAACTTCCTTTTTATTATACAACTTCAAAAATTTCTCAAAATTAATTCTTTCATGTGCAGCATGCTGGTCCATAAGAATAAGTTTATCATCTATAAGAGACTGAAAAATATTATAAGTTTTAAAAATAGTTCCAATGTATTTATATCTTTTAATTTCTTTACTTGACTCACTAAAATAACTTATATTATCTATTTCAATTTCATCATCATATTTTTCTACTGTATCTTTCTTCAACTCATCATCGGTGGTAACTTTATCTGTAATATTTACACTATACTCAGAGTTTGAGTCAGAAACAATAGAACTTTTTTCATTTTCTAAACTATCTTTTGTTTTATAATCACTACTAAAATCATTTAACTTATTGTTTATTACTTTATCGGAGTTTGAAAATCTATTTAGTAGATCATTAAGATCATTATTATAAAGCTTTGGAACTTCTTCGTTTTTATCTTGAACAGATAGATTTAGAAGATTTTTGCTTTCGTTCAAAATTTTTGGAAACTCTTTATTAATCGTATTTTTGATATAGTCTAAAATAACAATAGATACTTTTTCTTTATTGGGATGAATATTTACATCAATAAGATTTGGTTTTATTTCAAAAAATAATTGAAAAGCAGGAAATCTTCCATTTGGTATTAAGGAACCATAAGATTTTTCTATTGCATTTGAAATATCCGAATTTTTAACATATCTCCCATTTATATAAATGTACTCAATAGATCTGTTTGAGCGGTAGTACCTGTTATTAGATATATATCCTTTAATACTAAATTCTCGTTCATCTATATCAACTTCTACAAGTTCTTTTGTAAAATCAAATCCAAATAATTCTGATAGGTTTGACTTTAATCCAGATCCAGCTATTGTTTTAAAAACCTCTTTATCATCTTTAATATAGGTAAATCCAATATTATTATTTCCTATTGCAAGTCTATACATAATTAAAGTAATGGCGTTAGCTTCAGAAATAGCTGAATTTAAAAATCTCTTTCTAACAGGTATGTTATAAAATAAGTCTTCAACAATTATAGAAGTACCATCATTCTTTGCAATATCACTAATTGAAACCAGTTGTGAAGATTCAAATTTGAAAGAAGATCCTATATCATCATCAATAGTTTTAGTCTCTATTGTAGTTTTTGAAATAGAAGTTATGCTTGCCAGTGCCTCTCCTCTAAATCCAAGTGATGAAATGTTATATAAATCATTAAAACTATCAAGTTTTGAGGTCGCATGTCTTTTTACTGCAACTTCAACTTCTGATTTTAAAATTCCAGATCCATTATCGGTAACTTTTATATAGTTTAATCCACCCTCAGAAATTTCAACCTTTATCTCAGTAGCTTTTGCATCTATTGAGTTTTCAACAAGTTCTTTAACCACCGAAAAAGGTCTTTCAATAACTTCTCCTGCAGCTATTTTTTGAATTGTATCTTTTGAAAGTAATTTAATCATATATAACACCTACAAATCATTAGCATCTCTTATAATTTCATCTAACTTAGTTAATGCTTGCATTGGAGTAAGCATATTTACATCAATGTCTCTAATATTATCAATAAAACCCTCATATATTGATTCTTTTTCATCTTCGTAATTCATTTCAAATAGAGTTTCTTCTAAAACATCTGGATTGTTTTTTCGTTCTCTTTCAATATTTGAAAGTATCCTCTTAGCTCTATTTATGAGTTCTATTGGCAAACCAGCTATTTTAGCTACTTCAATCCCATAGGATCTATCAGATTTACCTTCTACAATTTTTCGTAAAAATACAATTCCATCTTTACTTTCTTGAATCTTAACTTTCAAATTAATAATATTATCCATTTTTTCTTCAAGTTCAGTCAGCTCATGATAGTGAGTTGCAAAAAGAGTTTTAGCTTTAATTTTTTTACTTATATACTCAAGTACAGCCCATGCTATACTTAGTCCATCAAAAGTGCTTGTCCCTCTTCCAACTTCATCTAAAATAAGAAGACTATCTTTTGTCGCATTCTTTATAATATTACTTACTTCGTTCATTTCTACCATAAAGGTACTTTCGCCTTTATATAAGTTATCGGATGCACCAATACGTGTAAATATTTTATCAACTATTCCAATATTAGCTGAGTCAGCAGGTACAAATGAACCTATTTGTGCCATGATAACAATAATTGCGATTTGTCTTAAATACGTTGACTTCCCGCTCATATTTGGACCAGTGAGAATTTGGATATCATTATACCCTAAGCCTATAGTTGTATCATTGTTTATAAATTTCTCTAAACCAATTGAGTTTTCAACTATAGGATGTCTTCCTCCACTTATTTGTATCAGTCCTATATTGTTTAATGTTGGTCTAACATATTTATTTTCATAGGCAACCATTGCAAGAGAATTAAATACATCTATTTCAGATATTATCTTTGAAGTTTTCTTTATACGATTGATACAATCAAGTATTTTAATCCTAATCCTATTGAATATTTCATATTCTAAGTTTACAATTTCAGAATCTGAACTTAAAATCATATTCTCAATCTCTTTAAGTTCAGAGGTTGTAAATCTTTCAGAATTAGTTAAAGTTTGTTTTCTTTCAAAGTATTCGGGCACAAATTTTAAATTACTTTTTGTTACATCTAAAAAATATCCCAATTTTTTATTATATACTATCTTTATATTCTTAATTCCAGTTTCATCTTTTAGCTCTTTTTCATATTCAACTAATCTTTGTTTACCTTTAACTCTATTATCTCTAATTTCATCTAAGTATTTATCAAAACCAACTTTTATAATATTACCTTCAGTAATTAGTACTGGAGGATCTTCTACAATTGATTGGTCTATTAATTTATATATATCTTCTAAGGTATCTAAATTTTCTACCAGCAATTTTAGTACTTCACTGTCACTATCTAAAATTACCCTTTTGATTTCTGGTAATTTTTCAATTGAAATCTTTAGAGACTCTAAATCCCTGGCATTCGCTCTTCCAAATGATAATTTTCCAATAAGCCGTTCTAAATCATATATTTCTTTTAATAAATTTGATATATTATTTTGTAAAACTCTATTATTATAAAAGGAATTAATTATTTCTTGCCTCTTAATAATTTCTTTTTTATCCATTAATGGCCTTTCAAGAAAACTATGAAGAAGCCTTCCTCCCATAGATGTAGAAGTTTTATTTAATATTGAGTAAAGAGAACCTTTTTTTGATCCTGTAGAAAGATTTTTGTGAATTTCCAAATTTACAATAGTGTGAGAGTCAATATTAAGATATTTTTCTATTTCAAAATAATAAGCATTCTTAATATGAGTTAAATTTTCATGTCTATAAGTATAAATATAATCTAATAAGAAACCTATTGCCATATATTCTGTTAAATCTTTTATATCAGAATTTATTTCTTTTTCTTTCAAAATCTTAATATGGTTTTCTTTACTAATATTTGCTAATTCAGTTAGTGTTATATTATTTAACTCTGCTAAGTTATTTAAAAAGTTTTGTGCAAAAAACGTATTTTTATTATAAATTATTTCTGATGGAGAAATTTTTATTATTTCATTTTCTATCTTCTTTTCTAATTCTTTAAGATTTGAATATCTTACTGTTGTAAAGAGGATATCTCCATCCAAAATATCTGAATATGCTAATGTTACTTTATTTTCATCAAAATAAATAGCCATCAAATAGTTAAAATCTGAAGAATCCGGTACATCTTTATTTATTATGGTTCCTGGTGTAACCTTGTCAATTATTCCTCTTTTAACTATTCCCTTTGCTTCTTTTGGATCTTCTAATTGCTCACATATTGCAACTTTATAGCCTTTTTCAACAAGTTTTGATATATAGGTATCTGCAACATGATATGGAATTCCACACATAGGACATTTTTCGTTATTACCACAATCTCTCTTAGTTAGTGCTATTTCAAGCTCTCTTGAAGCTGTAATAGCATCCTCAAAAAACATTTCGTAAAAATCTCCCAGTCTAAAAAATAGAATACAATCTTTATTCTGTTCTTTTACTTTCATATACTGTTGCATCATTGGAGTTAAATTTTCCATTATATCACCCTATATCAATTCTCCGCTAAGTGAAAAAGAATTATGAGTATCTATTTTCACTTTTACTAATTTCCCAATTAACTCTTTTGGACCTTGAAAATGAACTAATTTATATCCTCTTGTTCTTCCTGTCAGAACTTCTTCGTTATTTTTACTTGGTCCTTCAACTAAAACTTCTACAACCTCTCCAAGTAATTTTTCATTATTTTCATAAAATATCTTATACATTTCATCAATCAATCTATCAAATCTTTTTTGACTAACTTCTCTTGGAACTTGTTCATTCATCTTTGCAGCTTTTGTTCCTTCTCTTTTGCTATAAATAAAAGTAAATCCTTGATCGTATCTAACTTCTCTAACCACTTTAAGAGTCTCTTCGAAGTCTTCCTCTGTTTCTCCTGGAAAGCCTACTATAATATCTGTAGATAGAGTTATATCAGGAATTCTATCTTTTAATTTTTTTACAAGTTTTAAATAATCTTCTTGAGTATATTTTCTATTCATTGCCTTCAATACGCTATTTGAACCAGCTTGAAAGGGTAGATGTAAGTTTTCACAAACCTTATCGCATTCCGCCATTGCTTCAATTAAGTCGTCAGAAAGATCTTTTGGATGACTTGTTAAAAATCTAATTCTTTCTATACCATCAACTTTATTTATCATTCTAAGCAAATCTGGAAATGAACAAGGTGCTTCTAAATTCTTTCCATATGAATTTACATTTTGACCAAGTAGGGTCACTTCTTTATAACCCTTATCTGCAAGTCCTTTTATTTCTTCCAAAATGCTCTCAGGACTTCTACTAACTTCCCTTCCTCTTGCATATGGTACTATGCAGTAGGTACAAAAATTATTACAGCCTGTCATAATATTTACATAACCTATGAAGTCATGATCTCTATTTAAATTTGGTATTTCATCTATTAAATCAGATTCTGATATATCAACTACCATTTTGCCAGTATTCAAATGTCTATCTATTAAATTAGGTAGCATAGAAATGTTTTTTGTCCCAAATATTATATCAACATGGCTGTATTTTTCTCTAATTACATCTTTTGCATCACCAGTTTGCATCATACATCCACAAACTGCAATAATCATATCGGGTTTTTCTCTTTTAAGCCTTTTTAAAGCACCTAATTGTCCATATACTTTAAGCTCTGCATTCTCTCTGACAAGACAAGTATTATAAATAATAAAATCAGACTCTTCTATGTCTTCTGTTCTCTCGTATCCAAGATTTTCTAAAATATATCTGATTCTTTCTGAATCATGTTCATTCATTTGACATCCATAAGTTATTATAGTATATTTCTTTTTCATAAAATTACTCTTTAATTGCCTTTCTAATCAAATCGTATTTTTTTACAGGAAAATCTATTTTAGTCTTAAATATTTCTTGAGCTTTTGGCACTACATTTACAGTTTCTCCTTCAGAGTTTATCATCTCACCCATTGTGAAGATATTATATTTATATTCTGGACCAAAAACTTCTAGTTCATCTCCTGAAAATATTCTATTTCTTTGTTCAATTGTAGCCATTTTTGTATCTATATCATAGTCAAGAACTATACCAACAAAATCATAGTTTCTAATATATGAGCTGGTTGTATAAAGTTGGTCATGTTCATCTGGCTTTTTAAAAAAGAATCCTGTTGTAAAATCTCTGTGTGAAACTTTTTTAATTTCGTCTAATAGTTCTGTAGCTAACTCTTTTGTATAAGTTCCATTATAATATGCATCAATGGCAATTCTATAGCTTCTAATAACTGTAGCAACATAATATAGAGTCTTGACTCTCCCTTCAATTTTTAAACTGTCTACATTCGCTTCAAAAAGCTCAGGTAAATGTTTTATCATACATAAATCTTTTGAATTAAATATAAAAGTTCCTTTATCATTTTCTTCAACTGGAAAATACTCACCAGGTCTTTTTTCCTCCATCAAATTGTATTTCCATCTACACGCCTGTGCACAATCTCCCCTATTTGCATCTCTACCTGTCATATAATTACTTAACAAACATCTTCCCGAATAAGAAATGCACATAGCACCGTGTACAAAAACTTCAAGATCAACATCTGGAACTTCATTCTTTATTTGTTTTATTTCCTCTAAAGAAAGTTCCCTTGCAAGCACAATCCTCTTTACACCCATATTTTCCCAAAACTTTACCGTTTCATAATTTGTTACGGAAGCTTGAGTAGAAAGATGTATTTCGATATCTTTACTTATAGATCTAACAACTGAATATATTCCTGGATCAGAAACTATCAGTGCGTCTACTTGGCTTCTTACAAGAAATTCTACATATTCTTTCAATCCAATTAAATCTTCATTATGTGGAATTATATTTAAAGTAATATAAATCTTTTTATTATTTTCATGAACAAATTCAATTGCTTCTAATAACTGTTCATTTGTAAAGTTCTTAGAAGCTTTCCTCATTCCAAAATCTGGACCAGCTAAATAAACAGCATCCGCACCATAATGAATTGCATATTTTAATTTTTCTAAATCCCCTGCTGGGGCAAGTAATTCTATTTTTTTCAATTTTAACTCCTAATCAAAACAATATCCTATAAGAGATTAAATCTTATAGGATATTGACATTCCGTCATCTATAGGTATAATTGACGTCTTATATTCCTCTAAATTGGAAATATATTTAAGAAATTCATTTAACCTTTTAACAATTGTTATTTTTCTATGACGTTTTGTAAGTGCTTTTTCATCACAGACCATTCCTCTGAATAATACATTATCACATACAATAATACCCATATCATTTATCAATTTCATTGATTCTTTAAAATATTTTAAATATTGTCCTTTTGCGGCGTCAATAAATATCATATCAAATTTACTACTACAGTTTAAAAGATACTCGTATGCATCACATTCCACTACATTAATTCTATCTTCTAAACCAAATTTTAGTATGTTATTTTGAGCTATTTCAACCATTTTAGAATTTTTTTCCAGTGTAACTATATTCGAATCTGAGAAAGATAAACCCATTACAATAGAAGAATACCCAATAGCTGTACCCAGTTCCAATATATTTTTAGGTTTTTTTAAAGTGACCAAAATATTAATAAAATTAGCTACTTCAGATTCGACAATTGGAACATGATTCTCTTTAGCATATTTTTCTAATTTGAATAACCTTGAATCTTTTGTATTTGATAAAGACCTAATATAGTTTTCAACATTTGAATCTACTATCATTAATCTAATTTTATTTCCTTTTCAATAGCTTGAAAAACTTCTTGAAGTTTCATAGAAAAACCAGCTTCAGAAAATAAAAACTTACCCACTTCTGGATTTAAGGAAATTACATTTTGTAGATTTTGAAGATTTTTAAAATCTTCATCTGTAGCTTTATTTTCTTGTTTTTTTATCTCATAATCTAAAACTTTTTTTCTGAAGTCATCGATCATATCTTTATTTTTTTCGTCTTTATAAACTGAGTTGTAAAGTTTTTTATATTCTATAAATTCAGAACTTTGAGCAAGTTCTTTTCCTATTTCAGTTGCTTTTGAAACTAAATCCATTATAAACTCCTTAAACTTCTATAATTACTGGAAGTATCATTGGTCTTCTTTTAATTTCACTAAAAACAAATTTTTTCAAGTCTTCTCTAACTTGATGTTTAATACTTCCCCAGTCTTTTAAATTATTATCTTCACATTCTAATAAAGATTTTTCAACTACATGCTTTGCATCATCCATTAAAGACATACTCTCTTTCACATATACAAATCCTCTGGATATAATATCAGGATCTGACAAGATTTCATTAGTATCTTTGTTAACGGTAATTACAACAACAATAAGTCCATCTTCTGAAAGATGTTTTCTGTCTCGAAGTACAACATTACCAACATCTCCTACACCTAACCCATCTACTAATATATTTCCAGCATAATCTGTATCTATTAACCTTGCGCCTTTTTTTGTGAATTCATAGGTATTTCCATTTCGGCCTATAAATATATTGTCACTATTCATTCCTAATGACTCTGCAAGCTCTCCATGAACCTTTAAATGTCTATACTCTCCATGTGCAGGAATAAAATACTTAGGTTTAACAAGCACATGCATTAGTTTTAATTCTTCTTGGCAAGCGTGTCCAGATACATGAACATCCGCAAGTGCATCATATATAATATTAGCTCCAAGCTCAGTTAATTTATTAATTATTTGAGACACAGTTTTTTCGTTTCCAGGTATAGGACTTGCTGAAATAATAATAGTATCCGTAGGCGTAAGTTTTACCATTCTATGTTCACCATAAGCCATTCTGGTTAACGCACTCATAGGTTCTCCTTGTGAACCCGTTGTTAATAATACAACTTTATCTCCATCATATTTATTAATATCTTTCAGTTCAATCAATGTATTATCTCTTACATCAAGATAATTTAATTCTTTAGCTACAGAGATAATATTTATCATGGATCTACCAGAAAGCGCAACTTTCTTGTTGTAGTATTCTGCTGCATATATAACTTGTTGTATTCTGTGTAGATTAGATGCAAAAGTTGCAACTATAATACGGGATTTTGCCTTACCGAACAAGTCGATAAAAGTCTGACCTACAGATCTTTCACTAAGAGTATAACCACTTCTCACAACATTTGTACTGTCTGCAACAAGTGCTAAAACCCCACTTCTTCCAATTTCGGCAATCCTTGTAAGATCCATTCTGTCTCCATCTATTGGAGTATAATCAATCTTAAAGTCACCTGTAAAGAAAACAACTCCTAATGGTGTACTTATAGAGAGGCAGACAGCATCAGGAATACTGTGACTTGCTTGAACAAATTCTATTTCAAAGCATCCTAATTTTATTGTTTGTCCCTTCTCAACTACATTAAGGTTATTTATACTAAGATTGTGTTCTATAATTTTATTTTTTATTAATCCTATGGTTAAATTTGTAGCATATATATTGACATCTAATTTTTTTAGAACAAAGGGTATTGCTCCAATATGATCTTCATGTCCATGTGTTACTACTATCCCTCTAACTTTATGGGCATTTCTCTCTAAATAATCAATATCTGGAATGACAATATCAATACCTGGCATACTCTCATCTGGAAAAGTTAACCCAGCATCTACAACTATAATATCATTTCCATACTCAACTACAGTCATATTTTTTCCTATTTCAGATATGCCCCCAAGGGGAATAATTTTTAGTTTCTCATCTTTTCCCCTTTTATTGTTTTTATTATTATATCTCTTATATGTTTTTTCTTTTTTGTTTGGCATCTAAATCTCCTTACGTCTATTTTTCTCCTGACATTGAGAGCAGATACCAAAGAATTTTAAAACATAATTTGTTACTTCAAATCCATAATTATTCTTTATACTTTCTTCTATATTACTTGTTAAGTCATAGCTTACTTCTTCAACTTTATTACATTGCGTACAAATTAAATGATGATGTTGATGTTCTTCATCTCTGGTCAATTCATATCTATATCTATTATCATCAAAATTTAACTTATATACTAAATTAAGCTCTTCAAATAATTGTAAAGCTCGATAAACCGTTGCTATACCAATATCTTTGTCTTTTTTATTTACAATTAAATGAAGTTCTTCTGGACTTAAATGTTCAGAAGCATTTTCAAGTAATGTTTCAAAAATAACTTCTCGTTGTTTAGTTATTTTATATCCATTTTTCTGAAGTATAGATTTGAATTTTTCTAAATCCATTACTATCTACCTCCTCTTTTGTCATTTTCACTTTTTAATTCTAAATATATATCCACTACTTCATCAAGTTTATTTTCATCTTTAATACCTTCAAACAAAACTTGATTATCTTCGTCTTTGTAAGTTTTAAATATATATAATAATTCATCTTCTTCATCTGTAGATTTCAAAACTACATAATCGTCATCTTCAATTCCAAAAGTATCTACAAGATAATATTTTTCTATTTCATTGCTTTCATTGTATATTTCAATTATATCCATAAGATCTCCTTATCGTATCATATCCAAATATGATTGAAGTATATATGTTGAAGCGACTTTATCAATCACTTTTTTTCTATTTTTTCTACTAACATTTCCTTCAATTAATATACGCTCTGCCGAAACTGTAGTTAATCTTTCATCTTGCAAAATTATTTCATTATCCAACTCTTTTTTCAAACGATTAACAAAATCTAAAACTTTTTCACCTTGTGGACCAATGGAATTATTCATGTTTTTAGGTAATCCGACTATTATTTTTGTAATTTCATTTTCTTCAATTATATCTTTCAATTTTTGAATATCTTTCTTTATACCAGTTCGTATTATAGTACTATGACCTTGAGCGGTTATAAAAAATGGATCACTAATTGCTACACCAATAGTCTTATCTCCTACATCTAAACCCATGAATCTTTCCATTATAACTCCTTATATTACTTTAATATAAAAATCTTCACATACTGTTGCGCAATATCCACAAAGAACACATTTATTAGGATTTACTTTTGCTTTGTGATTTTCCAGATATAATGCATTTTGGTCACATCTTTTAACACATTTCCCACATCCGACGCAATAGTCTTCAATTATAAGCTTTCTTTTTCGTGATGAAAGCTGTTCAAGCTTTTCATTGTACTTATTATTAATAATTAAATCTACATTACAATCTATTTCGTCTTTGGATTGACAACCTATGGCTATACTATCTGCTAAGTTCAAGTCCTTAACAAATTTAATTGATTGATAAACTTCAGGTATTAGATGACCTCCACCAAGGGGCTTCATGCTATATATACCTTTATTGTAGGACTTTGCTTTTTTTAGAACACTTATCATATCCTCTGCATTTCCATCTGGAATTCCAAGTCCATTTTTATTTAAGATGGGATGTATAAGTTCTATTTCATTAAACTTGTTAGCTCCTTCAACTCCAGAAATTCTATGAGTTGATAGCCCCACAGCTCTTATATACCCTTTTTCTTTGGCTCTAATAAGAAATTCGAGAGCTTCGAAATGTCCTTTAATTGTAAACTCAGATTCTTGCTCATGTAATAAAAAAATATCAATATAATCTGTATTAAGTCTTGTGAGTGCATCTTCTAAAGCTTCCTGAGCAAGTTTTTTATTCCATGCATATGTCTTTGTCGCTACTACATAATTGTTTCTTGAAATACCTTTATACCCTTTTGCTATATACTCATAATTATTATAAAGCTGTGCTGTATCAATGAAATTAACACCTTTTTCAAAGGCATATCTAATTAGATATGCCCCTTTATCTACAGGTAGATTACTTTGAAAAGGTGTAATAGTTAAACTGCCAAAACACATTGGAGAAACCATAATTCCTGTGTTTCCTAATTCTACTAATTCCATTTTACTTGTCTTCGTTTAAATAGTATTTAAGAATCTCTTCTAGTAAATCATCTCTGTCTACTTGTCTGATAATATTTCTTGCATTTCCATGAGAGGTAATATAGGTTGGATCATCAGATAGCAAATATCCTATGATTTGATTAATAGGATTATATCCCTTTTCCTTCAAGAGTTCATAAACTGTTGTTACAATATTTCTAATTGATTTTCCCGAATCTTTTTGTGGTTCAAACATCATAGTTTCATTCAAATGATCTTTATTCATAAAACCCTCCTTGTTTTACTGATACTATTTCTTTAAATTGTTTATTATTGATTCAACAGAGGAAAGAGCTTCATCAACCTTATCAATATGCCTGCCTCCTGCCATAGCAAAATCAGGTCTTCCTCCGCCATTTCCACCAGTTATTTTTGCAACTTCTTTTACTATATTTCCTGCAGATATAGTCTTTCCAGCTAAATCTTTTGATACTGTAGCCAAGAAGTTTATCTTATCCCCTGCTACATTCGCAAGTACAACAACTCCTGATTGTAATCTATCCTTTAGATTGTCTCCTAATGCTCTTAAATTATCTACAGACATATCACTAACTCTATGAGTAATGAATTTTATTCCTGAGACTTCCTTAACAGTTTTAAGAATATCATCACTGCCTTTTAAACTATCTTTTTCTTTCAACTTAGATAGTTCTTTTTCTAAAGTCTTAACTTCTATATGCATATATCTAATTTTAAATGCCAAATCTTTCTTTTCTGATTTTAAATTATCAGATAATTCATTTAAAACAGATTCGTCATCTTTTAGAACTTCATAAACTTTTCTACCAGTTATTGCTTCAATTCTTCTAACTCCTGCAGCAACCGATGATTCTGAAACTATTTTAAGCATTTGAATCTCGGATATATTATTTACGTGACATCCTCCACAAAGTTCTACAGAAAATTTATCTCCTACTGTTACAACTCTGACTATATCTTTATATTTATCTTCAAATAAACCTGTAGCTCCATATTCCTCAGATTCTTTTAAAGTCATACTTTGTTTAAATACTGGTAGTGCTCTTGAAATAGAATCATTCACTATGTCTTGTACCTTTAGTAAATCTTCTTTTGAGATAGTTTCAAAATGAGTAATATCAAAACGAAGTCTATCTGGTCCAACATAAGATCCTGCTTGGTGAACATGATCCCCCAATACCTCTCTTAATGCTCTGTGTAATAAGTGAGTTGCTGTGTGATTTTTAGTAATGTCATGGCGTCTATCTACATCAACATAAAGATTAACTTTATCTCCTAAATTAATTTTCCCCTCTTTAACAGTAACAAAATGATAAATTCCATTATTCTTATTCTTTTTCGTATCAAAAACTTCAAGAAAACCTGTTTCAGATTTAATTAAACCAGTATCTCCTACCTGTCCTCCACCTTCTCCATAAAAAGGTGTGGTCTCTGTAATAACAATACCTTCTTCGCCAGCTGAAAGGCTATTTACTAAATCACCTTCCTTTAATATCATTATAACTTCCGATTCAGCAGTCATGTTGTCATATCCAATAAAATTTGACTCTTGCAAATTAATTAGATATTCATTTTTTTCGTTTGCCCAACCGACATTGCCACTCTGTCTTGATGATCTCGATCTCTCTCTTTGTTCTTCAAGCAAGTTATTAAATTCATCAAGGTTTACATTTAAAGAATTTTCTTTTAAAATTTCAACCGTTAAATCTATTGGGAAACCATAAGTGTCATATAATTTAAAAGCATCTTCGCTATTAATATAGTCAAGGTTAGATTTTTTTGCATCCTCTATTAAATTTTCAAGTATTGAAAGACCTTGATCTATAGTTTCTTGGAACTTTCCTTCTTCAGAAGCAATTATTTTTGTTATTCTCTCTTTATCTCTTAACAATTCAGGATATTCCATATTGTAAATTTCCATAACCTTATTTACAACTTCTGTTAGAAATTTACCTTTTATACCTAATAACTTACCATGTCTTGAGGCTCTTCTGATTATTCTTCTAAGAACATATCCTCTACCTTCATTACTTGGAATTATCCCATCATATACTAAGAAAGTCATAGCTCTAACATGGTCTGCTATTATTCTTATAGAAATATCTTTTTTGTCATCTGTCTTGTATTTCACACCGGAAATATCTTCAATAGTATGAATTATATCTTTAACAAGATTGATTTCAAAAATATTATCTGCATTTTCCATAACCATAGTGATTCTTTCAAGACCCATTCCTGTATCAATGTTTGGATGCTTTAAAGGAGTATAGTTACCTTTTGAATCCTTGTTAAATTGTGTAAACACTAAGTTCCAAACCTCTAAGAATCTATCACAATCACATCCAGGTTTACAATCTGGATCTCCACAGCCATACTTTATTCCTCTATCTACATGAATTTCAGAGCATGGTCCACATGGTCCTTCTTCAATTTCCCAAAAATTATCTTCTTTTCCAAGTCTTACTATTCTTTCTTCTGGTACACCTATCTTGTCTTTCCAAATAGAAAATGCTTCGTCATCTTCTTCATATACAGAAATCCATAGAATCTCTTTAGGAATTTCCATTCTTTCAGTTAAAAATTCCCATGCCCATGAAATTGCCTCTTCTTTAAAATAGTTACCAAAAGAAAAATTTCCTAACATTTCAAAAAAAGTTCCATGTCTTTGAGTTATACCAACGGATTCGATATCTGCTGTTCTAATACATCTTTGTGAAGATGCAGCTCTATTTCCAGGCATTTTTAATTCACCTGTAAAATATTTTTTTAAAGGTGCCATACCTGCGTTAATCAACAATAAACTGTCATCATCCATAGGTATTAGCGGGAAACTCTTTATTATATTATGTTCTTTTTCACGAAAAAATTCTAAAAATTCTTTTCTTATCTCATTTAAACCTAAGTCTTTCATTAAATTCTCCTATATATTTCTATGATTGTTATCAAAGAAAAAGTTTTTTATATCATTTTTAAAGTGACCTGTGACTACTTTAAGTGTTGCCACAACTGGAACCGCAAATATCATTCCAGGAACTCCAAACATTCCAGCTCCTATAATTAAACTGACTAATATTAAAAGTGGATTTAATCCAATTGTAGTTCCAAGTATTTTTGGTGCAAGTATATTATTTTCAACCCATTGAATCAATACAAACGCAATCGCAACTATCACAGCTTTTATTGGGCTATCTACAAGTGCTAAAACTACTGCGGGTATAAATCCAAGGGCTGGTCCTATATATGGAATAATATCTGCTACACAAGTTATAATTCCTATTATAAGTGCATAATCTATTCTCATAATAAGTAAGAAAATTGTAGTCATTATTCCTACAGCTATAGCCATTATAAGTCTTCCTCTTACAAATTGAGAATTGACCCTATCTACCTCTCTAAAGAGAGATACAGTACCTTTATATTTATTTGCAGGAACTTGCTTTTTAATCCAAATAAAATACTTTTCTTTGAACATAATAAAATAAAATGTAAATACTGGTATTAAAACAATTCTCAAAATACCACTTGCGAGTCCTGAGACTTTTTCTCCAATATTACCCAATTCAAATATTAAATTATCCTGTACCTTATTTAAACTCTTTAATATACTTTTAGTTCCATCTAATATAAAATCATTTACTGCCGGATAATCTTTAAATTTACCACCTATTTTATCACTTAATCGATTAACATATCTCACTATCTGAGGTATTGATTGGACTAAATTTTTAAGTTGTTCTACGAGCATCGGCCATAAGAATACCACTATTATTGCAAAAAACAGTATTACAATCAAATATACAATTAATATAGCATAGGATCTTTTTAACCCTAAATTTTCAAGTTTAATAACCAAAGGGTTTATTAAATACGCTACAATAATAGAAATAATAGCTGTAGATAGTGTTCTACTTACAATTGGATACTTGTTGAATATAAAGAGAGTTATAAGTATCAATATTATAATAATTGCCGTTCTCTTTATAAATATCTGATCAAATTTTAATCTATTTCTTAAACTTACTTTCGTATTCCCAATGTTGATTAAATAGTAGATGCTAAATGATAATAAAAACACCACTAAAACCAATATGGTATTTAAAAGTAAATGTTGAACATCAAAAGGCATTTATACACACCCCTAAAAGTAAATTATCTCTTATATAGTATATCATAGATTTTTGAAATTGAATTTCAATTACGAAAGAAATTAAGAAAACAAGATAAAATTATCTTGTTTTCTTAACATTTCTATCTACCATATCCTGTAAAGTTATAGAATCAATTGTATTATTAATTTCTTCTGCAATAACTTGCCATACTTGTCTTGCAACACAGTAATCTTCTTTACAACAAACTCCGTCTGAATTTGAACACTCTGTAACTCCAAAGAAATCTTCAGCCGATCTTAACACATCACCAACTGTTATTTCATTAGGATCTCTGGTTAAGAAATATCCCCCTTTAGGGCCTCTTATACTATCGACTAAATTATCCTTTTTTAATTTTCTAACCAATTGTTCTAAGTAACCCATTGGCAAATCAGTAGCTTTTGAAATTTCACTTAGAGGAATTGGGTCTTCTCCATAGTGTCTTGCTAACTCAAACATTGTATGCAACCCATACCTGCCTTTAGTTGAAAGTCTCATTATTTATCCTCCAAAATATCAATTTTGACTTTTGACATCCATTATCTCAAATTAAATCAAAATTGAAAAACTCCTATTTTATTACTAAATTCACAATTTTTCCAGGAACATATATCTTTTTAACTATATTCTTATCTGCTAAAATAGATTGAAATTCATCAGAAGATGTTACTTTATCAAAAACAGTTTCTTTTTCATCATCAACATTAATTTTTATAGTTCCCTTAACTTTTCCATTAAATTGAACAGGAATTTCTATTATATCTTCAACTAATTTTTCATCATCATATTCAGGCCAGATTTGCTCATGTATTTTTCCATTCTTAATATTTAATTCCCATAACTCTTCAGTTATATGAGGAGCAACTGGATTTAATAGAATTAGAAATGTTTCAAAATCTTTTAATGTGATTTTTGTATTTGAATAAAATCCATTTAATAATGTCATGAGCTGAGCTATAGCAGTATTGAATTTTAAATTTTCATAATCTTCAGTAACTTTTTTAATTGTTCTGTGAATTTCCCCTTCTAATTCTTTAGAGTATTCTTTTCCTTCTATTAGTATTTCTTGAAGTTTCCAAACTCTCTCTAAAAATTTTCTACATCCCTTTACTCCATTATCTGACCATGGCGCTGATTTTTCAAAATCACCTATAAACATTTCGTAGGTTCTTAATGTATCTGCTCCGTAGTCTCTTATTATATCATCAGGATTTACTACATTTCCTCTTGACTTTGACATTTTTTCGCCATTATCTCCAAGAATCATTCCATGACTTGTTCTCTTTTTATAAGGTTCTTTTGTATTTACTACTCCTATATCATATAAAAACTTATGCCAAAATCTTGAATATAGTAAATGTAGAGTTGTGTGTTCCATTCCTCCATTATACCAATCTACAGGAAGATAATAGTTTATATTATCTTTTGAAGAGATTTCCTTATTATTCTTTGGATCTACATATCTTATATAATACCATGAGGAACCTGCCCATTGTGGCATTGTATCAGTTTCCCTTTTAGCATCTCCACCACAGCAAGGGCATTTAGTATTAACAAAGCTATCTATATTTGCAAGTGGTGACTCGCCATCTCCAGTAGGTTCATAATTATCTACATCAGGAAGTTTAATTGGTAGTTCTTCTTCAGGTACTGCTACCCAACCACATTTTTCACAATAAACAAGAGGTATAGGCTCTCCCCAGTATCTTTGTCTTGAAAATACCCAGTCTCTTAATTTATAATTAGTTTTTCTATTACCAATTTTTAGCTCTTCAGCTTTTGAAATTATTTTTTCCGAAGCTTTTTTTACGTTAAGACCATTTATAAAATCAGAATTTATTAATTTACCATTTGCTATTTCTGTTAATGGAAGCTTATCTCCTTCTCCTTGAGAAATTACTTGTATAATTTCAAGTCCAAATTTCTTCGCAAAGTCACAGTCTCTTTGATCATGAGCTGGAACTGCCATAATGGCTCCTGTTCCATAGGTTGTAAGTACATAATCTGAAACATAAACTGGAATTTCTTTACCAGTGAATGGATGAACAGCTGTAATTCCGTCAATTAAAACTCCAGTTTTATCTTTAACTAATTGTGTTCTTTCAAATTCCGACTTCTTCTCTGCCTCTTGTCTGTACTTTAATATTTCATCTGTATTTTTAATAGTATCCTTATACTTTTCTAATAGTGGATGGTCAACTGCTATAACCATATAAGTAACTCCAAAAATAGTATCGGGTCTTGTTGTATATACTTTTATATGGTCATCTAAATTAGATAATTTAAAATCTAATTCACAACCATGAGTTCTACCAATCCAATTAATCTGTTGCATTTTAACTCTTTCTGGATAATCAACTTCAGATAAATCGTCAATAAGTCTATCAGCATATTCAGTAATCTTTAACATCCACTGACTTTTAACTTTATGCTCAACTTCGCTTCCGCATCTTTCACAATGTCCACTTATTACTTCTTCATTTGCAAGTCCTGTTTTACATGATGGACACCAGTTGATTGGCATTTCTTTTTTATATGCGAGACCCTTTTCAAATAGTTTTAAAAATATCCATTGAGTCCATTTGTAATATTCAGGATCAGTTGTATTAATCTCTCTATCCCAGTCAAAAGAAAGCCCTATAGATTTCATTTGCTCTCTGAATCTATTAATATTAGTTTGAGTAATTAAAGCAGGATGAACTTTGTTCTTAATGGCATAATTTTCAGCTGGAAGACCAAAAGCATCCCATCCCATTGGATAAAGGACATTATACCCTTGAAGTCTTCTCTTTCTTGAAACAATATCCATTGCAGTGTACGGTCTTGGATGACCTACATGAAGTCCCTGTCCTGATGGATAAGGAAATTCTATGAGTGCATAAAATTTATCCTTATCATTATCAATTTCAGTTTTAAAAGTCTTATTTTCTTCCCAGTATTTTTGCCATTTTTTCTCAATGGCATTAGGATTATACAATTCCATATTCTCCCCCCAAATATAACTATAATAAGAAAAAACTTTCGTTCCAAAATGACACGAAAGTTAATTTTAATTAATGAGATTTTATTATACTAAAATATTTTCTTTTATTATCTTCTTGTCATTACAAGACTTAACTTATCACTATTATTGAAATCGAATTTTACAATCAAATTATAGCATTTTAGTCTAATTAAATCAATCTTCAAACTCTTCTTTAAGAAGTTCTAATAGAATTTTAAATTCATCTTCTGTAAAAGTGACTCCTTTGCTCATTCGAGTATGATCAGGATTCCACTCTCGAATATCATATTTAGCTGGTCTTTCAGACCAACTTACAAGATTCAATTCTTTTCTCCATCCCTTTGCGTTTTCAGATAATATACCCAAATTTTCAACAATTTCAAATTTAAATTCAGCCATGTTTTCCTCCTACATAATAAAATTATTTTTATTAGGGATAACTGATAACAACATCCCGTTTATTTGCTTTATTATATCATTTAAGCGATTAATATCATCACATAGATCTTCTTCGTACTTAAACACATGTTTTAATATAAGTTTATCCTCTTCATTAAAATTTTTAATTAACTCATTTAAGGCACTATCAAACTCTTCTCCATTCTCTATGGCATAAGATAATATATTGAGAGCTTTGTTTTCACAAATATTTATTTTGTCTAAATCTTCATGTCTAAATGCAATTAACGAATTCGAAAGTATTTCATCTATTTCATTTTTCATTTTATCTATGTTAAATCTTTCAATAAGCTTTTTAATATTATAATACTTTTTTTCCATGATTTTTGATTTTTCAACATTTTTATCATCTATATGTATGCTCTTCATGAATTCAACATCGACAATTGAGTCAATTGAATAAAGCATATCGTCAGTCATTTCAGAATTTAATTCCAAAGCTTTCAAAACTTCTACCTCTTGCAATTTATAAAAAAGTTCTTTCTGTTTCATATTTCTTAAACTTTGTAAATTATCAATCTTTTCAAGATTAAAGTCAAATTCTTTGATTTTGTCAATTCTGTCTGATATTAATTCAAGTAAATTATCCCCATTCAGTTACGATCCCCCCTTTTTATCTTAGTTTATCATTAATAAAAAAAGTTTCAAAATTGATTTTGAATTTACTGTTATGATATCATTAAATCATAGAAATTTAAAACTTTTAAGAAGGAGAATCTTATGAAAAAAAATAATTTTATTGTAAAATTAGTTGCCGGACTTCTTGTTTTAGCTATGATATTTCCTATTATTTTTTCATTTTTAGCAACATGGAAATAAAAGATATTACTTTCGATGATAAAAAAGAGCTTTTTGTAATTAAATTTGATAAGAGTACTTTAAATGCAAGTTATAACTTATATAACCAACTTAACCTTTCAAAGGGGAAAATCTTAAATGATGAAGAATTTTCTAAACTTAAAGATTTTAATGATTATAATGTAAATTTCTCTAAAGCTCTTAATTTTATAAGCTATAGAATACGATCAAAAAAAGAAGTCTATACTAAATTAAAAAAAGAAGATGTACCAGAAGAACATATTGATAAAATAATTTCAAAACTTGAAGAAGATGAATATATAAATGACTATAGATTTGCAAAAGCTTTCTTTGAATCAAAAACCAGAATTAATAAGTGGTCAAACAAGAGAATCGAATATGAACTTATTCAAAAAGGTATAAGTAAAGATATAATAAACGAATTTTCTTTAAATTTTAAAGAAATTGAATTTGAAAACGCTAAGGATTTAGCAGAAAAAAAGCTTCCACAATGGGAAAGAAAATTTGATGGATTCAAATTAAAGAATAAAATTTATACTTTTCTTTCTTCTAAAGGATTTGATTACAATACTATAGAAAGGGTTCTTGGTGAACTACTTTGAATTATGTATATATTTTAAAATGTAGCGATGAAACTCTATATACTGGATGGACTACAGACCTGAAAAAGAGAATCAAAACCCATAACTCTGGTAAGGGTGCAAAGTATACAAGAGGAAGAACTCCTGTGAAATTGATGTACTATGAAGAGTATGAAGATAAGCTTATAGCTCAAAGACGTGAAAGGGAAATAAAAAAATTAACAAGAGATGAAAAAATCCAATTAATTAAAGAAAAAAACCAAAATTAACTCTTTTTTAATTATGAAAATAAAAAATGTAATTAGAGGTAATCCCCTAATTACATTTTTATATTCATATATCCTTCTTCAATATTTTTCTTTAGTAGAGAGAACATCAAGGTTCCAGGCCCTGAATGAGAACTTATAACAGGTCCAATTTCGTCTATATATATGTTTGTAAATCCCATTTCACTTTCAAGTATTTCTTTAAAATCTAAAGCTGATTGTAAAGAATCTGAATGCCCTATAATGACGAGCTGATCTTTGCTGATGTCTTCATCTGTTTCTTTTTCGACCATTTCTACAAACTTTTTATAAACTTTTTTTAATCCCCTTGCCTTGTCAATTGGAACTAATCTTCCTTCTTTATCTACTATTAGAATGGGTTTTATATTAAGCATTCCTCCTACAACTTTTTCTGCTGCGGATACTCTCCCTCCCCTATAAAGGTATTTTAAATCATCAACTGTAAAGAATGTTATAGTAGAATCTATAAGTTCTTTTATTTTTAAAACAACATCTTTAAAACACATTCCACTATTTATATATTCTACCGTTCTCCTTGCTAATAATCCAAATCCATATGAAGCAAGTTTAGAGTCAATTATTTCTATAACCGCATTAGGCTTTTCTTCAAGTAACATATTTTTAGCTAATCTTGCAGAATTTATTGAACTTGTTATACCACTTGATAATACTATGGAAATAACTTCATTTCCCTTTTCCACTTCTTCTAAAAAAGCTTTATAATATCCATCAATTGATATCTGTGCTGTAGTAAAGACATCTCCTTTTCTCATTCTTTCATTTAATTCTTTGGAAGTTATGTCTATTCCATCTTTATACTCTACTTCATTACAAATTGCTGTAAAAGGTAATATACCTATATCATATTTTTTTGCCAACTCTTGAGATAAATCACACCCAGAGTCAACTAAAAGTTTTATACTCATTTTATCACCACACTTTAATTTATTATAACATGAACATTGACCTAAAATCTATCTTTAAGTATAATATCCATATTAATTGATATTTTGAAAATAGGAATGTGATGAAATGAATAATTTAATAATACCAGAAAATTATAAATCAAGTCTCGATTTAATAAAAACTCAAAAAGCTATAAAATTAATTAAAGATTACTTTCAAATAAATCTATCTGATAAATTGAATTTAATAAGAGTATCCGCCCCACTTTTTGTTGATAAACAATCAGGTTTCAATGATAATTTAAGTGGCTCTGAAATACCTGTATCCTTTAATGTTTTACAAGACGGAAAAAATGTAGAACTTGAAATTATACATTCTCTTGCAAAATGGAAAAGAAATGCTCTCGCTTCATACAATATAGAAATTGGAGAAGGCATTTATACCGATATGAATGCCATAAGATCATGTGAAATATGTGACAACACTCATTCTTATTATGTAGACCAATGGGACTGGGAAAAAGCAATTTCTCCTGATGAAAGAAGCGAAGAGTATTTAAAAAAAGTGGTTAAAGATATTTATGATGTTCTATTAGACACTGAAGAAATGCTATTTCAAAAATTTGATGACTATAAGAAAATTTTACCTAAAGATATAACTTTTGTTTCAACCTTTGAACTTGAAGAAATGTATCCGGATAGTTCATTTGAAGAAAGAGAAAAATTATTCGCAAAAGAAAAAGGTGCAATTTTCATTTCAAAAATTGGAAGAAATTTAAAATGTGGTAAACCTCATAGTCTTAGGGCACCAGACTATGATGATTGGGATTTAAACGGTGATATTATTGTATGGAATCCAATACTAAATGACGCCCTTGAGCTATCTTCAATGGGAATACGCGTTGATTCAAAAACTTTAAAAAGACAGTTAGAGGAATCTAAAACTACAAACAGACTTAATTATGAATTTCATCAGAATTTAATAAACGGAAAATACCCTGAATGTATTGGTGGAGGTATTGGACAATCAAGACTGTGCATGTTTTTTTTACAAAAAGCACATATAGGAGAAGTTCAATCAAGCACATGGCCTAAATCCATGATTGAAGAATGTAAAATTCATGGTATAAATCTTCTATAAATTTACACCCGAATTAAAGATTAAATTTTAGTTCGGGTGTTTTTATTGTATTTTATTTAGTAAAACGGTATCACACCCCTTAAATTAAATACTAAATTAATGTATAATAATATTAGAAAATGTTTTGAGGGAGAAATATGCTGAAATTTATTGTAATATCAGACTCCACTGGAGAAACTTGCGAGCAGATCGTAAGAGCTGCTTATGCACAATTCGATATAGAAGAAAAAGAAATTGAACGACATTCAAATGTTAGAAATATCGATATCATCAACAAAATATTTAGTAAAATTGATAATGCTGAAAACACAATCATATTTTATTCTCTTGTTGATGAACATATTATTGAACATTTGAAGAAAATTAGTGAGCTTAAAAACTTGTACTCTGTTGATATTTTAACTCCTGCTATCATAGCAATTGAAAGGGTTTCTAATTTAGAACCTATAACTAAGCCTGGAGCTCTTCGAAATCTTGATGATCAATATTTTAAAAGAGTTGATGCTATAGATTTTGCTGTACGCTATGATGATGGAAAAGATCCCAGAGGTGTGCTATCTGCAGATGTCACAATTTTAGGAGTGTCTCGAACTTCTAAAACACCTCTATCAATGTATTTAGCAAATAAAAACTTCAGAGTTGCAAATATCCCGTTAGTTCCCGAAACACCGGTACCTAAAGAGATTTTTGAGGTTCCAAGCAAAAAAATAATTGGTCTTACTAATTCACCAGTTAAACTTAATTCTATTCGAAAATCAAGACTTCAATCCCTTGGCCTACCATCAAACTCTTCATATACAAATCTTGATAGGATTTTGTTAGAGTTAGAGTATGCTAATTCTATTATGAAAAAAATCGGATGCCCTATAATAGATGTGTCCGATAGGGCTATTGAAGAAACAGCAGAAATAATTATTAGACATCTTAGAAAAATCAATAATAGGTTGTAGGAGGAATCAAATGACAAAAAAGTATGTTTATGATTTTTTAGAAGGTAATAAGGACATGAGGTCCCTTCTTGGAGGAAAAGGAGCTAATTTAGCTGAAATGACAAATTTAGGTCTTTCAGTACCTCCAGGATTTACTATTACTACTGAAGCATGTAATAGATATTATGATGAAAATGAAACTCTTTGGAAAGAGCTTTTGGAAGAAGTAAAAGAACATATAAAAACCACTGAAGAAAAGCTAAATAAAAAATTCTCTGATAAAGAAAATCCTTTACTTTTCTCAGTTAGAAGTGGTGCTGTTTTCTCAATGCCAGGCATGATGGATACAATTCTTAATCTTGGTCTAAATGATGAATCTGTTAAAGGCTTAGCTAATTCTACAGGGAACGAAAGATTTGCATATGATTCATACAGAAGATTTATTCAAATGTTCTCTGATGTTGCTATGGAAATCCCTAAGGTTCATTTTGATACAGCTTTAGAAAATATGAAAGAAAATAGAAAGGCAAAACTTGACACAGACCTTACAGCGGATGATCTAAAACAATTGGTTTCTGAGTACAAAGAAATATATAAAGAAGAAACTGGTGAAGACTTCCCTCAAGATCCTGTTGTTCAATTAGAACATTCAATAGAAGCAGTTTTTAAATCATGGAATAACCCAAGAGCAAAAGTATATAGGAAATTAAATGGTATTGATGATTCACTTGGTACAGCTGTAAATGTTCAATCTATGGTTTTTGGTAATATGGGCGAAAATTCAGGTACTGGTGTTGCCTTTTCAAGAAACCCTGCTACTGGTGAAAATAAATTATTTGGGGAATATTTAATAAATGCTCAAGGTGAAGACGTTGTTGCAGGAATTAGAACTCCTCAAGAAATTTTGACTTTGCATGAAGAAATGCCTTCAGTTTATGATGAATTTGTCGAAACTGCTGAAAAGCTTGAAAAACATTATAAAGATATGCAAGACCTTGAGTTTACAATAGAAAAAGGTAAACTTTATATCTTACAAACCAGAAATGGAAAAAGAACAACTCAAGCTGCATTAAATATCGCAGTGGATTTGGTTGAAGAAGGTCTAATTACAAAAGAAGAAGCAATTCTTAGAATTGAACCTCTAACATTAAATCAACTTTTACATCATACTTTCGATGAAAAACAACTTAAAAATGCAGAACTTATAACTAAAGGTCTCGCTGCCTCCCCAGGTGCTGCAAGTGGTAAAATATACTTCAATGCACACGAAGCTGTAGAAGCTGCTAAAAATGGCGAAAAAGTTGTACTTGTAAGACAAGAAACTTCTCCTGAAGATATAGAAGGAATGGTAACAGCTGAAGGTATACTTACAGCAAGAGGCGGAATGACTTCACACGCTGCTGTAGTTGCAAGAGGAATGGGTAAATGCTGTGTTGCAGGTGCTTCTGATGTCGTTGTAGATGAAATTTTAAAAGTTATGCGAACACCAAAATACGTTCTTCATGAAGGAGACTACATTTCTTTAAACGGCAGTGACGGTTCCATATATTTGGGTGAAATTGAAAAAGTTGAGCCTACCCTATCAGGAAATTTTGAAAAATTTATGTCATGGGCTGATGAGATCAGAGATATGGGAGTTAGAGCAAATGCAGACACTCCAAGGGATGCTAAACAAGCTTTATCTTTTGGAGCTGAAGGTATCGGTTTAACAAGAACTGAACACATGTTTTTTGATGAAAAAAGAATTCCAATTGTTAGAGAAATGATTTTATCAAAGAATTTAGAACAAAGACAAAAAGCTTTAGAAGAACTTAGACCTATGCAAGAAAATGACTTTTATGAAATATATAAAGTAATGGGAGAAAAATCTGTAACTACAAGACTTTTAGACCCACCACTACATGAATTCTTACCAACTAAAAAGGAAGATATTGAAGCTCTTGCACAAAAAATGAATCTTTCTTACAATGAAGTTAACGATACTGTAAATGACTTAAAAGAAGTAAACCCTATGCTTGGTCACAGAGGCTGTAGACTTGCAATAACATATCCTGAAATCTATCGTATGCAAGCAAGAGCTATCGTTACAGCTGCATTAAAATTAAAAAAAGAAGGAATTAGTGTAACTCCTGAAATAATGATTCCTCTAATTGGTGATCTTAAAGAATTAAAGTACGTTAAATCTGAAATAGTCGATGAAATAAATAATGTTTTTGAAGAATTTAATTCAAAAGTTGAATACAAAATCGGTACTATGATAGAAGTTCCAAGAGCTGCACTACTTGCTGATGAAATTGCAAAAGAAGCTGACTTCTTCAGTTTTGGTACAAATGACATGACTCAAATGACATTTGGCTTTTCAAGAGACGATGCTGGAAAATTCCTATCAGATTATGAAGATAAAAAGATTTATCCAAGAAGTCCTTTTGAAGAACTTGACAGAAAAGGCGTTGGTAAATTACTTGATATCGCCGCCAAAGGTGGACGTGAATCAAATCCAGATATCCATTTAGGAATTTGTGGTGAACATGGTGGAGATCCAAAATCAATTGAATTCTGCTATAGCATTGGACTTGATTATGTATCTTGTTCCCCTTATAGAGTACCAATAGCAAGACTTACCGCTGCTCAAGCAAAAGTAAAAAAAGAAAAAAATATAAAATAATGTAATACAATGTAGAGAGCTTTCACTTGATAGCTCTCTTTTGTAATTTAAAAAGAGTTGTCAAATGACAACTCTAATTTTATATTAAATTAAAACTTTTTTCTGCTACCAGGTTTTACAAGTTCTAACCCCTCTTTACAGAATGGACAATCTTCTTTGTCATAGATGTTTATTTCAAGACTTATTGCAGGATATAATTTTGTGCCTATATCTCTACCTGATGTTCTATCAGCTAAGCATGCAATTCCTAAACAATTTGCTCCGTGATCTTCTATAACTTTAATTGTTTCAAATGAACTCTTTCCAGTTGTTACAACATCTTCTACTACAAGTACATTTGCTCCTTTAGGAATTTCAAAACCTCTTCTTAGAGTCATTACATCATCTTGTCTTTCAGTGAAAATGGCAGGAACTCCCAATGCTCTTCCAAGTTCATATGCAATTATTATACCACCCATTGCAGGACCAACTACTAAGTCAACTTTTATTCCATCAGCATCAATTTTTTCTTTTATAATTTTACAAACTTCTTCTGCCTTTTCTGGATATTGTAATAGCTTTGCACATTGAATGTATTTGTCACTGTGTTTTCCTGAAGATAGTAAAAAGTGTCCAGTTAATAAGGCTTCGCTTTCTTTAAGTAATTCTAAAACTCTATTTTCCATTTTATCCCCCTAAATAATTCCTCTTATTTCATCCAAGCTCTTTATTCCTTGATCCAACATAAATTTTTCCATGCCTTCAACTATTTCAACCATTGCATTTGGATTAACAAAGTTTGCAGTACCAACTTGTATTGCTGTTGCTCCTACCATGATATACTCTAATGCGTCTTGCCAATTCATAATCCCACCAATTCCAATTACAGGAATATTTACAACAGAACATACATCATGAACCATTCTAAGTGCAATTGGTTTTATTGCAGGTCCTGAAAGTCCTGCTGTGATATTAGAAAATATAGGTTTTTTGTTATATATATCAACAGCTAATGCATTAAATGTATTCACTAATGAAAGTCCATCAGCTCCCGCTTCTTCGCATTTAACTGCCATGTCCTTAATATTTTCTGCATTCGGTGAAAGCTTTACAACCAAAGTTTTTTCAGTTGATTTTCTTACTTCTCTTACAACTTCCTCTGCAATATCACATTTGATTCCAAAAGCCATACCACCTTCTTTTACATTTGGGCAAGAAATGTTAAGTTCAATTAATTCGATATCAGTTTTGTTAAGTAACTCAATTGATTTAATATATTCATCTATTGTAGCTCCTCCAACATTAACTAATATCTTTGTGTCATAATTTCTTAAAAATTCTAAATCATTTTTTATAAATTCCTCAGTTGATGGATTTTGAAGACCTATGCTATTCATTATCCCAGATGGAGTTTCATGAATTCTAATACCTTTATTACCTGGTTTCGCTTTAAAAGTTACACCTGAAGTTGCGATTCCACCAATCTTATTAAAATCTACATAGGGTTCATATTCTCTTCCAAAACCAAATGTACCTGAAGCTGCAATAACTGGATTTTTTAAAACTGAGTTGCATAATTTTGTACTAAGCATCAAAAATCACCTCTTCTCCCTTAAATATAGGTCCTTCATGGCAAACTCTTTTTACTCCCTTCGTAGTTTCAATTGCACAGCCATAACAAGCCCCTATACCACATGCCATATGAGATTCTAAAGAGTAGAAGGATTTTCCTGAAAGCTCTCTTTTTTGAAGTGATTGCATCATAGGATTTGGACCACATGCAAATATATAGTCATATTTATCCTCTATTATATCTGTGACTAAACCTTTGTGACCTTCTTCTCCAGTTATAGTTGTTATATTTACATTATCTACATGCTTAGCAAATTCTTCCATTAGATAGCTTTTGTCATAAAATCCAGCATATATATCGATTTTTCCTTTTAAATTCTTTGCAAGGTACATAAACGGCGCTATACCTATTCCACCTGCAACAATTGCACAATTTTCCACACCTTCTGTTGGAAAACTGTTTCCAAGAGGACCTAATGTCTTAATATATGCCCCTTCCTTTAATTCAGAAAGTATTCCTGTTCCTTTCCCAACAACTTTATAGAGAAAGGAAATTTTATTTTCTTCTAAATCGTATATACTTAGAGGTCTTGGAAGTAATGGACTATCATCCCAAGCTCTTAGCATATAGAACTGTCCTGGTTTTCCTTCATATTTTCCTTCAAGTTCCATCAAATAAATGTCATCTTGAATGTGTTTGTTAAGAATGATTTTACTATCCTTGTAATTTTTCTTCTCCATATATATCCTTTCTCATTTTTAGTACAGCATTTCTTGTACATTCTTGGAATTTATTTTCTCCGCCTTCAATTTTTTTGTAAGCAGTGATTATACCTCTTGAGGAGTTAACAACACCACCATTAAAATTGTTTAAGTAAAGTCTAATATCTTCAGCTTTGCCGCCTTGTGCTCCGTAACCTGGAATTAAGAAGAATGATTTTTCATATCTTTCTCTTATTTCTTTTGCTTCTTCGCTATATGTTCCTCCAACTACAAAGCCTAAGGAACTATATCCACACTCTCCTAATATTTCCTGTGCCATTTTGTATATGTTATCACCAATTGTATAGTACATTGGTTCATTATTATACTCTAAGTATTCTATGTCTTTTGCTCCAGGATTAGATGTTCTTAAAAGAACAAATGCTCCTTTATCTCCACTCTTTAAGTATTCCATATAAGGTGTAATGCTATCGTAACCCATATATGGATTTAATGTAATGAAATCTACTTCAAAATCACCTGTAAAATGAGCTCTTGCATATTCTTTTGCAGTGTTTGCTATGTCTCCTCGTTTTACATCACCTATTGAAATACAGTTTTTATCTCTAAGGTATTTTAAAGTTCTTTTATAAGCCTTAAGTCCTTCAATTCCCATCGCTTCGTAATAGGCTATTTGGACTTTGTAAACACCTGTAATATCATAGGTTGCATCTATGATTTGTTTATTGTACTCAAATACAACATCTTCTACCTTTGAACTTTTATTTTTGATATTTTCAGGTATATAATCCATTGAGGTATCAAGTCCTACACACACAAAACCCTTTTCTTCAACTGAATTATAAAGCTTATCGATTATCATTTATTCCTCCTTGTCATAAATTTGATCACAGTATGCACATTTATATAATTTTTGTTCTCGATCTATAAGTTCAAATCTATGAACTATATTTCTTTCACTTGTAGAAATACAACGAGGATTTTTACAGTGAATTACATCTTCAACTACCTCTGGTAGTTCTACATTTATCTTTTTTACTATTTTTTGATCTTCAATAATATTAACAGTTATTGTTTCGTCAATTAAACCAAGAACCCTTAAATCTAAATCTATTACATTTTCTATTTTAATTATGTCTTTTCTTCCCATAGCTTTTGAGTTTGCATTCATTATTAAAGCAACAGAGTAGTCTGCCTTATCTAAATCAAGCATTTCATATAGCATATGGCCATGTCCTGCCTTAATATGGTCTATTACAATCCCCTTATTGATACTATTAATTGTTAACATTATTTCACCCCTAATAATTTTAATATAAGTGCCATTCTAACAATTACGCCGTATTTAACTTGTTTAAAGTAAACCGCTCTTGGATCACTATCGACTTCTACGGCTATTTCATTTACTCTTGGAAGTGGATGAAGTATTGCCAAATCTTTTTTTGCATCTTCTAACTTTTCAAGAGTTAATATATAAGAATCCTTAAGTCTTATATAATCTTCTTCATTAAAAAATCTTTCTCTTTGTACTCTTGTCATATATAAGATGTCAAGTTCTCCCATTACTGAACTCAACTTTTCAGTTTCAACAAATTCAATGTTTTTACTTCTTAAATTTATTTTTATATACTCTGGAATTTTTAATTCTTCAGGAGAAATAAATACAAACTTATTGTTAGGATACATACTCATTGCTTTTACAAGTGAATGAACTGTACGTCCAAACTTTAAATCTCCGCATAGTCCAATAGTTAAATTTTCAAAAGTACCCTTTGTTTGCATTATAGTTAGTAGGTCAGTTAATGTTTGAGTTGGATGTTGATGACCGCCATCCCCTGCATTTATTAATGGAACTGTTGTAAAGTCCTTTGATAAAGTTGCAGATCCTTCCTTTGGATGTCTCATTGCTATTATGTCAACATAGTTACTTATGGTTTTAACTGTATCTGCTAAACTTTCTCCTTTTGCAGTAGATGATGAAGCACTTTCTGAAAATCCTATACAGTCTCCACCAAGTCTATGGATTGCTGACTCAAAACTAAGTCTTGTTCTTGTTGATGGTTCAAAAAAAAGAGTCCCCAGAATTTTACCAGTACAGCAACTGGAAAAACTCTCAGGACTCTTAATAATGTCTTGAGCTAAATCCATTATTTCACTAATATCTTCTTTAGAAAAATCATTAATCTCTATTAAATCTCTTCCAGATAACATTTATTATGCCTCCTCTATATTTTTTTCTTAAAATAAGATACCATTTTAAAATCATATTGTCAAATTATTTTTCAAAATTTTTTCAAATATAATTTTATGATATGAAAAGATAACTTTTTTTCATAAAAAATAAGAGGATTTAAATCCCCTTATATTCTTCTCTTAATTCTTTTATGGATTTGGAACTGATATTTTCTTTTGAAATATCAAATTCATTAAGAAAACTATTTAATTCTTCTTCTGAGTTAGCTTCTATTTCAGCATAATCAAAAGGAAATGAATTTCTGTCCCAATAATCAAAATCTATTCTAATGTTATTATATGAATAGCTAAATCTTTCTTTAAAAGTAGACTTAAAGCTATCAAGTTTAATAAATTCTAATATCTTCTTGAGATTTGTAAGGCTATCAAACTCAATAGTATATTCTTCAGCTTTTTTAAACTCTGCATCCTCTACCATCTTTTTATAAGTTAAATAATTATATGATTCATTATTGAGCATATCTTTCACAAGTCTTATTCTCATATAATCTTTATCGGATATTAACTTAATGGTTTTAGACGAAATCAATATATTTTCTTGCTCTTCATGATGGGACATGACTGCTCCCTTTTTTAAAAGCCTATTTTTAAAATCATCTAAATCAATATTAATTACTTTTACTTCTAATTCTCTTTCCACTATCTTATTTTAACGCTGCTTTCATCTATAAATACAGTTACATCATGATGCAATTTTAATAGAGAAACTGGAACTTTTGTTGAAATTTTATCCTTATTAATTAAATAGTTAGTTGCTTCTTCTTTATTTTTTCCACTTATTAAAAGAATAATTTTTTCTGCATTGAAAATTGTTCCCATACCCATGGAAATAGCCTTAGTTGGAACTTCATCTTCACTTTCAAAAAATCTTGCATTTGCTTTGATGGTGCTTTCTTCCAAATCAACAACAGATGTTGAATAATTTAACTCTTCATCAGGTTCATTAAATGCAATATGTCCATCTGGTCCAATACCAAGTATTTGTATATCTACTCTTTCTGAACTTCTTACATCATTTTCATAATCTACTACTTCTTTTTCAGGATCTTTATTTCCTTGTGGAATTCTTATATTTTCTTTTTTTACATTTATGTGGTTTAACAAATTATCATACATAAAATAATTATAGGATTGAGGATTGTCAGGAGTCAAACCTATATACTCATCAAGATTAAAAGTTTTAACTTCTGAAAAGTCTAAACCGTTAACATGAGCATCAATTAAACATTTGTATAGTCCAACAGGTGTTGATCCTGTTGCAAGGCCCAGTATAGAATCTTTTTTATTCTTAATTTGGTCTATTATCATTTGTGCAGATTCTTTGCTCATTTCATCATAGTTTTTTGTGTAAATTACTTTCATTTCTTCCTCCTATTTTTTATTTGCAGACAAGCCTAATCAGATATTTTTATAGGTTTGAACTGCAGATAGTCGCTTGATGTACAAAAGTACTCAATTCCATCAACGACTCCTTCAACCACATTAACAAGTCCTGGTCCATGTAGATGACCATAGACGCATTTAGTAACCCCATGTTCTTTTAGGATATAATGAAAATCATTTGGAAGTTTTTCATTAGTAAAAGGTGGATAGTGAAGCATTCCTATTTTATCTTTGCCTTTTGGCGCTGATTTCAAAGAAAGATCAAGTCTTAATAGCTCTCTTCTGTAAATATTATACTCCTCACTTTCTTCTGTCAGATAATCCCAACCTCTTGTTCCAACTATAAAATAATCATTAAATTCAAAATAATTATTTTGTAAAAAGAAAATGCTTTTTAAATTTAAAGAATTATTTTTATTTAGAGAACTCCACCAATAATCGTGATTTCCCTTTAAAAAAACCTTTTTACCTGGTAATTCTTCTATCCTAATTAAGTCGTGATATGCTTCTTCCAAATTGATAGCCCACGAAATATCTCCAGATACAAGTACTAAATCACTATCTTTAACTATTTGTTTCCAATTATGAAAAATTCTTTCTTCATAATCTTCCCATCTATCTCCAAATAGAGTCATGGTCTTTTCTTTCGTATAATCCAAATGTAAATCAGAAATACTATAAATCATTTTCTCACCTATAAATTTATAATTTTAACATCTTGATATGACTTTAAAACTTCTAACTCTCTATCCTGACAGCTTAATATAATAATTTGATTGTTACTTAGCTTTTTATTCAAGATATAAATTATATCTTTAAGTCTTTTGTCATCCAAGTAATTAAATGCATCATCTAAAATGAGAAAATCCGATTTATCATATAGTTCAGTACATATGGCTATCTTAAGAACGAGAAAAATTATATCTTGCGAACCTTTACTCAAACTTAAAGATGATTTAATATCACTACTTCCATTTCCTTTATAAGAAACGTTTAAAAATTCATCAATATAAAATTTTATATTGTTACCATAAATCGGTTCCAAAAGTGAATTTACACTTTTTATAAGTTTTGGAACAAAATTTGCTTTTAATTCCTCAAAAGATTCTTCAACAAGCTTTAAAGTCATCTCAATTATTTTTGACTTATTTTCAAGCTCATCTATTCTATTAGATGTGCTTTTTTCTTTATCTAATAGACTTGGAAGTTTTATTATTTCACTATCCAATATCTTTATTCGTTCTTTTAATCTTACTATCTCATTATAAATTTCATCTTTTTCTTTTCTTAAATCTTCAAGTTCAGTGTTTTCGACCAAATAAAATTCTTTTGAAAATTCTATCTTTTTAAAATTCGAATTTCCTGTTAAAGTTTTTGTCCTTGTAATAAATTCAAGTCTGGAGTTACAGTCTTTTAAATTGTTTTCACAATTAGAAAGATCTTCATCAAGTTCTTTTATCTCTCTTATTCCAATATTAAACTTATCATTAATAGTCTTATCGATATCTAACAGAGAATTATTTTTGTCTTCCTCGTCATTTAATAAATACTCTATTTCCTTATCTAAATCTTCTATTTTTTTGTAATAAAAATCTCTATCTTTTTTTGCTTTTTCAAAGTTATCTTTATCAAATTTATTTATATTTTGTTTTTGTATAACAAAACATATAAGATTAACTACTACAAACCCAATAAATATAGTTAAATTTGTTAGATTTGTATAATTTTTTAGGAGAAAACAAACAATTATTGTAAATAAAAATACTGTAAAAAATTTAAATTTACTTAATTTAGAACTTTTGGTACTTGCTTGTACTTTTTCATCAAGATTTTTTGAGATATCTAAATACTTTTTATATACTTGTCTTTTTTCTTGAGAAAGCTCATCAAAAGCTTTTTCCAAATACTTCTCTTCTTCTTTTATTTTTAAATACTTTTGAAGGTATGGATCATATAACTTTTTAGAATTTTCAATTTCTAACTTCTTTTTCTTTAAGTTGCAAATTTCATTTAATAATTCTTCTTTTTCTTTAAGTATTTTGGAGTCCATTTCTTGTTTTTCATAAGATAATTGATTTTGTTTTAACTCAAAAAGTTTGTTTTTTTCAATAAACTTCTTTTCCAAACCAGAAAGTCTATCTAATGAGTTATCATACTCTTTTTTTAATTCTGTAATTCTTTTTACTTCAGAACTTACAATTCTATATTCTTCATATGCTTTTCCAAGCGGTTTATTAACGTTAGTTTTAGTCCCAATATCTCTTTTAAGTCCTATTAAATATTCGACACTTTTTTTACTTGAAGTTAAATCTTCATAGTTTTCCTTATTCTTAAGCATAGTGTCTGTAATATATCTTGTAGATTCATCTTTAATTCCGACATTGTTCTGTCCAATTATTTTACTGTTATTAAAAACCTCACTACTTACATTAAAAAAGTATTCTCCAGGAAAACTTTTATTAGACTGTTTATATCCATTTAATGTTTCGGTAATATCTTTACCAGTTTTTTCGTTGTATATATTATATTCACCATTTTGAAAATTTCTATAAACTCGTAATATTTCTCCATCATTTTCAATTATAATAGAACCCTCATAATTAGAAGAATCCCATGGTCGATACTTTTCTAAATCTTCATTGTATCTGGTAGTTTTTAAATATGGTTTCACAAAACCATAAAATACACCTTCAATAAATTTAACACATGTGCTTTTCCCTGCTTCATTATCTCCTTTAATTAAAATAAAGTCGTCTTTTAAGTCGATTGTTTTATTTGTAAATTTTCCAAAGGCAGTTATTTCCAGTTTTAAAAGCTTCATGAATCCTCCCTCATTAAAGCATTTAATCCATATTTTAATATTTGTTTTTTTATATCATCACTTTCATTTAATGCATTTACCTTGTTTATAAAAATACCAATATGATTATCTCTATTTAACTCGGATATTTTTTCTATATCATAGTTTTCTTCAGTATTGTCAATAACTTCAATATAATATACATATTTTTTAAGAGCTTCTTCAAGACCATTTACATCTAAGTCAAAACCTATCGGAAGTTTTCCCGTAAGAGTCAATCTTATATAATTATTTTTATCACTTACAATAACATTGTTTTTTAAATACTCTACCAAATAGTAGAAATCAAAATTTTCTCTTAAATCATAGATAACTAAGGTAAAGATTGAACTGGAAATAGGTATTAACTTTGAATATACTCTATGATTTTCAATTTCTCCAAAAATCGCACCATGAAAACCAGTTTCTTTAAAAGAAAGAGGTTCTATAGATCCAGGATATATTATATTTTCTTTAAGCTTTTGTGGTTTATGAATATGACCAAGAGCAATATAGTCAAACCCAAGATCTTTGATAGATTCTAACGTTATATTCATATAGTTGATATTAGGATTTAATACATCAGCATGTAACATTAAAATATTAATCTTGTTTTGATCTAATTTTACATGTTCAAAATATGATAATTTATTTAAAATCCTATCTGTATAACTTATTCCGTAGACATTATAATCTTCAAATTCAAAACATTCTAAACTATTATTTTGAAATACAAATACATTTGAAGGCAAGTTCAAATATCTAAACTTTGAAGTTTTCGAATAAGGATCATGATTTCCAAATATTACAAAAATATTAACTTCGGGTACTGCTCTAAACAAAGAATTAAGTCTTTCTAAAATTGATATAGTTACATAATTTTCGTTAAATATATCTCCGCATAAAAAAATACAATTTACTCTCTTTTCCTTAGCATAAGAAAATAAACTTTCAATTGAATCCCATATATTCTCTCTACGGTTTTCTACTAATTCAACTGGCAAGTCTGAAGAGTAAAAATTAGATCCCAAGTGAAAGTCTCCACTGTGTAAAAATGTTATCCTATCTTTTTTCATAATATCTATACTCTTCTTTCCTATCTTGTCTAATAAATATCTCCAAGATATCGAAACTTAATTTATATGCATTAAAAATTTTAATGAGTAAATCCCTTATTTTATTTGCTGGAAATTTTGTTTCAATATATACGCTATTTCCTATTGACTTTGCATTTCTTATCTTGTTTTTCTCCAAACTAAAATAGGTCTTCTTCCGTCCATTAAAATCAGTCTTTTCTGTAAAAGATCTAAATATAACTGGATCGAGTTTATAAAAATATTCACAAAGATTTATATATAGTTCATAGTATGAGTTAATCTTTATAATCTCTCCTCTATAGAGTCTATATCCTTCTGGCTTAGTATAAGTAAAATCGTGATTAAGAGTTACTTTGTTTGTAGTTATTTTACTAAGTTCAAACTCTTTTAATCTTAATTGGATATTTATTGGCTCAATAGACTCTAAAATTGAATTTGAAATATTCAAAAAATTTTCAATTTTTTCCCTGTCTTTTATTGTTAACTCATATTCTAAAGCTTTATTAAAATATTCTATTTGATCTTCCAGTGATGTTTTTATATTAAATACAAGCTCTGGATTTTTTTCTGTTAATTGGTCAAAAAATTTTTTCATATAATCCCTCTTTAGAGATATTCTTTTTTCAAATATTCTACAAACTTTCTCACATCATTTAATTCAAAAGTATCCACTTCAAAATCATTATTACTTAGGTCCGTTATTACCGCCTTTAATGGATATGAAGATATAGTCTTTTTGGAATTACTTTCTCTTACTATTTCATATTTATTAAAATTAGAATCTTTAAGCCCTTCAATCAAAACTAAATCATAATCATTAGAATCTTTCAAAAAATAATTTATGTCTTTTGAAGATTTTTCTATAATTTGATATTTATAATCCGAGTATACTACCGAGGAATATGCTCCATTTAAAAAGGCAATATTAGAGTCCCTATCATCTTCTAATATAAAGTCATGACCATCATGTTTAATATATTTTACTTTATATCCTTCTGAACTCAACAAATTTATAACTTTTGATATAAAAGTAGTTTTTCCAGAATTTTTTGCGCCACAAATACAAACTATATTGTCATTTATAAGTTTTTTATATTGAGATGGATAATTTATATTTGACAGGATATTAGATTTAAATTTGCTGAAATTTAGCGGAACTCTTTTAGCATTTTCATCATATAGAAGTTCCATAAGCTTATATTTTTTTTCTTCAATTCTATTTTCTATAACAGGTACTATACTTTTTGGATATATTGAAGCAAGTGGGTTTAATTTCCCCTCATGTTCAAATGTAATTATCCTATTTTCATTTGAAATATAAGTTGATAAAAATTCTGCCACTTCACATCTTATAAATTGCATATCAACTCCTACTATAAAAACATTTTCTGTTTTTGCTTCTTTTAATATTTCAAGAATACCTGAAATAGGCCCTATATCTTTATATTTATCTCTTACAATTTTATAACCTGCTATTAAATTATCAGAATTGTTGTTAGAAATTATTATGGGATAATCTTTAAATTCATCTACCAGGTTTTCTAAAAAAGTTTTGTTTTTATATTGCAATTTTGCTTTATCATATCCCATTCTGCTACTTTTACCACCTGCAAGAATTCCTATAGTTAAATTCATTTAAAATAAGTAAATAATCTTTACTTTATCTCCTTCCTTAATTTCTTCGTTTGGATTTTGTAAAACCAAACAATTACATTTAGATAAGTTAGAAATTACAGATGAGTTATGTAAACTTTCCAACTCTACAAACTCCCCATCAGTTTTAGCTCTTACAAATCTATTTATTTTGCTTGGTTTTAAATAACTATTTTTCACTATTCTTTCATATACCTTATTACTATAATAGGTACTTTCATAATACTTTTCTACTACAGACCAAAATAAGACTTGGAAGTTTACCATGGCTGCAAATGGATTTCCTGATACACTAAGTATGATTTTGTCCTTATATTTACCTGAAGTAACTGGAGTTCCTGGTTTCATCTTAACTTTTTTAAATAGAGTTTTTATATTTAAAAGTTCATATATTTTTTCGATATAATCATATTTACCAACAGAAACACCACCTGTAGTGATAATAGCATCTACATCTTTAGCCTCTTCTATTGATTTTTTTATATTTTCAATATCATCATCTACAATCTTAGTTTCAACAACATCTATTTTATATTTTTCTAATATCGCTTTAATCATATAGGTTGATATGGCATAAATTTTACCTTTTTCAAGCTTTTCACCCGGTTTAATTAACTCTGACCCTGTAGAAATTAAAGATACTTTTAAAGGTCTATATACTTTTACTAAATCCAGTCCAATTCCTGCAAAAATTCCTATATGACCAGAATTAATAATAGTTCCTTTTTTTATTAAAGTTTCTCCCTTTTTTATATCTTCTCCAACAACACAATAATTAAAATGTTTTCCAACGGGATTTAAAACGTTAATCATATCATTTTCTATTATGACATCTTCCTGTTTAACTACACAGTCATAACCATCTGGTACATATGCACCAGTCATTACTCTTACACAAGTGTTTTTTTCATAAGGATAATCATTAAAATCACCTGCTGCATTTTCACCAATGACTTTAAATTTATTATTATCTTCTAAGTCTTTATGATTAAAAGCATATCCATCCATTGCTGACTTTGGAAAATCTGGTACATTTATATCTGAAATAATATCTTGTGCTAAAACATAGCCAGTTGATTCAAAAGAATCAATCTCAATAGTTTCATTACATTTATTTGTATTTTCTTTAATTTTTTCTATAGCTTCTTTTACAGTTAACATGTCACACCTTCTCAATAAATATTATATCAAAACCTTTAAAATTACTCTAATTGAAAAAGCCGATAGTAAAACTATCGGCTAATATCTATTTTTTTGATTGTATTTCATTTAATAGGTCTTTAGCAAACTCGTCCACTGAAACTGAACCCTTGTCTCCCTCGTCTCTCTTTCTTACAGAAACAGTTTTTTCTTCAACTTCTTTTTCACCAACTATCAAACTATATGGTATTTTTTGAATTTGGGCTTCTCTAATTTTGAATCCAACTTTTTCAGCTCTATCATCAACTTCAGATCTTATTCCTAACTCTTTTAGCTTTTCATTTATTTCATAAGCATAGTCGTTGAACTTATCTGAAATTGGTAAAATTCTTGCTTGAACTGGTGCAAGCCATGCAGGGAACTTACCAGCGTAGTGTTCAATCAATATTCCTAAAAATCTTTCAATTGATCCAAGAATTGCTCTATGAACCATTACAGGTCTCTTTTTTTCACCATCACTGTCAACATAAGTTAATTCAAATCTTTCTGGCATTTGAAAATCTAATTGGATTGTACCACATTGCCAAGTTCTTCCAATTGCATCTTCTAAGTGGAAGTCTATTTTTGGTCCGTAGAAGGCTCCATCTCCCTCATTTATTGAGTAATCAAAATCTTTTGAATCCAAAGCTTCCTTCAAACTATTAATAGCCATATCCCAATCTTCATCAGAACCCATTGAGTTCTCAGGTCTTGTTGAAAGTTCAACATTATATTTAAAACCAAATACAGAATAAATGTAATCACAAAGGTCAATTACTTTTGATACTTCCTCTTTAATTTGATCTTTTAACATATAAATATGGGCATCATCTTGTGTGAATGCTCTGACTCTAAATAGTCCATGAAGAGCTCCTGATAGCTCATGTCTATGAACAAGTCCCATTTCTGCAAGCTTTAAAGGAAAATCTCTATAGCTGTGCATTCCAGATTTATATACTAATATAGATCCTGGACAGTTCATAGGCTTAACAGCATAATCTTGGTCGTCTATTTTTGTAAAGTACATATTTTCTTTATAGTGATCCCAGTGACCTGATTGATGCCATAGAGATTCACTTAATATAATAGGTGTTTGAATTTCTCCATAGCCCTCTTTTTTATGAACTTCTCTCCAGAAATTCATAAGCTCATTCTTCACTATCATTCCATTTGGATGGAAGAATGGAAAACCTGGCCCTTCTTCTTGGAAACTAAATAAATCTAATTCTTTTCCTAATTTTCTATGGTCTCTCTTTTTTGCTTCTTCTATGAAATCTAAATATTCTGTAAGTTGTTTTTGCTTTTCAAAACTAATTGCATAGATTCTTTGAAGCATGTTATTCTTCTCGTCGCCTCTCCAATATGCTCCTGCAACTGAAAGAAGTTTTACAGCTTTAATTTTTTTAATATCATATAGATGAGGTCCTTTACAAAGGTCTATAAACTCACCTAACTTATAGAAAGATATAATCTCATCTTCTGGAAGATGTTCAATAAGATCTACTTTATAATTTTCTCCTTTTTCTTTGAAGAATTTTACAGCTTCATCTCTTGGCATTTCATATCTTTCAACCTTGTGCCCCTCTTTTATAATCTTTTTCATTTCTTCTTCAATCTTTGGAAGATCTTCGTCAGTAAATCTGTGCTCAAGGTCAAAGTCATAATAAAATCCATTTGCAATTGCAGGTCCTATACCAAATTTAACATCTTTATATAATCTTTGTACAGCCAATGCCATAATATGAGCAGAAGTATGCCAAAATATTTTCTTTCCTTCTTCATCTTCAAACTTAACAAATCTTACATTACTGTCTTCTCTAATAGGTTCTTGTAATCCCATTATTCTATCATTAACTACCGCACCTAAGACAACCCTTGCAAGTCCTTCTGAAATATCTCTTGCAACTTCTCCAAGTAAAACTCCTGATTCATATTTTCTAACAGAATCATCAGGTAAAATAATTTTTATCATCTCTGCCTCCTATTATAAATAAAAAAGACTTCTCCATCCCTACATATCGTAGGGACGAAAAAGCCGTGGTTCCACCCTAATTTCTTCTCAATTAATTATTCACTCCAGATTAGTATTCACATATTCATTTACTTATGGAAACTCTCAGCTATGTTACCAATCTCTTAAAGTTTAAATATGTTACTTGGATCCTTCTTCGTTTATAAATATTTAATTAAATCGTCATATGAGCAAGAAACTTGTTCTCCTGTGATCATATTTCTTAAAGAGTATGTTTTTGACTTAACTTCTTCTTCTCCAATGATAATCGTATATGGAACATTTAACTTATCAGCATATCCAAATTGCTTTTTAAGTTTACCACCTTCCAAATAGATTTGTACCATCTTATCATCTTTTCTAAGTTCTGTCAATAACTCTATACCGTTATTTTCATACCCTTTCATAGGAATTATTAAACAATCAGTTATGTGTGCACTTGACTCCTTCAAAAGATTAGATTCGTTTAGTTGATAAAAAAGTCTTGTTAAACCAATACTCATTCCAACTCCTGGAAGTTTTTGTTTTGTATAGTTCTCAGCTAAATTTTCATATCGTCCACCAGAGCAAACTGAACCGATAGATTCATATCCTGTTAAAATAGTTTCATACACTGAACCAGTATAATAATCAAGTCCTCTTGTAATACTTAATTGAATTTGTATATTTTCTTCCTTTACTCCAAGTGCCTTCATATTCTCATAAACAAACTTTAATTCTTTAAGACCTTCTTGAAATAATTCATTGGAGATGTTAAGTCCTTCCAAGTATTCAATAATTTCATCATTAGTTCCTTTTGTAGCAATAAAATCCAATAATTTATCAATAACTTTAGAATCTAAACCATAGTCAATAAACTCATTTTTTACGTTATCTTCGCCAATTTTATCAAGTTTATCAATTGTCCTTAAAGTAAAAATAAAATCATCAAGACCTATTGACTCAAAAAATCCATTTAGAAGTTTTCTATTGTTAAAAAGAAATTTAAAATTACTAAATCCAAGTTTTGTAAATACTTCACTCATTGCTGCTGGTATTTCTGCATCATTATAGAGAGAAAGTTTTTCATGTCCTACTATATCAATATCACATTGGTAAAACTCTCTATATCTTCCTCTTTGATTCCTCTCTCCCCTATATACTTTAGCTATGTGATATCTTCTAAAAGGAAAATTAATATCACTAAAATATTGTGAAACATATCTTGCAAGTGGAACAGTTAGGTCATATCTAAGACCTATCTTGGAAGATCCTTTTTCAAATGCATATACCTGTTTAGAAGTCTCTCCTCCACCTTTAGCAAAAAGTATCTCCTGCTTTTCCATAACAGGGGTGTCAAGTGGTAAAAAACCATACTTTTTAAACGTTTCTTCAATCGTATCTTTAATTTCATTAAATAATATCTGGTCTTGTGGCAACAATTCCATCATACCTGATAAAATACTCGGTTTAATCATTTATTCCTCCTCTAATACCTATAATAGAACCTAAATCTATAAATTCACAGTCCTTAGGATAATAATGTTTTATATTTTCATTTTGAAGTATTTCAACTAACTTGTCACTATATTTGTATCTTTCTAAATTTCCATAAAATAATAATTCATCTTCTGAAATCATTCCACCACATCCACCAATAAACCCAGTGTCATATCCAGGTAAATAAATATCTCCAAATGGTATTAAATAACAGTTTATTCCATTAATCGAATAGGCTTTATAAAGTCCTTTATCGGAAGTTATAACTGTGTCTTTACCAATTATTAAAGATGAACACTTACTGTAACCTTGTTTAACTAATATTGGTTTCGAATTTCCCAACAAATTTTTTTCTATATTTAAATCAATACAGTTTTCCTTGTAAAAATAATAATCTTTGGTCCTTGAAACATTTAGTGCTACGTCATTTGGATATAATTTATTTAACTCATTTGATGATGGAATAACTTCGACGCCATATTTTTTTAATTTTTCTCTATAATAAGTTTCATGTTTATTATAGACTACAATTTTTTTATAATCTATAGGATGAACTGCCATGTCAGGATGATCCTTTACTGGATCATCTATTTCTTCTATGGGTAATGTTTTTATAATATCTATTTTTAAATCACTGAGTAACTGTTTAAATCCTTCGCTTATTTTATAGCTTACAATTACGGCTTTAACTCTATCTTTAAATACAAATGGATTTATTTTTTTCACCCCTATTTAATGTGTTCTAACATGAGTTTAATAAAGTTGTAAAAATATAAAATCTTCACTAAAAATACTTTAAGAAATTGGAAATAAAGTCTAAAATCTGATATAATTTTTATAAAAGTATCCAAACTTTATCATCATAGACCTATGACATAATGATTTTCAAATTCTTATATAATTTAATTTGACTTTTGTACAAAATTATTGTATCATAAAGCTTGTAGTTAGTTAAATATTTAAAATAAAATATGATTTTTCAACATATACCCAATAACGTAGGCTTTGCTAAGCAAAAAAAAATTAGCGAGTGGGGAATAAAAAAATATTTTAAAAAACTTCTTAACATAAAAATTTAATAGATATGCCCAGATAGCTCAGTCGGTATAAGTAAGTGTCCCATTTCCCACAGGAAATGGCGGCAATGACTTAGGCTTTGCGAAGCAAAAAAAGAATGAGCGGATGGGATATAATAAAATAATCTTTTAATGACAAGTATTAACAAATACATCTATATTATGCGCCCAGATAGCTCAGTCGGTAGAGCAGAGGACTGAAAATCCTCGTGTCGCTGGTTCGATTCCGGCTCTGGGCACCAAGAAATATTTGCGGAAGTGGCTCAGTGGTAGAGCATCGCCTTGCCAAGGCGAGGGTCGCGGGTTCGAGTCCCGTCTTCCGCTCCAATATGGCGACATAGCCAAGTGGTAAGGCAAAGGTCTGCAACACCTCTACCCCCGGTTCAAATCCGGGTGTCGCCTCCAAGGTAGTATATCAAATGATATACTACTTTTTTTATTTCATAGTAAAATCCTCTTTTCATTTATTTTAATAATATTTTTTTGCACAAAAAAACTACCTTTAAAGGTAGTTTTTAGGACCAGAAAATAAGCCGTGTTCTGTTTTTGATAATCATCTATCTACCCTTATTGTTACCAATAAGGTCAAGCGATCTACCTATGGTGTAGCGAGCAACTACATTGTTCCATCTTGATCTTGCACCAAATGGGGTTTACATAGCAACTTAGTCGCCTAAGTCCTGGTGAGCTCTTACCTCGCCTTTCCACCCTTACCATAAATGGCGGTATCTCTCTGTTGCACTATCCTTAGGGTCGCCCCCACTGGACGTTATCCAGCATCCTGCTCTGTGGTGCACGGACTTTCCTCGTTATTTCACGCGATTATCTTTTCTACTCCATAATATTATAACATACTAAATGATTTTTCTTTTTGAAATGTCAAATTTAAAAATATAAATCTCTTCCTCCACAAGTTTACAAAAGTATTTAAATAAAAAATCTATAGAGTCTATTTCAGAATTATAATGGCCTATATCTAAAATAGATAGATTATTTTCTAAAGCTTTCTGCCCGTCGTGGTATTTTATATCTCCTGTAATAAGTAAATCTATTTTTTCATCAATGCACTTATCTATTGCAAAAGCACCGCTACCACCCATTACAGCAACTTTCTCAACTTCTTCGTTTAAATCTCCATAAGAAACTAAACTACTTAAATTTAACTTGTCTTTAACAAATTCTGCCATATTAAATAAGCTAATTTTTTCTATTTCAGATTTTTTTCCAAGACCATTTTCGGAATCTTCTTCTTTAAAAAGAACTTCATTATTCTTTAATCCCAGTTTTTCTGCAAGAATATTCGAAACACCAAAACTAACTTTGTCAAAGTTTGTGTGTGCAGAGTAAACTGTAATTCTATTTTTAACTAATAGCTCTAAAATTCTTCCTCTATTTGAATAAAAATCTAAAGACTTAATTTCTTCAAAAAAGAATGGATGGTGAAGAAATATAAAGTTTATATTTTTTTCTATTGCAAAGTCTACCAACTCTTTTGAAAGGTCTAAACCTATTACAATACCTTTTAAGACTTCTTTGCTAAAGTCTACTTGAACTCCAGAGTTATCCCAGTCTTCTTGCAGACTTAACGGACAATCCTCTTCAAATTTATTAATTACTTCGATTACTTTCAATTTCTTTTGTCACCTGTCTTAAATATTCTTTTCTTTCATTGAAGTTATTGATTTTTTCAGTCATGTCTTCCTTACTCAAGGCCTCTATATTATATATTATATTATCAATTTTTTTAATCTCTAAATTGATAAATTCATTTAAATTGCAGGAACCTTTTTCAATCAAAATTTTTCCAAATTCATAATAATAATCTTTTTTATATTGTTCTAAACCAGACTCGACCTTTAATATCTGATAGTATTTGTTATTTTCAAAAACATCAGATTCATCAGCAATAATATATCCATTTTCATGAAGAAATCTTCGTAGCGCTTCGATATTATTATTTCCTTGGAGTATTAATGTATTTACTGACTTTGCAACTTCTGGACTATCACTAAGAATTTTCGAAATCAAAATCCCTCCCATTCCAGATATAATTATGGTATCCACTTCAAATGGTTTTAGTGCTTTTAGGCCATCAGAAACTATTGGATAAATATTTTGATACTTCATATTATTTTCTATTTTTAATTTCAATTTTAAAAGTGATTTCTCGCTTACATCAATCCCAATTATCCTCTTAGCTATTCTATTTTTAGATAAATATATTGGAACCAATCCATGATCAGTTCCAATATCAGCAACTATAGAATTATTCTCTACAAATTCAACTATTTTTTCTAATCTACTTGTCATATCTACTCCAAAAAGTCCCTTAATTTTTGACTCCTACTTGGATGTTTTAACTTTCTCAAGGCTTTAGCTTCGATCTGTCTGATTCTTTCTCTCGTTACGTTAAATTCTTTACCTACTTCTTCTAATGTTCTTGGAGTACCATCAGTTAAACCAAATCTAAGTTCAAGAACTTTCCTTTCTCTATGATTAAGAGTTGACAATATTTCATCTAATTGTTCTCTAAGCATAGTGTAGTTTGCCGCTTCATCTGGAGCAACTGCTGTTTCATCTTCAATAAAGTCTCCAAGGTGACTATCTTCTTCTTCTCCTATAGGAGTTTCTAATGATACGGGTTCTTGAGCAATTTTTCTTACTTCTCGTACTTTTTCTACATCTATTCCCATTTCTTTTGCAATTTCTTCATTTGTAGGATCTCTTCCTAAAGATTGAATTAACTGTCTCTCAATTCTAACAAGTTTATTTATAGTCTCAACCATGTGAACAGGAATTCTTATCGTTCTCGCTTGATCTGCAATCGCTCTTGTTATGGCTTGTCTTATCCACCAAGTTGCATATGTTGAAAATTTAAATCCACGTGTATAATCAAACTTTTCTACAGCCTTCATAAGACCCAAATTTCCTTCTTGAATCAAATCTAAGAACTGCATCCCTCTACCAACATACCTTTTAGCTATACTTACAACTAACCTGAGATTTGCTTCTGCAAGTCTCCTCTTTGCATAAACATCTCCTTTTTCCATTCTTTGAGCAAGTTCCACTTCCTCTTCTGCTGTAAGTAGAGATATTTTCCCGATCTCTTTTAAATACATTTTAACTGGATCATCTACACTAATGCCTTTTATATCAACGGCTAAATTCTTGACTTTATTTAATTCAGATGATTCATCATAGTCTTCTTCTTCATCTATGTCTTCATCATCTTTTTCATTATCTAAATCTTCATCTTCGCCATCAGACGAATTATTTTCTCTCTCAATTTCATCTTCTTTTAAAAGTTCTATATTTTCTTTTTCTAAATATTCCTTTAATTCTTCTATTTCATCATCTGTTAATTCAGAAAAGCCCTCTATTCCTGTAAATTTATCGTACTCAATCATATCGTCATTATCTGATGCAATTGATAGAAGTTCCTCAAAAATATCTTTTTTTAATCCTTCTAATTCTTCACTATACTCTTCATAAGTTTTAGTGTATTTACTGTTCTTCACATTACCCTCCCCTTTTAAATACTTTTCAAAAGCGAATCTATTTTAAATATTTTATTTGCCAGTTCAGTATAAGATTTTTCTAAACCTTCAGATAATCCTTCACTCTCTTGAAGAAGAATTAATTGTTCTTTAAGATTATCTCTTTCTATAATTAAAACATGCCTTTTAAGGGAGTTTAAAAATCTTATAATATTTTCTTCCTCAGTATAATAATCTCTATTTCGTATAAATAAAACAGTTCTGAGAATTTTCTTGATGTTGCTATCTCCTTTAAGTTCTTCCAGTTCTTTTAAAGTTGTATCAATTGACAATTCATTTTCTTCTATAAAAACAATTGTAGGTATAAAAAATTTGGTTTCATCTTCCAAAAAACTCGTAGAGTCCAAAATTTTACTTCTCAATTCAAAATCGCTATTAAAAAGATAATATTTTATACTTTCCAAAAAAATAAATTTAGAATTGCTATTCACCTTGTTTACTTTAGGTACATCATTTACAGAGGGTGGTTGAAATTTTTTCTGTTTAGTTAACTCTGTTTTTATACTATCTACATTAATATTTAAATCTTTTGAAAATCTTGTTAAATATTCATCTTGGACAAGTTTGTTATCTATCTCATTTAAAAGTTTAACAAGTTCATCTAAGAACTGACTCTTACTATTGATATCTTCTAAATCATAGTTCTTCAGTAATTTAGTATAATTATATAAAATAGAATTCAAAGAATTTGTTATTAATGTTTCAAAAGAATCCTTTCCATATTTTTTTATATAATCATCAGGATCAAGCTGTTCAGGTAGTTCTATAACATTTGCTTGTATATCAATTTCTTTAAAAATTTGTATTGCTCTTTCTGTCGCTTTTTGACCAGCTGAATCTCCATCATAGCATAAATATATATTTTTTGTATATCTACTGATTAATTTAGCTTGTTCTTTTGTAAGAGCCGTCCCTAATGAAGCTACACAATAATCAATTCCATAATTGTATAAAGATATTACATCGACATAACCTTCAACTATAACAACCTTGTCTTTTTTAGAAATTGAATTAAAATTTGTAACTCCATATAGATTTTTTGACTTGTGATATACTATGGACTCTGGGGAATTTATATATTTAGCTCTATCATCAACCAGAGTTCTACCACCAAATCCTATTACTTCTTTCCTGTTATTAGTAATCGGAAAAATAAGTCTGTTTCTATATGCATCATATAAATGACCGCTTGCTGACTTTTTAATTAGTCCAAGCTCTAACAAGTCGTCTGTACTTACATTTTTATCTTTAAAGTAATTAAGTAAATTATCAAATCCATCTGGCGCATACCCTAACATAAATTTATTGACTACAGATTTATTTAACCCTCTATTGGATAAATACTGTTTGGGCAATTCATAAGTTAAAAGCTGTTGAAAAAAATAATACTTGGCTTCTTCATTTATTCTAAGTAGAGCTTTCCTATGCTCATAAAGCTCTTTATCTACATTGCCTGTATCAAGAAAAATTCCCAATTTATCAGCTAAAAAATGTATCGCTTCAATATAATTTAAATTTTCTTTTTTCATAATAAAAGTTATAGAGTCTCCACCGGCTCCACATCCAAAACAATGAAATATTCCCTTGTTTCTTGATACAGTAAAAGAAGGAGTTTTTTCGTTATGAAAAGGACATAGTCCTATGTAGTTCTGACCTGAAGGTTTTAATTCCACATAATCTGAAATAATATTTACAATATCCAGTTGATCTTTTATATCTTGAATTTTTTCTTCAGGTATATAAGCCATTTTTCCTCCATTATATATGCCATTGTTTAGGAATAAATATATTTTTGTATTCCTGTATGGCAAAAGTATCTGTCATTCCAGCAATATAATCTGTCACTATATCCTCTTTAGTTGAACTTTTTAACTCATCACTTGTCTTATAAAGTTCTAAATGTTCTTTAGGTAATTTATCAAAATGTTTCATAAAATACAGATATAGTCTTTCGATTAAATCCTTTGCTTTTTCCTCGTCTTGTTTGACTATTGGATTAAAATAAACTTCTTCAAACATAAATTTACGAAGTTGCATCATTAGTTTGTATTCTTCATCACTCATAATGATATCATTTTTCCCAAAACTTTCCTTAATTACATTGACAACCATATTATTAATTCTTTCAGATGGAGAATTCCCAAACATTTCACGTATGTTTTCAGGTAAATCTTCTTCAGTCAAAATACCTGCTCTTATAGAATCATCAATATCGTGATTAATATACGCAATTCTATCGGCAAATTTAATAACACGACCTTCTAAAGTAATTGCCTTTTTATCACCTGCGTGATTTTCAATTCCGTCTATAACTTCATCTGTTAAATTTAGACCCTTTTTATTGTTTCTGATCTCTAAATATTTTACGATTCTACTTGATTGCATATAGTGCTTAAACCCTTTAGGATGTAATGAATTAAGTGCATCCTCTCCCATATGACCAAATGGAGTATGCCCAAGATCATGAGAAAGTGCAATCGCCTCTGTTAAATCTTCATTAAGTTCTAAAGCTCTTGAAATAGTTCTTGCAATTTGAGCAACTTCAAGAGTATGGGTTAACCTTGTTCTGTAATGATCTTTTTCAGGAGAAATATAAACTTGAGTCTTGTGTTTCAATCTTCTGAAGGATTTTGAATGGATTATTCTATCTCTGTCTCTCTGAAAAGAAGTTCTAAAGAAATCCTCCTCTTCAGTATATTTTCTTTTTGAAAATCTACTCTTAGCTGCATATTCAGATAGGTAGTTAATTTCAAATTCTTCTTGTTTAACTCTGGTATTCATATAAGCTCTCCTTATTATCTACTTAATAAAATGATACCCAATAAGATTAAACATCAACAAACAATGAATAAAAAAAGATAGAGCTAACTCTACCTTTTTTAATTATTCTTCGCTATCTTCGCTTTCGTCAAGCTTAGCCGCAATTAAATCTCCCAGATTATGTTCTAACTCCTGATTTTCATATTCAGGAACTTTTTCTTGTTTAGGTTTTTGAACTCTCTTTGGTTGAGGTCTTGGTTTTACTTCAGGTTTTTCTTTGGTTTCTTTTATGCTTAGAGCTATTCTTTTGCTTTCAGGATTTATTTCCAATATTTTAGCTTCTATTTCGTCGCCGATATTAAGCTCATCTGATGGTTTTTCTACATGTTCATATGAAATTTGAGAAACGTGAACTAAACCTTCAACCCCTTCTTGAAGTCTTACGAAAGCACCAAAGTCTAATAGATTAACAACTTCTCCCTTAACGATGTCTCCCTCTTTGTTGTTTTCCATAAATTCTTCAAAAGGTTTCTTTGTTAACTGTTTTAAGCCAAGAGAAATTCTATTTCTTTCTTTATTTGCCCTTAATATTTTAACTTCTATTTCGTCGCCTACTTTTAGAACATCTGATGGGTGATTTATTCTCTTCCATGAAATATCAGAGATGTGAATTAAACCATCTACTCCTCCTATGTCGACAAAAGCTCCAAAATCAGTTAATCTTTCAACTTTTCCTTCTATTACCTTACCAACTTCAATATTTTCCCAAGCTTCGTCAAGTTTCTTTTGAAGTTTTTCTTCTTCAATAACTCTACTTGATAAAACAAGTCTTCTCTTCTTTTCATCTAAGTTGATAATTTTACATTCTAAAGTCTCACCAACATAAGGAGATAAATCCTTGACAAAAGTAGTAGCAACTTGGGATCCAGGAATAAAAGCGTTGATGTCAAATACAGTTGCTAAAAGTCCTCCTTTAACAACTTTAGTAACCTTAGCTTCAACTGTTTCATCATTTTCAGAAATTTCTACTAACTTTCTCCAATTCTTTAATCCTTCTACTCTTCTTGTTGAAAGCACTACATTACCTTCACCATCATCAAGCTTGATAACATAAACTTCAACTTCTTGACCTTCTTTAAAAAGATCTTTAGGTTTAGCATTAGGATCAGATGAAAGCTCATCTTGCTTAATTATTCCATCTGAAGTATATCCTATATTCACCATAACTTCAGAATCAGTAACGTAAATAACGCTACCTTTAACCACGTCTTTAGGGTATATCTTTGTTATACTACCCTCAACTTGCTCCATAAATTCGTCTTTGCTGTAATTATCCATTACTTGAACAACCTCCTCAATTATCCAAGCAGGTGTGGATGCACCTGCCGTAATTCCTATTTTATTATATTTACATACTTCTTGTAAAGATAAATCATCTATGGTTTCAATCATAAATGTATTTTTACAATGCTTTTTGGACAATTCAAAGAGCTTGTTAGTGTTTGAACTTGTTCTTCCTCCTATAACGACCATTGCGTCCACCACCTTGGCAAGTTCAACAGTCGCCTGTTGTCTATTCTTAGTTGCATTGCATATTGTATTTTTTATCACTACATTAGTATTGCTATCCTTTATTATATCAGATATTTCAAAAAATTTCTCGTAAATGTTTGTAGTTTGTGAAATTATATATAATTTGTCAAGTCCAACTACTTTTTTTGCTTCATCTTCTGAGTAAATTATGATAGGCTCTTTCTTTAAATGTCCAGCCATAGCTTTAATTTCTGGATGTTCTCTCTTACCTATTATAACTATCTTATATCCTTCTTCCTCAGCCTTTTGAATCCTTTTATAAATTGATAAAAGCACAGGACATGTACAATCTATAACATTGTATCCTAATTCTTTATACTTTTCTATATTTGATAAAGTTTCTCCATGACTTCTAATAATTATATTTGAATTTTTATCTGTTTTAGGTGGATTATCTTCAATTTTAAAACCTAATCCCTTTAGTCTATTAACTTCTTGAGGATTATGAATCAAATCTCCCGTTGCAATTGTATCTTTATTAGAATTTAGTGTCTCTTCAGTTTTTTCTACGGCATTTTTCACGCCAAAACAAAATCCTGAATGTTCTGCAATTAGAATTTCCATACTACTCCTCAATATTATATATTTTTTTATAAACTTCCATTGTAAGCTCTTTATTAATATCCCTTCCAAATTCTTTAAAATCTTCTGGATAAACTAAATCTCTAAAAGTTACCTTTATAGGTCTGAACAACTTGTAATCAGTATCTATATAGACTGGTAGTATAGGTGATCCCGTTCTATTTGAAATCATTCCAACACCCTCTTTAATGTTTTCAACAGATACAGTTTTAACTCTGGTTCCTTCTGGGAATATGCCAAGCACATCCCCTCTTTTTAATATAGACATAGCTGTTCTTACGCTTTTTAAATCAGTTTTTGATCTATTAACTGGAAATGCTCCAAGTTTTTTTAAAATATGACTTAGTATAGGCTTATGAAATAGTTCTTCTTTAGCCATAAAATAAATCTTTCTATCACAAACCTGTGCAAGAACAACCGGATCAAGCAAACTTGTGTGATTTGCACAAATTATTAAAGGACCATCTTTTGGAATTTTATCTTTATCGTACACTTCAAATTTAAAAAATAATTGAAGCATACCTCCACAAAAAACTTTTAAAAATTTATACATCTATACCTCTTATTATATTTATAATCTTTTCTACAACCTCTTTTAAAGTCATTTCCGTACTATCAATGAAATGTGCATCCTCCGCTTGTTTAAGAGGTGAGATTTTCCTGTTTGAGTCTATGATATCCCTTGCTTTTAAATCTTCTAATATCTCTTCATAGCTTTTGTCTAAAGAAGATTTTTCATCTTTATAGCGTCTCATGGCTCTTTCCTCGGCTGTTGCAGTTATAAAAAATTTATACTTTGCATCAGGAAAAACTACAGTTCCTATATCCCTTCCGTCCAAAACTATAGATTTACCTTTAGAAATATTTCTTTGTAAATCAACCAGTACTTCTCTAACAATAGGGACTGCAGAAACCCTTGAAACATTTTTTGTAACTTCGTCCCCTCTTATTTCTTTAGAAATATCTTCTCCGTTTAAAATAACACTGTCTTTTTCAAAGTCAATATTTATATTTCCAATAACTTTTTTTATTTCTTCTTCAGTTAAACTAATATTTTCCTTTAGAAGATAATAGGTGAATGCACGATACATAGCTCCTGTATCTAAATAATTTATACCAAGTATTTTAGAAATTTCCTTAGCTACTGTGCTTTTTCCTGAAGCTGATGGTCCATCAATTGCAACAACAAAGTTTTCTTTTTCTACTATGTCTATGGAAATATCATTATTGTCTTCATCTTCTAAAGTTGATGTCTTTACAAATCCTTCAAAGTCATACTTGTCCAGGTAGTTTGAAACTTCTTGGTACATTTCAGGAATTGTAATAAGCACATCATTTTTAGTAGTGTCTATATTTTTTAATTCTTCATAAATAAGATTTGCGATATCTTTGCTACTTTTGCCTTCTAATTTTAAATTGTTAATTATCATTACAATCGTCCTTTATGTTACTTCCTGCAAGAAATCCTGTAGAGTAGGCTATTTGTAAGTTATATCCTCCAGTAAAGGCATCTACATCTATAACTTCACCAACAAAATACAAATTTTTTATCTTTTTAGACTCCATTGTTGATGAGTCTATTTCCTTAACTTCCACTCCACCTCTGGTTATTATGGCCTCATTAAAATCTCTTATATCATTTATATTAAATTCAAGGCCTTTAATGTTTTTTATAAGCCTATGTCTTTCTTCTTTAGTAATTTGATTTATCTTTTTATCCCTTGGAATATTAGACAATTCTAAAATAGGTTTGATTAATGATTTGATTAATAGATCCTTTAAACCATTTTCAATATCCTTATTGATATACTTATTGAAATCTCGATTTATTCTATCATCTAACTGATTATAATTCAAACCAGGTTTCAAATCTATTGATAATGAACACTTCTCCTTTGGATAGATTAATGAAGATAGGCTTAATATGGTTGGCCCAGATATTCCAAAGTGAGTGAATAATGCTTCTCCAAATTCTTTTTTATAAGGCTTCCCATTTTTATTTAATGTAACTTCTACATTCTTTAGGTTAACTCCAGAAAGTTCTTTATGAATTGAGCTATTTAAATTAAGTCCCACAAGACCTGGGTAGATGTCAGTTACTTCAATTCCAAAATTTTTTGCAAACTTATAGCCATCACCAGTTGAACCTGTTGACTTATAAGAGTTTCCACCAGTTGCAATTACAAGATAATCACAAGAAAAGCTATTATTCTTTGAATAAAGCTTAAATATATCATCAGCCTTTTCTATATACCTTATGTCTTCATCGAAAATAAGATTAATTTGTTTGTCATTTAATATTTTTTTAAATGTTTTTATAACATCCGAGGATTTGTCTGATGATGGAAAAACCCTATCTCCCCTTTCAACTTTATATTCCAAACCGTATTCATTCAACAAGTTTAAAATATCCATGTTGCTAAATGAATAAAATGCAGAGTACATGAATTTTTCATTTCTATTAATTTGTGGGAAGAATTCAGATATGTCTTTATAATTTGTTATATTACATCTTCCCTTGCCAGTGATATATAGCTTTTTACCAAGCTTTTCGTTTTTTTCGATTATTGTTACATTATTATTTTCATTTTTTGCTGCAATAGCAGCCATCATTCCAGCAGGACCGCCGCCAATAACTATAACTTCCTTCATTTTATTTTCTCCAATGTAATAAGAAAAGGAGGATTGTTTTTTTGATTTATAAAATCAAATTTAATAATTTCAAACTCCTTTTGATTTAATTCTTTTAAATACTTTTCAATATGTATTGCTTCTTCCAATCCAGATGGATGTCCAGGATAGAATGTAATAAACACCCTACCATTTGGATTTAGCTTTTCAAGTAATACTTCAAGGCTATTAATCACCTTTTTATAGTTTGTAACAATTTTTTTATCACCTTTTGGTAGGTAACCTAAGTTGTAAACTGAAATATCTATATTTTCCTTTACGTATTTATCTATGTACTCATGGCTATCTAAAATAAGATTGATATTACTTAACTCTTTTTCATTAAATTTTTCTATTGTATTTTGAATACTAATATCCTGAATGTCAAATCCATAAAATTTACTTTCATTTCCTAAAATATTAACAAGTTTTCTTAAGTCATTTCCATTTCCAAGGGTCATATCAACAGCTACTAAATTTTTCCCTTTATAATCTTGTAAAAATAAATCCAATATTCCCTTGCAGTTTTTAATCATTACAACAACTTCCTTTTAAGAAATCTAAAATATGAATTGGTGATTCAGGAAGTAACTCTTCCAAATTTTTATTTTCGTAATTAAGATATTCAAATCCTAAATCATAAACTTTAGAAGCAGTTGCTCTAAGATAAAAATTTTTATCTAAAAAATCAAAGTCACCTACTATTTTAAACTCTCTTAAATAACAATTTTTGCCATTTATTTCTATTTTGCTATATCCTACTATTTTTTCATCTTCAAAAAGCGTAAAAAATATTTCTGGTACTTTATAATTTAAACTCAATTCAATATCATATTTTTCTTTAAAATAATCCAAATCCTTTGGATTTGAATCTTTAACTACTAACATTATAAACTCCTTAAATAATCTACTTCTTCCTTTGTAAGTTTTCTAAATTTTCCTTCAGGTAGATAATTATCTTTTATTTTTCCAATAGAAATTCTCTTTAAGTCAACAACTTTGCATCCAATGTAATTAAACATTCTTCTAACTTGTCTATTTTTTCCTTCAGATATTGATATTTGATAATTATAATTAGAAATCTTTTTTATTTTGCATCTCTTTGTCAAATATCCATCCATTGGTATTCCTCTAATCAAGGTTTTTAAATCCACTTCTTTAGGTTTTTTATCTAATATTACCTCATAGGTTTTAAATATATCCTTCTTTGGATGAGTCAATTTATAAGTCAAATCCCCATCATTTGTAATAATAATTATTCCCCTACTATCTTTATCAAGTCTTCCAACAGGATATAATCTTTCCTCTGATTTTACCAAATCAAGTACAGTTTTTTCTGCATGTGGATCTTTTACAGTTGATACATATCCAATAGGTTTGTTTAAAAGAAAATACTCGAATTTTTTAGATAATTTTACTTCTTTACCGTCTAACTTTATTATATCTTCCGGAGAAACTTTCACCCCAAGTTCTTTAACTACATCCTCATTTATACTGACTCTTCCCTGTGAAATTAATTCGTCAGCTTGCCTTCTTGAACAAACTCCACTGTGTGCAAGATACTTATTAATCCTCACTTTTATTTACCTCTAAAAATAATTGCTCTACCTCATTTTTTTGAGGAAGATGTTTTAAATCAACCAAATCAAATACTCTTAAAAATTCATCTGTTGTACCATATAGTATTGGTCTACCAATTTGTTCAAGTCTTCCAACTTCCATTATCAAATCTCTTGAAAGTAAAGTGTCGATAGGTCCTTGAGATCTAACTCCTCTTATCTCTTCAATTTCAACTCTAGTGATTGGTTGTTTATAAGCTATAATTGAAAGCACTTCCATTGATGAATTTGTAATGTTTTTATTATCATTCTTATTGACCAATTTCTTAACAAATTCTAAGTTACATTCTTTTGTAACATATTGAAAATTGTCACCATATTGTTTTAACTCAACTCCCCTGTCTGAAGAATTACAATCAGATACCATCTCCTTAAGTATCTTTTTAGTTTCTCCTGGAGTTTTTTCTATTATCTTTGCAATTTCTTTATATGAAAGGGGTTCTCCCCATATATATAATAATGACTCAATTATAGACTTATAATTCATCTTCACACCTTAATTCTATGAATATTTCATCAAAGTTTTCATCTTGATATAATTTCACTTCATTTATTTTTAACAATTCCAATATAGAAAGAAATAGAGTTACAAGTTCGCTTACGTGCATATTATTATGGAAAAAATCAGAGAAATTCATTTTCTTTCCTGGAATTAACTTGTTTTTTATGATACTCATATATTCATCAACAGAAAATTCTTCTCTTTTCAAGATATCAAACTTTTCTAAATTCTTTTGCCTCTTATCAATTCTACTTATCACTTTAAATAATTCGTTGTAGAGTATTAATCCATCTCCAATTATTTTGTTCTCTGTTTTGTTTTCAAAAAAATCGGACAAATCTTCCTGCAACTTAGGATATGAACTGTCCGCTTTATCTTTATGCTTTTGTAACTCTTGTGAAAGTTCCTTAATCTTTTTATATTCTCTAAGCCTTGTTAATATCATTTCTTCTGTAACAGTTTCTTCTTCATCTAAAAACTCATTTTTTGGAAGTAATTTTTTTGACTTTATCTCAAGTAATGTACTTGCTAAAAAAATAAAATCTGCTATATTTTCAGGATTTATAGTCTTTAATTCTTCAACTTCCCTTAAGAAATCTTCAGTTATGTCACTTAATTTTACAGTATAAATATCTATCTTATTTTTTTCAATTAAACTTAACAAGAGGTCAAATGGACCTTGAAAATAATCAGTTTCTATCTTATACATACTTTACCCCAACAAACCATACATAAATTTTAAAACAAAATCTGACATAGAGAGTACAACTTTTGAAATTGCACCTGTAAAAATAAGTGCAATCAATATCATATTTGTATATCTTTCCACACTAAGCAATTTATAATTTACTTTATCTGGTAAAAATGTCATTACAATCTTTGAACCATCAAGTGGAGGTAATGGTATTAAATTAAATACTCCCAATAGCACATTGTATTGTACCATAGACTTAACAAATAAAATTAAATAGGGATTCGCATCAACTCTTGATATCACAAAATTAAATATTACAAGAGATATAAAAGCGAGCAAAAAATTGGTTATAACTCCTGAAATCGAAACTAAGAAATTACCCAATTTCTTTTTTCTAAAATTATAGGGGTTTATTGGTACAGGTTTCGCCCATCCAAAATGAAATATTAAGAGTGATAACGTCCCAAGTGGAGACAAGTGTTTTAATGGATTTAAAGATAATCTTCCACTATCCTTTGCCGTGGTATCTCCCATGTAAAGTGCCGCTACTCCATGTGCGTTTTCATGTAATATTAAAGATACTAATAGTGCTGAGTAAATTACTATATAAGTTAATATAGTTTGTAAATTAAACATTTTTATCCCTTTTACTCTTTAAATATAGCAATCCTATAATCGTCTTTGAATCTTCAATTTTACCTTCTTCAATCATATTCAACGCCTCTTCTAATGAGTACTCTTCTATCTTTAAGTCTTCTCCTTCATCACCTTCTAATGGACTTGGAAATAATTCAGTTGCTAAAAAATATGACATCTTTTCATCTGTAAATCCGGGAGATGAATATGAGTCAAATAGATATTCATAATCCTTTGCATCAAATTTTATTTCTTCTTGTAACTCTCTTTTAGCGGCTTCTTTAGGAAGCTCATTCGACTCAATAAGTCCAGCTGGAAGTTCAATTAACTCTTTGTCAACAGCTTTCCTATATTGACGAACAAATATGACTTTTTCATCCTTTAATGCAATTATTGTAACTGCATTCGCATGTTCAACTATTTCTCTTTTTGAATATTTTCTATTCTTAAGTTCGACAGTATCAACTCTTAAGTTTAAGATTCTACCTTCATATATCATTTCAGATTTTATCGTCTGTTCTTTACTCATCTTATTTCTCTCCTTCGTTAAATTGGAACTTGCCCTGTTCAATCATATCAACTGCCTGTTTGATTGTATTTTCAGTTATGTCAATTCCTCCTATTAACCTGGAAATTTCCATTACTCTCTCTTTTTCATCTATAGCTCTGATATTTGAAATTGTATCTAAATCACGCTCACTTTTTTCTATTAGCATATGCGATGATGCAAGTGATGCTATTTGTGCAAGGTGTGATATTGTTATTATCTGTCTGGACTTTGAAATCATTTGTAACTTCTCTCCAACAAGAATAGCTGTTCGTCCACTAATACCAGTATCAACTTCATCAAATATCAAAGTATCCACATTGTCCACTGAAGCTAAGGATGTTTTTAATGCCAACATTATTCTTGAAAGCTCTCCTCCAGAAGCAACTTTATTCAAAGGCATCAACGGCTGACCCACATTTGTAGAGATATTAAACTCCACTATGTCCTTTCCCATTGACGTGATTTTTTCATCTTCAAAAAAAACAATAGAAAACTTTGCATTTGGCATATTTAAGCCTTTTACATTTTTAAGAATATCCTTTTCAAGATTTTTGCTTACTTTCTTTCGTATATCTGTCAGCCTACTACATAGATTTTTACAATCCAAATGCTTTTTATTAATCTCTTTATTCAGTATTTCAATATTTTCTTCTATCTTTTCTAATATATCAAGTCTTTCCTTAGATTTTTCTCTAAAGTCTATTAATTCTGAAATATCTGATCCATATTTTCTCTTCAGATTTGTAATATTCAATATGGTTTCATCAAGTAAATGTAATTTTTCTTCATCATAGTACAAGCCGTTTTGATAGTTTTCTATATCTCTATAAACATCTTCAAGTTCATAGTATGAAGACTCTATTCTATCAGATATTTCAGTTAAATCCAAATCCAGCTCTTTTAACTCCAAAAGCTCAGATACAATCTCAGATAGAGAGCCTAAAACATCAAAGTTTCCAAATTCACTACCCTTTAAGTTTTCAGATATGCCTGATATAGACATTTTTATCCTATCGATATTACTAAGAACCTTAAATTCATTTTCAATTTCTCTTTCATCAAAATTTTCCAAGTCAATGCTCTCTAACTCTTCAATCTGAAACCTTAAAATATCCTTTTCTCTATCTATTTCTTCAGAACTTAAGCTAAGACTTGAAAGTTCTTTTTTTAAATTTTGTAATTCCTTAAGTTTTTTATCTAAGTCATTCAAAATATTTTTGTTTCCTTCTGGACTGAAATCATCTAATATTTTTATATAGTTAGATTTGTTCAAAAGGGTTTGATTTTCATTTTGACTATGAATATCTATAAGATCTTTCATCATTTCTTTTAAAAAGCTTAAAGTAACATTTCTACCATTAATTCTGTTGTTACTTATTCCTGACTTCTGTGATTCCCTTGTTACAATGAGAACACCATCTTCTAATTCATACCCCATCTCTTTAAATCTATTTAATTTTTCTTCTGATGATATAATAAATTTTCCTTCTACAATTGAAGAATTTCCATATTTACCAATATAAGACTTTTGAAATCTGTCCCCTATCAGAAGCTTAAGTGCATTTACAAGTATTGTCTTACCTGCTCCAGTTTCACCAGTGATTACATTGAAATTTGAATCGAATTCAACTTGCAACTTTTCAATAATAACAAAATTTTGAATATAAAGTTCAGCTAACATTGTTCCTCTCTTTATTTCATCAATGCTTTAATCTCATCTACAACTTCATCAAGTTTGTTTTTATCATCTACTGCTATAAAAATTATATCATTTCCTGATAGAATACCACTAATATGCTTTATCTTCGCATTTGTAATTGGTACAGCTGAAACAGTTGCAGTATGAGAAATAGTCTTTACGATAACCATTTCACCATTGTGTTCAATACTTAGAACTGCTGATTTAAAAATCTTATCAAGTCTTTCATTTAAAGAATCATGAACAGTATCTATCACAGAATAGTGATATTCCCCGTCTTTTGTCTGTACTTTTGTAATTCTTAATTCCTTTATATCTCTTGATATGGTTGCTTGAGTAGCAAAAACTTCATTTTCTTCAAGTAATTCTGATAATTCTTCTTGTGTTCTTATTTCATACTTATCAACCAAGTCAAGAATCAATCTTTGTCTTGCATATTTTTTCATATAATACTCCTTACATAAGTATATCTTTTAATATATGTAATCTCTTTGATTTTGCCAAAGTAACTTATATGAATATGATAATAAGAGCTTAAAAAGCTCCTATATATCTCGATTAATAAATTCCTTCGTCAAATTCTCTAAAAAATCTGTGTTTTTATTTAAAGATTTTAGACATTTCATAGCTTTTTTTGAATGCTTATGAATAAGGTCTATAATCTCTTCCTTATCTTTAATTAAAGTTGCATAAGTAAGTTTCGAAGATTCTAAATCTTCCTCATAATCAAGCATATCGTCCCTAAGTTGAAATGCTATTCCAAAATTATACCCAAACTCTTCTGATAGAGATATTTCTTCTTTAGTCGCTCCTGCCGTTATTGCAGCGCATTTGCAAGAAGCTTTGATGAGTCCACAAGTCTTTTTATCATACATATCAAAAAAATCTGACTTATTCTCAAGCTTATTTTGAATATCTAAAACCTGTCCATAAATCATTCCATCATAGCCTGATTGGGAATAAAAATATTTTGAAGCTTCAATAAAATTATCTTTATTGTCTGATTTTGATATTGCCATAAGAATTTTTTCCATACTCTTGTTGAGAAGACCATCTCCAATTAATATAGCCATATCTTCACCAAATTTTTTATGAACAGTTGGTTTGCCTCTTCTCATATCGTCGTTATCCATAGCTGGAAGATCATCATGAACAAGTGAGTAGTTATGAATTAATTCTATTGCATACGCAAAATCTTTACAAGGTTCATCAACTTCTTTAAATAGACTATAGAACTCAACGAATAAAATCGGTCTAAGTCTCTTGCCGTTATTCATCAAAGAATAAAATGAACCATCTTCTAAAATATTTTTATCGTTAAAAATACTTTTAAGTCCTTTGTTTATAAATCTCTTTCTTAATTCAAATTCTTCAATAAAATTATTCATCACTATTTAATATATTTGGGTCAAAATCAGACTCTCCATCCTCTGTCATCATTCTAATTTTACCCTCTTCCCTATCTAATATTTCCATTAATTTTTTATGATGCATTAGTGCCTCTTCATAAAGTTTAACATTTTCTTCTAAAGTAATATTGTCATCTTCAAGCTTTTCCAATATTTCTTCCAATCTATTTAAACTATCTTCATAGTTTGAAAAATTATTTTCCATTTTCAATACTCCTTACTTCTGTAGTAGCTATACCATCTTCAAAATGAAGTTCTAATAACTCTCCAACTTTTAAGCTCTTTGCTGAGTTGATATATGCGCCTTTTGATGTAGCTCTAATATACCCAAGTTTTTTTATCCTTAAATCATTATGCAATTCAACCCTTGTTTGCAATTCTTTTAATTTCAATCTTTCCTGATTTAGTTTTGCAAATGTTTTTATCTTTATGATTTTTTTAATATTGTTTAATTCGTCCTTTGTCAACTCAATTCTTTGAATTGGATTATGTTCCATTAGGTATATACTAAATTTTTCTAACCTGTCTCTTTCTTTAATTATATTTAGCTTAACTTGCCTATCTATTCTAAGATTTAACTTTTGATTTTCTTCTTTCAATTTGCATATCTTATCTAATGGGTTGTAGACTTTAATCAAACTAAAATAATAATCCAACTTTTTTCTCTCTTCTATAAAGTAATTAGAGTAAGCCTTCTCAATTAAATTTAATTTCTTATTCAAGTTTTCTTTTAAATCCACAAGATTTGGCGTACAAAGTTCTGCGGCTGCTGTTGGAGTAGCTGCTCTTAAATCTGAAACAAAATCGGATAGCATATTATCTACTTCATGACCTACTGCAGAAATTATTGGTTTTTTTGAGTTAAATATCTTTAAAAGTAATTCTTCATCATTAAAGCAATTTAAATCTTCAAAGGAACCTCCCCCTCGACCTATTACAATAAAATCTATAAATTCATAGGAATTTAAAACTTCTATCCCGTTTATCAAACTCTTCGGTGCATTCTGTCCTTGTACTATTGCTGGATAAATATATATATTTACAATTGGAAATCTTCTTCTTATAGTTGTGATAATATCTCTAATAGCAGCCCCGTTAGGTGATGTTACTACTCCAATATTCTTAGGCATTTTAGTTATCTGACGTTTATGACTTTCATCAAAGTAACCTAACTCTTTAAATTTTTCTTTCAGTAATTCATATTGTCTATAGATATCTCCAATACCTGTGTTTATAACTTCTTTAACGAGGAGCTGATAATAACCGCCCTTCTCATATGTTATTACACTTGCTCTCAACGAAATCTTATCTCCATCTGAAAGTTGTAAAGTTTTAGAAATCTCCATATTTCTGAAAATAATACATTTAATCGAAGCTTCTTCATCCTTTAGGCTAAAATAGATATTTCCAGAAGATTTTTTAAAATTAGAGACTTCTCCCTCAACAAATACATTTATCAGCATAGGATCTCTTTTTAATAGAGTTGAAATATATTTACTTATTTCTGATACAGTAAAGGCTTTACTATTCATTAACCTCACCTTTTGAAATACTTCCTAATACGCCATTTATAAATCTATAGGAGTCTTCCGATGAATATTTTTTTGCTATCTCAACAGCTTCGTTAATAGCAACTCTATCTGGAATATTATCATCATAAATAATTTCATTTGTAGCAACTCTTAATATGGACTTATCTATACAATATAGCCTATTAAAGTCCCATCCTATCAAATTATCTTTTATTTTTTCATCAATTTCATCAAGATTATCTATTATCGAAAAAATTGAACTCTCTATAAAATCTCTATGTTTTTCATCTATCTCAAAGTGATTAATAAACACTTCGACATCTTCTTTGTCAAATACTTCATTAATAGTAATTTGGAAAATAAATTTTACAATCCATTCTCTGGCTTCTTTTCTATTCAAAATTCCTCCATAAAAAATCCCTCTTATCACAAGAGGGATAAAATCTAATATATACCAACAACACTTGTGTTTACTTGTGACACATTCAAACCTGTAAAGTTTTCTACATTTTCTTTTATTTTTTCTTGAATATTTCTTGAAACCTCAGGAATTCTAACTCCCATTTTTAAAATTACATTTACATTAATATTCACAAAATCTCTACCAACATTCACTTGTACAGCTCTTGAAGCACCTCTTATGCCGTCGGTGATTCTTTCTCCTAATCCACCTGCAAGCCCTGCTACTCCTTCAATTTCTAATGTAGATGTGCTTGCAATTTTGTTTATAATCTCGTTTGATATCTTTACAGTTCCATTTTCAAATTTATTTTTATTCAACATATTATCCCCCATTTCATTTTAACAAATGTTATAATTCATTGCAATAAAGTAGCTAACTGAATATTGCAGAAATAAAATCTTTTGGATTAAATTCCATAAGTTGATCTATTTGCTCTCCTACTCCAATATATTTTATTGGAATGTTAAATTCTGATTCTATTGGAAATACCATTCCTCCCTTAGCAGTACCATCAAGTTTAGTTATAACAACTCCTGTTATATCAGCAACCTCTTTAAACTGTTTTACTTGTAAAATTGCATTTTGTCCAGTCGTTCCATCAACCACCAATAAAACTTCTTTTCTTGCATCAGGGTATTCCCTATCTACAATTCTATGAATTTTTTCTAATTCATTCATAAGATTCTTTTTATTGTGAAGCCTTCCTGCGGTGTCACAAATAAGGATGTCAGTATTTTTAGATTTTGCTGATGCTATTCCATCAAATACAACAGATGCTGGATCTGCTCCCTCTTGGTGAGATATTATATCTACACCTGCTCTATTAGACCATTCATTTAATTGCTCTATGGCAGCGGCTCTAAATGTATCTGCAGCAACAAGAGTTACAGATTTTCCTTCCGTCTTATATTTTGATGCAAGTTTTCCTATAGTAGTTGTCTTTCCAACTCCATTCACACCTATAACAAGCATAATTAAAGGAGTATCTTTTATATTCATGCTATTATCAAGATTTGCTTCTTCAAGTTTTTCAATCATAATATTCATCAACATATTTTTTACTTCTTTAGGATCTTTAATTCTTTTAAGCTTAACTTGGCTTTCAAGTTCATCCATAATATGCATTGTTGACTCTACACCTATATCTGCAGATATTAAAATTTCTTCAAGTTCTTCAAAAAGTTCTTCGTCAACTTTTTGATACCTTGCCAATGCACTGTCGATTTTATTTGAGATGTTGTCTCTTGTTTTTTGAAGGCCACTGAAAAGATTGTTAAAGAAACCCTTTTTTTCTACTTTCTCTTTGGTCTCTTCTACTTTTACTTCTTCTGACTTTTCAATAACTTTTTCTTTTTCAATTTCAGAATCTTCTTCTAATTCTATTTTCCCCTGTTCTTCAACGATAATAGATTCATTTTCAGAAGCATTTTCTTTTAAATCTTCTTTTGAATCCACTTCAGAATCTAAATCTTCTTTGATAGAATCCTTTATATTTTCGATATTTTCTTGAATATTTTTAGACTCTTCTGTTATATCTTTTAAACTTTTTTCTACTTCTTCTTTAGTATCTTCAATTTTTTCTTTGTTTTTCTTAAACTTATTAAAAAAACTTTCTAACATAGTTCCTCCTACTTTAATTTTAAGGAAATAACTTTACTAACTCCTTCTTCCTCCATACTTACCCCATATAGCACATCTGCAATCTCCATTGTAGTTTTTCTATGGGATATCATGATAAATTGAGTTGAATCTGTTAATGATTTTAAATAATTTGTGTATCTGAAAATATTTGCTTCATCAAGTGCCGCATCTATCTCGTCCAAAATACAAAAAGGCGATGGTCTTGTCTCAAAAATAGCAAATAGAAGAGCAACTGCTGTAAGTGCTTTTTCTCCCCCAGATAAAAGTGTCAAACTTTGTAATTTTTTTCCAGGAGGCTCTGCAACTATTTCAACTCCAGACTCTAAAGGATTTGTTCCCTCTAACTTAAGCTCTGCATTTCCTCCATCAAAAAGAATTTTAAAAATCTTTTGAAATCTACCATTTATATCTTTAAACGATGTTGTAAACATCTCTTTCATTTCCTTGTTAAGATTTTTAATTATCTCCTCAATATCATTTTTAGATTTCATCAAGTCGTTCTTCTGGTTTAAAAGAAAATTAAGGTCTTCATCAACGATTTTAAATTCTTCAATTGTATCTACACTGAAATAACCAAGTTCTCTTAAATCTTTTTTTAATATTTTAAGTTCTTTTCTTGAAGGTTCCTCTACCTCTTCTACTAACGTAAACTTATCAATATAAACCGAATACTCCTCAAGACAATTATTACGTATTCTAGAAATATTTGAATTTAAATTTTCAATTTTTTCAAAATTCAACCCCATTGAGTATTCTAATTTTACATTTATCTCCTTATTGTCTCGTAGCTCTTCTCTTCTTTCCAAAAGTTCATTTTGTCTCGATTTGAAATCAACTTCATTTTCTTCTAAAATATTTTGAATTTCAATAATCTTTCTATTTAAAACTTTAAGTTCAGAATTGTATTTTTCAATATTTTCTCTATTAACTCTCAAATCTAATTCTACTTTTTCTTTAGACTCCATATCAAGCTTAAGTCTATAAGAAAAATCTTCATTTTCATTTTTAATATCTTTTTCTTTATTTAATAAGATATTTAAATCCCTCTCTAAGCTCTCTATTTTAGAGTTAATATTTATCTTTTCGATTTCTTGTTTTCTATTTTCAGAGTTATTGTTTTCAAACTTTAATTTCAACTCATCATTCTCTATACTTAGTCTTTGAATTTCTTCTTTTATGCTTTCAGGATTTTCTAAATCTAATTCTTCAAAAGAAATATTTAATATGCTTTCATACTTACTAACAGCTTTTTCATATAATGATTGTTTTACTTTTATATCATTGGAAAGAATTTGAATTTTTTCTTCTAATTCAATCTTTTCTTTTTCTTCTATATTTTTTTCTACTTCAATAAGCTTATGTTCTTCATGGTAATTTTTTATTAAGATGTCCAATTTCTTAAGTTCTTTAATTAATTTCTCTTTTTCATTTGACATCTGTTTAGTTTCTTTTTCAAGTTCTAAAATCTTATTGTTTCTATTTAATATTTCTGTATTAGAAGATTTTCCAGTATATCCGCCTACTATAGATCCCCATGAGTTAAATATCTCTCCGTCAAGGGTGACAATTCTATACCTATTATATTTTTTAGAAACTTCTATTGCATCTTCAAGATTATAAACTACTAATGTATTATTTAAAAAGTGATTTATAAGGCCCTTAAACTTTTTGTCACAGTTAATTAATTCTGAAGCAATAGCCAAAATTTTAGGATCCTCAAATTTAAAATTTGAATCATGTTTATTTATTTTATTAAGAGGTAAAAATGTTAGTCTTCCAATTCGTTCTGACTTTAAAAATTCTATTAATACCTTAGCATCATATTCATTTTCAACTACAACATTTTGTAAAGAGCCTCCTAAGGCGTTATTAATTGCAATAAGATATTTATCTTCGACTTCAATTAAATCTGCCAAGGTTCCAATGCACTTGTCTTTTAAGTTAGTTTTTTTAATACGATTAAAAAAATTTGAAACCTGCTTACTATATCCTTCGTAATTATTTCTAACATTTATATAGAAATTAAGTTCCCTATCTTTTGTCTGTAGTTCAACTTCAACCTTATGATACTTTTCGTTTAATTTTGTATAATCATCTTTACAAAACTCGATTTTATTTTTTAATTCTTCAATCTCTGATACTTGTCCAAAAACTTTATTTCTAACTTCATTATAGATTTTATTTAAATTATTATAATCTTGTCTTAATTTTTTTAACTCTTCTTCTAAAGTATGTTTATCCTGGGAAAGTTTTGAAATATCCTCTTTTCGACTTTCAAAAATCCTTTCTCTGGTAAGCTTTTCTACCTGTATATTATTCAAAGTTTCTTTTAAAGAAAGAATTTTAGATTCTTTTTCATTTAGTAATAAATTTAAACTATCTATCTCTTTCTTAAATTCTAATACTTTACAATTGACATTCTCAAGTTCTTTTTTCCTATTGAGCAAAGAGTTATTTATTTCTATTTTTTCTACATCTATTTCTTCAGATTTTATTTTATTTGTTTCCAATTTTTCTTCAAAATACTTAATCTCTTTTGAAATTCTATCAATTTCATTATTGCCATTCAAAACCCTTTCTTCAGTAAGCTTGAGTTTAAGATTGTAATCTTGAATTTTATCTTTTACAGAACTTTCATCCGTCGAAAGTCTTTTTATCTCTTCTTCCAAACTTTTAAGACTATTACTCTCTTCTTCAATCTTTGGTTCAATTTTTGAAATAAGATCGTTATAGTAGTCTATTTCTTCTTTAATTGACTTATTTTCTCTTATTACTTCATTGTATTTATTTTGTATTATCTCAACATCTACTAAGTAATAATAAAGATCTAAAAGCTTTATATCCTTTGTAAGTTTTAACCCAATGGTTGCTTTCTTAGCTTGCTTTTCAAGATAGTCTCTATTTTCTTGTTTTTGTATTAAAACATCTTCAATTCTTCCAAGATTTGTAACTGTCTTGTCAAGCTTTTTTAAAGCTTCTTCCTTCTTATACTTATACTTCGAAATACCAGAAGCTTCTTCAAATATATATCTTCTGTCTTCACTCTTATTAGAAAGAATCTCATCAATTCTACCTTGTCCGATAATAGAATACCCTTCCTTACCTATACCAGTATCCATAAAAAGTTCTCTTATATCTTTAAGACGACAAGCTTTTTTATTGATGTAGTACTGAGACTCTCCTGTTCTAAAAACTCTTCTTGTAACAACTACCTTTTCATATTCTATAGGTATCCACTTTTCGCTATTATCAAATGATAGAGAAACTGAAGCAAAATTTAATGGCGCAATTTTTTCTGTACCTGAAAATATAACATCTTCCATCTTGCTTCCACGAAGTGACTTTGCAGATTGTTCTCCCAAAACCCATCTTATGGCGTCAGAGATATTTGACTTTCCACTTCCATTAGGTCCAACTATGGCACATATAGGATTATTAAATTGTAAATTTACTTTATCTTTAAAAGATTTAAAACCCTTTAATTCAACCGCTTCTAATTTCACCTAATCCAAACCCCTATAACTTTTCAAAAACTTGTCCATGTCAAGATCTACCGAATCCATACTTGATTGAATCCTAATCTTATCAATATTTGTTCCATGAACTCTAAACTTTTTTATTTTGTATTTTTCTATTAAAAATTTCTTATTCGTTCCTTTATTTCCAATAAGATAGTTTAATTCACTATTTTTTACATATACATCTATCTCTTGTCTAATAAAGTTTTTCAAAGCTTCATCCATAGCATCTTTGTAGAGTTCTTGAATCGTAAGCTGTCTTATTGATGGATGAAATGGCCCTGCAACAACATCTTTCCCAAGAGTTATATTATCTGTAGGCTGTAACCCTATTCTTATAACATCAATTCCATTTTTATAAAATTTACAAAAAATATCTTTACAGAGAATTATTGTGTCATTTAGAGTATACGGATTGTACTCTCCAGCTAAATAAAGTTTCTCCAAGAAGCTATCTTTAATTACAAGAGTTGGATATATTCTTACAAATTCTGGCCCAATTTTTATAAATTCATCAGCTGTATATAAATCCATTTCCATATCTGATTTATATAGACCTAACATCTGTTGTAGTCCAAGTCTAAATCCGAATTCCTTTATTAGTTTTGAAGATTTATAAACTACATCTGACAGATGATTTCTTTGGTTTGCAATAAGAACCTCATCCACAAGAGACTGAACACCGAGTTCTATAGTTGAAACTCCATATGCTTTCAATATGTTTAGAATATTTTCATCAATATAGTCAGGTCTTGTTGAAAGTCTCAAAGAATTTACAACCCCTCTATCAATAAAACTCTTTCCTATACTTAAAAATTCCTTCATTACATCCATAGGAAGCCCTGTGAAGCTACCTCCATAAAATGCAATTTGTGTTTCATTATCCTTATTTGAAAAATAATTCAAATACTCTTCAATAGAATTCTTTGTATCTTCATAATCTTTTATATAATCTTGATTTGTTATCTTTCGTTGATTACAGAAAACACAATCATTAGGGCATCCATAATGTGGAACAAATACTGGTATAATATTTAACTTACTCAAAGTCTATCCCCATTTTTATAATAGAATTTTTTGCAGCATCTTGTTCTGCTTGTTTTTTATTTTTCCCAACTCCCTGTTCCAGTGCAGTTGTTCCACAAAATGCAGTAACATAAAAAGTTTTATCATGATCTGGTCCAGTAGAATTGTCAAGTCTATAAGTCAATTTTTCCTTCATTTCCCTTTGAATATAATTTTGTAATATCGACTTGTAATTTAAGCTTGAAGTTTCTAGATATTTCATAAAAAGTCCTATATGTTTTACAGTAATCAAATCATACACAACCTCGTATGAAGAATCTAAATATATTGATGCCATCAAAGCTTCAAATGTGTCTGAAAGAGTTGATATTCTTTTTTTTCCTCCAGACTTAGCCTCTCCCTTTCCCATAATCAATAAATCTCCAAGCTTAAAATGCTCTGCTGCATAACCAAAACTTGGCTCACATGTAACCATGCTCTTCAACTTCGTTAGTTTACCTTCATCTTTCTCATGATATTTTTTAAAAAAATATTCAGCAAATACCGCTCCAAGTATTGCATCTCCTAAAAATTCTAACCTTTCGTTTGATTTGTAATTTTTATTTTTTGACTCATTTACCTTTGAAATATGATGGAAGGCATAATCTAAAAGTTCAATATCATTGAACTTATAGCCTATACGCTCTTCCAAAGCATTCAATTGTTTAAGCCTTTCACCACTCAATATCAATTTTAACCTCTTTTGCTGCTTTCGATGTATGAAACTATATCTGAAACTGTAATTATTTCATCTAACTTAGAATCATCTATTTCAATATCAAACTCATCTTCGAGGGCCATAACAAGTTCTACAAGACCGATTGAATCAGCACCTAAGTCTTCTCTTATTACAGTATCCATGTTTACATTTTCCACATCAAATTCTTCTTTTATAACTTCTGAAACTTTATCAAAAATCATTTTAAACCTCCAAGTTTTCTTCTATTTTTCTTACAACATCTTTTTTTACAAATTGAATTAACTTATCTATTCCGGTTTCGATTGCTCTTTCATTCGAACTTCCATGAGCTTTAAAAACAGCTTTTTTAACCCCAAGAAGTGGTGCTGCACCAACTTCATTATAATCAAAACTACTTTTAAGTTTATATAGTGCAGGTTTCATTAATGCTGCACCTATTTTTGTTCTAAATGAAGACATTATTCCTTCTTTTAAAATTTCTGTAAGTCTTATGGCAGTGCCCTCAATGCTTTTTAATAACACATTTCCTGAAAAGCCATCGGTAACTATAACATCTACATTCCCACTTAATGCGTCCCTTGCTTCAATATTACCTACAAAGTTTAAGTTCATATTCTTTAGATGTTCATAAGTTTCTTTTCTTAAACTGTCACCTTTATTTTCTTCTGTACCTACAGAAAGGAGTCCTATTCTTGGTTTTGCTACATTTAAAACTTCTCTTGAATAAACATTTCCCATTACCGCAAACTGATAAAGAAGTTCTGGAGTACAGTCCATGTTAGCTCCCCCATCAAGTAAAAGTGTATAATTATCTTTTGCAGGTAATACCACCGTCAAAGCTCCTCTTGATATATTATCTATTCTCTTAACTATCAGAGTCGCACCTGCAAGAAGTGCTCCTGTGCTTCCACAGGAAAGAATTCCATCATAGTTCTCTTCTTTTAATTTTTTCAACCCCAATGTAATTGAAGAATTCTTTTTTCTCCTAATTGCAAGAGCCGGCTCTTCCTCGTTAGAAATAAATTCATTTGTATCTATTATTTCTATTCTATTTTTGTTTTTTGAATCTTTAATTAATTCTATAATTTCCTTTTCAGGTCCGATAAAAGTTATTTCAATCTCTTGATGGTTATCTAAAGCTCTAAGTCCACCTTTAACTACCACTTCGCACCCTTTATCTGCACCTAATGTATCCAATAATATTTTCATATTACACCTCACTATATTTTACCATATAAAAAGTGTTTTATGCATTCTTAAAGTTTTATAGATACATTTAATTCAAATTTTGTTACATTCCATTTATTTAATTAATTCTAAAATAAAAAAGAGAGGAAAAATCCTCTCTAATCTCTTATTAATCTTCATCAACTGATAAGATTGATTTGCCATCATAATAACCGCAATTTCTACAAACTCTATGTGGTAATTTTGGTTCATGGCATTCAGGGCATTCAACTATAGTTACTTTAGGTAACTGATATGATGATGCTCTTCTCTTGTCTCTTCTAGCTTTGGAAGTTTTTCTCTTTGGTACTGCCATTATTACACCTCCTCAATAGTTAAATCTTTTTTAATTTTTTTAAATTATGGGAGGCTAACAGTCCCATAAGCTAATAAGTTATGATTTAAATTTATCTAACGTTAGTATTATACTTATTTTTAGAAACCTTGTCAACTACTTACTTAATTCTAATGTATCTCTTGCTATCATAAGTTCTTCATTTGTTGGAACAATAAATACTTTTATCTTAGAATCATCTGCAGAGATTAAAGCTTCTTTTCTAACTTTGTTCTTTTCTTCATCAAGTATGATTCCAAAGTTTTCAAGATCTTTTAATATAGCAGCTCTTGAAGTTATACCATTTTCTCCAATACCACCTGCAAAGCATATTGCATCAACATGACCAAGTTCAAGAAGGTAAGCACCTAAGAATTTTCTAACTCTGTTGTGGAACATGTCAAGTGCAAGTTTTGCTCTTTCATTTCCTTCGTTGCTTGCTTGTTCTAAGTCTCTAAAGTCTGAACTTAGTCCTGATATTCCAAGAACACCAGACTTTTTATTAAGGAATTGATTCATTTCATCTGGTGAAAGACCTTCTTCATTTTGAATAAAGTTTAAAACTGTTGGATCTAAGTCACCTGATCTTGTTCCCATGATAAGTCCTTCCAACGGAGTAAGTCCCATTGTTGTGTTTAAACATTTACCATTTTTTATAGCTGCTAAAGATGATCCATTACCTAAATGTAGAGTTACTATATTAATATCTTTTTGATCTTTTCTCAATAATTCAGCAGTTCTTCTTGTAATATACTTATGACTTGTTCCATGGAAACCAAATTTTCTTAATCTATATTTTTCATAGTATTCATAAGGTATTCCATACATATAATTATATGCTGGCATTGTCATATGGAAAGCTGTATCAAATACTGCTACATTTGGTTTGCCAGGAAGTATTTTTTCACAAGCTTCAATTCCCATTAAGTTTGCTGGGTTGTGAAGCGGACCAAATTTAATATATTCTTTAATGATTGATTTTACATGGTCATCAATAAGTGTTGAGTCAACACATTCTTCTCCACCATGAAGTACTCTATGTCCAATTGCATTAATTTCATCAACGCTCTTGATAGCTCCTTTTTCAGGATCAGTTAAGAAATCAAATACTAAAGTTAAAGCTTCAGTATGTGTAGGCATTGGAGCTTCTTTAGACATTTTTTTGTCTCCAACTTCTTGAGATATCTTTGATCCTTCAATTCCAATTCTTTCAACTAAACCTTTTGCGATAACTTCTTCATTTTCCATATCAAATAATTGATACTTCAATGATGAACTACCACAATTTACTACTAATACTTTCATACACCCTCCTGAAATATTATTATTCACAATTTTACTAAACAATTATATCACAAATTATTATTTTTTGCCTAATTTAGACTCTTGTCCCATTCTAATTCTATGGATATTGGATCTATGTCTCCATATAGCTATAGCTCCTAAAATTATTAAAAGGGCCGCTACTTCATATTTTTTAGTAACAAGGTAATATATTCCTTTGATAACACTTGTACAAGCTGCTGCAATAGAACCCAAAGAAACCATCTTAGTTATTCCAACCACAATCGAAAAAATTAATATTAAAGTTAGTGCAAATAAAGGACTTAAAGCTATAAATACTCCTAAAGAAGTAGCTATTCCCTTACCACCTTTTAAATTAAAGTAAATGGGCCAGTTATGTCCACATACAGCACCAACTCCTCCAAGTAAAAGGCCTACATCTCCAAAAAGTTTATAGCCTATCATTGATGGCAAAAATCCCTTTAGTGTATCGAGTAATAATGTAGCTATTGCAAAGTTTTTACCAAAAGTTCGTAGTACATTGGTAGCTCCAGCGTTGCCTGAACCAAAGTCTCTTATATCTTCTTTGCGAAAAATCTTTCCAAGTATAATAGCCCAAGAAATAGATCCTACAAGATAGGATAATAAAAGGAAAATAAACTTCATTATCTACTCCTTGGTCCCCTTGGTTTTAAATCAAATAATATTGGGACCCCTTCAAATTTAAAATACTCTCTTATTTGATTTTCTAAATATCTTAAGTAAGAAAAATGCATTAGTTCTTTTTTATTTATATGAAAGACTATCTTTGGAGGTCTTGTAGAGACCTGAGATGCATAAAATATCTTTAATCTTTCTCCTTTATCTGTTGGTGGAGCACTATGAAGTACTGCTTCGTTTATGATTTCATTTAATGTCCCAGTACTGATTCTCATTGAGTAATTTTCATTTACCTTTTCAATCATTTGAAATAAATTATAAACCCTTAGATTATTTTTTACTGACATAAAAACTATCGGAACATAATTTATAAATCCAAGTCTTGTCCTAATTTCCTTTTCAAATTGTCTTTGAGTTGTTTCGTCCTTGTCTATTAAATCCCATTTGTTTACAGCAATAATCATTGCTTTTCCATTGTCATGAGCATATCCTATTATTTTAGAATCTTGTTCTGTGACTCCCTCAGCTGCATCAATCATTAAAACCGATATATCTGAATTGTCAATTGAAGAAAGTGTTCTCACAACACTGTACCTTTCAACTTCTTCATCAATATATCTCTTTCTTCTAAGACCTGCTGTATCAATAAGAATATAGTCATGCCCATTATATTTAAAATTTGAATCAATAGAATCTCTTGTAGTTCCAGCAATATTTGTAACTATCATCCTTTCTTCACCAAGAAGCCTGTTAATTAGTGAAGATTTTCCTACATTTGGCTTTCCAATTATGGCAACTTTAGTAACATCGTCTTCAAATTCAGATGTCATTGGTTCAAAGTTTTTAACTATTTCATCTAAAAGATCTCCAATTCCTCGAGAGCCTTCAGCGCTAATTCCCATAACTGTAGGTATTCCAAATTCATAAAATTCATATATTAGATTATCATTTTTTCTGCTATCTATCTTATTAACTACTAATATTATCTCTTTATTTGTTCGTCTTAAAAGATTTAATACATCTCTATCTTCTGGAGTAATACCAGTTTTTGCGTCTACAATAAACAAAATTATATCTGCTGTATCTATTGCTAAATCAACCTGATTAACTATTTGTTTAGAAAATACGTCATCACTTTTTACTTCTATACCTCCAGTATCAACCAACGTGAAGTGTCTGTTTTGCCACTCTGCATCTTGATATAATCTATCTCTTGTTACTCCTGGATCGTCTTGAGTTATAGCAACTCTCTTCCTAACAATTTTATTAAATAAAGTTGATTTTCCTACATTCGGTTTACCTACAACCGCTACTATAGGTTTTCTCATAGTTCCACCTCTTTTCATACAATATAATTTTATCATCTTTTTAGAAAATTAAAAAACATCTTCTCTATTATACTGCATTTTAAAAAAGTTACAAAAATCCCTGAGATTTCTCCCAGGGATATAAATTATATATATAGTGGATATTCATTAGCCAAAGCTAATACATCTTTTTTAATTTCTTCAGGACTTCTTTCTTTCTTTAGTGTTTCTATTATTAATTGACCAATCTTTTTGAAAGCTTCTTCCTTCATTCCTCTTGTTGTACAAGCAGGTGTTCCAATTCTTATACCTGAAGTTACAAATGGTGATTCAGGATCATTTGGAATTGTATTTTTATTTGTAGTTATATTAACTTCTGATAAAAGTGCTTCTGCTTCTTTACCTGTTAAGTTAAGTCCTCGTACATCAAGAAGTAGTAAGTGGTTATCTGTTCCTCCAGATACAAGTCTAATTCCACCTTCTTGTAATGTTTCACCAAGAACTTGTGCATTCTTTACAACTTGTTTTATATAATCTTTGAAGTCATCTTGTAGTGCTTCTTTAAAACATACTGCCTTTGCTGCAATAACATGTTCTAATGGACCACCTTGTAGTCCTGGGAATACTGCTTTGTCGATTGCCTTTGCATGTTCTTCTTTACAAAGGATTACACCACCACGAGGTCCTCTTAAAGTCTTATGTGTAGTTGAAGTTACAAAGTCAGCATATGGTATTGGGCTTGGGTGTTCTCCAGCAGCTACAAGACCTGCAATATGTGCCATATCAACCATTAAATATGCTCCAACTTCATCTGCAATTTCTCTAAACTTCTTAAAGTCAATAATTCTTGGATATGCACTAGCACCTGCTACTATTAGTTTAGGTTTATGTTCTAATGCTTTTTGTCTAACTTCTTCATAGTCTATAGTTTCAGTTTCAGAATTTAATCCATATTCAACAAAGTTGAAATAAAGTCCTGATATATTTACAGGTGATCCATGTGTTAAGTGTCCACCTTCTGAAAGTTTCATTCCTAAAACTGTATCTCCTGGTTTTAAGCAAGAAAGGTATACAGCTATATTTGCATTAGCACCTGAGTGAGGTTGAACGTTTGCATGGTCCGCACCAAAAAGTTTGCAAAGTCTTTTTCTTGCTAAGTCTTCTGAAACATCAACGAACTCGCAACCACCATAATATCTCTTTGAAGGATAACCTTCAGCATACTTATTATTTAATGTAGTTCCAAGTGCTTCCATGACAGGTTCAGAGATAAAGTTTTCCGAAGCGATAAGCTCCAAATGTTCTCTTTGTCTGTTGGTTTCATCTTCAATTACTTGATAGATTTCACTATCAAATTCTTTTAGAGTTGGTAATTCTCTTAAGCTCATCTTGAAATTCCTCCTAAAATGTTTAGTTAATTTTTTTTATAGTTAGAATATTATTAGTATTCTTACTTACTTTTTTGTCTACTCCTCTTAAAATAAAAATAGAAATTGCTAAAAACAATAATCCAAACAATAAACTCAAAAATTCACTGTTCTTTATATTGTACTTTCCAAGTATAATTGTAGCACATCCAACACCTGCGATAAAGGCTATTATCGGTATGATATATACTATTGCAGAGTACTTTAACACAGTAGAACTGTCCATGTTAAGTTCTACTCTATCACCTTTATTAAATCTTCCATCATCTTTAACATTTATAATTAGAGGCTTATCTTCTCCTGAGCATCCAGCACAGCTTTCACACTTTCCGCCACAGGCGCTCTCTCTAATTACAAGTATATCCAACATATTACTGTCTTTATTTATAACAAGACCGCTTTTCTTCATTTAATCATTCCTTTATTAAATCTTTAATCACTTCTCCTGCAATTACAAGTCCACAGGCAGGTGGTACAAAACTTATACTTGAAGGAGAAATTTTACCTGTAGATTCATCAACAAATCTTTCCCCTGAAGGACTTTCTTTAGACCACACAACCTTTAACTTTTTTACATTTAAAGCTTTGAGCTCTCTTCGCATAATGCGAGCAACAGGACACATTTCAGTCCTATATATATCTGATACCCTAAATCCTGTTGGTTCAAGCTTATTTCCTGCGCCCATTGCAGAAATTAATTTCAAATCATAATCCCAAGCGTATTTTGCCAAAGCTATTTTACCCTTTAAAAAGTCTATACAATCTACAATATAATCATATTCCTTGAGATTAAAAATTTCAATATTTTCAGTTGTCAGCTTTTCTTTAATTGGATTTACATTTAACTCAGGATTTATTTCAAGTAGTCTATCCTTCATGACTTCTGTTTTAGCTTTTCCTACAGTTTTTGTTGTAGCAATAATTTGTCTGTTGATATTTGTAATATCTACATCGTCAAAGTCTACGATGGTTATATTGGAAACTCCTGCTCTCACGATCGACTCAGTACATATTCCTCCAACTCCTCCAAGACCAAAGACTATTACTTTGGCCTTGGAAAGTTTTTCTAAAGACTCAGTTCCGATTAGAAGTTCGGTCCTTTGAGTAAATTTATTTTTCATCTTTTCTTAATGATACATGAATTTCTTCTAATTGTTTTTCATCAACTAACGCAGGCGCGCCTGTTAATAAATCTGTGGCAGATTGTGTCTTAGGAAAAGCTATAACATCTTTTATATTATTTGTTTCACAAATTTGCATTGCAAGTCTGTCAATTCCATATGCAATTCCACCATGTGGAGGTGTACCGTATTTAAGTGCATCTACAAAGAATCCAAATTTTGCTTCGATTTCTTCGTCAGATAACTTAAGGGCCCTAAATACCCTTTCTTGAATTTCGGAATTATTTATTCTTATAGATCCTCCCGCAGCTTCTTCTCCATTAATAACAAGGTCATAGGCTTTAGATTTCATCTTTTCAGGAGCTGTTTCTAATAATTCTAAATCCTCTTCTTTAGGCATAGTAAATGGATGGTGTTTCGAAACCATTCTACCTTCTTCTTCAGAGTATTCAAACATTGGGAAGTCAACAACCCAAGCCATCTTAAACTCTTTTGGATTCAATAGGCCAAGATTTGACGCAATATGTCTACGAAGAGCACCTAATGAATCAAATACAACTTCATCTTTATCTGCAACTATTAAGATTAGTGCATTGTCTTTAGCATCAAATGCATTTAAAATGTTTTGAAGCTCTTCTTCGCTTAAGAACTTTGCAATTGGAGAATTTACTTCACCATTATTTACCTTAATCCATGCAAGACCCTTAGCGCCATAGTCCTTAACAAATTTTTCTAAAGCATCTATTTTCTTTCTTGAATATTCACTTTGATACTCTCCAATATTTATACCCCTTACTGAATGTCCTTCTTTAACATTTCCTGAAAAAACTTTAAATTCTGCATCTTTTACAATTTCAGATATATCTGTAAGTTCAAAACCAAATCTAAGGTCCGGTTTATCTGATCCATATCTTGACATAGCTTCATCAAAAGGAATTCTTTTTAGAGGAATTTCTATATCTACTCCCTTAAGTTCTTTAAATACCTTTTGAACCATTCTCTCATTTATATCCATAACATCATCTTCATCAACAAATGACATTTCAATATCCATTTGAGTAAACTCTGGTTGTCTGTTTGCTCTAAGGTCCTCGTCTCTAAAACATCTTGCAAGCTGATAATATCTATCCATACCCGCAACCATTAAAAGTTGTTTCATTAACTGTGGACTTTGTGGCAATGCATAAAACTTATTTGGATTTACTCTTGAAGGAATAAGGTAATCCCTTGCTCCTTCTGGAGTTGGCTTTCCAAGGTAAGGAGTTTCTGTTTCAATAAACCCTTCACTGTCTAAAAAACTTCTCATAAGAGTTATAAGACGTGCCCTCTTAATTAAATTTGCTTGAATAGATTCTTTTCTAAGGTCTAAAAATCTATACTTTAATCTCATTTCCTCTGAAACATTATCATCACTCTTAATGTAAATAGGTGGAGTTTGTGCCTTATCCAAGATTCTAAATTCGTTACATAAAATTTCTATGTCACCATTTGAAATATTTGGATTTATAGATTCTCTCTCTCTCACGCGACCCTTAGCTGCAACGACAAATTCTGATCTTACAGTCTTAGCCTTTTCAAAATAGTCTTTACAATCTTCATCATTAACAACAATTTGAACTATGCCAGATCTGTCCCTAACATCCATAAATATAATATGTCCAAGGTTTCTTTCCTTTGCAACCCAACCCATTACAATAACTTCTTTTCCAACTAATTCATTTGTAACATCTGCACACATGTTAGTTCTTTTAAAATTTTTAATATTATCCATATCTTCTCCTAAATTTAAAATTTTACACAAAAAAACTCGTCACAAAGGGACGAGTTAACTCGCGGTACCACCCTAATTAGGTAAACCTCACTTAAAATTTATAACGCAATTACCATAGCTCATAGGCGTCATCAAAAGTTAGAGCAAGTAGTTTTCACCAAACCCTACCTCTCTTTGTTACTCTTAGCTTTATCCTTCCTAATCAACGCTAATATTAACATGTTTTTATTGTATATTATTTAATATCAAAGGTCAAATGATTATCTTTTTGATTTGACCTTTGACTTTATTTGTCTAATTAAGTTTTCAGCTTCTTTAACTTTAAATACCATTACAAGTACTGCATATATTAAAGCCCCTACAACTATAGCTATAAACATTGCATTTCTATTTCCAAGACTATTGACCAATGCATTATTTGTAAAATATACTGCTACACCCATAACTATAGAAGCTACTGATATTTTTAAAGTTTCTACCATCAAGTGTTTCATCTTAGAAAACTCACCAATTTTTTTCTTTAAATTGTGATAAAGAAGCAACGCTCCAAAATATGCGGCAGTTGTAGTGCCAAGTGCTAAACCATTAAGTCCCAAATATCTTGAACTTCCTACAGATACAATTACGTTAACTAAAATCATCCACATTGTATTTTTTGTTGGTGTTTTAGTGTCTTTTAAACTATAGAAGGATTTAAATAGTATATCTCTAAGTGCTATTGCTACAAGCCCTGATGAATAAAGCATTAAAACAGGTGCAGTCAATGCTGTGTCTCCACTTGTGAAGTTTCCGCCTTCATAAATAAATTCTACTATTGGATGTGCAAGTATTATAAGTCCAACCATTGCAGGTATTACAAGAAAGAACATTGATGTAAAAGTATCTACTATAGCATCTTTAAAATCCCCTATCTTGTTTTGTCCAGCGAATTTACTTAATATTGGATACATTACCGTGCTCACAGACACTATAACAATTCCATTCACAAGTTCACTTAGTCTTGAGGCATATTCCATTACATTTATACCTCTTTCTCCCATAATTAGTGTAGCCAAATTTTTGTCTACAATGACATTAAGTTGATTTACTGAAACTCCAATAATTATAGGAATGGCCATTATTAGCATAGATTTTATCTCAGGTTCTTTTGTATTTAAAATCTTTGTCCATTTATATCCTTTTTTCTTAACTGCTGGAATATATGGTGCAAACTGTAAAGTTGATGCCACTGCAATTCCTATGGCAAGGTAGTACTTGTTTATATACTTACCAAGGTATAGTCCAAGAATTATAAATACATTTAATATAAAACCTTGTAGCGCCGTTACAATAAACTCTCCATGACAATTTAAATAACCCCTATATACAGTTGCTATTCCAATCGGTATTAAGGACACCATTGAAATACGCAAGAAGTTTGTAGTTAATACTCTTGCAGGCTCATTTAATTTAAACGCAAATATATAGGTTAATTGCCTTGCAAATATTTGACATAATATTACAAGAACAATTGTTATGACTATAGTTATGTTAGCTAAATTACTTGTAAATCTATCTGCAAGCTCAACGCCTTTGTTCTCTTCCAATCTCTTATATGTAGGTATAAAACCTGTTGTTATACCTACTGCAATAAAACTGAACACTAAAACTGGAATTGACATTGCCAAGTTAAACGCAGCCGCTTCAATTCCCGTACCAAAAAGCCTTGAAAGAGTTGCAATTCTTACAGCACCCAATATTTTTGAAAGCACCGTTAAAACCATTAATATAATTGATATTCCTCTCATAGTCCCCCTCTTTTCCAATTAGCTCTATAACTTTATCATAAACAGGAATTTCAATCAATATTTTAATATTTACTTTGAGATTTTCACGGTATTTGATATACTCAAAGCAGATAAATATGAGGATAAGGTGAAAAAATGCTCTTAAGTCAAATTATTGAAGTAAAAGAATTAAAAATAAATAATTCAAATATAATTTCAAACGAGGACATCTATACATGTTCAGTTATAAATTCATTTGTAAAAAATAATTTAAACATTGTAAATATTGTAAATGAGGAAGAAATTAGTAATTTAAATCCCACAAGTGGAAATTTTTTAATTGTTAATTCAAAGAATAAATTTCAAAGTAAAAATAACATCAATTACCTACACTCAGGTGTAGATAGCGCTGAAAATGCATTAAAGATATTGCAAAATTCAATTATCGAAAATCAAAATTTTTTAGAACAAATTTACTCAACCATTTATTTAGATAAGGGTATCGAATCTTTACTTAATGAGATTAGTTTAAAATTTTCAGATTTGGTTTGTATTTTAGACAATAATAAAAAACTACTATATAATCCATTTGATTTTAATAAGGTCAGCGAACTCTATCCACTGAAATTTATTTCGTCAAATTCATCAAGATTATTTGCATACTTGGCATTTGAAAACACTCACGAAGAAGAAAAAGAAAGTATAAATAAACTTTGTAATATAATTTCCAACTATGTTTATAATGAAGTTAAAAACCTTCAAACTTCTTTTGATAACTTTTATTTATGCCTAAAGAATTTATTAAAAGGCGATTTCTCAGATGAAGATTTTAAAATACTAAAGGGACTTAACTGGAGTACAAATGATAATTATAAAATGTATGTCATTAAACTTGAATCCGGACTTTTTAAGTATAGGGATATGTTTATTCATGGAAATCGCTTTATACTCGACAACCCACAATATCTTTTTTCAATTTTAAATTCAAACTACCTTATACTTTTAATTAATAAGACAAGACTTAATGGAAACAAATTGGAAGATGAAATATTAAATTACATTTCGAAGTATAATTTAAAGTATTATAGCCATGATTTAAAAAATAAATTATCTAACTTTAAAAAGGCATATGACTTATCCAAATTTATTTTTGATAATGAAATAGCTGTTTCCTCTGACGGACAAGAAGAACTACACTTTTTAATAAAGCCTTTACTCGGACAAATGGATTTTTTAGAAATACTTATACCTGAAGTTTTAAAACCACTTCTTGAACATGATTTAGAAAAAAATTCAGAGTTTTTAAAAACATTATACCTTTATCTAATAGAAGAAAGATCTCTAATAAAAGTTGCGGAAATTATGGATATTCATAGAAATTCTGTAGTTTACAGAATAAATAGAATTTCAGAAATTGTAGATATTGATTTTGAAGACTCTAAAACGAGATACAATTTATTGATTGGAATTGAAATATTAAAGGAGTTATATCCAAAAATACTAGACCTGTAGGCCTAGTATTTTTTATTTTGAGTTTTTTATTTTTTCTAATAAAATCATAGCGTTATTGAAGAGCTCTTCAGATATATCATAATAACTAACTACATTTTCCAAATCCTCTTTTGCCTTTTCAACCTCACCAATGTTTAAATATATGATTGCTCTATTGAATTGTAATGGAGCATTATCCCCTATATTATTAAGAGCCATATTTATAAGACCAAGTGCTTCTAATACAAGCCCTGCTTGACCAAGCACAAAACTATAATCTATAAAAAAATTAGGATCTTTTAAATCTTCATGTTCTTTATGAGCTTCTTTAAAAAGTTCTAAGGCTTTCTCTACCTCTCCCTTGTTATAATATGCCATTGCAAGATATTGCTCTTTTTTATAATTAAAAGTATCAACATCTTCCAAAATTTGAATAACTTCATTGTAGTTTCCCTTTTGAAGTAATTGAAAAGCTTCTTCTATTTTAGAATTTGTTACAACTTCATGTAAAAGCGGTGCAACTTTTTCTCTAAGCTCTGCTTCAAATGGACTACACTTAGAAAATTCCAATGATTTTCGGAAATATAGTTCCGCCTTCAAAAAATTTTGTTCAAACATTTCAATAGTTCCAAACAGAAAGTAATTATATGGAAAATCAGGATAGTTTTTTATATTTTTATTTAAAACTCTCTTTGACTCCTCTAAAAACATCGTCTCTAAAGTGTTATCAAAATAGTCTTTGAGTGCAGATGCGTATGCAAAAGATGAGGAGCTTTTTGGAAAGTTTTCGTATATAAATTTAAAAAATATCATGGCATTTTCATAATTAAGTTCTATCTCTTCAAATGCCATAGTCATTAAATAACTTTCAGTGTTTTCTATATTCCCAATCAAGAAATCCACATAGTCATCTTTATAAATAAAATCTTCATCTAATGCACAAATATACATCATTCCTCTAACAAAATAGATCATATCTATCTCTTCTGTAAAGGTTTCGTTTTTTAATTCGTCCATAAAATCAGATTTTATTATTGGCAGCGGAAATCCGTATACACTTTTATCTTTAAGCTCCAAAAAATATATATTATCTGTCTTAGATTCAAAAAACTCTTTAATATTATTCATTAAAATTCCTCATAAACTCTCTTTTTCTTCTTGATGACCCGTTTAATATTTCAAATAACATTCCTCGATATACTAAATATATTCCCATTATTAATATAACTACTACTGACTCTGCTATAGATTTAAGTTCGCTAAAATTCAATCCATTTAACATTGATACGCCATTGGAGTAAATGTAAATTAAAACAAGAATAATCAAATTTGGAAGTCCCCAGTTAAGGACATTGTCTTTTAAAAATTCCACACTTTTTATAATAGAATTATATCCATCATATTCTTCAAGATAGAGAGTTTCTGGAAGTGCATTTAAAACCATCATAGCTAATATTGTAATAATAGAATAAAAATTCGCTGCAATTGGTCTTAATATTAACTGGGCAATATATATAACAAATCCAACTTGTATAATCTTAAGTGCAAATGGTTTAAAGTCATAATTTTGAAATACAATTGTGTTTTTTGTTTCTTTAACCCCAGTATATAAAATGGACATTAAAAAACCTATTATACAAACTTTAAAAATATAAACTAAAAGTCCTGAAATATATCCATTTAGTTTAAGCACGCCAAATAAAATATTTGTAATAATATTTGTAGCTATGATACCAATAGCTAAAATAACGGCACATAGCACAATATATCTTGGATTTTTAAAAGTGTTTTTTAAAGCATCTTTTTGAATCTGAATAAAATCATTTAAAATATCCATTCTACCTCCAACTTTCTGTAATATCGTAATGTTTTCTATCCTTAATCCTATAAATTAAAACTAAATCTTCTTTCTTGAAGTCACTTATAATTTGATAGTCATATTTTATAAAGATATAATTTTTAATCAGTTTTTTTGCAGGAACATCATGTTCAGATATTTTTTCTAAAACAACTTCATCCCTTAACAAATCATGTTCCCTTCCGCTTTCAATCTTTTTTGGATTTAAAAACCAAGGAACTTTTCCATTAGTTAGTATATAATCATGTGTCAAAATTTCATTTAGTAAATCAATCTCTTCAAATTTTTTTTCAATTAAAAAATCTTTTAGAATCTTATATAAGGAATCTCTTGATTGATTCACAAATAGATAGCCATTTTCTTCCCAATAATTTCCTATCTCTATAAAAAATTCATAGTAATCACTGTAATAATTTTCAAAAAGATAATTTATTGTGTTCTTAAAATAGCCCTCGTTGTAATACTTATCGAGCATCTGTTCAATCTTCTTAACTTCTTGTAGCTCCATATAGCTAATCCACTTTGTGGAGATAACTTCAAAGGGCGATTTCTTATCATAAACTATTTCATATTGCTCTGCTTTGTTGAAAATTGGCGAACCTTTTAAAACCTTTAGAAAGCCTAATTGAAGTTTGTCTGGCCCAATGGATAAGATATCATTAAAAGACTTTCGTAAACTCTTTAAATCTTCATATGGAAGTCCTGCAATCAAGTCAAGATGAAGATGTATATTTTGAAAAGACATTATCTCTTTACAAACATTTTTAATGGTTTCGAAGTCTCCAACCCTTTTAATAGCCTTACAAGTTTCTTCGTTGGTGGATTGAACTCCTACTTCAAATTGAAATAGATCTTTTCTTGCATTTTTAAACAATTTCAAATAGTCTTCATCAATAAGTTGAGGATGTATCTCTAAGTGAAAAGTAGTAAAATTGTTGTCATTATCAATAATATATTTTAGTATTGTAAGACTTCTCTCTTTGTTGAAGTTAAATGTTCTGTCAATAAATTTAACAAGTGGAACATTTTCATCTAAAAATAATTTTATATCCTTTAAACATCTTTCAAGTGGATAAAATCTTACACGTCCCGTAGATGAAGACAAACAAAATTCACAATTATAAGGGCAACCTCTGGAGGTTTCATAATAGACTATTTTCTTGTCTTTAATGTAATCTAAAGTGTATTCTATTTCTGAATTTTGAAGATCTACCACCTGGTAAATATCATTGCCAACTACTTCCTCATCTAACATTGTAACTACACCTGCTGGCAAGTCATTTCTTTCACCATGAACATAGTCAAGTAGTTTTAAAAAGGACTCTTCACCCTCTCCACTCATAATATAATCAACATATGGATGTTCCTTTATTATTTCTTTTGAATTAAAAGAAACTTCTGGACCTCCCATAAAAATAATTAGATTTGGATTGATTAATTTCAGTTTTTCGCAAATTTCTAATGTCATTTCCACATTCCAAATATATGTGGAGAATCCTACAATGTCGTACTTCCCTCTTATTATTTGAAATATTATCTCATCACTATTTTGATTTATAGTAAAGTCAATAGTATCGCATTTGTACTTTGGATACACTGTGTCTTTTAAATATCTAATTGCTATGTTGCTGTGAATGTACTTTGTATTCAATGATGTTAAAAGTATTTTCATCTAATCACCTATTTCAATTGTGCTATAGTAACACCTAATCCACCCTCATTAAACTCACCATCTCTGAACTTTTTAATGAACTTGTGCTTTCTAAGATATTCCTGTACTCCCTGCCTTAGTACTCCCGTACCCTTTCCATGTATAAGAGAAACTTCTTTTAATCCAACTATATATGCATCGTCTAAAAATTTATCAATTTCGAAGATTGCCTCTTCTATATTCTTACCCCTTAAATCAAGTTCACTTTTTACATTTGACCCTGATTTAGATTTTATAATGCTTTTAATATTATAATTTGACTTTTTCTCTTCTTCTGATTCAACAAGCTTTAAATTTTTTATATTAGCAGATATTTTCATAATTCCAACTTGAACCTGTAAATCGCCTTTTCTATCTGGCTCTGTAACAACTTCACCAACTCCACCAATACCTAAAATCTCTACAGTATCTCCAAGCTTAATTTCCTTTTTATCTTTCTTTTTATTTTCTTTTAATATAGATTTTTCTTCAGCTTGCTTGTTTAAATGTGTATTGAATTTATTTTCAATTTCAACTGCTCTTGAAGCAATATTATCCTCATTGGACTTTGAAAGAAATTTCAATTCTTTTAGCAAGCTTGCAGATTCATTTTTAGCCTCGTTTATAATATTGTATGCTTCATCCTTTGCATCTTCTATAATTTTTTCTCTATCATTTTTCGATTTTTCTATTTCTAAGTTAAGTCTTTCTTTTAAACTGGCAACTTCTTCTTCAAATCTCTTTTGTCTTTGTCTACTTTCTTCTATTTCTTTTCTATCTGAGTCAATTTTGTTTAAAATGTCTTCAAAAGATAATTCTTCTTGTGGAATAATCTTCTTTGACTCTTCAATTATATCTTCTGAAAGCCCCAGTCTTCGAGAGATTTCAAAAGCATTTGACTTTCCAGGAATACCTATTGTAAGTCTATATGTTGGACTTAGTGTCTTTACATCAAATTCTACACTTCCATTTTTTACTCCAGGTGTATTTAATGCAAATAGTTTTAATTGTGAGTAATGTGTTGTTGCGACAGTTCTAATATTTCTTTCAAGAAGTTTTTTTAGAATTGATATTGCAAGGGCAGCTCCTTCTGTTGGATCCGTCCCTGCTCCAAGCTCATCAAATAGAACAAGTGACTTATCATTCACTTTTGAAAGTATACCTACAATATTAGTCATATGTGATGAAAATGTACTTAATGATTGTTCTATACTCTGTTCATCACCAATATCGCTAAATACTTCATCAAAAATTGCAACAGTTGTGTCCTCTTTACAAGGTATTAAAAGTCCTGATTGGGTCATAACAGTCATAAGACCAAGAGTTTTTAAAGTAACAGTCTTTCCTCCTGTATTAGGTCCTGTAATTACAAGAGTATTGTAATCTTCTCCAAGAAAAATATTGATTGGCACAACCTTTTTCTTGTCAATCAGAGGATGTCTTGCACTTTTTAAATCTATAACACCATCAGAATTAATATTAGGTTTAATAGCATTCATTTCAATACCAAGAGAGCCTTTTGCAAACACAAAATCCAAATGGGCCATATTTTTTTGATTAAATATAAAATCATCATAAATATTTAAGAGCAAATTTGAAAGTTCTTTAAGAATTCTCTTTATCTCTTCCTGTTCTTTAAGTTCTAAGGTTTTAATATCATTATTTATTTGAACCACCGAGATAGGTTCTATGAAAACAGTTTGTCCTGAACCAGACTGGTCATGTACAATTCCCTGAACAGAGGACTTATTTTCAGATTTTACAGGGATTACATATCGACCATCTCTCATGGTAACATATGCATCTTGAAGTAATTTTTGAGAACTTTGAGCTTTTAAAATTTGTGATAACTTTGTTCTGATTGATTCTGTTTTAGACTGAATTTCTCTTCTAATACGCTTTAAAGTAGGACTTGCGTTATCACTTATCTCTGTTTCAGAAATAATTGCAGAGCTAATTTCTCTTTCAATATTTGGATATGGCTTAAGAAGTGAAATCAAATTTCCAATCCTTGGATACTTCTCCATGTTTTCTTCACTGTCATTAAAGTATTTTTTAGTTTCTTGTACTGACCTAAGCAACATGGCAGCATCTAATAAATCTCTATTATCTAAAGTACCGCCTTTTTCAACATGCTTAAGCATAAGTCTAAAATCCTTAACTTCATAAATTGGGGCTCTCCCGTGGCCATATAGTAGAGATAAAGCTTCTTCGCTTTCAGAAAGATTACTATTTATAGAGTCCATGTCTGTTTCAGGTAAAAGTTCATCACACAACTTTTTACCCAGTGCAGAACTTGCATGACTAATTAGTTTTTCCTTTATAGTATTAAATTCTAATATTTTTAAAGCCTTATTATTCATCTATTCAATCCCCTTTTCGAAGTGTCCAAAAGTGTAATTTTTTAAATCAAATTTGTATTCTGAATTGTTTTTGCCATTAATCTTTTCAAAATATATCTTCGATAAATCTATTTTCTCCCCATCGTCAATGACTCTAATATTTCCACCATTTCTAAACTCAATGTCGGATAAAAAATTATATCCTAAAAGATTTTTGCTATGATATACTTCGCTATAATCATTTATTCTTTTAACTGGAAATATCTCATTATTTCTCCCTTGCATAAATCCAAAACTAAAATTACAATTAGTACATCCATTACTATCTTTACATCCTTTTATAACAGAAAATGGACAATGAACCATAATCATTGAAATTAGAGGGCCATGAACTATTATTTCAATATCATCATCCGTATATTTTAATAATTTATTCAATTCAGCTAAGTTCAATTCTGTGGATAAAGTAGTTCTTTTTAATCCAAATTTTTTTAAAAATTTATAGGAATATATGTTTAAAACATTTAGTCCATAGTCTCCAATTATCTCTTTATTTTTAAATTCTTCCTTGATATATTGAATATCCCCTAAATTATTAATTAAAAAACCTTTAAAATCTTTCTTTTTCAATTTTGTATTGAGATTTTCAAAGTCTTTTTCAAATTGAAGTCTTGGCATTTTATAAAACTTATCACTGGATAATTCATCAATGTTTTCAGTATAGATATCTCCATATTTATTATCGCTTTTATTTGAAAAACTATTTTCTTCAAGGTTTACACTAATGTATTTATTTTCAAATTCTTTTTCACTTATTTTATCTAAAGTTACATAATCTATATAATCTCTTTTATTGAAGTTTGCAATCTCATCATCCAATTTTTCTACAATTTCGCGGCGCATTTCATTTAATGTTCTAACGGGAATAAAGATGTAATCGTCAATTAAAACTTCAATATTTTCTAATACATAGTCCGTATTTCCTAACTTTTCTAAAGAACGAACTATGTCATCCTTGCTTATAGGTACTTTTTTTGCTCTTTCGACTTTCTTTTCTGAAACTACCTCAAGAGATATGTCTTTATATCTTAAAAATAATTTAGCGGGTTCTGTTACTTTCCCTATAAATTTAAAATCTATTTTATTATTTAACTCCAAGCTTTTAGAAATTATTTCATCTATAAGCTTAACAGAACTTGAACGTACTACTTTTGATGAAATCTTTAAGTCGTAGAAATATTTTTCAGAAACTCTTTCTCCCCTTTTTAAATTCCTTTTAAGAGTGTAAGGAATATTTTTATTCTTTTCTGTTTCTAAAATAAGAATATCACCTTTATAACATGGAATATTAAATAAAATAGACTTCCTTCCTCTATCTTCAACTATCTCGCCAACTTCTAACCCCTTTTTACCAGATTGTCTATTTAGTTCTGTGTAGTTTTTACCAAAATCATCAAATATTAGTCCTTTTGTATATCCTCTTAATGAAACTTCTTGTAATCTATTTTTATCATACGAATTGTTTTCTATTTTATTTTTGTAGGACTTTACCACATTATAAACATATTCTGGCTTTTTCATCCTGCCTTCAATCTTAAAAGAATTTATACCTGCATCAAGTAAAGTTTCTACATCCTCAATAGTACATAAATCTTTTGGGCTTATAAAGGAGTCAAAGTCTTTTGTTATCTCATCTTTATTTCTATTTAAAAGCTTATAGTCCAGGCGACATGGCTGTGCACATCTTCCCCTGTTTCCACTTCTATTTCCAATATATGAGCTCATTAAACATTGCCCAGAGCAACCAACACAAAGAGAACCATGTACAAAAACTTCTACTTCAATATCTAAGTTTTTACAAATCCTTCTTATTTCATTTATTGGAGTCTCCCTTGCTAAAACAACTCTTTTAAACCCAAGACTTTGAAGAAGTTTAGCTCCATAGTAGTTATTGATGTTCATCTGTGTTGATGCATGTATTGGAAGATTTGGAAGATATTTTCTTATAAGATGGAGTAATCCCAAGTCTTGAATAATTACTCCATCCACATCCATGTTGTATAAATCTGTAACAAAGTTTAATGCACCTTGTATTTCCTTATCATGAAAGAGTGTGTTTACAGTTGCATATACTTTAACACCCCTTTTATGACAAAAAGTTATAACTTTTTTTAATTCCTCATTATCAAAATTCGTTGCATATGCCCTTGCTGAATATAAAAGCCCTCCAAGATATACTCCAGTAGCTCCCGCTTTTATTGCCGCTTCCAGCATCTCCATGTTCCCAACGGGAGCCAGTATTTCCGGATTATACTTCATTAATTACCATCCTTAATATCTTCTAATTCTAAAATAACATTGTCAATTTTACTATTTATTTGCATATAAGATCTGTTTAAATTTGTATTTTCTTTAGTTAATACGTCATTTCTACTTTCTAATAAAGATTTTTCTCTCTTTGAATTTTCTAAATCTCTATTCAAGTTTTCAATTCTATTTTGAAATTCAAGTTTTATATCTTTATTTTTTAATTCTAAATTATTATTGAGTTTCTTTTCTTCATTATAAAGTTTTAAAACTTCATCGTATTTATCATTTATCTCTTTATATTTTTCATTGGTCGCTTTTTCAGATGATTTATAGTTTTCATTTTCAAATTTCAAACTAATTAAATCACTTTCTTGTTTCTCTATAAGATCTTTATTTTTATTTATTTCTTCAGCAAAATAAAGAAGTGCCAATGTGTAGACCATATCATTTGAAAGGGATGAATGATCTTTTCTTATACTTTTAATTCGTTCATTTATAAGATCTTCTAAAGCTTTTATATCATCTTGAGATTTGTCAGAAAGAAGATTATAGGATCTACCCATAATTTTTACACTATACTTTTCTTTTTCCCCCATCTTAACTCCTCAATTGTGCGTCAAATTTTTCTTCCAATTTAGAAATTATATTCTTCATTATATCGCTTATCTCTTCTTCTCTTAATGTTCTATCCTTTGATTGGAATTTAAGTTTATAAGCTGAGCTCTTCTTATCCTTTTCTATATTTCCACCCATATATACATCGAATAGTTCAACAGATTTTAAAAGATCTGATCCATTTTCAATCATAAACTTCTCTAAAACATCTGTTTCTAAATCTCTATCAATTACAATAGCAATATCTCTTTCAATGCTTGGGTACTTGATTATTTCTTCCATAATCTTATCTTTTACAATATGTGGCATAATATTATTTAAATCAAGTTCACCAATGTAAACTCTTGAATTAATGTCATAATTTTTAGCTAATTCAAAAGAGATTTCTCCTATTTCACCAACCTTTATATCATCTATATAAATCTTAGCGGCTCTTCCTGGATGAAATGTCTTATTGTCAGTTAACGCAACATAACTTACATTTTTTATTCCAAGTTCATTAAGCAACGTGTTTGTTACTTCTTTAATAGAATAGAAATCAACATCTCCATACATTCCAAGACCAATTTTCTTTGTTTCTCCATAATTTCCTTTAGAATCCTTTAAAAATGTATTTGCAAGTTCATATACATTCATGCTTGGTATTTTATTTTTTGAGTTCTTTTCCAAAACATCTAAAATATTTGTAAGTGTAGTAGTTCTCATAACAGAGAAATCTTCTCCAAGCGGATTTAGAAGTTCTATTGATTTTTCAGGATTATAGGAAATTAAAGCTTTTTCATATGACTTCTTGCTTATAAATGAATATGTCATAATTTCAAACATACCACATCCATAGAGTATCTCTTTAACTCTATCTTCTACTTGTCTTTTTTCGCTCTTTTTACCACTTAATAAATCTCCTCTTAGAGAGATTGGTGTGATATTGTGAAATCCATGTAATCTTCCAACTTCTTCAGCTATATCTTCCACTATGGAAATATCTGTTCTATAGAAAGGTATTTTTACATTGACATCATCACTATTTGAATTAACAACAAATTCTAAGTCATTAAGATATGAAATTATTTCATCTTTTGTAAGAGATGTTCCTAAAATTTCATTAATTTTTATATAATTGAAATCAACTTCTATATTTTGACTTTCTTTTTTACCTATATCAAATTCACCTGATACAACTGTTCCTGAGTTTGTCAATTCAATTAAATTACAAACTCTATTAAGGGCTATTTCCGCAAACTCTACAGGAACTCCCTTCTCAAATCTTGCTGAAGCCTCTGTTCTTAAATTTAACCTCTTAGATGTATTTCTTACAGAATCTGGAGAAAAACTTGCTGATTCTATAAAAATAGTCTTTGTATTATCTTTAACGTCCGAGTCAAGTCCTCCCATAACTCCTGCAATGGCAGCTGGTTCGTCTTTGTCATAGATTACTAAATCATCATCGGTCAAAGTTCTTTCTTCGTTATCCAATGTTGTAAATTTAATATCTTTTGATGGCTTCTTTATATGAATTTCTTTAGACTTTATTGTGTCTAAATCGAAGGCATGTATTGGTTGACCAAGTTCAAGCAATACAAAGTTTGTAATATCTACAATGTTATTGATAGGTCTCATTCCTGACTGCATAAGTCTATTTTTCATCCATTGTGGAGATTCCTTTATTACTATATCTTTAACCACTTTACCCATATATCTATAGCAATCATCTGACTCAATTACAACGTCTTTAAAGTAGTCTTTTATATCATCTTTTTCATTTTCAATTTTAAACTCTGAAACTTCAATTTTATCTTTAAATGTAGCTGCAACTTCCCTTGACATACCTATTATTGATAGACAATCTGGCCTATTTGGAGTGATTTCAAATTCAATTATTGGCATAGTTAGTTCCAATGCTTCTGTTATTGTAGTACCTGGTATACCTTCTTCCAATATGATAATTCCATCTTGGGAGTTTTTTGGTACTAATGATTTTGAAAAACCAAGTTCTTCATAGGAACATAACATTCCTGGTGATTCAATACCCACAAGTTTAATTGGTTTTATTTCAAGTCCATTTGGAAGTTTTGCTCCCACTTGTGCAAAGGCAACATAGTCTCCTTCCTTCATGTTTTTAGCACCTGTAATAACATCTATCTCTCCATTTCCGTAATCAAGCTTTACAATTGAAAGTTTATCAGCGTCAGGATGTTTTTCTATTTTTAATATCTTTGCAACTATTATTTTTTCAAGTCCAACACTCAAATCAATAACTGATTCAACATGTGAACCTGTAAGTGTAACTTTATCTGCAATCTCCTTGCTCCCTAAATCTATATTAAGATAATCTTTCATCCAAATTAATGGTAATAACATATTTGCCTCCTAAAATTGTTGTAAAAATCTCTTGTCGTTATCATAAAGTAATCTTATATTATTTATTCCATGCTTAATCATTGTTATTCTATCTATCCCCATTCCAAAGGCAAAGCCTGAGTAAATTTTTGGATCTATTCCGCAATTTCTAAGCACATTTGGATGAACCATTCCACATCCTAAAAGTTCCATACTCCAGCCTGTGTAGTTACATGCCTCACATCCTTTACCGTGACAATTAAAACATGAAACGTCAACTTCTGCTGAAGGTTCAGTGAATGGGAAGTGATGTGGTCTAAATCTGGTTTCCATGTCTTCTCCAAAGAATTCTTTAATGAATACATTTAATGTATCAATAAGGTTTGCCATAGTAACTCCCTTATCTACCACAAGCCCTTCTATTTGATGAAACATTGGTGAGTGAGTATCATCAACTTCATCATATCTAAAGGTTCTTCCTGCAGAAACCATTCTAATAGGAGGTTTTTGTGCTAACATTGTTCTAATTTGAACTGGTGATGTGTGAGTCCTAAGTAATGTATCTTCGTCAATATAAAATGTATCTGAAGTAGATCTTGAAGGGTGATTCATAGGTGAATTCAACTTATTGAAGTTATTTTCAACTGTTTCTATCTCTGGTCCTTCAATAATAGAAAATCCCATTCTTTGAAATAGATTTTCAAGCTCTTCCATTGTTTCATTAAGTGGATGCCTATGACCCATCTCAAATCTATTTATACTTCTTGTTATATCAATCTTTTCAGTTCTAATTTTTATCTCGTTTAATTTTTCTTCTAATTCTATCTTCTTATCACTTATTCTATTTTCAATTTCAGCTCTAACTTCATTTGCATATTGCCCTATTATAGGTCTTTCTTCTTTTGAAAGTTTACCCATCTCACGTAAAATTAAGGTTAAGTCACCTTTCTTACCAAGAACTTTTACCCTTACCTGTTCTAAGTCTTCTAACTTTTCTATGCTCTTTATACTGGAAAGAGCATTTTCTTTGATTAAATTAATTTTATCTTTCATAGTTCCTCCCTTATATTAAAAAAATCTCTCATCCCAAACGGGACGAAAGATTCGCTATACCACCCAAAAGTAATTCTATTAACGTTAGAAACGCTTGGCATTACCCAAGAACTCCAGAGCGAAAAAAGTAAAACCAATTACTATGTTCCACCAAATCCATAGTTCTCTGAAAAATTCGTTAAACTTCCTTCTCCTTCTTCGAATATATTAAGTTTAAATAGAACATCGATATGCTTGAAGCTATCGCCGCATTCAAGGAGTCTATGTTCTTACTGATTGGTATGATGACTTTTTTATGTGCCAAGTCAGATACTTCTTTACTTACTCCATGTGATTCGTTACCAATTATTATAGCATGCTTTGAAACTTTTGTCATAGAAGTAATGTCTATACTCTCTTCATTTAAAGTAGTCGCAAGAAGCATATGGGTCTTTCTTAAGCTTTCCAAAGTCTTTATATCAATCTGATTTACTGACACTCTAAAAATTGATCCCATTGTAGCCCTTAAAACTTTGCTGTTATATATATCTACACAATTTCCCAAAAGAAGAATATTTTTGTAGTTGAAGGCTTCAGCAGTTCTAATTATTGTTCCCATATTTCCAGGATCTCTAATTTCATCAAGTATCAACAAATTTTCATCAAATTTAGTTTCTTTCTTAATCTCTTTACAAACGAGAATAATACCTTCTGGGTTTTTCAAATCAGATATTTGTGTAAATACAGAATTTTTTACTCTCGTAACTTTTTTTTGTAATTCTTCATTTAAATCAAGATTTGCATTTTCATCCAAAATTATATTTTCAATTGATACTTTAGATTCAATTGCTTCTTGTGCCATCTTATAACCCTCAACTAAAAATAGTTTTGTTTTTTTTCTATTTTTATAAAGTTTAAGATTCTTAACTTTTTTTACAATATTATTGTTACTGCTTGTTATTATACTATTCATTTTAAATCTTCACCAAAGATTCAACATTATCTGTAGGTCCAAGTACGAGTAAAATATCTTTTTTATTAATAGTCTCTTGAGGACTTGGATTGATTATATCCTCTTCATCTCTTCTTATTGCTATGATTGTAAGATTATCGTCTTGTCTAATATCTAAATCAATGATTTTTTTATTGACCCAAGCTTCTGGTGCTTTAACTTCCATCATACTAAACTCGTTAGAAACTTCGATATAATCTAATATTGCATCTTTTACCATACTGTGAGCAAGCCTATAACCAGATTCTTTTTCTGGAATTATAACCTTATCTGCTCCTATTTTGTACATGACTTTAGCCTGAAAACTATCTCTTACTTTTACAACAACAGTAGGAACTCCAAGTTCTTTTGCTGTAGTTACTACCAAAACTGAAGCTTCAAAGTGAGAACTCATTCCCACTACTACCACATCAAAATTTTTTATACCTAACTCTTCAAGTACACCTTCTACAGTTACATTTGCCGTTACTGCATGAGTCACATAAGTGCTTAATTCATTAATTACATTTTCATCTTTATCTATAGCTAACACTTCTTGCTCTAATTCTGATAACTTAATTGCAAGTGCTTTTCCAAATCTACCACAACCTATTACTGCAAACTGTTTCATATTTCACCTATCCTAATATAATAGTTCCATAAGCTTCTTTGTATAACTTTTGTTTTCTTCCCTTTGTAGCAAATATTATAGTCAATATTCCAACTCTTCCAAAAAACATAGTAATAATTATCAATACTTTAGAAAGTGGAGAAAGTATTCCCGTTATTCCTCTGGTTATACCTACAGTTCCCAAAGCTGAAATCACTTCATATAGTACATCTGAAGTTTTAAAAGGCTCCATAAACACAATAATATTTCCAACCACAAGTATCCATAACATATATATTATAAAAGCAGAGATGGCTTTTTTTACTTGAGTAAATTTAATTGCCCTATTAAACATAATTATATCATCATCACCACGAATTTCAGAAATCAAGACCATAAATATAAGTGCTACAGTAGTAAGCTTAACTCCTCCTCCTGTACTTGCAGGAGCAGCCCCTATTATCATTGCAACCATTGACACAATTACAGAACTGTTGTGCATACCTGTTTGACTCATTGAAGAAAAACCAGCAGTTCTTAAAGTTACTGATTGGAAGAATGAGTTTAAAAACTTATATCTTAATGGCAATGTTCCTAAAGTTAAATTATTACTATATTCAAAAAGAAAAATAATGATAGTAAATGCAACAAGTAATATAGCAGTTGTGGTTAAAACAACTTTTGCATGCAAAGAGTAATGTTTAAAGTTTAATCTGTGCTTTGTAATATCCATATATACATTAAATCCAATTCCACCTATTATAATTAATAACGCTATGGGAATCATAATCATCGGATTTGTTCTAACTCCAAGCAAACTCTCTTCTCCAATTAAATCAAAACCCGCATTACAAAAAGATGATATGGAATGAAATATTGAAAACCAGATTCCCTTAAAGAAACCATAAATTGGTATAAAGCTAAAAGATAAAACCAAAGCTCCCAGTGATTCAATTATAAGTGTAGATACCAGTACATACCTTATTAGTTTTACGAGTCCACTATAACTATTAGCTCCTACTTGTTCTCTAATTATCAGTCTTGATGACAATGTTATTCTCTTTCCAAGTAACATTGCAACTAAAGTTGAAAGTGTCATTACTCCAAGCCCGCCTATTTGAATGAGGATTATAATTATTAATTGTCCAAAAAAATTCCAATGAGTTGCTGTTACAACCGGTGTTAGTCCTGTAACGCATACTGCAGATGTTGAAACAAATAAACTATCCAAATATACAGTTGATTTTCCATTAGCAGATGAAATTGGTAATGACAAAAGTATAGAACCCGCTAATATTATTATTAAAAATCCAAGAACAAGATATAGCGGTGGATTATTTTCTATCTTTTTATTTAATCCGCTGATTTTTCCAAGTTTTTTTAAAAAATACATAAAATCCCTCTAAACGCAAAAAAACCCCAACAATTTGGGATTTAAGCGTTTTTTGCAATCTCTACAAGTTTTTCAAAAGCTTGAGGATCTTTAATTGCAAGATCAGATAACATCTTTCTGTTCATGTCTATTCCGTTTTGTTTTAATCCATACATAAACTTACTGTAACTAAGACCATGTTGTCTTGTTGCAGCGTTGATTCTTGCTATCCACATTTGTCTGAAATCTCTTTTCTTTCTCTTTCTTCCAACAAAAGCGTAAGCCATTGATTTCATTACAGCTTGGTTTGCTGTTCTATATAATGTAGACTTAGAACCATAATAGCCCTTTGCAGATTTTAATACTTTTTTATGTTTTCTGTGGGTATTTGTACCTCTTTTTACTCTAGCCATTGTATTTTACCTCCTAATTTACGGAATCATATGATCAATTCTCTTTTGATCACCTTTGCTAACTAAAGCAGATTTTCTTAAGTTTCTAATTCTCTTTTGAGATTTCTTTCCTGTTATATGACTTTTATAAGCTTTGTATCTTTTTAATTTTCCAGATGCAGTTCTTTTAAATCTCTTAGCAGAACCTCTGTGAGTTTTCATCTTTGGCATAATTTACCTCCTAATTATTCTCAGAATTTGGTGCAAGGAACATTATCATATTACGACCTTCCATTACAGGTTTTTTATCAACAATTCCATTTTCAGCTGTTAATTCAACGAAACTATCAAGTACATCTTTACCTATAGAAGTATGTCCAAGCTCTCTTCCTCTAAATCTTACTGAAACTTTTACTCTATCACCCTTCTTTAGAAAGTTATTAGCTTGATTAGCTTTAACTTCCAAATCATGTGTATCAATATTAGGTGATAGCCTAAGTTCCTTTACGTTTATAACTTTTTGTTTTTTCTTTGCTTCCTTTTCTCTTTTGATGGCATCGTATCTGTACTTGCCATAATCAATAATCTTACAAACTGGTGGCTTTGCATTAGGAGCAATATTTACTAAGTCTAAATTGGCTTCTCTTGCTTTATCAAGTGCTTCATTAATAGATACTATACCTATCTGTTCACCTTCCGCGTCAATCAGCCTTACTTCTTTTGCTCTAATGTCCTCGTTAATTTGTAATTCCTTAATGATTACACCTCCATAAAATTTCATTAAAAAAAGGCAGATAGAAATATCCGCCTAAAAATAACAACTAAATTATTACCTTATGCACTCGATTGTGATAAGGTGAGAGCGGATAACTCTACTTTCACTAACATTGACTATTATATTATTTAAAATTTGATTTGTCAAATAATTTTTTAAAATTCGCAGTGTCCTACAGTTCTTGGGAAAGGAAGTACGTCTCTGATGTTTGTCATTCCAGTTAAATACATAACCATTCTCTCAAATCCAATTCCAAAACCACCATGACGAACTGTTCCAAATCTTCTTAAGTCCATGTACCATTCATAATCTTTTGGATTCAACCCTCCATCGATTATTTTTTGTTTAAGAACTTCAGGTCTATATTCCCTTTCACTTCCTCCAATTAACTCCCCAATTCCAGGAACAAGTAAATCTGTTGCAGCTACCGTTTTTCCATCGTCATTGAGCTTCATATAGAAAGCCTTAATGTCCTTTGGATAGTCTGTTATAAATACTGGGCCACCAACTACTTGTTCAGAAATATATCTTTCATGTTCAGTTTGTAAATCCATTCCCCATTCTACTGGATATTGGAATTCAATCTTTGAGTCTTTTAAAATTTCTATGGCTTCTGTATAGGTCAGTGTTTTAAAATCACTGTTAACAACTTTTTCAAGTCTTTCTATTAGACCTTTTTGAATAAACTTATCAAAAAATTCCATCTCTTGTGGACAACTTTCTAAAACGTATTTGATAATGTACTTTATTACATCTTCTGCTAAGTTACAAACATCTTTAAGTTCTGCAAATGCTATTTCAGGTTCAATCATCCAAAACTCTGCAGCATGTCTTGGAGTGTTTGAGTTTTCAGCTCTAAAAGTAGGTCCAAAAGTATAAACATTTCTATGAGACATTATAAAAGATTCAACTTGAAGTTGACCACTTACTGTTAAGTTGGTTTTTTTCCCAAAGAAATCTTCTTTAAAATCTATATCTCCATTTTCATCCTTAGGTAGATTGTCTAAATCAAGTGTAGAAACTTCAAACATCTCTCCCGCACCTTCAGCATCAGATCCAGTTATTATTGGAGTGTGAACATAAACAAATCCTCTATCGTTGAAGAATTTGTGGATAGCATAGCTAAGTTCTGAACGAACTTTAAAAACTGCATTAAAAGTATTTGTTCTGGATCTTAAATGCAGGATAGTTCTTAAAAATTCAAAAGTATGTCTCTTCTTTTGAAGTGGGTAATCATCGTCAGATGCCCCTTCTACATATATGTTTTTTGCTTGAACTTCATAGGCCTGTTTAGCTTGTGGACTTTTAACCAATTTGCCTTTAACAATAATAGCTGAGCTTAATCCAAGTTTACTTATTTCTTCAAAATTTTCTACATCTTTATCTACAACTACCTGTACAGGTTTAAACTGAGTTCCGTCATTTAATTCAATAAATCCTAAGTTCTTTTGAAACCTTGAGTTTTTAATCCAACCTGCAATTTCTACTTCTTGGTCTATGAATTTTTCATAATCTCTTTCAATATCTCTAAGTAAAATCAAATTATTCCTCCCTTAAAATTTTAAGTAATTCATATATCTTTTTTTCATAACCTATTTCTTTAGGATTATAATACTTTTTATTTTCAAAATTAATCGGCATATATCTCTGTTTAACGTATCCATCTTTATAATCATGAGGGTATTTATACCCAATTCCATGACCCAAGTCCTTTGCTCCACTATAATGAGCATCTCTTAAATATCCAGGAATTTCCAAATTTGGATTAGTCTTAACATCTTCTATCGCTTCAAGTATAGCCATGTATGAGCTATTACTTTTAGGTGCAGTTGATAGATAAGTAACTCCTTGGGCAAGATTAAGTCTACATTCAGGAAGTCCAATTACTTCTACAGCTCTAAATACATCATTTGCTACAGTTAAGGCTCTTGGATCTGCATTACCTATGTCTTCTGAAGCAAATATTATCATTCTTCTTGCGATAAATTTTGGATCTTCACCAGACTCTAACATCTTTGCTAAATAGATTAACGCCGCATCAGGGTTTGAGCCTCTCATAGATTTTATAAATGCAGATATAGTGTCATAATGAATGTCTCCATCTCTATCATAACCTAAATGATTTAAAAAGAAACTGTCTTTTATAATATCTTTTGTCAGTTTTATCTTTCCATCTACTTCTTTCGTTGAAAGAACTGCAACTTCCAAACTATTTAAGGCGTTTCTTACATCTCCATTTGAAAGTTTAGAAATATAATCGAGCTCATCTTCCCCAATCTCAATATTATACATAGAAAGTCCATCTTTGTGCTCAAGAGCCCTCTTTAAAGCTTTTTTTATATCAGCTGATGATAGATGTTTAAGCTCGACTATCTTTGTCCTTGATAAAAGCGCTCTATTTACTTCAAAAAATGGATTTTCAGTTGTTGCACCTATTAAAGTTATAAGACCCGACTCTACGTGAGGTAGTAGTGCATCCTGTTGAGATTTATTAAACCGATGAATCTCATCCACAAATAAAATCGTCTTCTTATTAAAGAAATTTTGATTATCTTGTGCGTTTTTTACAACTTCTTTAATATCTTTAACACCAGATGTTACAGCAGAGAGTTTCTCGAATACTCTATTTGTAGATTTAGATATTACATATGCTAAAGTTGTTTTTCCAGTACCTGGTGGCCCATAGAGAATCAAAGAACCTATTCTATCTGTTTTTATTAACCTATCTAAAGGGCTATTTGGATAAATGACATGGTTTTGGCCATAAAAATCTTCAAGCTTTTCAGGTCTAACCCTTTCAGCCAAGGGTGCAGAATTTTTCATTTTTCTCTCTAAATCATATTCAAATAAGTCCATATGTCCCCCTATTTTATTTATATTATCACAAAAACAGTTCTAATAACATACTATTTTTTTACTTCCATTACATTTTTATCCTTAGAAATGATTTAAAAAGAAAAAAGCCTCAATTAATGAGACCTTAATCTTTGATTTCCTCCAACTCTTCATAAAAAGATTCAACACGTTGAAACTCTTTATAAACTGAAGCAAATCTTATATATGCAACTTTATCAATGCTTTTTAGCTTTTCCATAATTAATTCACCAATTTCAGAAGATGGAATTTCTTTTTTATTTAAATGGTTTATTTCCAGTTCTATCTCTTTAGTTGCGTTTTCCAACACCTCTAAAGGAACCTTTCTTTTATAACATGATTTAATCATTCCATTTAAAATTTTATTTCTATCAAAAGCTTCTCTCTCTTGATTTTTTTTAATTACAATAAGTGAGTTAATTTCATATTTTTCATATGTCGTAAATCTTCTTTTGCAATCATTACATTCTCTCCTTCTTCTGATAGAGGTTTCGTTATCAACTTGTCTCGAATCTACAACTCTCGTATTAACAGAGTTGCAAAAAGGACATCTCATATCTTAAAAACCTCTTTTCTTTAAGAAAGAAGGTATTTCTATATCATCAAGTTCATTTGATTCTTTAGAATCGCTTTTTTCTTCCTTTTCGTCACTACTAATGCTATTAGTAAAGTTTTCTTTATTAAAACCAGTCGCAATAACAGTTATCTTTATATCATCTTTTAAAGTTTCGTCAATTCCTGCACCAAATATTATATTTGCGTCTGGATCTACAGCTTCTCTTATAAGTTCAGAAGCCTCGTTTACTTCAAATATACCTAAATCAGATCCAGTTACATTTATAAGAACTGCCTTTGCTCCATCAATTGAAGTTTCAAGAAGTGGACTCTTAACCGCAAGTCTTGCAGCTTCAACTGCTCTGTTTTCACCAGTAGCAACTCCAATACCCATGTGAGCAATACCTTGGTCGTGCATAATTGCTTTAACGTCAGCAAAGTCAAGATTGATTAGATTAGGCACAGCTATTAAATCTGATATACCTTTAATACCATTAAGTAATACTTCATCAGCCATAGCAAAAGCTTCCTTCATAGTAGTTCTCTTTTCAGCGATTTGAAGTAATCTATCATTAGGAATAGTAACAAGTGTATCTACTTTGTCTTTTAAAGCTTCAATCCCTTGTTCAGCTTGAAGTTGTCTTTTTCTTCCTTCAAAGGCGAATGGTTTTGTAACAACACCTACAGTTAGTATTCCAAGTTCCTTAGCTATTTCTGCTACAATTGGAGCAGCACCTGTACCAGTACCTCCGCCCATGCCTGCAGTAATAAATACCATGTCAGCACCTTGAAGCATTTCAACAATTTCGTTTCTGCTTTCTTCTGCCGCTTTTTGTCCAATAGATGGATTAGCCCCTGCTCCAAGTCCCTTTGTAAGCTTTTCACCAATTTGTAATTTATTTTCAATCTCACTTGCCATAAGAATTTGTTTATCAGTGTTCATTGCGATAAGTTCAACGCCAGTAAGACCTGTTTCAAGCATTCTCATTAAAGCGTTATTACCGCCTCCACCAACACCAACCACTTTTATATTCGCCATTGAATTGTCATTTGCAATTTCCATTTCAAAACTCATTTGTTCATCCTCCCAAAAATATTATTCATCTCTTAACTATTATTATATATGACCAAAATTAAATGTCAAAATCAGAACCCGCATTTTCAGATGTTTTAAGACATTGGTGATTTTTTTGTATTCTAAGTACATTTATTTTATTAACATAATTTATATGTTAGTTTTTCAATGTTTTTATTTATGATATGAGTTTAGTTGTAAAGATTTGTCTTTTAATTCAAAAAAATAAATGGAATTGACAAGAATTTTAATTCCATTATTTTAAATCATTATTCCTATTTGTTCACTTTGTTTGTCTTGATAATACAACCCGATTAGACTCTCTAATTCGCTATAACTACAGGTTTGTTAACATTTAAAACTTTTATCTCTTTTATCTTTATACCCTTAGTATTGTTCTCTGAAATAATTTTAGAAATAATCTCAAATTTTCTTTCTATTTGTCTTTTATCTCCAAAATAAGCATTTATACCTTCAATCTCAATGAACATATTTTTTTTATCAATTAAGTTTAGTTTTGAAAAATCGATACTATATTTTTCAATACTATCAAATATCTCTTTAATTGTAGCATCATTAAATATACTTGTATTTACTATTAGGTCTGTATTGACTCCAATAATCTCAGGTAAATTTTCGATATCTCCCTTGGTATCACTGATATTCCCTAATGTATCTATAAAGACAATTTCTTTATTTTTATTTACAATGTAAGCAATATTTGACTTTTCTAAAATATCAACTTTTACCTTGTTAGGAAATTCTTTTTTTATATCAACTTCTACTATCTTATCATTTTTAGATACATTTTTCTTTGCTTCTTTAATACTTGCTAAAAAATAATTTTTACCATATATTTTAGAGTCATTTTTAAAGTCTTCCAATGTATATATTTTATTGCCATCTATTTTAATACTTGTTAAGTTAAAATAAGGATGATTTAGTAAAAAATAAGCCACAATAGATATCACTGCAATTATGATAAAAATTGTCCATATTAGTGCAAAGTTATTTCTATTTTTGTTATTTTCCATTATTTCCTACTTTTACTATTTCCTGTACTATTTCGTATCCTGCATTTGGAGTTTCAAATTCTTTCGCTCTTTTACCCATTTGATTTAATCTATTGTCATCATTTAAAAGTTCCACTATCTTCTTTTTCAAATGATCAACATCTAAATCTTTTTCTTCTATCATCAGAGCTGCACCTTTGTTTTTAAATTCCAATGCATTGTACACTTGATGGTTTTCTGTAGTATATGCTTTTGGAACTAATATTGAAGGCATTCCCAAATAAGAAAGTTCAGCTAATGTAATTGCTCCAGAGCTTGTTATAACAAGGTCCGAAATAGCATAAGCCTCTTGAATGTTATCTAAATATGGATATACTTTTACATTAGGTAAAACTTTCATATCTTTAACAAAACTATCATAGTTGTTTTTTCCTGTTACAAAAAACAAATTGAAATCATCCTGTTTCAAATTTTCATTAATCATTTCTTTAAATACTTGATTTAATTTACCTGATCCATTGGATCCACCAAAAACTAAAATATTTTTATTGTTATTTTTAAACCCCATATGAAACATTGCTTCTTCTCTTATTTCATCTATGTTTAAAAATTTATTTCTAATTGGATTTCCTGTGATTATTCCGTTTTCCTGATTTTTAAAATATTTTAAACTCTCTTTAAATGTTACAAAATATTTATCTGCATATCTTGACAATATTTTATTAGTAACTCCAGGATATGAATTTTGTTCATGAAAGAAAACTTTTTTTCTTAATTTATGTGCCGCATATAAAACTGGCCCTGTAACAAATCCTCCTGTTCCTATAACAAAATCAGGATTGAATTCTTTAATTATTTTTTTTGATTCACTAATTCCCTTTATCGTATCTCCCCCAGTCCGAAAAATCTTTTTTATTGACTTTCTTGAAAGAGGAGATGCAGTAATTCCTTTAAATATATATCCTTGATTAGGTACAAGAATTGACTCTAAGCTATTTTTTCTTCCAATATATAAAACTTCTGTATCGGGATAAAGCTTTATAAACTCTTCAATTATGGCTATAGCTGGATATATATGCCCTCCAGTACCTCCACCACTTACTATAATTCTCATATTACCTCCTATCTGCCTGTTTTGAAATCCCTAAAACTATTCCCATCATAAATAAAAAAACCATTAAGGATGTACCTCCATAAGAAATAAATGGTAAAGTCAATCCTGTAGGAGGAATAATTCCAAGGGCAACCGATATATTTATGAACGCCTGCAAGCCTATTAATAACATAATTGATATAACCAAAAGTTTTGCAAAACTGTCTTTCAATTTAAATGCCATCTTCATGCCACAATATATAAGATATAGGTATAGTAAAATGACCATTATACTTCCTAAAAAGCCTAACTCTTCTGCAATAACAGCAAATATAAAGTCATTGTGCGCCTCTGATAAATAGCTAAACTTATGTCTGGATTTACCAAGTCCTACACCAAAAATTCCACCATATGACACTGCAAATAAAGATTGAGCAAGCTGCCAACCTTTGTTTGAAAAGTCTTTTAACGGATCTAACCAAGCCTCTATTCTTGAAGAACGACTGTAGGCACTTTTCGAAAATACTATTCCTAAAACACCAGACGCTCCCAATATTCCAAGCCCAATAGCAGATTGAATAAGATTTACTCCCCCAACTATAAAGGTACATATTATTACTGCACCAATTACCATTGTTGTTGATAAATCAGGTTGTAAAAAAACTAATGTACATGATATTCCAAGAAATAAAAACATTGCTAAAAATCCATTTAATATACTATTTAGCTTCTTTTTATTTCTGTCTATATATTTACAAACTGCCAAAATTGTTCCAAGCTTCAAAAAATCTGAAGGCATTATTGTTACTGGTCCTATATCGAGCCACCTTTTTGCATTATATGTTTCAAGATCTCCAAAAATTAAAACGATAACTGATAGGATTATGGATAAAATATAGAACACATATCCATATTTTTTGAAAATTTTATAGTCTATGTTTGAAGTAATAATCATAACCACAATTCCAACAAGTGAAAAGAGCAAATTCTTATTTATGAAAAAATAGGGATTCAATCCTTTTCTAACTGCATATGGCCAACTGGAACTAAATACCATGATATTACCTACAATAAGTAATAGTATAGTAGCTATAAAAATATTATAATCTATCTTTGTCCTTTGCTTTGGCTTCTTAACCATCTAATCACCTAAATTATTGACTAACTCTTTAAATTCATTTCCTCTATCTTCAAAATTTTTATACATGCCCCATGATGCACATGCTGGAGAAAGTAAAACAACATCTCCTTTTTTACTCGATTTATAGGATAATTTTACTGCTTCTTCCATATTATTTACTATGGTTATATCTTTTACCCACTTAGCCTCTTTTTTCATTTGTTCAGCAGTTTGCCCCATAAGTATAAGTTTTTTGATTTTTTGCCCATATTGTTTAAACATCTCTTCAAAAGATACTTTCTTATCATATCCGCCAGCAATTAAAATAATCGGATTTTCAAAAGATGATAATGCTTTAATAGTTGAATCCACATTTGTTCCTTTAGAATCGTTGTAAAACTTAACTTCATTAAATTCTCTAACAAATTCTATTCTATGTTCTACAGCATTGAAACTATAGCATGCCCTTTCTATATCATCATCAGATACATTCAAAGTATTCGCTATTGCTGTTGCTATAAGAACATTTTGTATGTTGTGTAGCCCTGGAATTCTAAGTTTCCGAGTATCTATTATCTTTTTTTCATTATGATATATATATGGTTTATCATAATAAAATGATGCTTCTTTTTCTGTAAGAGAAATAGGTATAATTTCAGAATTTATTTTATCTTTTAATTTCACTAAATTTTTGTCATCGATATTTAAAATAAGTTTATCTGTTTCCTTTTGATTTATAAAAATATTTTGTTTAGATTTGAAGTAAGCACCAAAACTACCATGCCAGTCAGAGTGATCTGGTGAAATGTTTGTAAAGGCTGCAACTTTTGTCCTGAAAGTAGTTGTTGAGTCAAGTTGGAAGCTTGAACTTTCTATAACAAAATATTCTATTTCAGGATGTGAATAGATCTCCCATAGCATTCCAACTCCAATATTCCCTATGGCTCTGGATGATTTTCCACTTTCGTTTAATATGTGGTTTACAAGCATTGTAGTTGTAGTTTTCCCATTGGTTCCTGTAATTGCTATTAAATTTTTGTCTCCAAATAATCTATACGCCATTTCCAAATCTGAAACAACTTCTATCCCTTTTTGTAAAAGTTTTTGAATCAACTCGTTATGAGGAGGTATTCCCGGACTTTTTATACAGATAATATCTTTTGAAGTAATATCATCTAAGTCAAATAATAAAGTATATTTTAAATTTTTAAGTTCTTCAGGTTCATTCTCTCTATCTTTTATTTTGCTATCATATCCATAGACATTAAAGCCCAACTTGCTTAATGTCTTTACTGTAGAAATTCCTGTTATACCTAATCCTATTACTAAATAATCCATCTTATCTCCCTAATCCAAATACTGTTAGTATCGAAAATACTATTGATAACGCTGTAAAAGCTGCAACAATTTTAGGTTCCTTATATCCCTTTAATTCATAGTGATGATGGATTGGGGACATTAAAAATACTCTTTTTTTATTTCTGGTTTTATAGCTTATTACTTGAATTATTACAGACATCGTTTCAATAACATAAACTCCTCCAAGTATCACAAGGTAAAGAGGTGCGTTTAATATTAATGCCATCATAACTAAGGCCCCACCTATTGCCATAGATCCAGTATCTCCCATAAATACCGATGCAGGGTTCGAATTATATATTAAAAACCCAATCAATGAACCAACAAATATTGTTGAGAACACTGTCATTGATGAGTCTTTTAAAACTCCTATTATTGCAAGTGCCATAAATACCGGAATCGAAACAGAGGTTGCAAGACCATCAAGACCATCTGTGATATTTGTTGCATTAACAGTTCCAATCATTATAAATGTAAGTATTGGGTATGTTAAAATTCCTAAGTTTAATTCTTTAGTTGTAAAAGGAATCTTAATCATTGAAATAGGTCTTGCTGATACCTTTGATGCTAAATATATTAATCCAAAACTCATAATTATTTGAAAAATTATCTTTTGAATTTCAGTTAATCCCAATGACCTTTTCATTACAAGTTTAAAAAAATCATCTACAAAACCAACAAGTCCAAATCCAAGCATACTTACAATTATAAGTATATTCTCATGAGTGTACCCTTTAAATATAAATAACGTTATTAGGGTTGATATAATAAATATTATCCCACCCATTGTAGGCGTTCCTTGCTTTAACAAATGAGCTTTAGGCCCGTCATCTCTTATACTCTGTCCTATTTTTGCTCTAACTAAAATTTTAATAATATACTTTCCAATTGCGATTGATATCAACATACTAACCAAAAGCATTGTAAGTAGTCTAAATATATCCATATTTTTTCTCCTTTACTCATCTTAATATTATATCCTAAAGAAGGTCTAATGTTAACTAAATAGTAAGTTCCGTCAAACCTTTTAAATCTATAATCTCTATTTCACCTTTTGGACATAATTTTATTAAACCCAAGTCTTCAAAGTGACTGAGTTTTCGAATCATAGTTTCCCTTGCTACTCCTGAAAAACTTCCAAGTTCCATCCTGTTCATATTGTGTTTTATCAATATTTCCCCAGAATCTTTTTTTACTCCATATCTATTTGCAAGGTCTATCAGCCCCTTTGCAACTTTCATATCCCCATTCATTACGGAGAGTCTATCAATTAACTCTTCACTTTTCCTTATTCTAAGATATGACTGAATTAGTATCGACTTTAGAAAAAGTTCATTATGCATTAGTACATTTAAAAAATCTTCCTTAGAAATTTTTAAAATTTCACATTTTGTAAGCGCTATCCCATTGTATAGATATGATTCGGATGTGATTAAATTAAGTCCACCAACAAAATCTTCATCTTTATATACATATAAAATCTGTTCCCTTCCATCAGACAAGTTCATTGATATTTTCATTGAACCGCTTTTTATGATGTACATATACAAAGCCCTATCTCCCGGGCGAAATATATATTCACCTTTATTTACGTCCACAAGTTTAACAGAATTAGATAATCTCTTTTTATCTTCTTTTGATAAGTCCTTAAAAAGTTTTGTTTCTTTAATTATATCTTTCATTTTTCCTCCAAATATAATTATATATTAAAGACTTTAAATAATAAAATAAGGCAGAGCATATGCTCCACCTTAAGAGTAAAGAGTATCACTCTGTCAATTATTATTTTGATTATCTTCCACATCTTCTTGGTCATCTTGCTCTTCATTATCTTCTACATCATTATTGTTATCTTTATCATCATCTTTCTTTAAAGGCTCATATATAAGCTCTAAAGTGTCTTTTTGTCTTAAGAAATCATCAGCAGGTGGATTAGTCTTTATAATTCTCGTCTTTTTAGAGTCACCTGTATGAATTATCTTTAGATTTGTATCCTTTAATATCGATAAAGCTTCATTTTTATATTTACCAACTAAATCTGGTACTTTTACTGTTGATTCTCCAGAATCATCAGCTACGAGAGTTATAACCTTAGTATGATTAATTTTTGTTCCTGGGTCTATAGATTGACTCTTTATTATAATACCATCATTATCAGATGTGTTAACTATTTCAATTTTAATTCCCTTAGCATTTGCCTTATTAACTGCATTTCTTAAAGTTTCACCTGTGAAGTCAGGAACTTCAACATCAGTAATGTCTGTTTCTTTGTTCACTTTATTTAAATTCTTAAGCTTTGCAATTTCATCGTTAATTTTTTTTGTAATTTCTCCTGCAACTGCATTCCCAGAGTTCATTCCAGTTGGCTCGTCTACTACAACAAGAACAGAATATTTTGGATCTTCCATAGGAAAAGCTGCATAAAAAGATGCTATTGTCTTTTCAGATGTATATACGCCATCTTCAAGCTTTATAGTTGTACCTGACTTGCCTCCTACAGTATATTGAGAAGATTTTACCGCGTTAGCTCCTCCATTCTCAACATTATTTATCATAAGTTGCTTCATTCTATCGCTTGTGCTTTTAGATATAACCTGCCTCTTAACAAGTTCTTTATCATCTTCAATCTTTTTGTCTCCAACTTTATTTAAAACTCTTGGTGTAATTACATATCCACCATTTACAATTGCGTTTGCTGCAGTTATAACCTGTATTGGTGTTGCAGAAATTCCATGTCCATAAGACATCGTACAAAGTTGAGCTATATTCATACTTGAAGCTGAATCAGGTATAAGCCCCTTTTGTTCTCCAACCAGATCTATTCCTGTTAATTCTCCAAATCCAAATGACTTTAGATATTGATGCATCTTAGCATATCCTATCTGTTCCGACATTTGAGCAAAGGATGGGTTACATGAATTTGCGAGAGCTTCCTCCATTGTTTGTTTCCCATGGGGATCATACCAGCTTACACATTTTATGGTAACTCCACTTGCAATATTGTAAAACCCTTTACATTCATAATTTGAGTTCTCATCAAACACTCCTTCTTCTAACCCAATTGCAGATGTTACCAACTTATAGACAGAACCTGGTTCATAAATATCACTTATACATTTATTTCTCCAAATATCATAATATTTATTTAACCTTTCTTTTTCACTCAAACTTTCTAATTCTTTCTTTTCTTCTTTGTTTCTTCCCTGTCTTGGATTATTTGAATTAAATCTTGGATAATTTTCCATTGCGATGATCCTATTAGTCATAGGATCTGTAACAATAACAGATATAGACTTTGGTTTGTATTTTTCATTTGCTTCTTTTAAAATATTACTAACTAAAGCAGAAATTCCTTGGTCTATATTTAATGTAATATCCTTTCCTATATCTGACTTGAACTCTTTATTTTCCTCAAAAGAAATAATACTTCCATTTCGTGAACCAGAGAAGATATTAAGACCATATTTACCTCTTAGATAATTATCATAATAACTCTCAACTCCATAAAGACCATTTCCATCGCTATTCGTAAAACCTAAAACATAAGAAAGCGTTGACCCTTCAGGATAATATCTTCTATTCTCAACAGTCAGACTTAAAGAGTTTTCATCCAATTCTCTAATTTTTTTTACTTGTTCAGAAGTCAAATTTTCTTTAACCCTAATAATATCTTCACTATTTAAAACTTCATCAATTTCACTACTATCCATTCCAAGTATTGTAGAAAAGCCCTGAATTAGTTTGTTTTTTGAATTTTCTTTTAAATCCTTTGGAAAAAAATAAAGACAATTAACTTTTACATTCCTCGCAATTATATTTCCTGAAGAATCAAATATCTTACCTCTTTGTGCAGGTATTTTAACGACTTTCAATCTCTGTTGTGCCGCTCTCATCTTATACTTTGAATTATAAAGATATATCATTCTACCCGCAAAAATAAACACCATTATTATACTAAGTAAGAATATAGCTATTGTCCTATTTTTAAATTTTCTATCAAAATTAAATTTTCTATTTTTCATTGTTATTAACAGCCAAGGAAGTTTTATTTTTATTATCTACCTTATTATCCTTAGATATATAAAAAAATTGATCCTCATTAGGATAAACCATTCCCAATTTATACTTGGCTATTTCTTCAATCCTTTCAGCAGATGAGTATTTATCAATTTCCATACTATAATAATCTCTGGTAGCTTCTAAGTCTTCTATCTCAGATTTGATATTTGATATCTTTCCAGTAAGAACAGTGGAAGTTACATAGGTATATAGCAAGCAAATAGATAGAACTATATTAAGAGCACCAAGAAAGACCAAAGACTTTTTATTTGTTCTTTCTCTAACTTTAGTTCTATTCTTGACTTTAATATATCTTCGTTCTTTTTTCAAGACCCTTGGCCTTACATTTATATCTGAATTATACTCTTCAGGATATAAATAATCATAATTTCTTGCTTCCATTATATCTTCTCCACAACTCTTAGTTTAGAACTTTTAGACCTGGAATTTGTTTCCATTTCTTTTTCACTTGGCGTTATTGGTTTTCTTGTGATTAGCTTTACTTCCCTTTTCTTATTACATACACATACGGGAAGTTCCGGAGGACAAATGCAATCTGTATTTAAATCTTTGAAAATTTCTTTAACTATTCTGTCCTCTAAAGAGTGGAAAGTTATAACACATAATCTCCCACCCTTATTTAGTCTTTTTACAATTTTAGGAAGTACGTATTCAAGCACCCCAAGTTCGTCATTAACTTCAATACGAAGAGCTTGAAACACCCTCTTAGCATAATGTCCCTTTGAATTTCTTCTAACCTCTGCAGGGACAGCCCTATCAATTATCTCAACAAGATCAAAAGTAGATTCAATTTCCTTTTCCCTTCTTGCTTCTACAATGAATTGTGCAATTCTCTTAGACCATTTCTCCTCGCCATATTTAAAAAATATATCAGATAAATCTTCTTGAGAATAATGATTTACAATAAATTTAGCTGTAAGTTCCCTTGTTCTATCCATTCTCATATCCAAAGGCGCATCCTCCATGTAACTAAATCCCCTTGAAGCTTCGTCAATTTGGTAAGAAGAAACCCCTATGTCCATAAGAACTCCATCAACCCTATCTATTTGAAGTTCATTTAAAATCTCTTCAAAATATTTAAAATTTGACTTAATAAAAATTATCTTATCCAAGTAGTCATTTAGTTTTTTCTTAGCAGCTTCAATAGCATCAATATCTTGATCAATGCAAATCAATTTACCCTTGTCCAATTTTTTTGCTATTTCAAGAGAATGACTACCCCCACCTAAAGTACAGTCGACATAAACCTTATCCTTATCTATTCTCAAATTTTCAATTGTTTCATTTAATAATACTGGTATATGTTTGAATTCCATTTAAAACCTCTAAAAATCTATATCTAAATCCGCCATGCTCTCTGTCAACATGTCATAGTTAAAATCTTCATCATCATTGTAAGATTGCCATCTATCCTTGTCCCAGATTTCAACCCTCGATGATACACCTATAACAATAGCTTCCTTGTTTAACGATGCATATTCTCTTAAATTTCCAGGCAAAAGCACTCTTCCCATCTTATCCAGAGATACATCAATCGCACCTGCATAAAATAATCTCGCTATACCCCTTGCATCTTTTCTCGAAAGTCGAAGTCCCTTTATCTTCTTGTCCATTTCAATCCATTCCTCTTCAGGAAAAACAAATAGACAGCCATCCATTCCCTTTGTAATGTAAAAAGTGTTCCCAAGTTCTTCACGAAACTTTGAAGGCATAGTTATACGTCCTTTAGTATCCAAGTTATGCTGATATTCACCTATGAACATATTCCTTCCCCCTAAAAATTAAACACTTTTACCCACTTTCTGCCACTTAATATTATAATACCCTATATTACTGATAATCTCAATAGTTTTTAAAGAAATATCTCAATAATTTCGATAAAATAATCAGTTTCAAAGCTGAAAAAACCAAAATTAATTAAAAAATCATTAAAATGTGGGAAATTGTGTTTGTATTTTAATTGATTTTTGTAAAAGAAAAATAAAAAAGAGACTGGCTTAAATTCCAATCTCTCAATTTAAAACATAAATATATAATTTATTATTTTGACATAAAATAATTGCTAATGATGTTGTTAAAACAGTTAAAGCTCTTCCTATAGGAAATATTACCAAACTACATTTTTTTATATTTCGGTGGAAATACAACATGATATTTACAATTCCATTTAGTATGTGATAAACTATGAGTGTCATTTAACGATGTCATTAAATACCTCCTTGATTTTTTATTTTGCAGTTTAAAGACCGCAAACTTTTTATATCACTGAGGTATTTTAGTTTGGTTATCATCGCTAAAGCTATACTGAACCCCCAGTCTAACTGGGTGGTTATTATACAAAAAAATAACAGCCGTCTAAGCTGTTATTCTACCTTTATCAATATGAATAATTTTATCTGCTAATATTTTAGCCTCATCATTATCATGGGTAATAATTAAGACTGGAATATCTAAACTCTTTATCAATTCTCCAAAGCTCGGATATAATTTTTCTTTTAATTCTGTATCAAGAGCACTAAAAGGTTCATCCATTAGTAAAACTTCAGGCTTTGTAACTAAAGTTCTTAAAAGAGCAACTCTTTGTTTTTCTCCTCCCGATATATCAGAAGGATATCTCTTTAATAAGTCTGTTAAGTTTAAAACGTCTAACAAAATATCGTAAAGCTCATTATCCTTCATGGCAAATTTTATATTTTTTTCAACATTCAAGTGTGGAAAGAGTCCATAATTTTGAAACATATATCCAACATTTCTATTTCTCGATGGAAGATAAATTTTTTTATTTGATGATTCTAAAATAACATCTCCATTAGCTATCTCAGACCTGTCTGCTTTAACAAGCCCAGCAATTATATTTAATATTGTTGTCTTTCCACTTCCTGAGGCACCTTGAATCGCCAAAACTTCTTTCCCGATATTAAATTTTATATCTAACTTGAACAATTCCAACTCTTTTTCAATATCTACAGAAAGCATCAGTTTACCTTCCTCTTCTTTATCCATTTGTTCAGCATATAAATATTTATAAAGCTAAAGCCTATGACGATTGCCATGAGCAGATTGGCCTTTTGTCTATTATTTGACTCAACCGCGTAAAAAATAGCAAGTGGTATCGTTTCAGTTTTACCCGGAATATTTCCAGCAACCATTAAAGTTGCACCAAATTCTCCTATTGCCCTCGAAAAACTAAGTACAATTCCACTTACAATTCCGGGAAGAGCTAAAGGTATTGTCACCTTTGTAAAAATTTCAAACTCTGACTTACCTAAAGTTCTTGCCACGTTTTCATAAACTGGATCGGTACTTAGAAAAGATGATTTTATACTCTGATACATAAGTGGTAGTGAAACAACCACCGCTGCAATACATCCAGCTACCCATGTGAATATTACATTTATATCAAATGCATTATAAAGTATTTTTCCTATTGGTCCCTTCCTACTAAATAATAGTAATAGAATGTAACCCATTATAGTTGGTGGCAGTGTCATTGGTAAAGTTAGTATAACTTCCAATGCATCCTTAAACAAAAATTCGTGCTTAGTGAATACATACGCCAATATCAAACCTAAAATAAGAGTTATTAAAGTTGAAATTAACGCTATTTTTAATGATAAGAGTATTGGCGCAATGATTTCAGCTTTATTCATTTACTTCAAATCCATATTTTGTAAGTATATCTTTAGCTTCGCTTTCTTTTAAGAAATCTAAAAACTTTTGTGCAAGTTCTTGATTCTTTGTAGATTTTACAATTCCAGCAGGATAAACTATCGGATCATGTACATCGTCTTTAACTTCTTCAGCTATTTCAACATTGTCGTCTATAACAGCGTCTGATTTATATACAAATCCTGCTTCACATTCTCCTGTAGATACATAGGCAAGAACAGCTCTTACATCCTTTGCAAAAACAAATTTTTCTTGTCCGCTTTCCCAAAGATTCAAATTTTCTAAACTTTGTTTCGCATATTGACCTGCCGGAACCACATCTGGTTGACCAATGGCAATCTTATTTGAATTTTCAACAAAATTTTCCATGTTGATATCTACATTAGCTTCTTTGTTCTTAACTAAGACAAGTTTATTCTTTAAAAGTGGGAAAATAGAATCCTTAACCATCAAATCCTTTTCGTCAACTGCATTCATCTTTGATTCGCTTGCTGAGATAAATACATCTATTCCACCATCTTCTTCAATTTGTTTTTGAAGTGTTCCACTTGCCGCATAGGTAAAATTCAATGTGCAGTTTTCTTTTTCTTCAAATATTGGTTTAATTTCGTTCATTGCATCAGTTAAACTCGCTGCAGCACCTACTAAAATTTCTCCCCCTGAAGTTTTTTCAGTTTCCTTTGAAGCTGTATCTTCAACTTGTGCATTGTTTGTTTCTTTAACATCTTCCTTTTTGTTACATGAAACTGCAAATGTTAAAATTGATAAACATAATGTGAAAATAAGTAATTTTTTGATATTTTTCATATTTTAAATTCTCCTACTGTTAATTATTTTTAAATATCTTTCATCTTTCCTGTAGTCATCAAAATCATGGTCTACTTTTAAATAATCCATTAACTTCGGGTTTTCTATAACCGCATTTTCTAAATCACTAAAGCTTTTCTTCTCATCTCCAATCTTTAAATGTATACAAGCTCTGTTGTAATAAAGATTATATTTCTTTTCTGCATTTAAAATTCCATCTGTAAGTATATCAATACTTTCCATCAACCTATTTCTCTTGATGTAAAAAGCAGATATATTTAAATATATATCTTGGTACTCAGGATTTAATTCAAGAGCCTTATAATAATATTTTAAAGCCTTATCCTCTACATCTAACCTATCATATGCAATTCCAAGATTAAATGTAGATCTGAAATACTCTGGATTTATCTCTACTGACATCTTAAAATATTTAAGTGCATCTTCGTAGTCCTTTTGCAACTCATAAATACTTCCTAAATTATTGTATGCCATATAATCCGTTGGGAATTTTTTTATCGTCTTTTTATAATAGCAAATAGCTTTTTTTGTATATCCATTTCTATCATATAAATCGGCTAAAAAGAAATAACCTTCTCTAAAATTTTCGTCTATTGATATGGACTTCTTATAATACTTTTCAGCCTGGTAAAACTCATTTAAAAAGTCATACATAACACCTATACCATAATAGGCCTGTAGAATTTCTCCAAATCTCTCAATTATGACATTATATACTTTTATGGCATTATAATAATTTTCCAGTTCAAAGTATATTTGAGCCTTATCGAGATAGATTTCTATATATTTTTCTTCAGTATTATCAAATCTTAGAGCCTTATTGAGTAGTTCAACAGATTTTTTGTATTCGCCATTTAAATAGAAATTTTGCGCTAATTTAATGTAATTATCGCTTCTTCTATACTTGTTCATATTTTAGAAATTAGTACGTCCAATATACTTGAAATTAGTTTCAACTTCTGGTGCATTATCTAAATACCATACCGCATCTATACTTGAAAGCTCTGCCATCTTCACATAATAGTACATTACAATACCTGAATCTGTATAGTTTGCATCCCCTTGGAAGTCTTCAATGTATAGATAAATATTTTCGCCTTTTATTAAAAATCTCCATGGTTGGCTGTTGTATGCTGATGGAGCATTTTTAATGTAGTAGAAAATTTCATCAAGCCCATAGCTATAAAGTTGTTCAACTGTACATGGTGTATCAAAATCATTAAAGTAAACAAAGTCTTCAATACCATGTCTTGCAGAATACTCTTCTAATTCAAAAGTAGGTTTGCTTTCAGGATATCCAAAAGCAAGTATAAAATCTATTTTGTCTTGAGTTCCAAAAGTCTTTGCCTTTATTTCATCGTCTATTGAGAATAGTGTAATCCAACAAGTTCCAAGTCCTAATTGAGAAAGTTCTCCTACAATCTCTTCTAAATGATAAGCACCATAAATCAAAGACTCTTTGTCTTTAACCTTATAATTCATAGTGATATAATTAGGTGACTTAATCATAACGCCAGCATATCCACCTACGCCTTCAAGACAGTCATATATGGAACTTCCATATAACTTGTATTCTACATTATGTTTCAATGCCTTCTCGTTTTCAGCTTTTAAAAGATTTTTAACCTTTTCTAACACTTGTGAAGAAACTTCCCTATCTTCATACTTCCTACATGATTTTCTTTTTTCTAAAAATTCTTTTAAGTCCATAATTCCTCCGTTTTATATTTTTTCTGTTATAATCAACTCAGGTGATTAAATGAAGATATCTACTCAGCAAAAAATTGCTATTGAGCACAATCAAGGTCCAGCTCTTGTACTTGCAGTACCTGGTTCTGGTAAAACCACTGTGCTACTAAATAGAATCGTTTACTTAAATAATACCTTTAAAATTAAGGATAATCAAATATTAAATCTAACTTTTTCTAAAACTCAGGCTTTAGATATGGAAAGTAGATTTTTTAAGTTAAATTCATCTCTAAAACCAAAATTTTCTACTATACATGCTTTTTGTTATAGCATTATAAGATTTTATGCAAAAGAGAAAAAATTAAATTTTAGACTTATTGAGGGAAGCCACGAATTTAATAAATATGCTGTTGTTAATAGAATCTCAGCTCAGAATCATAATAAGTATCTTAGTAAAGAAGACTTAGACACCTTCTTTACTAACTATTCTTTTGCTAAGAATAATTTATTAAATTATGACTTTCAAAACAACAGTTTTTTTAAAGAAATCGCATTGGAATACGATTCTTTTAAAGAAGCAAATCATTTTATAGATTTTGATGAAATGCTTACATTTGCCTATAAAATCTTATTATCTGAAGAAAAAGTTTTAAATTCAGTTAGAAGATTTTATAAGTATATTCAACTGGATGAAGGGCAAGATGCCTCATTAATCCAATTTAAAATACTTGAAAAAATTGCCAAACCAAATAATAATCTATTTATTGTGGCAGATGATGATCAATCCATATATGCCTTTAGAGGTGCAAATCCTCAATACCTACTTAACATACAAAATATATACCCTGATATCAGCCTGATGTATCTAAACATTAACTATAGATCTTCCAATGATATTGTACGACTTTCTGACTTCCTTATCCAGAAAAATAAAAAAAGATATTTAAAAGAAGTTAAGTCCAATAGTAATCAAAATCTTCCAATAACATTGGCAAAGGTCAAAAATCTAAATGTTCAAAATAATTATATACTAAATTACATCTTTAAGGATATTAAAAAAGGAGAAACCCTTGGTATATTGTTCAGAAACAATATAAACGCAATCCCAGTTATAAATCTATTAGACGAAAATAAAATTCATTATACAAAGAGACTAAACTTTAAATCAGATATTTTAAATGAAATTTTACTTGATTTGATTGACATAATAGAACTTTCTATTGATAAAAATAATATGGATGTATTTAAGAGAATCTATTACAAACTAAATCTATACCTTAGAAAAGATTACGTATATTCAATAATTCCCGATAACTCTGAAGGTGTTATTAAAACAATTCTTTTAGACTGTTCACTACCATCCTATCAAAAAGACATATTGGTAGATTTTTCAAATTCTTTAAATAGAATAAGGAGATTTAATTTAAAGGGAAAGCTTGAAGAAATATTTTTTAATACTGGATATTTAGACTATTTAAAAAGACACTATGAAAATTTTTCCATAGATCTTGTTCAAGAAATTTTACTAAATCTTTCAGAAAATCATGAAGATTTATATGAAATAAAAACTTTTATTGAAAATATAAGCAGTAAGAACTTAATTGGCCATGGTAGTGAAAACCCAATATATGTATCGACAGTACACCAATCAAAGGGGCTGGAGTATGACCATGTAATCATAACCGACTTAGTTGATGGCGAATTTCCAATATATGATGAGAGGGTTGTTGACAGTGAAGAAGAAAGAAGACTTTTTTATGTGGCCATAACAAGAGCTAAGAAACATTTAACTCTATTGGTGCCTAAAAAAAGAATGCATAAGAAGGTTAATCCTTCTGTCTTTATAAGAGAGATAAAAAACGCAAAATAAAAAGGGTTAGATTTTTCTATCCCTTTTGCTCTCTTCTCTTTCTCTTTTTTACAAAGAATATGTCTAAAAACCATGCGGTACATAATGATACTATTCCACTTGCAAGGGACAGTACAAAATATTCCAGCATAGACAACGCCACTGGATCCGTTAGATTTGTTATTGCCACTATAAATGTAACCATCGCCACCGCAAGTAATAAAAGTCCAAAAAGATATTTTACAATTCCCTCTCGTTTTATAAAAAAGAAAACAATAATTACAATGAGCATTGCAAAAACACAAAACATTGGAACCTTTACTACTTTATCCATATTGTCATTTACCATTTCTAAAATTGATCTCATAATATCTCCTTTGCTCTATTAGAGTTATTATATCATGAAAATATGTTGCTGTAATTATTTTTGCTCTATGATAGAATAATTTTGTACGCACCAGTAGCTCAAAGGATAGAGCATCGGTTTCCGGAACCGTGTGTTGGGGGTTCGAATCCTCTCTGGTGCGCCATTTTTATTTTAGATTATCATAGATTTCCTTTACTTCATCCTTTGAAAATTCATACATCTTATTGCAGTAACTGCACTTTATTTCAACTTTTCCTTCTTCTTCAATAATCTCTTTTACTTCTTCATTACCAAGGGAGATTATTAATTTTTCAATCTTTTCACGATTGCATGAACATTTATATCTTCTCTCGTCAATTCCAACTAACTTTGGATTAAACTCTTTAAAGTATTTTTCAATAACTTCTTGAGGAGTCTCTTTTGAAGCAAAGATGGAACTTATTGGAGGAAAGTTTTTTAAAGCTTTTTCAAGCATATCCAAATCTTCATCATCGTAATTAGGAAGAGCTTGAATAAATAATCCACCTGCAGATTTTACGGTATAATCGACATCAACAAGTACACCTAAACTTACAACTGTAGGCATTTGATATGATGAATAAAAATATTTTGCAAAATCTTCAGCAATTTCTCCATTTACAAGTTCAGTATATCCATTATAAGGCTCTCCAAATCCAAGATCCCTTGTTACAACCAAATTTCCATTATGCCCTACAAAACCTCCGACATCAAGCTTTGGTTTTCCCTCAATTGAAGGTATATCAATCTCTGGATTTTGGATATAGGATCTTATATCTCCTCTGTAATTTATTTCAGATACCAGTAGTCCTGCTGGACCATCTCCTTGAATTTTTAAAATTATTCTCTCTTTTTCGTTTTTAATTTCTGATCCCATTAATGATGCCATTGTTGAAAGTCTTCCAAGAGCTGCTGTTGCTGTGGTTGAAGTATTATGAACTTGTCTCATCTCTTCTACAAGGTCAGTTGAGTCTATTATAAAAAAACTTAATGTTTCCTTCTCATTTAAATATCTATATAATTGAACCATTCTATCATCCTTATTATTTTATTTACAAGCCCAAAGCTTATCACTAAATATTTTTATAATATCAATTAGTTAATTTAAGAAATGCAAAAGCCCCTTTACAGGGGCTAAGTCATACTTCTAAAAAAATTTATATTATAATTTTACTACATTAGAAGCTTGAGGACCTTTAGTTCCTTCAACTATTTCGAATTCAACTTCTTGTCCTTCGTCTAAAGTTCTGAATTCACCGTTATCTTCTAAAGCGGTATAGTGAACGAAAACGTCTTCGCCTTCTTCTGTAGAAATAAATCCAAATCCTTTAGTTGCATTAAACCATTTTACTTTACCTTTTGCCATTTTGTTCCTCCAAAAAATTTAACCAATAAATAACTAACAGCTTTATTTACTGTACTTTATTAATATATCATATATCTTTTTATATAGCAAGAATTGTCTTGTTTTTGACAGATATTAAGTTTTAAATATCAAGTGCCATTGTATTTATTACTTTATAAAATTTTTATTATTTAGACTTCTTTTCTTTATTTACATGATATGTAATAGCAATAACAGATGCAGAAATAGCTATTTTTAAAAGAAGTAAAACTATAAACTGCCATGACAGTGGATTCAAAATTACATCTCCAAGTAAGGTATTTGTAATTACACCAATAGTACATCCAAGAAGTGATGACGTTATATATTTTAGATAATTCGTTCTACAAGCTCCAAAGTAAAAACTTAATACATCACATGGAAACCATCCAATAAGTCTAATTATAAAACTTGCTAAAAATTCATTTCGCTCTTGTATTTCGATTACTTTATCTATTTTAGGATATTTATTTTTAATATAATCCATTTCATCAGATCCTGACCATCTTCCTAATACAAATGGTATTGTAAGGGTTATTGCAAGTCCCAAGTAACTTATAATAACAGCTTTTATCGGAGAAAATAAAATTCCACTTGCAACATAAAGTGATGGCAATGGTATTACAATGGTTAAACTTTTAATTGCAAATAAAAGCATAAGCGATGTTATGGATTTCTTTGGATTCCCCTGTGCATTTTCTGTAATTGAATCCACACTAAAATTTCCACTTCGTGTAAGTAAGATTACAATTATCGCTAATACAAAACAGACTATAGCAACTATCTGAATCTTTCTTATTCTCTTCGAAACTTTTTCATCTGACTCATTTAATACAACTTCTTCGTTTTTTTCAAATATTTTATCTTTATAATAAACCATTTTTCTTTTAAAATTGCCCATAACTTCCTCCAACCCTTTATTAATTATATTTAGTATCTCTCTAAATTCTGTACAGTTAACAATTTTTTTGCATCCTTTTTCCCCATTTCATATAATTTTTCAAGTTTTTCATGATCTTGCGTAAGGGTTTTTAAATCTGATATATCTTTTGGAGCTACTATAATTACTTTATTCTTCTTTTCAAGTTCAATAGCTTCCATTAGCGAATTATTGTAAACCCTTGCCCTATTTTTTAGAGCTTCTTCCGATTTTGGATATTGTCTTTTTAAAAATCTTGCCAATTTTTTATCCCTTTTAGACTTTCTAAAGTAATTCTTTGGTCTTGTAAGGATTATAATCACTTTGTCACATCCAGCTTCAAAAGCTTTTCTAAATGGAATTGGATCACTTAGTCCTCCGTCAAAATATGGAGTTTTATTAATAAAATATGGCTTACATATAACTGGTACACAACAAGAGGCTTTAATAGGATCGTAATGGTCTTGTGAAAGATCTTGCTTATTGAAATATACAGGTTTTCCAGTATTTGCATTGGTGGTAACGATTTCAAATTCCATATCACTTTCAATCACTTTTTCATAGTCAAGAGGATATTCTCCATTCTCTTTACTAAGAGTGTAATAAATATAATCAAGGTCTATGTAAGAACCCTTTTTTATAAAATTTTTCATACTCATATACTCTTTCCTAAAGGCATACTCATTATAAAATACAAAATTTCTTCCCATTTGATTTGCGAGATAAGATGCTCCATTTGCAGACCCTGCAGAGACTCCAATAAAATAGTCTCCTACAATCCCTTCTTCCATCAAATAGTCGAAGACACCTGCCCCATAAATTCCTCTTGTTCCTCCACCCACATCAACAAATCCTAATTTCATATTATCATTCCTATCATAGTTATATCCAGTAAAATAAATTCAGTTTTTAGTACTATATGTAATTTAATTATATAACATTATTTATTATTTTCAATTAAGTAAATGCTATTAACAAATTTTTTCAAATTAAAAAGACACCTAAGCGTCTCCACCTAAGTGTCTCTTTAAAATTTTTTATTTTTGACAAACTATAAGTATTCTTTGAGTAAATTCTTCTATCTCTTCTCCTGTATCAAAATCTTTAATAATAATATTTTTAAATCCTATTTCAGCGAGCATCTCTTTTAAGATTTTAGGAGAATAATATTTTTGATGTTGATACTCAGTAATCCTATTATACCTTCCGTCTTCTTCTACAAAGAAGTCAAGAGTCATATCAACTTCTTTACTTTCATAATCGTATTCGTTTTGCCATGTGTAAAAAATATTTTTGTACTCGTACACATAGCTATTGTCTCCAAGAACATTTTCTATTTTGTCCAAAGAGTTTATATCAAAAGAAAAATATGATCCATATTTCAAGGAGTTATAAACATTTTCAAAACTTTTCTTCACAGTACCATAATCTTTTAAATAGTTTATAGTGTCCAATGTTGAAAATGCAAAATCAAAATACTCATTCACTTCCAAATCTTCTATACCAATGTTTAGGTACTTTATATTTGAGTGTTCAATTAGCTTATTGGAAGCAATTTCTAACATCTCTACGCTTGGGTCCAGTCCAAAATACTCTTTTGAATTTTCTATAAAGTACTTTGTCATATTTCCCGTTCCAATTCCTATTTCAAGGATGCTCATGTTCTCTTTAAAATCTACATTTTGTTTTATTATTTCACTATAGTTTTCATAGTCTATGTCAAAAACAAGTCTGTCATAGACATTTGAAAATTCATTATACATCTATATCTTCCCAACTGAAAATATATGGTATATTTCTGTAATTTTTGCCATAATTTAGTCCATATCCAACTATGAACACGTCTTCAATTTCAAATCCTCTAAATTCTGGTTTTATATGAACTTGTCTTCTGCTTGGCTTATCAAGTAGAACACATACATTAAGAGACTTTGGATTTCTTTTACCAAATAGCTCTTTTAAATTCTTAAGTGTATGACCAGAGTCCATAATATCATCAACAATTAAAACATTTTTACCTTCGATGTCTTCTCTAATGTCACTTATTATATTTACCTGTCCTGAGCTTTCCTCTCTTGACTCATATGATGAAGTTATTGCAAAGTCAACCACAACTGGAATCTCAAGTTCTCTTATAAGATCTGCTGCAAAAACAAATCCTCCCCTTAAAACAGGGATTATTATAACCTCTTCACCATTGTAATGTTGTGATATTTCTCTTCCCAGCTCTTTAACTCTCTTTGATATTTCTTCACGACTAAAAAGTACAACTTCTTTTTTGTTTTCCATATTACTCATCCTTTAAATGTTTTTTAAATTCTCCGATTAAATAAAGGGAACCGGTTATGATAATTTTTTCTCCTGGTAAAATTTCATCTCTAATAAAGCTACAAGCCTCTTCAATGCTATTTGTTATTACGATTTCTTTATTATACTCTCCCAGCTTCTTAGCAAACTCTTTTGGCTCCATTGCCCTTTCATAATCAATTTTAGTAATTATAACTCTCTTTGAAAATTTTATTATATCTTCCAGATGGTCGATAATATTTTTATCCTTCATGGATCCAATAACGAGATTAAAATCTTTTAGGTTAAGCCTTTCAACATTTTCTCTTAAAGCTCTTAAACCTTCAAAGTTATGAGCTCCGTCCACTATTATAAGTGAATTCTTTTTCAAAACTTCCATTCTACCTTCAAAGTAAAGCTCTTTGACTGCAGATTTGATTTTTTGAACATCTGGGTTTTTAATTATTTCATTAAGTGCTAAAATAGCGAGGCAAATATTTGATATTTGGTAAGTTCCTAAAACCTTTGTTTCAAAGTCTATACCCATATACTCAAACTTTGAACCGCTATATGAAATTTCTTTTGCAATATAATCTGTATTTTTCAAAAATTTTAGTTCTGCATTTTTATTTTTTGCTTCCTTTAAAATAACTTCATCTACAGAGTCTTCGTGCTCAAATGAAATCACTTTGCCATTTTCTTTTATTATTCCAGCCTTGTGGTAGGCAATCTCTTCCAAAGTATTTCCAAGCCTATCCTGATGGTCGAAGTCAATTGTAGTAATAATACTTAGTAGATTCGAGTCAAAGATATTTGTAATATCAAATCTTCCACCAATGCCAGTTTCAACTACAAAATAGTCAGGCCTTTCATTATCAAATACCTTTAGGGCAAGGAGAAATGAAACTTCAAAATAATTTAAACTCTTTAGGTCTTCGGTTTCTATTTTTTCTAAAATTTCTTCAACATTTTTGATTAAAACCTCTTCTGAAATTGGTTTTGAATCTATTTTTATTCTCTCCTCGTACTTTTCTAAATGAGGAGATGAAAAATGCATTACTTTATGACCCTGCTCTTTTAAAAGAGTTGATAAAAAAGTTCCAACTGAGCCCTTGCCATTTGTACCGGCGATTTGAATTATTTTACTTTCATCTATGTTAAGTTTGAGCTTTCTAAGGACTCTTTTAAAATTAGAAGAGTCCTCACTATGCCCATAATTAACATTTTCTATTAAATCAAGAGCTTGTTTATATTCCATTTACCTTTTCTTTCACCTTTTGTAGTGCTGTGTCAACTTCTTCTTTCATTGAAATATACTTTTCAAGTTTTTCTCTCTCTTCTGAAACAACTTTTTCTGGAGCTTTGTCCACAAAGTTTTTGTTAGAAAGCTTTCCTTCTGCCCTCTTAATTTCTCCTGCAAGTCTGTCTTGTTCCTTTGTAAGTCTGTCAAGTTCTTTGCTATAGTCTATGAGTTCATCAAGAGGTATAAAGCCCTTAAAACCATTTTGTACTATGGATATAGAGTCTTCTGAAGTCAAATCTTTGTCTGCAAAATGAGTCTCAGAAACTGAAGCAACTGTCTTAAAGTGATGAGCAATATTTTCAAGTTTTGTTTTAATTTCGTCATTTTCAACTAAAATAAACAAATCTGCCTTCTTGCTTGGTGCAATATCAAGCTCTGCCCTTGCATTTCTAATTGCCTTTGTAGTTTCAATTAATATTTCTATCTCTTCAACCTCTTCTTCAAAGTTATATGAACTATCATATTCAGGCCAAGTTTCATTTATTAACATATCATTTTTATTCGGCATAATTGAGTAAATCTCCTCTGTGATATATGGCATAAATGGATGAAGTAGTTTTATAACATTGCCTAACACATGGATTAAGGTTGACTGCGCTGCCACTTCAGACTCTTCGTTGCCACCTTCATATAGTCTTGGCTTTACAAGTTCAATATACCAGTCACAGAATTCATTCCAAATAAAATCATATATCTTATCAGCAGCAAGACCTATTTCGTACTTATCTATATTTTGATCAACATTTTTAATCAAACTATTTAATTCAGATATTATCCACTTATCTTCAACTTCTAACTTAACATCTTTAATATCTTTTATCTTTTCTTCTTTTAGATTCATAAAGATAAATCTTGTTGCATTCCAAAGTTTGTTTGCGAAGTTTCTATTAGCTTCTACCCTCTCCATGTAAAATCTCATGTCATTTCCTGGAGAGTTACCAGTTACAAGGGTAAATCTAAGGGCGTCTGCTCCATAGTTGTCGATAACTTCTAATGGGTCAATACCATTGTTCAGCGACTTAGACATCTTTCTTCCTTGAGAGTCACGAATAAGTCCAGTAAAGTATACATCTTTAAAAGGTAGCTCTCCCATGTTGTATATTGATGAAAATACCATTCTAATAACCCAGAAGAAAATTATGTCATATCCTGTTACAAGTACATTTGTCGGGAAGAAATATTCTAAATCTTCAGTCTCTTGTGGCCAACCTAAAGTTGAGAAAGGCCATAGTGCAGATGAAAACCAAGTGTCTAATGTGTCTGGATCTTGAACAACATTTGCACTTCCGCACTTTGGACAAGTATCAACATGTTCTTTGGATACAATCACTTCTCCACAGTCTTTACAATAATAAACTGGGATTCTGTGGCCCCACCAAAGTTGTCTTGAAATACACCAGTCTCTTGTATTTGTAAGCCAGTTTTCATAGGTTTTACCAAGTCTACTTGGAATTAGGTTAAGCTTTCCATCTTCATAGGCCTCAAGAGCTTCCTTGGCAAATTTTCCCATTTTAACAAACCATTGTTTTGATACAACAGGTTCAATAACTGTTCCACATCTTTCACAGTGTCCTACTGCGTGATTATGGTCTTCTATCTTTTCAATTAGACCAAGTTTTTCCAAGTCCTTAATCATTTCTTTTCTTGCTTCAATTCTCTCCATTCCAGAGTATTTTCCGTAGCCTTCAGATATATGTCCTGTTTCATCTATTACGATACATTGCCCAAGATTATGTCGTTCACCAACTTCAAAGTCGTTAGGGTCGTGGGATGGAGTAATTTTTACCATACCTGTACCAAATTCCATTTCTACATATTCGTCTGCGATTATAGGAATCTCTCTTTCTACAAGAGGCAATAATATTTTTTTCCCAACAATATCTTTATATCTTCCATCTTCAGGATTAACAGCAACAGCCAAGTCACCAAGCATTGTTTCAGGTCTTGTAGTGGCAATTACTATATAGTCATCTTCATCCTTAAAAGGATACTTTATATGCCAAAGCTTTCCGTCTTCATCAACATGTTCAACTTCTGCGTCAGATATAGCTGTACCACATGACACACACCAGTTTACAATACGGTCACCTCTATATATAAGACCTTCCTTATACATCTTTATAAATACTTCTAAAACCGCATCTGAAAGATGTTCGTCAAGTGTAAAGGCCTCTCTTGACCAGTCACATGAAACTCCAAGCTTTTGAAGTTGTTTTTTTATATTTCCACCATAAATTTCAGTCCAGTCCCAAGCCTCTTCTAAAAACTTTTCTCTTCCTAAATCCTTTTTACTTTTTCCTTCAGATTCAATCTTTTGAACAACCTTCATTTCAGTTGAAATACTTGCGTGGTCTGTTCCTGGTATCCAAAGGGCACTATAGCCTTGCATTCTCTTTCTTCTTATAAGAATATCTTGTAATGTATTGTTTAGTGCATGTCCCAAGTGTAGTACACCAGTAACATTTGGTGGTGGCATAACAATTGTAAAAGGCTTTTTATCCTTATCCACTTCTGCTCTAAAATATCCATTATCCTTCCATGTTTTGTAAATTTTTTCTTCAAATGATTTGGGATCATAAGTTTTTTCTAAATTTTTCATTTTTCTCCCCTTCTTCTCAATTTCTTTTATTGTCTATGATTATAATAAAAAAACCTTCCATCCACTTAGGACGAAAGGTTCCGTGTTACCACCTAATTTTCATTATTCAATGACACTCAAATGATTATAAAGTAATCAACTTTACTCCAAAGCAACCTTCAATTATAACATTTAGAAGATTTCACCAAACTCTTCCTCTCTGAAAAATATTTTTAATTTACTCCTCTTCTTCAACGTAAATATCAAATTTATAGAAATATTATCATATTTTAATGGAAATATCAAATTAAAAATTGATTGTATTTCTTTTCATCTCCAATGGTACTGCTTGAGTTATGTCCTGGATAAACTATCAAGTCATCATCCAATAATTTTATTTTTTCAAGTGAATTTTTCATATCTTCAGAACTACTTGTAGGAAGGTCTGTTCTTCCTATGGAGTTTCTAAACAAGGTATCGCCTGTAAAAAGATTTTCCCCAATTTTAATACATTGACTTCCTATGGTGTGACCTGGTGTATATATAAATTCTATTTTGTGTTCGTTAAAATAAGCTTCTGTATCTTCATTTACATAAAAATCCGCCTCTAAACTTATATCTCCATACATTGTAGAACTTAAATTCAAATTTGGATTAAGCAATAATTCTTTTTCTTTTTCGTGGGCATAGATAGGTGTGTTGTACTTAGCTCTAAGTTTTTCACAAGAGGCTATATGATCTCCGTGGCCATGAGTTAAAAGAATCTTTTCAAGTTTTAAATCCCTGTTTTCAATCAGATCCACAAGTGCATCAAATTCATATCCTGGGTCAATAATAATTGCACCATCACCTTCGATTAGAATATAAATATTTTCTATAAGTCTTCTTGTTTCAATCTTTAATACTTCCATATTCACTCCTAATATATTTTGCTACTGTCCAGTTGAATTGTAACAGGTCCGTCATTAATAAGCTCCACCTGCATGTCTGCAGCAAACTCCCCAGTTTCAACCTTTAGACCAGTTGCTTCCCTTAATTCTTTAACAAACTCTTCATAGTATTCATTTGCTTTCTCATGTTTGGCAGATTCTATAAAGCTTGGTCTATTTCCACGTCTTGCATCACCGTAGAGGGTAAACTGGGATACAACCAAAAATTCTCCACCAATGTCTTGAATGGAGAGGTTCATCTTACCTTCTTCATCTTCAAACACACGAAGCTTTGAAACTTTTTTGAGAATATAGTCCATATCCTCTTTTGTATCCTCTTCATGGACCGCAAGAAGAATTAAAAACCCCTTGGAAATTTCGGAAATTTTCTCCTCTTCTACAGTTACAGAAGCTCTTTTTACTCTTTGTATAACTGCTCTCATTATGCTGTCACCCTATAAACATCCAATGTTCCCTTTATACTTCTAAGTGCTTGTAGAATGTCCTTCACCTGTTGAGTGTGACTTACTTCCACAATTATATTTATAGTATATGTCTTATCCTTGTTCTTTATAACATTCATTCCCTTTGTATCTGTACCAAGTTCTGATATCTTAGATGTCAAATTCGCCAAGTATCCAAATCTATCAAATGCAATAATCTGAATTTCAACATTATAAGTTGACTCATCATCAGCATCCCAATACACATCTATAAGTCTATTTGGATCTATGTTTGATATATTGGAGCAATCTTTTCTATGAACTGAAACTCCTCTACCTCTTGTAATATATCCTACAATTTCGTCACCTGGAACAGGGTTACAACACTTTGCAATCTTGATTTGAATATTATCTACACCTTTAAGCACTATTCCATGTTCTGAACTTTCAGGAACATTTCTTAATTCTATCTCTGGCTTCTCTTCTTCAGCTTCTTCAGTTTTATAATATTCTCTATGAAGTTCTTTTAATTTAGGAAGTATCTGTGTTAATGGTGTAGTTCCAAATCCTATTGATGCATACATATCATCAAGAGAATTAAATTTCATCCTCTCCATTACATTAATAAGCCAATCTTCTTTTAGAATTTCATTAAAAGTATAACCTTGCTTTCTAACTTCTTTTTCAAGCATATCTCTACCTTTAATGATATTGCTGTCTCTTTCTTTCTTTTTGAAATACTGTTTAATCTTTTGTCTTGCTTGAGATGTTTTTACAATCTTAAGCCAGTCCATGCTCGGTCCCGACGAAGTTGTTGAGGTTAAGATCTCTACAATATTTCCAGTCTTTAATTTATATGTCAAAGGTACAATTCTTCCATCTACTTTAGCACCAACACATTTATTTCCAACTGCAGAGTGGACTCTATAGGCAAAATCTATTGGTGTAGAACCTTCTCTAAGTTCAATTACATCTCCCTTTGGAGAGAATACAAAGACTTCATCAGAAGTGAAGTTCTCTTTAAAGGAATTAATAAACTCCCTTGAGTCAGACATGTCCTTTTGCCATTCCATAAGTTCTCTAATCCAAGCAAGTTTTTCATCAAGAGAAGATTTCTTCCCACTTGTTCCTTCCTTGTACTTCCAATGGGCTGCGATACCATATTCTGCAGTCCTATGCATTTCATAGGTTCTAATCTGCACTTCAAATATCTCTCCACGAGGACCAATAACAGTGGTGTGAAGCGATTGATATAGATTTGGTTTAGGCATAGCTATATAGTCTTTAAATCTACCTGGAATAGGCTTCCACAGAGTATGCACCGCACCAAGAACTCCATAGCAATTCTTAATACTATCAGTTATTACCCTTACTGCAGACAAGTCAAAGATTTCTTCAAAAGCTTTGCCCTGTTGATACATCTTACGATATATACTGTAGATACTTTTAGGTCTTCCACTTATCTCTCCAGTGATTCCAAGTTCTTCCATTGCCAAATTCAAAACAGAAATTATATCTTGAATAAAGGATTCTCTTTCTCTTCGTTTTAGTTTTACCTTTTCAACCAAATCATAATATATTTTTGGTTCTAAGTACCTTAAACTCAAATCTTCCAGTTCCCATTTAACAGTACTAATACCAAGCCTATGAGCTAATGGGGCATAGATTTCTAAAGTTTCTGTCGCCTTTTCTATTTGCTTTGTTCTCTCCATGTATTCAAGAGTTCTCATATTATGAAGTCTATCCGCTAATTTCACAATTATAACTCTGATATCTTTAGACATCGCCAAGACCATTTTACGAAGATTTTCAGCTTGGTTTTCTTGTTTGGACTTATAATATATTTTATTAAGCTTTGTTACACCTTCAACCAAAAGTGTAATCTCTTCGCCAAATATTTCAGACAGTTCTTCGTTCGTTATTGCAGTATCTTCAATTACATCATGTAAAAGTCCTGCAACAATTGTCTCGTCATCCATATTTAAATCCGCTAATATATTTGCAACTGCAACCGGATGTATAAAATAAGGTTCTCCTGAACTTCTAAACTGACCTTCATGTAATTTTTCAGCCAGATCATATGCTCTTGTTATAAGTTCTTTATCTACATCTGGATTATAAGATTCTATTTTTTGAAGCAAATCATCAAGCATTTTACACATCTCCATCGCATTAAATAATACCATAATATTATCATATTTTTATTTAATATTCAATTTAACGAAGATCTAAGATTCTTACTTGAAGATTCTTATTTCCCATAAATTCATTTATGTCAGGATAGTAGATTATATCTATAAAAGGATTTTTATTATTTGCCTTTGAAGAAACATAATCGTATATAACTTTTATCTTTTCCTTGTTTGAAAACATAATACCATCAAGCTTTCTTCCCTTGGCCTTCAGTTGAAGTTTTAAAGTGTTTTCATTTTTGCCAAGAATTTTCATATCAAGCACTTCAATATTTCTATCTCCAAAAACAGGCTTTGGATTACCTGCTCCATAAGGTTCCAATTTGTTAATAAGCTCCACAATTTCAAATGTTATCTTGTCAATATAGAGCTGACTGTCAATGTACTTTTTAGGAATCAAGTCTTCTTGTGTAAGTTTTGAAGACTCTAATAGACTTGAATAGAACAACTCAAAGTTCTCTTCATATATTGAAAGACCACATGCCATTGGGTGTCCACCAAAGGACTTTAGCATCTCTTTATATGGAAATATATTTTTATACATATCGTACTCTGAAATGCTTCTTCCAGAGCCCTTTAATACTCCTTCGTCACTTGCTGAAGTAAATACTATTGTTGGTCTGTTATAAAACTCTTTAACACGTCCTGCAATTATACCTGCCAGGGACTCATGAATCGACTTTTCACACACTAAGATGATGTCTTTTTTATAAAGCTCCTCGCTTTCTACCTTTCCCATAACAAGCTTTACTCCATCTTCTGTCAAAGCTTTTCTCTCGTTGTTTAACTCTACAAGCCTCTTTGCAAGTTCATCAATTCTTTCAAGATTTTCTTCCAAGAATAATTCTATGCCAAGGGTTGCAGTGTCAAGTCTTCCTGCCGCATTAATACATGGACCAAGTATAAATCCTATCTTATATACATCAATGCTCTCTTGTTCAAGCTTTGTCTCTCTAATAAGTGCTTTTATACCATAGTTATTTGTCTTGTGAATTTTTTTAAGTCCTTCCATTACAAAAAATCTATTTTCATCTAAAAGTTCTACAATATCCGCAACAGTACCCATAGCAACATATTCAAGAAGGTCCATTAAGTAGTCCAAATCCCCATCTATTTTTAAGTAGAGTGCATGCATCAACTTAAATGCAACACCTGCACCACAGAGCTTTTTAAATGGATAGTTACAATCACTTCTGTTTGGATTTAATACTGCATTTGCTTCTGGAAGTATATCCATACCATTTTCATCTTTTGTCACTTGATGGTGATCTGTTACGATTATATCCATTCCGAGTTCTCTTGCAAATTTCACTGGTTCAAAGGAACTTATACCATTGTCACAGGTTATAATTAAATCAACCCCATCTTCCTTGGCATTTTCTACAATTCTCTTTGAAATTCCATAGCCATCTTCAATTCTATGGGGTATTGCATAGGATAAATTTTCAGTAAATAATAATAATCCATCCATTAATGTCATAGTAGAAGAGTTCCCATCTTGGTCATAATCTCCAACTATTCTTATATGTTTATTTAAATCTATTGCTTCAATTAATATCTCAACAGCTTTGTCCATATCCTTCATCAAAAAAGGATCATGCATTGAGTTTTCATAAGTTGGATCTAAATACTTTGGTATATCTTCATAGCAAACATTTCTATTTGCAATAATTTTTGCGAGAACTTCATTTATATTAAAATCTTTTGCAATTTTTTTATATTCCTTATTTGCTGCCTTAATTAACCACTTATTCATTTTCCACCAAAAAAAGATAAGTTATTTTAAAAATATCTTATCTTTCCCTTTTTATTTATTTAACTTCTTCTTTTTCTTCTTCAGTTTCATTTTTAACATTAGCATCGCTTGTAATAACAGTACCTATTGCAGATTTTACAAACTCTAATTTAGTCTTTGAGTTTGAACTTTCAATTACTACAAAATCATCTCCGATTTTAATTATTTTACCTTTGATTCCACCGATTGTAATGATATTGTCTCCTACTTTAAGATTTTCTCTCATCTTATTAACTTCTTTTTCCCTCTTTTGAGTAGGTCTAATCATAAAAAAGTACATCGCTGCAAAGACAATTACCATAAATCCTATTGAGCTAATTATTTGTTGTTGTGGCATATTCTCCTCCTTTACTTATGGTATTCATAACCATATTTTTCATAAAATTCATTTTTATACTCAAGGAAGTTATCCTCAAGAATTGAATTTCTAATATTATCCATCATATTTATTAAAAATGATAAGTTGTGAATTGTCAATAGCCTTGCACCTAATATTTCATTTACATTTAACAAATGTCTTATATAGGCCTTAGAATAGTTTCTGCATGTATAACAATCACATTCACTATCAAGTGGACTAAAGTCATTTTTGTATTTTGCATTTTTCATGACAACTCTTCCATGGCTTGTAATTGCTGTGCCGTTTCTTGCAATTCTTGTAGGTAGTACACAGTCTGCCATATCTACACCAGCTTCAACAGCTTCAAAAAGATAATCAGGGCTTCCCACACCCATTAAGTATCTCGGTTTGTTTTCTGGCATAAATGGAGTTGTATAATTTAACATTTCAATCATAAGCTCCCTTGGCTCTCCTACAGATAGCCCCCCGATTGAGTATCCAGGTAAGTCAAGTTTTGCAGATTCTATTGCAGAAAACTTTCTAAGATCCTTGTACATTCCACCTTGAACAATTCCAAAAAGTGATTGCTTTTCGGTGTTTTTGTGATACTCTTTACATCTCTCAAGCCATCTTAAAGTTCTCTCAGTAGAATGTTTTATATAGTCATAGCTTGATGGATATGGTGCACATTCATCAAATGCCATCATTATGTCAGATCCAATGTCATTTTGAATCTCCATGGACTTTTCTGGTGATATAAAGTGTTTTGATCCATCTATATGGGATCGAAATTCTACGCCTTCTTCATTAATAATCCTATTTTTATTTAGACTAAATACTTGAAAGCCACCAGAGTCTGTAAGTATTGGCCTGTCCCAGTTCATAAACTTATGAAGTCCACCAGCCTGTCTTAAAACCTCTTGCCCAGGTCTTAAGTATAGGTGGTATGTGTTTCCAAGTATTATCTGAGCTCCTATGTCCTTTAACTCCTCTGGAGTCATCGTCTTAACTGTCGCCTTAGTCCCAACGGGCATAAACACAGGTGTTTTTATATCACCATGGGGAGTGTGAATTACACCTGCCCTCGCCTTGGTATTTGACGATTTTTTTTCTATTTCATAACTAATCATACTAATCCCTCTTTATAAACATTGCATCGCCAAAGGAGAAAAATCTATATCTTTCCTTTACTGCAATATCATATGCCCTTAAAATATTTTCTTTAGTTGAAAATGCTGACACAAGCATTAAAAGTGTTGACTTTGGCAAGTGAAAGTTTGTAATTAAACTGTCTACAACTTTAAATTCAAATCCAGGATATATAAATATATCAGTCCAACCGCTGTCTTCTCTAATATCGCCATGTTTTTTATAAACCGACTCGAGTGTTCTAATGCATGTCGTTCCAACGGCAATTATTTTTTTGCCATTTTTCTTAGCTTCATTTATCGCATCCGCTGTGTCCTTAGGCATTATATACATTTCAGAGTGCATGTTATGCTTTTCAACATCATCTACTTTAACAGGTCTAAAGGTGCCAAGGCCGACATGAAGAGTGACAAATTTTACAATAACGCCCTTTTCTTCTATTCTTTTCAAAAGTTCCTTCGTAAAGTGTAGACCCGCAGTTGGTGCCGCAGCTGACCCTTCGTGCTTTGCATAGACCGTTTGGTATCTCTCTTTATCTTCAAGTTTTTCAGTGATATATGGTGGAAGAGGCATATTACCAAGTTCATCTAAAATCTCTTCGAAGATTCCTTCATATAAAAACTTTATAAATCTATTCCCTTCATCATTTATATCAACAACTTTACCTTTCAAAAGGCCATCACCAAATGTTATGTTAGAACCAAGTTTCATTTTTTTTCCTGGTTTTACCAAAGTCTCCCACACATCATCTTCTTCTCTTTTTACAAGAAGGACTTCTATCTTCTCATCTTTATCTGGTCTGTTCCCAAAAAGTCTTGCTGGTATAACCCTTGTGTCATTAAGCACAAGTACATCTCCTGGTTCTAAATAATCTACAATATCATAAAATCTCTTGTGTGAAATTTCTCCACTTGTTCTATTCATGACCATAAGCCTGGACTCATCCCTATTTTTCATGGGATGTTGAGCTATAAGATCCTCATCTAAATCAAAATCAAAATCATCTGTTTTCAATAAACCACTACTCCTTGTACTCTATTCCAAAATGTTCGAAAGCTCTCTTCGTAACCATTCTACCCCTACTTGTCCTGTTTAAGAATCCTATTTGAAGTAGATATGGTTCATAAACATCTTCTATGGTTATACTTTCCTCTCCCGTTGATGCGGCAATGGTATCAACTCCAACAGGACCTCCGTTGAAGTTATTTATTATAGTTAAAATTATCTTCTTGTCTACGCTATCAAGTCCTAAGCTGTCCACTTCAAGCATATCAAGTGCAAGGTTTGCAACATTCTTATCTATCTTTCCATCATATAGAACTTGTGCGTAGTCTCTAACTCTTTTTAAAAGTCTATTTGCAATTCTTGGAGTTCCTCTACTTCTTCTTGCAATTTCTAAAGCACCTTCTTCATCAATTTCAACATCCAAAACACCTGCAGAACGTTTAACTATTTTTGCCAAGTCCATATTTGAATAGAGCTCAAAGTTTAATAGGACTCCAAACCTATCTCTTAAAGGAGAAGTCAACTGTCCTGCCCTTGTAGTTGCTCCAATCAATGTAAAGTGTTCCAAGTCTATTCTCAACGATCTTGCTGAAGGTCCCTTGCCAACGATTATATCGAGAGCAAAGTCTTCCATTGCAGGGTATAACACCTCTTCAACGGATCGATTGATTCTGTGAATTTCATCTATAAATAAAACGTCGTCCTTTTGTAAATTGGTTAAAATAGATGCCAAGTCAGAAGGCTTTTCTATTGCCGGTCCACTTGTGATTCTAAGGTTTACTCCCATCTCATTTGCAATTATATTCGCCAATGTGGTCTTCCCAAGTCCTGGTGGTCCATGAAGTAAAACATGATCCAATGCCTCTTCTCTTTCCCTTGCAGCTTTTATAAAAATTTGAAGCTTTTCCTTTGCCTTGTCTTGACCAATATATTCTCCCATCCACTTAGGTCTTAAAGAGTTTTCAATGACTTCATCTTGGGAAATAAAATTTCTCCCAACTATTCTCTCGTTAGAATCTTCCACGGATATCACCTCTTACTCTCTAAATTCTTCATTGCAAGTTTAATCTTATCTTCCAATCTCAAATCTGGATCCATTTTTCTCAATACCTTCTCAACATCATTCTTTACATATCCAAGATTGATTAGTGCTTCAAGTGCAAAATTGTCGTCATCATCAAATCCATTATCAACTTCTTTGGTAACAGGTTTTTTAAAATCTTGTCCAATTTTATCTTTAAGCTCTAAGATAATCCTTCCTGCAGTTTTTTTACCAATTCCTGGTGCTTTTGTTAAAAGCTCTATGTCATTGTTGTGAATAGAGTATTTAATATCATTCGCATTCAAGGTTGAAAGTAGTCCTATTGCAACCTTTGGACCTACAGACGAAACTTTTATAAGAAGTTTAAACAAATCTAACTCTTCCTCAGTTGCAAATCCATAAAGGTAGACCCCATCTTCCCTTACAATATACTCAGTATATAACTTAAAAGTCTCATAGGTATTTAACTCTGCAATTGTACTTGAAGTCGTAAAAATTCTATAACCTATTCCATTGTTTTCAACTATAATCTCATCTTGTAATATAGATTTAACATCTCCAATAATATATGCGTACAATCTTTTACCTCACTTCGTATAAATCTTTGAACTTGTTACTAAAACAGTGACAAATTGCAATAGCAATAGCATCTGCTGCATCATCTGGCTTAGGTATATGATCAAGTCTAAGTAAGTTTTTAACCGACTGCTGAACTTGAAATTTATCCGCTCTTCCATACCCTACAATACCCTGTTTCACTTGAAGAGGCGTATATTCATAAACTGAAAGACCATTATTAATACCAGAAAGAATTTCCACACCTCTTGCCTGTGCCACGGTTATGGCTGTTTTAACATTCTTATTAAAAAAAAGTTCCTCTATAGCCATGTCCTGTGGTTTAAATTCCCTTATAATATTTTCCATCTCCGTATATATAAATTTAAGTCTTTCCGTAAGTGGAGACGTAGATGATGTAGTAACACAACCATATTCAATTAATTTAAATTTATTGTTTTCAAAATCCAAAATAGAATATCCAACTATAGCTATACCTGGATCTATTCCTAAAACTCTCAAAAATAACACCTCATTATAATTTTACCATATAATTATATGACAAAATAAAAAGAGGGTAACCCCTCTTAGTATCTACTTAGAACTCTGTCATTAACTCCATACCATATAGCTTCTTTACTAAGGAATTTGATTGAGCGCATATAAGTTTTTAATAATTTATCAAATAATAATTCCAGTTCTTTTAAAGTTATAAATCTTTCTTCTACGATATATGTGTTAACTCCATCAAAACGAAAGATTAACTGCTTATCTAAGTATTTGTTTAAATAATATATCTTATCCTTAATTATCTTATCAAAAAATTTTCTTACAAGTACTTCCGTATTCTCTTCAAAATCCTTGTACTCATTTAAATTATCTACAATACACTTTTTAACTTGTCTCGTTTCTTTATCCTTGTAAGTATGAAGTAACTTTTTCTTACCTTTGATGTCCTCACCCGGAATTTTAGTTAGTATATAATTCTCCGCCATATTAACAGAATGTAAATCTTCATATCCTAAAGAATACGCTTCAAGATAGATTGCAAATTCAAGTCTGGAAAGGTCATCATTTAATATTTTGACTCCCGCAGCTTTTATTTCATCAACATCTTCTCTGTCAATAAAAAACTTTCCCATAGCATTATAAGCCCTTTTTGTACAGGAATACTTTGGCCTTAACGTGTTACATCTATACTGAGATTCAATGACAGAAAGTAAAAGGTATAAGGAGTCTAAGTCATCTTTATATAGAAATCTCGACTTTAATTCGTCTTTTAACTTGTCTTCTTTTTTTCTAGCAAGATGCATAGTCCCTCCTTTTAATTTTTTCAATTAGAATACAAAAGAGTACCTCAATTCTTTTTCTGTTGCCAAAGCTTCTGCAACTTCCAATATGAAACAAGACATGTTAAAACTTAAATTAAGTGCAAAGTCTAAGTCCTGCCCAAAGGATACCTTCTTTGAATATTCTCTTTCTACCTTATCAATATAATTAATTACCAATTCTTTAAGATTAACCGTTTCAGATTTAAATAAGTCTATCGGCTCCAATTCAATAACATCTTCTGTAAAATAATGAGATTTAGCAAATTTATTTAAATCTTTTTCATATTTACAATGTTCTCTAAAAGAATTATCAAAAGTCATGTTCTCTTTATGTGGCAAACACATATAGTCACTTAAAAAATGGCTAATAACTCCAAGCTTTTTAGAGAAGTATTTTTTCTTAAACCTATCTAACTTTTTAAAGTCAAAAATTTTAGACAGGTAGATAAGACTAACTATTTCATTTACCAAAAAATCTATACTATATTCTTTGTAATGTCTCACAATCTTATACTGTGGCAATATATCTGGAGATATAGCTCCCCAAGCAAGCCATTTTCTATTTAATTTAATATTATAATCCCTTTTTAGATTATCACAAAGTTTATTTGCTATTATAATATGAGTATTAGGTAAAATAGTATTACTTCCTTTCCTTTGTTAATTTTAAATTAACTACTATTAAATAGTACCAAAATCAATTGTAAAAGTCAATTGAACTAAGCAGATAAAAATACTACTAAGTCCTCAAATTTATACTCATCATCCCGTAAAACCCTGTTTAAACATTCTATATAATACTCTCCATATCTCTCCTTAAGATAATTTAAATTTATTGAAATTGACTCTAAATCAAGTTCCTTTGCCAATTGTACAATCTTGTCAAAAGTATTTTTGAATAAAATTTTATTTATTTTAGATTCGATATCTTCAGGAAGAACAGTTAAAAAAATATATAGCTGTTTTAAATCAAATCCAGGAATTACCTTTACATCTCCCGTAGCAACACCTTGAATTTTTGCCAATGGTTTCAGTACTCTATCCCCAGCATTATCTATTAATATATCTGCATTTTCATCTAATAATGCATTATCTGAAAAAAATACAAGTGCATCAGATTCAATTTCAAATATATTTTCAAAAGTAATTCTAATATCCATACAACCACCTTTATTTTTTTTAGTATATAATAAACATAGTAGAAAATCAATAAGGAGTTTTAATGTATACTAATATATTCAAAGGGATTTTTATAAAAAGATATAATCGTTTTTTAGCTCTTGTGTATGTAAATAACCGTTTAGAAACTGTTCACATTAAAAACACTTCAAGATGTAGTGAAATATTTCTTCCAGGAACATTATGTTATTTAGAAAAATCTTTAAATCCAAATAGAAAAACAAAATATTCTTTAATCTCTGCAGAAAAAAATGGTATGTTAATCAATTTAGATTCACAAATACCAAATGAAATAATTTATAATGCAATTGTTGAAGGTAAAATTCTATCTAATCTAAAACCAACAGAAATAAAAAGAGAAGTGAAATATAAATCATCTCGCTTTGATATATCATTTTTTTCCGAAAATGAAAACAAAGAATACTTTCTTGAAGTTAAAGGTGTTTCCCTTGAGAAAAATGGAATTGTAGCTTTTCCAGGATCTCCCACAAGTAGAGGAAAAAAACATATGGATGAACTTGTAGAGGCAGTTAAAGAAGGATATGGAGCTATAGTTGTATTTTTAATACAAATGAAAAATGTTGATTTACTCATACCTAACTACAACATGGACAAAGATTTTACTAACGCACTAATAAATGCTAAGAAAAATAACGTATTAATTATGGCATATGATTCTTTAGTAACTAAAGACAATATTGAACTCAATAAGGAGGTTCCTGTTAGCTTTGAAGAAAAATATCGCAATTATTTCTGAATATAACCCATTTCATAATGGGCATATACATCAGATTAAAGAAATAAAAAAACAATATCCTGATTCAAATATAATCTCTATAATGTCTGGTAACTTTGTACAACGTGGAGAACCTGCTATTATAAATAAATATGAACGATGCAAAAATGCTATAGATTCAGGTGTGGATTTAGTTTTACAAATTCCTACAATTTTTTCCCTGCAGTCAGCTGAAAACTTTGCCCTTGGTTCATATAATATCTTAGAAGACTTAAAGGCAGTAGATATACTTTCTTTTGGAGTTGAAACCGATAATTTTAATAATCTTTTTGAAGTTGCCAAATATCAATATGAAAACAGAGAAAAAATAGAAAAATTGATTTCAGAACATATGAAAAGCGGCAAATCCTATCCTAAGGCATATGAATTAGCAACTAAAATATTTCTTACAGGAGAGCAGGAAGATATTTTTCAATCAAACAATATTTTGGCATTGGAGTACATTAAAGCTAAATTAAAAAATAATTCTTCTATAGAACTACTTCCAATAAAGAGAAAAGGATCTTCCTATTTAAGTGTAGATTATGAAAAAAATCTACAGCCTTCAGCAACCGCAATTAGAAAGATGGCAGTAGAAGGTAGATTTGATAGATTAAAAAAATTCGTTCCCTCTTCAACTTACAATTCATTAAAAGATTTGAGCTACGAATTTAATTACTACAATATCATAAAATATCATTTTCTTATAGAAAATAGAAATCATAGCAACATTACTGGTTACGAAAAGGGAATTGATGATATGCTCATTAAAAATTTAAAATCAGCTAAAACTTACGAGGAGTTTATAGAAAACTCAAAAAGCAAAAGATTTAAAGAAGGAAGAATTAAAAGATTTATTCTAAATAGCTTACTTAATATAGAAAAAAATTTTGTCGATGAAGCTATAATTTCTCGTTCTAAGTTTGTAAATGTGTTGGGATTTAATGAAAATGGAATAAAAATATTAAAACATGTAAACGAAAATTCAAATATTTCTTTAATAGTAAATAAAAAAGATTTCACCATAGAAGATGAACTTTCAAAAAACTTATTTAAACTGGAAGAAAAAGCTACAACTCTTTACAATATAATTAGTGGAGAAACCAAGTCGGAGTATGAGTATCTTCCAGTTGTTAAGAAATAGAAAGTATGGAAATTTTGTACTAAAGGATTAGAGAGATTCTTCTCCGGCACAAGATAACTCCTATCATCTTATACTTAGAAAGCACAAACTAATTAAAACATAACAAGAAAACAATACACTCAAAAAAACGGCCATATAGCCGTTTTTTCTACATTACTTTTCAATTTTTACCAATTTTGCTTGAACTACCATCCTATCATCTATGTCTGAACATGTTGATAAAGTTAAAATTTTATCGTCTTTGTTAGGTAGTTGTCTATCTAAAAAATTCTTTTCCTCTATTCTCGATATGAATTCTTCAAAATCTTCTTCATCATAAGAAGGTAATCTATATTCTTCATACTGATTTGCCTCGTATACTGCAAATATTTCATATGTGAATCTTCCTTCAAGACTATCTATTATAATATATGGATTGTCTTCAACATATTTTTCATCCCTATATTTATTAAGTGGATTAAACACATGTCCAGACTTTACATTATGACCATATAATATGGTGTTTTGATCTTTAAAATCAATAGAGTTTACACAGTCCATAAAAACTGCACCAAAAGGATGATAATTTCCCTTATAGTCATGGTTTAAATAAAAAGAATTATCTTTTCCCTGAACTACAGGAAAGTCCATTTCCAAATTGTCAATTAAAATCCTGGCTTTAATCTGTGGATAGTTTTTATTAAGATCTCTAACAAAGAGGATTGCAGATTTTATTTCAGAATCTTCTTCCTCTTCATTAGATTCTTGAATATTTTCTTTTAAACTATTATCTCGTATCTCTTGATAATCTTTATCCACTTCCTTATAAGATTTATTATCCTGTTGATAAAGATAAATCTTATATCCACTCCATAATAGTACCAGTATAAGAAGGACTTGGATGATACTTATAATTTTTCTCTTCACGTAGTCCTCCCTATAAAGTTTTATTCTTCATCATCCTCTTTTTTCTTTTGTAAGAACGCAAGAGCTGATGCTGCTATAGCTACTGTACTTATATATCCTGCAACTCCTGGATCATAAGTTTGAGGAGCCTTTGACTTAGCATTAGTTTTTGAATTAGTTTTGTTAGAACTTTGATTTCCTGATACTGGCTTGTTTGGTGTTTTATCTCCTGGTTTACCTGGTTCATTTGGCTTATTAGGCTTGTCTTCACCTGGTTTTTCTGGAGTTTTACCTGGTGTGCCTGGTTTATTTGGATCTTTTTCTCCTGGCTTTTCTGGATCCTTTGGATTTTCTCCACCTGGTTGTTCTGGATCCTTTGGTTCAGATGGTTTTGTTGGTTCTGTTGGATCTGTTGGGTCTGTTGGATCTGTTGGATCTGTTGGGTCTGTTGGATCTGTTGGGTCTGTTGGGTCTGTTGGGTCTGTTGGGTCTGTTGGGTCTGTTGGGTCTGTTGGGTCTGTTGGGTCCACTGGTGGGATTTCACAAACATTTTTAGTTCCAACTCTTATTATCTTATCTTGTTTTTCTACAAGAGTTTCTGTATCTCTGGAAACTTCTTTACTGTTTTCTATTTTTACAGTAGTCTCTGTCTTTCCTACAATACCTTCTTGAACAAGTACAGTCTTACCAGCTTCAAGGTCTGGATCTTCTATAACCTTGATATCATAAGCTTCTTCACTTTCAAAAACAAATTCGCCTTCAGTTTTAGAACCATATTCTACAATTTTATCCACTGGTTCAACTCTATCTTCTGTTACTTCAAGTTTACCAGTTTCCTTATTAAAGGTAATAGTATATTTTACAGAACCCTTGGAACCTTCTTCAATGACTTTTTCTTCGCCTTCTTTAAGTTCTGGATTGTGTTTATATATTGTATTATTACCAAGTTCAGTTTCTTTAACAACTGGTTTTACACCAATTCTAACTACTCTATCTTCTTTTTCAATAATGGTTTTTGTAGTTTCTGTTGGATCTCCAACTGGTTTAGAGTCTTTAACTTTTTGAGTAATAGTTACTTCTTCCTTACCTATCTTACCTTCATTTACAATTTCTTGAAAACCAGCTTCAAGATTTTCATCATAGATTATTTTAGTTTCATAAGGAATTTGTCTTTCAACAGTTTTAACAACTTCACCTTCAGTTGGATCAGCAGGTTTTTTACCTACTTTAACAATTCTCTTAACAGGATCCTTTGTTCTTACAGGGTCTCCTTCTTCTGATTTAACAATCTTACCATTTTCTATAGTATGAGTTACTGTTATTTCCTCTTCACCAAGTTTACCTTCTTGAACAACAACTGTTTTACCTGGCTCTAAAGTTTCATCTTCAATATACTCTATTTCAAATTCAACAGCCTTTGTCTTCTTAGTTTCGAAAGTACCTGTAAGATCTTTTTTTCCAACTTTAATAACTGCATTTACCGGATCTTTAGTTACTCTTTCATCAGGTTTTCCTACCACTTTAGAATCTTTAATAGTCCATGTAGTTGTCTTTTCTCCAGGTTCTCCTTCTTTTACAATCTTGTAGTTGTCTTTAGCATCCGGATAATTTGTATAGAAGTCTAGATCATATTCTACAGTATATTCAAATGGTATTTCTTCTGTGTGTTTTACTTCGCCATCAGTTGCTCCAGGTCCTACTTCTATAACTCTTGTTACAGGTTCTTCAGTTATTTTATAATCACCAACAACTAATTCGCCTTTTTCACCATTGGTGTATTTTTGAGTTACCTTTCTTTCTTTAGAACCATTTTTACCTGGAGTTATTTCTTTAATTTCATTTGGTGCAAGCTTTGGATTAATTGTAACCTTTGTTTCATAAGGAATTACTTCCTTATCGGTATATTCAAACTCTCCAGTATAATCTTCAGTACCTACCTCAATTATTTCTGGCTTAGGTTCTTTGGTTCTTTCTGGGTCAGATGTTTTTACTACTTTAGAATTTTCAATAGTAACTGTATATTTTTCTTCTCCTGGTTCACCCTTTTGGATTACCTTGCGTTCATCTTTTTTAAGTTTAGGGTTTACTCTAATTTCAACTCCATAAGGAATTATATTAGTGTATTCGTAAGTTCCTTCAGTTTTTGAACCAACTTTGATTATTTTCTTTTTCGGTGCTTGAGTTTCTTCAAATTTGCCTTCTTCGATATTTGTAACTTCACCATCTTCAATTGTTATTTTATTAGTTCTGGTTTTTTCCCCTGGAACACCTTCTTGAATAACTTCTTGTTCACCTGGTTTTAAAGTGTTGTCAAATTGGATTTCAACTTCAAATGGAACTTCAACTTTTTCTTCAATATTATAAGTGCCATCCTCAGTTCCTTCGCCAACGTGAATTAGGCGTTCTTGAGGTTCCTCTATAACATCTTCATCGGTTTTTGTTACCTTAGAATCCTTTATAGTAAAAGTTACTTCCTTAGATCCCTTTTTACCTTCTGTTATGACTTTGATTTCACCAGGATCAAACTTAGGATCCTTTTCTACCTTAGTTTCAAAAGGAATTTCTTCAATTTTTTTATAAGTTCCTTCGGTACCTGAAGCCACAAATTGGACTTCTGTTTGTCTTGTTCCAACTTCAATTTGTTGTCCGTCTTCAAGTTCATAGTAATGGGCTGTTACTGGTACGTTTAGTAAAGCTCCATCAATTTCTTTGCCTTCTTCTGCATTTGGTACTGTAGCAGTTACTGTACCTGTATCTTCATCAATTGTGACATTCCAAGTATTACCTTCGTCATCAACAAAGGTATTTGAATCAATGGTAAATTTAGTTGGTCTTCTGTTGTATGTGTCTTCTTCGTTTAGGATAACATCTGATGAAAGCACATCTCCAGATTTACCAGCCTTGGCATTATAACGAGCAGTCATGTTTGCTTTTTCTTTTATAACAAAGTAAGCATCAACTTCTTCTGTTATATCTTCATCTGGTCTTTGTTCATCTACATAATGTGCTATAACTGGTACTGTTAGCTTTTCTCCACCGTCAAAGTCATCTGGGTTTACAGGCTTAGCAGTTACCGTACCTGTTTTTTCATCAAGAGATACTGTCCATTTATTTCCATTATCATCTGTAATAAACTTGTTTCCTTCTTCATCAGTTTCTATAGTATCTGGAAGAGTATAGTGGTCTGGTTTTATCCTCTTGTCATCATCTTTAACTGTTGCAGGTGATGTTTGCTCTCTTGTTGGGAAGTTAACCTGTGTTTCATATTCTGGTTTTATATAAGTTGACTCTTGAACAACAAAGTGGAACCAGTGAACATCAGTAGAGCCGTTAGTATAGGTATATTTTGCAGCTATAGCCACAAAGTCTCCTGCCTTGGCCGATGCTGGAGGAGTTACAGTAAACTTAGAAATATCATCAGCATCATAGTCTACCTTCCACTTGTCTTCTTCTTTCTTTCCTTTATTTTCTTTTTCAATAAAGTCTAATATAAGTTCTCCAGAAGCTTCTCCTCTTTCATGAGCACCATTCATATCTTCGGCTGACTTGTCGGTATCTCTTGGATTATCTGGTTGAACGATTTTAATTTCAAAAGGTTCATCTGGTTTTACAGCTGATGAAGTTATCTTTGTAGTATCTTCACCATTGCCGTCTTCAAACCTTTGGTCATAGTACATAGTGTCATCAAGGTTAATCTTAAATTCACCTATTATGTTGTAGTGGTCATAACGGGCAATACCTTGTTTGTCTATTGTTACAGATTCACCCTTGTGATTAATTACTTCTGTGCCGGCACCTGTTGGTGTGTAATAATCTAAGCCTTCATACTGTGCCGCAACAGCAATTTTTCTAAATTCTTGTTCTGTTCTTGGGCGGGTAAAGAATTTAACATCTAAACTTTGAATATTTTTGTATCCAGCTTTGCTAAAGATAGAATCTTCATTGATTATAGTCTTGCCATTTTCGTCCTTCTTTAAGGCGCCTTCTGGCATTTTCACTACAACCATATCATTTTCATCTATATATGCTTCTGCGCCTGGGACAACTTTGCCTGAAACTGGATGGTATACTTGACCTACTAACCTTTCTCTTGCGTTATCATCAAGTTTTTCTACTTTTATTCCAGTATTAATAGTTTGACCTTGGACAAATTCTTTTTTGTCATAATTTCCATTTAGATATATAAGATCAAGCTGGTCATTTTCATTTGGCCATGGGTTGACTGTAAAATTGAAAGCAGCAGAATCTCCCTCGGTAGACTTGAGACCATTAGGATTGTCTTTTGTGTAGTGACCTTCCCATGCCATGACTGTATTCTTGATGTCTATACTATTGATATGCTCAAGATCTTTTTTATCAGTATAAAGATTTAAATTTCTTAACGCACGACCAGATGCAGTAATATCAATCTCTGATTCAGACTTATAATTAACTTCTTTAAAGCTGTCATCAAGTTTTTCTCCTAAATCTTTTGAAGGAATAGTACCAGCTTTAAGTACTGTTCCTAAGTTACCAGTGTTAGTAAAGCTAAAGTCAGTATAGGTTCTTTGACCCTCATCTCTATCAAATTCAATCTCGAATCCCCAAAGTGTTTTATCATCACTTGTAGCAGATGGTTCGAGGGTCTTGTAGCGAAATCCATCTATAAACCTATCCATATCAGTTGGAGGAGTATATATGGCAGCTGGACCATTTCCTCTCTCCAATTGCGTATCTTTATATTCTCCTACATTTTTTTCATCATTTAAATAATTTGGATCGTCTGACTTTTGTGGTGCTTGTAGTGCTTGAAAATCTTTTTCTTCCGAAATTTCTATTCCATCACCAGTAGCTGTACCCATCTCTTTGGCATATGAGCCAACTGATGTCAACAAGATCGAAAGTCCTAAAAACACAGAAACAAATCCAACTTTTAGTTTACGCATGTTGTATTTGGGTTTTGTGTTTGCAGATTTTTTCTTTTTATCATCTATTATCTTCTGTAATTTTTCCATTATCGATTTCCTTTCTTAAGATTTCTTCTATTACTACTAATTATATATGAATTCCTGTGCAAATTCAATTTTATCTTTTTCTAAAATAAATAATTTTTTGATAATTTAATAACCTTGTTATTCTATTTTTAATCAAGGTTTGACTTTTAGTTGTATATGTTTAAGATAACTTCGATAAGTATATCATTTTTAATTATACTGTTTTATGTATGAGTTTATATTTTATGGTGTTTTTTTTGTTACCATTTGAAAATAAAAAAATCCCCAAAGTCAAATGCTAATTTAACTTTAGGGATTAAATTCTATATTTTATATGTCAATTGTTTCGCCATCTTGAATTGTTAAAACTCTTGGTCCGTCCTTTGTAATTGCAAGAGTATGTTCATACTGACATGACAAACTTCCGTCCTTTGTTCTTGCAGTCCAGCCGTCATCATCAATTTTACTCTTCCAGTCACCAGTGTTTATCATAGGCTCTATTGTAATTACCATTCCCTCTTGAAGTCTTTGTCCTCTTCCACTTTGTCCGTAATGTAGAACCATTGGGTCTTCATGCATATCTCTTCCAATTCCATGACCTGTAAACTCCCTTACAACTGAAAATCCATTTTTTTCAGCGTGTTCTTGTATTACATGACCAATATCACCAAGTCGGTTTCCTATAACTGCTTTCTTTATTCCAAGGTAGAGACATTCTTTTGTAATGTCCATAAGTTTATTTACTTCTTCAGACACTTCTCCGACCTTGTAACTCCAAGCGGAGTCACCCATAAATCCATTATATTCAACAACTGTATCAACGGTAATTAAATCTCCGTCTCTTAACACTTGCTTACTTGGAAATCCATGGCAAATTACATCGTTAACCGATGTGCAAGTTGCAAATGGATAGCCTTGGTAGCCTATCTGTGCGGGAATTGCACCTTGACTACGTATAAATTTCTCACAAAATTTATCTATTTCTCCTGTGGTTATTCCAGGCTTTATAAAATCTCTAAGTTCTTTATGCATTTTGGCAACGATTTGCCCTGATAAATACATAGCTTCTATTTCTTTAGAGTTCTTAATATATATCAATCGTCTTCATTCTCCTCTGAGTCTTTATCTGAGTTGAAATCTTCTGTTAGAATAATTTTAACTTGTTCAATCCTCTTATTTTTTACAATTTCAACGTTAAATTTAACACCGTCTATCTCAAGGGTAGGCTTTTCACCGTCTCTTGGAATATATCCTAAATGAAATATTATAAGTCCTGCTACTGTATCATAGTCTTCAGTCTCTTCGTCAAACTTACTTCCAAGTCTATAGTTTAATTCATCAATTTCTAAGTTACCCTTAACTAAGAAAGTATTTTCATTTATAACCTTGAAGTCTGGCTCATCAAAATCATATTCATCATATATTTCTCCCATGATTTCTTCAATTAAGTCTTCCAAGGTAACTATTCCTGAAAATCCACCATATTCATCAATAAGCACAGCAAGATGCACTTTTGCCTCTTGTAGTTCTAAGAAAAGCTCGTTTATATTTTTCCTTTCAGGTACAAAAAATGCAGGTTTTAAAATTTTACGAATATCAACATTTTTAAAGCCATGTGTATAGGCTTCCTTCATAAAATCCTTAATGTATAAAATTCCTATAATATTGTCTATTTCTTCTTCATATACCGGAATTCTACTATATTTCAGTTTCATCATCTCATCAATATATTCATCAATTGGACTTGTAATATCTATACAAAAAGCTTCAGTTCTTGCAGTCATTATATCCTCTGCTAAAGTGTCATCAAAACCTATTACAGAATCAATCATCTCTCTTTCAGCAGGGTCAATAATACCTTGCTCTTGACCTACCTCGACAATTGACTTTATCTCTTCCAAGGTAACTTTTGCTTCCATATTACTTATGTCTTGACCAATTAATCTTAAAACTCCGTTTGTAGTTGCAGATAACAAAAATACGAATGGTCTCATTACTTTATAGAAGAAGTTAATAACTCCTATTGATGCTAAAGAAAATTTTTCAGCATTTTGTAAAGCCACTCTCTTTGGGACAAGTTCTCCAAATACTAAGTTAAAATAAGCTAATAATACTGTAATTAGTATGAAGGAGATTTTACTTGAATAAGGTATTCTAAATTTCAAGAATACTCTTGCAAGTTGTTGTGTAAGTCCTACTGATGCTGAACCTGCACTAAAAAACCCTGCTAAAGTTATGCCAACTTGTATGGTTGATAAAAACCTTGACGGTTCAGCTATTAGCTTTAAAAGTATTTTTGCTTTTTTATTCCCTTCCTCATCGGCTAAGTAATTAATTTTTTTTCTGTCTACGGATACTATCGCCATTTCCGCAGCAGCAAAAAAACCATTAATTGCAGTAAGTAAAATTAATATTGCTATCTGCTTCGAGACGTCCGGTAATGTGTCTTCCATATTTCCTCCTAATTTTTCTAAAAATCTTATATAATTTAATATAACACATTTCAAATATTTTAAAAAGTATTACAAGGGCAATTCTACAACAAAAGTGTTTCCTTTATCTTCAAAATTTCTCCAATAAATTTTACCATTATGACTTTCAGTGATACTTTTTGCAATTGCAAGCCCAAGTCCATATCCACCTTGAGAGTCCCTTGATCTGGATTTTGATTCTCTAACAAATCTATCAAATATTTTTTTTGCACACTCTTCATCTATTGGAGGTCCCATTGAAGTAACTGAAAATTTAATTTTCTTATCTCTATTAACTAATTCTATTGAAATATCACTGTGTGGCTTTGCGTATTTACAAGCGTTATCTATAAATATTATTATAAGCCTTTTTAGTTGATTTCTATCTCCTTCTAATTTTAGTTCCTTATCTTTTTCTTCAAAAACTATATTTAAGTCATTTTCAAAAGCAATTGACTCAAATGTCAAAGCAACTTCTTCTACTAATTCTGAAAAATTTACTTCTTCAAATTTTAGTGTCATATTTCCAGAATCCCTTTTTGCCAAAAATAGCATTTCTTCAACTAAGTCTTTCATTCTCCTTGTTTCAAGTTCAGTGTTGTCAATCCATTTTATCTGGTTTTTGTCATAATTCTCATATTTCTTTAAAATTTTGAGATTCGCCAGTATTACAGTAAGAGGTGTCTTTAATTCATGGGATGCATCTGCTATAAATTGTTTTTGGTCTCTCCAAGTCTCTTCAACTGGTTGTAGCGCTTTATCAATTAAATACTTTGAAATAAATCCTATTATTATCATGGTAAGAACAAAAGAACTTATAAGAGATTTACCCAACAATTTTACCATCTTTATCTGAGGAGAGATGTTAACCAAGAATAAAATATATTTTTCGTCGTTTGTCTTTACCAATTTATATTTAAATTCTTCATGTAAGACATATCCCTCTAATGATTTATCTTTGTCTATTGCATCTTTAACTCTTTTAAAAACATCATCTTTTAATTTCATATTAATATTACTTGCAATAAATTTTGATTCATCATCAAATTCATAAACAAAGGTTGGTTGACTTCTATTATCTCCCCTTAAAAAAAAGGGAATTCCATATATTTCGCCACCAGTCAAAAGTTCTGACACCACATTGTCCAAGTAATCATCTGTACCTGTTTTAATAACCTTATAGGAATATAAAAAAATACCTAAAAATATTATTAACAGAACTGCTCCTACAAGCGATGTGGAAATCAATAAAAACTTTTTCTTTAGTTTATCCAATATATTCAAGTTTGTATCCCAACTTTCTTAAAGTAGTTATTTCCACTCTACTTTTTATAAATTTTAGTTTTTTTCTAATAAAGGAGATATAAACTTCTACATTATTATCTTCTGCATTTGAATCGTAACCCCAAATTTTAGAAATTAAATCATCTTTAGTTACGACAATATTTGCATTTGACATCAAAAGTTTAATAATTTCAAATTCTTTAGCTGTTAGATTAATAGATTTATAGTTTGTAGATATACTATAATTATTTAAATCTAAAGCTAAGTCTTCAAACTTTAATTCATCCAGTATTACTTGTCCTTTTCTCCTTGTAATGGCCCTAATTCGAGCTAAGAGCTCTTCTACATCAAAGGGTTTAGTCATATAGTCATCTGCACCATAATCAAGTCCCTGTACCTTTGATTTCACTTCATCTCTTGCTGTCAACATAAGTATGGGAGTTTGAACTCCTCTTTTTCTAATTTCTTTTAAAACTTCAAATCCATCCATCTCAGGAAGCATTACATCTAATATAATGCAATCATATATGTCAGATGAAGCATAATATAGCCCATCAACACCAGTATGTACCATGTCTGATTCATACTTTTCTTCTTTCACTATTTCAGATATTGCCTCTGCAAGTCTAACTTCATCTTCAACTATCAAAATTCTCATTCTTTTCACCTCATTATATATTATAGTAACAAAGTTTTATTAAAAATTGCTTAAAGAATATTTGTTTAATTTAAATTTTTATTTGTGGATATGTAAAAGAGGAATGCACTTAGGTACACTCCTCTTGTAAATTTTGTTTAAATATTTCTTATTTTCCAAATGTATTAAGAATGATTCCACCATATTGATAGATAAGTGGAGCAAATACAAGTGATACTACAGTCATTAATTTGATAAGGATGTTTAGTGAAGGTCCTGATGTATCTTTGAATGGATCCCCTACTGTATCTCCGTTTACGGCTGCAGCATGTGCTGATGAACCCTTTCCACCATGGTTACCATCTTCAATGTACTTCTTTGCATTGTCCCATGCTCCACCTGCGTTTGACATAAATATTGCCATTAATACACCTGTGATTAATGAACCTGCTAATAGACCACCAAGTGCTTCTGCTCCAAGTAAAAATCCTATAAGAATTGGAGAAACCACTGCTAAAACTCCTGGAACAACCATTTGTTTTAAAGCTGCTGATGTTGAAATGTCAACGCATGTCTTATAATCAGGAGTTGCTTTTCCTTCCATAATTCCCGGAATTTCTTTAAATTGACGTCTAACTTCTATAATCATATCGTTAGCTGCTGTTCCTACTGCATCCATTGTTAGTGATGAGAATAGGAATGGTAACATACCACCAATTAACATACCTGCAACTACTGCTGGTTTTGATACGTCGATAGCACTAAGTTGTACTACTTCGTTATATGATGCGAATAGTGCCAAAGCTGTTAAAGCTGCAGAACCTATTGCAAATCCCTTACCGATAGCTGCTGTAGTATTTCCAACTGCGTCTAACTTATCAGTTATATTTCTAACATCTTCAGGTAGGTTTGACATTTCTGCAATTCCACCTGCGTTATCTGAAATAGGACCATAAGCGTCAACTGCTATAGTCATACCACATGTTGAAAGCATACCAATTGCTGCGATAGCTATACCGTAAAGTCCTTGTTGTGGATTTTGTGCTCCATTAGCTGAAATAAATGCAACAATTATTCCGATTGCAATTATTATGATTGGAGCTGCTGTTGACATCATACCTACTGCAAGACCAGAGATTATATTTGTTGCAGAACCTGTTTCAGATTCTTGTGCAATTTTTTGTACTGGTTTTTTATCTCCTGAAGTGTAGTATTCAGTAAAACGAGAGATTAAAACTCCAACTACAATACCTATAGCTACAGCTATGAATGGTTGTAAGCTTTCAAGTATTATTTTTGATAACACTCCTGCACCTACTATTGCTAATATTGCAGAAAGTAATGTACCACCATTTAATGCCTTTTGAGGATCTTTGTCTCCTCTAACTGATAGAACACCTAAAATTGATGCTATTACACCTATTGCAGCAACTGCAATAGAATAATAAATACCTTGTGCACCGTAAGCTACCATACCAAGTGTAATACCAGATAGAATTGAACCAACATATGATTCAAATAGGTCAGCACCCATACCTGCAACGTCTCCAACGTTATCTCCAACGTTATCTGCAATAACTGCAGGGTTTCTTGGGTCGTCTTCTGGAATACCCGCTTCTACCTTACCTACAAGGTCTGCTCCAACGTCTGCTGCTTTAGTGTAGATACCTCCACCAACTCTCGCAAATAGAGCGATTGATGAAGCACCAAAACTAAATCCTGTTACAATTGTAGCGTCTTTAAAAATTAAGTAACAAGCGGTAATACCTATAATACCAAGTCCTACTACGCACATTCCCATGATAGCTCCACCGGAAAATGCAACGTTTAAAGCCTTTGGCATGCCACCTTCTTTAGCCGCATTTGCTGTTCTTACGTTTGCTTTAGTTGCAGCAACCATTCCTATATAGCCTGCTGTCATTGATAAAAGTCCACCAAGGATAAAGCAAATAGCTGTGCTAATTCCAATAGAAACTCCCAATATAATTGCAACGACAATTAAGAATACAAAGATAGCTTTGTTTTGTCTTTTAAGGTAAGCCATCGCACCTTCATGAATAAAAGAAGATATTTCTTTCATTCTTTCTGTTCCCACAGGCATTGAAGATATTGAGTTAAGTTTGATAAAAGCAAAGATTAAAGCTAATACACCTGCACCTATGGCAACATAACCAAAAATATTTGATTCCATTTTTTCCTCCTATAATTTAATAATAACAAAAATAAAGCGATTCAATTAATCGCTAAATTTACAGTGTTTACTTTGATATCATAGCCAATATCAATGCAGAAAGTAAAAATACAATTGATGCTACTATAACTATTCTATCAATGTAGTAATTTTTTGAAGTTTTTCTGCCATATCCGGCAGTGTTAGAGTTTTCAGTTAAAGAAGCAAGTCCATCTGACTTAGATTCTTGAAACAAAACAGCAACTATAATAACTATACTTGCCAATCCCAATAAAACTTGTAAAAAAGTATTCATTTGCCACCTCCTGTGCATAAGTTCAATTACGATAATATCATAATTATAAGTTCATATCAAGTGAAAAATAAGTCAAGATGTCTATTTTAACACTAATAGACATCTTAGAATTCTACTATAATAATTTATTCATCTTTTAAGATTTCAAGAGATTTTTCTACTATATTTTCAATTGTAAAGCCAAATTTATCAAATAATTTTTCAGCTGGAGCTGATGCCCCAAAGCTTTCCATTCCTATTGTAACTCCATCAAGTCCAACTACTCTATCCCATCCAAAAGTTGAAAGTGCTTCAACGGATATTCTCTTTCTGATTTCGTTTGGTAAAACTTTATCTCTATATGACTTAGGTTGTCTTAAAAATAAATCTAAACTTGGCATAGAAATTACTCTTACTCCATGTCCCAGTTTGTTAAGTCTTTCTGCTGCTTCACAAATAATTTCAACTTCTGAACCAGATGCCATTAGAATAATATCTATTCTATCTCCTAAATCTTTTAATACATATCCTCCATATAATGCATCTTTAGAAGTTTCTTCTAAGTTTTGCAATTTTTGTCTTGAAAGTGCAAAAACTGTAGGTCCTGTTTTATTTGATAGTGCATATTCATATGCTGCAGCTGTTTCAATCCCATCAGCTGGTCTGAATGTGGTTATATTTGGAGTTGCTCTAAGCATGGCTATTTGTTCAATTGGTTGATGGGTTGGTCCATCTTCACCAACTCCTATACTGTCGTGTGTCAAGATATATAGCACCTGTTGATTCATTAGAGCTGAAAGTCTTATTGATGGTTTAAAGTAATCACTAAACACCAAGAAAGTAGCAACGTATGGAAGAAGTCCTCCATGTAGGCTTATTCCATTTGCAATTGCTGCCATCGCCATTTCTCTAACCCCAAAGTTTATATTGGAACCTTGTCTGTTTTCTGGTTTGAAAAATTCAGAATTTTTCATAACAGATTTGTTTGATGGTGACAAGTCTGCTGATCCACCAAATAGATAAGGTACTTTTTCCGAAATCCTATTTAAAACTGTTCCTGAGTATCCTCTTGAAGCATCATCTTTATCAAATTTATAAAAATCTTCATCAAAAATAGTTTCTGAGATTTCCTTATTAAAAGCACACTTTAGTTGAGAAGCTTCATTTGGATATTCTCTTTCATATTTTTCGAAAAGAACATTCCACTCATCTTCTTGAGCTTGTCTTTTTTTATTGCCTTCCCTAATGTTTTCTAAAACTTCACTTGGAACATGGAACTCTTCTTCATAATTCCAGTTTAGTTTTTCTTTTAAAGCTTTCACTCCATCTTCTCCAAGTGCTTCTCCATGAGCCTTTGCCATGCCTTCCCTTGGACTGTCAGCGCCAATTTTAGTTTTAACTTCAATTAAAGATGGTTTTGAAGTTTTTTTAGCTTCGTCTATAGCTCTTAAAATCGCCTCAGTATCTTTACCGTCTTCTACTAAGAAAGTATCCCATCCCAAAGCTTCATATCTATCTCTAACGGATTCTTTAAAAGCTATGTTAGTATCTCCTTCGATGGTAATATTATTTGAATCGTAAAGTACAATAAGTTTAGAAAGTTCATTTGTACCTGCGAAGGATGAAGCTTCGTTTGAAATTCCTTCCATCAGACATCCGTCTCCAACCAATGCATAGGTATAGTGGTCTATAATATCAAATCCTTCTTTGTTATATACAGCTGCCAAATGAGCCTCTGCCATTGCCATTCCAACAGCCATAGAAATTCCTTGTCCAAGTGGTCCTGTTGTGGCTTCTACACCAATAGTATGACCAAATTCTGGATGACCAGGTGTTTTAGAATCCAACTGTCTAAATTGTTTTATGTCTTCAATGCTTAAACCGTATCCAAATAGATGTAAAAGTGAATACAATAGCATTGATCCATGTCCTGCAGATAAGATAAATCTGTCTCTATTTATCCAATTCGGATTGTTTGGATTGTGCTTTAGGACATCATTCCAAAGAGTAAATGCCATTGGCGCTGCTCCTAAAGGAAGTCCTGGGTGTCCTGAATTTGCTTTTTGCACTGCTTCTGCTGATAAAACTTTAATAGTGTTAATTGCTAACTGTTTATTGTCCATAATAAAACTCCTTTGTTTATTCCTATCTATTATTATAACCATAGCTAAAGTTAACTACAAGTTTATGTCAGATATCTATTTATTCAAAGCCAACTCCAATACCTCATCTATAGTTTCAACAAATTTAATTTCAATATTCTTTTTTACATTCTCTGGTATGTCTTCAAGATCTTTTTTGTTCGCATAGGGAAGAATTACTTTTTTCATACCATATCTATTAGCAGCAAGAACTTTTTCTTTAACTCCTCCTATTGGTAAGACTCTTCCTCTCAAAGTTATTTCTCCCGTCATGGCAAGTTCATGATCCACTTTCTTACCACTTAATGCTGATGTTAGTGCAGTCGTTATAGAAATACCTGCTGAAGGACCATCTTTTGGCACTGCACCTTCTGGGAAGTGTAGGTGAATATCTTTGTCTTTATAAAATTCTCCCTTGATTCCTAAAGCTTCCTGATTACTTCTTATATATGAAACAGCTGCTTGTGCCGACTCTTTCATTACATCTCCAAGCATTCCAGTCAATCTTAACTTGCCACTACCACTCATAATATTAGCTTCAATGGTCAATATCTCTCCGCCTACAGAAGTCCATGCCAAACCATTTACAACGCCTACCATGTCCTCTTTAGGTATATCATCGTCAATTATCTTCTCACGACCAATATACTTTTCAAGGTTTCTTCCATCTATTTTTATTGATTCTTTTTCATTTTCAACTATCTCAACAACAGATTTTCTAACTGCTTTAGAAATTATTCTCTCTAAATTTCTAACCCCAGACTCCCTTGTGTAGTTTAAAATAATCTTTCTTATACTTCCATCAGAAATACTAAATTGTTTATCAGTTAGTCCATGTTCTACTATTTGCTTAGGGATTAAATGTCTCTTAGCAATATTAAGTTTTTCAAATTCAGTGTACCCTGCAATCCTAATTATTTCCATTCTGTCTAAAAGGGCATCTGGAATTGTATTAAGTGAATTTGCAGTTGTAATGAACATAACTTTTGATAAGTCAAATGGTATTTCAATATAGTTATCTATAAAGCTATCATTTTGAGCTGGATCTAAAACTTCAAGCAGTGCAGATGCAGGATCTCCTCTAAAGTCAGATGAAAGTTTATCTATCTCATCCAATAGAAATACCGGATTTTTAGTTTCTGCTTTTTCTAATAATTTAATAATCTTTCCTGGCATTGCTCCTATATAGGTTTTTCTATGTCCTCTTATTTCCGCCTCGTCTCTAACTCCACCAAGTCTCATGCTGACAAATTCTCTATTAGTAGCTTTCGCAATTGATTTTACTATTGAAGTCTTACCTACACCTGGAGGTCCAACAAAGCAAAGTATTGGTCCTTTAAGACCTTTAGTAAGTTTTCTTACAGCGATATACTCTAAAACTCTTTCCTTTACATCACTTAAACCATAATGATCTTCATCTAAAACTTCTCTTGCCTTCTTTATATCATAACTTTCTTTTGAAGCTTTATTCCATGGAAGTGAGAGTATTTCGTCTAAGTATGACTGAACAACATTTATTTCAGGACTTCCCATAGACATAGTTTCAAGTTTTTTTGCCTCTTTAAGTAAATGTTTTTGTGAATCCTTATCAAGTTTAAGTCTTTTTATCTTTCTGATATAGCTATCTACGATAGATCCTTCTTCATCTTCTCCAAGTTCTTCTCGAATTGCTGATATCTGTTCTTTTAAAAAATACTCTCTTTGTGACTTGTTTATTTGAAAATTAACCTTTTTGTTAATTTCTTCTTCAATTTTTAAATATTCTATCTCTTTCAAAAATATTTCATGGAGAGATATAAGTCTTTTTTCTATATCCTCTTCTTTTAGCAAAGTGTAATAATCTTCTGGTTTTAAATCCAAATATGAACTAATTGTATCCGATAAAGTAATCGGATCTTTTATTTCCATTAGTGGAAGAACCATTTCTTGAGTTATTAAAGGATTGTTTCTTACAAATTCATGAACATCTTTTAAAAGAATTCTCTTTAAAACATCCATCTCTTCAGTTGGATTTTTTATTTCTTCTTCCTCTATTATTTGAACCTTTGCTTCAATATAACTTTCCTTATTTATAAACTCAATGATTTTACATCTACTTTCCCCTTCAACTAAAACCCTGGTATTACCTCCAGGAAGTTTTAAAGTTTGTTTTATTCCTGAAACAACACCATAGTCATAAAGATCTTTGAACTTTGGATTTTCTTCTGAAGGTTCAATTTGTGGAACAAGTAAAATCTCCTCATCATTCAATAAAGATGTATTTAAAGCGTTTATTGATTTTTCCCTTCCCACATCAAAATGCATAATCGTGTGAGGATAAACCGTAACTCCTCTTAAAGGTATCACCGGAATGTTTTTTTCAAGGGAATTATTTTTCTCTCTATCCATTTCTTACCTCTCATAAATCTATCATAAAAATAGGCTCACTAAAGTGAGCCTTTTATTCATTATATACTAAAGTTGGTTTTTCATCATCAACTACAGTTTTTTCTTCTATTACTATTTTTTCAATACCCTTCATAGATGGTATTTCAAACATTAAGTCAAGTAATAGTTCTTCAATTATTGATCTTAGTCCTCTTGCTCCAGTCTTTCTATCATAGGCCTTTTGAGCTATTGCCTTTAGACTTTCATCGGTAAACTCAAGCTCAACTCCATCCATCTCAAATAGTTTTTTATATTGCTTAACTATTGCATTCTTTGGTTCACAAAGTATTTTTACTAAAGAGTCAACATCAAGTTCATCCAATGTAACTATTAGTGGAATTCTACCAATAAGTTCCGGAATAAGACCATATTTTAGCAAATCTTCCTGTTTAACTTCCTTCAAAAGTTCATTAACTTTTTCGCCATGTTTTCCAAGAATATCCGCGCCAAAACCAATGGACTTAGTTTCTTTTCTCTTTTCTACTATCTTTTCAATACCATCAAATGCACCACCAAAAATGAATAAAATATTTGAAGTGTCAACTTCTATATATTCTTGATTAGGATGCTTTCTTCCGCCTTGTGGTGGAACATTAGCAATGGTGCCTTCTATAATCTTTAGAAGGGCCTGTTGGACTCCTTCTCCGCTTACATCTCTCGTTATTGAAGGATTTGCAGATTTTCTGGATATTTTATCAATTTCATCTACATATATAATACCTCTTTCAGCTCTTTCTATATCATAGTCTGCAGCTTGTACAAGTTTTAGTATTATATTTTCAACATCTTCTCCAACATAACCAGCTTCTGTAAGAGAAGTTGCGTCAGCTATTGCAAATGGCACTTCCAAAGTCTTCGCTAATGTTTGTGCTAAGAGAGTCTTACCTGAACCTGTTGGTCCAATTAATAAGATATTAGACTTTTGTAATTCAACATCTGAATCATCTAAATTGCTGTTAAGTCGTTTATAGTGATTGTATACTGCAACAGCTAAGGCTCTTTTACCCTGGTCTTGTTGAACAACATAATCATCCAAAACATTTTTTATTTCAGCTGGTTTATAAAACTTACTCTCTTTTATTTCTTTTGCCTGTGCAGTTCTAAATTCTTCATCAATTATGTCGTTGCATAATTTAATACACTCATCACATATAAAGACATTCGGACCTGCAATCAATCTATTGACTTCATCGGAGGTTTTTCCACAGAAAGAGCAACTAATTCTATTTTCCTCTTTTTTTGTCATATGACCTCCTTAATTTGACTTTTCTATTACTTTGTCAATTAATCCATATTCCTTAGCTTCTTGTGCTTCTAAGAATTTATCTCTGTCAGTATCTCTTTCTATAACATCAAGTGGTTGACCAGTACGTTCAGATAGAATTTGATTTAATTTTTCTCTAATCTTAATAATCTTTTCAGCGTGTATTCTAATATCTTCTGCTTGTCCTTGAGCTCCTCCAAGTGGTTGATGAATCATTATATCTGAGTTTGGAAGTGCAAATCTCTTTCCCTTCTCTCCAGCAGCAAGTAAAAAAGCTCCCATACTTGCGGCCATTCCTATACATATTGTACTTACATCACATTTTACATATTGCATAGTATCATAAATTGCAAATCCGGCACTAACTGATCCTCCAGGAGAATTAATATACATCTGAATATCTTTATTTGGGTCTTCAGATTCCAAAAAAAGCAATTGCGCAACAATTAAGTCTGCCATCTGATTGTTTATTTCACCACTTATAAAGATGATTCTATCTTTTAAAAGTCTGGAATATATATCGTAAGATCTTTCTCCCCTATTAGTTTGTTCAACTACCATAGGTACTAAAGTCATAAAATACCTCCTATCCTTCTATCGTTTTAGGCTTCTTTATATTTTACCATTTCAACCAATTTTTCTACGGCTTTTCTCCTCTTTACGGTATTTGTTATGAAGTCTAAATCTCCTGATTCTTTTAAGGTTTCCTTAAATGAATCAACATCCTTTAATTCATATTGCTTAGCAAGTTCTGAAATTTCCTTATCTATTTCATCATCAGTTGCTTCAATGTTTTCCTTTACAATAAATTCATCTAAAGCAAGCTCTCCCTTAACCTTCTTTTCTGAAGCAGGTCTAAGTTCTTCTCTTGTTTTTTCTTCATCAGAATTTGCAATTGCAAAGTATTGATCTAATGTAAGTCCCATGCCTTGAACTCTGTAAAGGAAGTTTTGATATTCTCTATCTACTTCCATATCTATCATAGATTCAGGAATATCTACTTTCATAACCTCCATTAAAGCTTCTACTGCCTTGTTTTCCTTTTCAACTTCAGCTTGTTTTTTTAGTTCTTCTTCAAGATCTATTTTTACATTGTTTTTGTATTCTTCTAATGTGTCAAATTCTGAAATATCTTTTACAAATTCATCATCTAACTCTGGTAATTCTTTTTCTTGAATAGAGTTTAATTTAACTTCAAATATAACATTCTTTCCTGCAAGGCTTTCATCATGGTATTCTTCTGGGAATACTACATCAACATCAAACTCTTGTCCAATTTCTTTTCCAATTATCTGTTCTTCAAAACCCGGAATAAATGCACCTGAACCTATAACGAGTTCATAGCCTTCAGCGTCTCCACCAGGGAACTCTTCTCCATCAAGTTTTCCTACAAAGTCTATATTTACAATGTCTCCATCTTTAACGGCTCTGTCTTCAACAGAAATTATTCTTGAATTTTGATCGCGTTCTCTGTCTATAACTCTACTTATATCTTCATCAGTAACTTCATATTTATTTACTTCTGCTTCAAGATTTGAATAATCTCCAAGTTCTACTTCAGGTTTTACATCTACTTCAAACTTAAACTTTACAGGACTTCCCTTTTCAAGTTCATCTACATCAACTTCAGGTTGTGCCACTGGTTCAAGTTCAAGTTCTTCTACAGCTTCTTCGTATGCATCTGGTAATAGCATATTTACAGCGTCTTCAAAGAATATTTCAACTCCATAGTTCATTTCTAAGATTTTTCTTGGAACATGTCCCTTCCTAAAACCAGGAAGTGAAAATCTACTTTTATTTTTTAAATAAGCTTTTTGTATTGCTTCCTCTAATTTTTCACTTGGAAGTTCAACAGTAAAAACCGCTCTATTTTTTTCTTTACTTACTAATACTGCACTCATTATATTCCTCCATTATAATTAAAATATCAACATTGTTTTAGTATATCATATTTTCTTAAAATTTGCATAAAAAAGGCTACCATCGGTAGCCTAAATTAATTTTAATTTAAATTAGCCCAAAATATTTGGCAATAGTTTTTGCAACATTTTTTGCAAGTTGTTCTGCCCTTGCTTCATGCTTTAAAATATCACTCTCATAGTCATGGAAGCAATGTTCTATAAGCATTCCTGCAGTTGCTTCATTTGCTCTTAATACACCATAGTAATTAGCCTTTGGATTAATTCCTAAATCATTATCGCCGTAATATCTGTACTTAACGCCTCTATTTGGAATATCCAAAGTATCTGAAATAACATTTGTTAGGGATGTCGCCAATGTTGTGGCTCTACAATTAACATCTTCATATATTTCTACACCACTGGTTTTACCATTAAAAGCATTTGTATGAAGAGATATAAAAAGATCATGACCTCTTCCCATTTCTCCTCTTGCTTGAAGACTTGGATCCTTCCATACGCTATCTCTTGTTGTATCAACTATAATACCATATTTCCTCAATTCCTTAGCAAGAAGAAGTGAATAATTATAATTTCCATCTCCTTCGTTCTTCCACTTAGGTCCAACATATCCTCTATTATGTCTTGCGCCTGCACCATGGCCTGGGTCTAATAAAATTCTAATTTTACCGTCATTAGACCTGTCTGGAACATTTTGTGTTTGTGAAGTATTGTAAAGTTGATTTAAATATTTTAAGACTTCAGCTTTAAATCCTTCGGACAACCAACTGGTTCCACCATATAAATTCACACTCTTTGACTTAATACTTTGGATGTAACTTTTTATTCCTGAACTTAAAGTATTTCTATCTACAAGTAAAATTGCTTGGTTATTTAATCCACTTACAGGTCCTGAAGTCAAACTGTCCACAAATTCCACTCCTGTTGCAAGTCCCACTGTTGAACTACTATTAAAATAGTTTTTTGCAATTGATAGTGAAGTTTCATATCTTGATCTACCAGACACTCTACTTACAGTCTTTCCCATTGCTTTAATTGAGTTTAAAACACTATTGCTAACTGTTGAATCTCCACCAACAATAATCACATTAGAAATATTTCCACTACCAATAAAATTCTTTGAAACACCGGAAATAGAATTTTGACCTGTGTATATTATAGGGTATCCGTTTTTAGCAGATAGTGCTGAAGCTGATAGTGAATCTGGTAAACTCTTTTCACTTGATAGTATAACTGTATTAGTTGACTTAAATGCCATTGCTTTTTTTGCAACCTTTACAGACATATCAGCATCTGAAGAACCACTTATAACTTCAACTTTCTTTCCCATTCCCTTTAATGAATTAATTACACCTGAAGAAATTTTTGAATTTCCTCCAATAACTATTATATTACTTGCATTAAGTCTTTGTATTTCAGCTTTAGTTGAAGCATTTAACAAATTCTTTTCAGTAATTAGTATTGGAGCTTTTAAATTTCCTGCAAGACTTGAAGCAACCAATATATCATTAGGTGCTTGACCATTTGCAAGTACCACATAGTTTGATCTTGAAAACTTACTCTTTGAAATTGCAACGGCTGTTTCATATCTACTTCTGCCAGAAAATCTATCTACTGTAACTATGGCAGATGTAGAAGATTCACCACTTAATGTGTTTAAACTATCTATATTTGAAGAGTTTGCTAAGTCAGTTTGTGTATTTTCTAAATCTTCTTTGTTACTGTAATCAGACAATAAATTAATTGAAATATCTTTTACAAATGAACCAGCTTGAACTTTTAAATTATATCTACCCGCTGGTAAATAAGTATTTTCTGGTACAGTAATTGAAGAGGATAATCCATTATTAAAAACATTTAATGTAGCATTTGACTGTCCTGAAAAACTTAATTTAACATCAGTATAATTTCCATAACTATCGAATCCCATTAATGTCGAAATCAGTTCTTCCAATTTTTCACCAATTATTGAAGAATTATTTTCTAAAGTTTCTGTTGCAACATATCCATCTGAAAATCCTGTCATCTGACTTAGATTTTCATAAATACTTACAGAAAATTCTTCCAAATTTAAATTGCTGTCAATATTATCATTTAGAAGTTTCCATAGTCCTGAGCTATCGAAATTAAGTTCCAGATAATAAAGACCTAAATCCTCATTGTAATTAGAAGCAAATTCTTTTATAGAACCATCTTGATTTTTGAAAGTTACTTTCGTATTTTCATTGATGATGCCAAGCCTGCTATCTTTTATATATATAGGAATATCTTTTACTCCTTCGATACTACTTATATTAATATCTTCATTAGCTAATGACTTTGAAGCTAATCCATTTCCCAAAAATAAAGTAGTAAGCATCATAGTTATAACCATCAATAAAGAAACATTTTTAATTAGTTTTCTGTTCATTTTTTTCTTCCTTTCTATTTTATCCTCCCAAATCTAATAAAATTATAACTTAAAGATTAAAACTAATCCAATTTATGAGCCGATTTGACACATTTTTTTCTAATTTTGTAACTTTTTTGTAACATTTAAACTTATGTTCGCCTTATTGCTAATATTTTATCATTTTTCAACCATATTTTAAATTAATTATTTTCCACAATCTTTTGTATTTAATCATAATGTTTTTTATTTCGTATTAGCTAAATCACAAAAAATTTAATATGAATAATTATATAGAAAATAAAAAAAACGCCTGACATATCAGACGTTCTTTATGGTCGGGGTGAGAGGATTTGAACCCCCGGCCCCATGGTCCCAAACCACGTGCGCTACCGGACTGCGCTACACCCCGAAACTGTCGCTCCTTATTGACGACTATTTCATTATAGCACCAACAAAAAAAATTTGCAAGCTTTTTTCTAAATTTTTTAAAATATTTAAAAACTCTTAGTATCATAATAAGTTTTTCGATTTTTTGCGCTACATATATTATACTGTATTTTTTAAAATTGCCAAGGCTTAAAAGATTATATATAATAAACTGTAAGAAAGTTGGTGTTGAAAATAAAAAAATTAGGTATTATTGGTGGTATGGGTCCCCTTGCCACTGTTAGATTTTATGAAAGAATAGTTGAAAATACTGATGCTCATAGAGATCAGGATCATATAGATATGGTTATACTAAATCATGCTTCTCTTCCTGATAGAACGAAAATTATTCAGGAAAAAAAATATGATGTATTTTTGGACTCAATAAAAAAAGATTTTGAAATAATGAATTACTTGAATGTAGACAATATTGCTATTCCTTGTAATACAAGCCATTTTTTTATTGATGAATTTAAAAAGATGACAAATATCAATATTATTAATATGGTGGAAGAGACTGTTCTGTATATTGCAAATGAAACTGATTTTAAAAAGATTGCAGTTCTTGGAACTTATGGAACTTTAAATTCTAAAGTCTATGAAAGATATATCAGTAAGTATAAACTTGAATCATATATGCTTGATGAAAAAGAAAAGAGTTTATCAATGGAAACAATTTATAAAGTTAAGGAAGAGGCTTTAACTCAATCAGATGAATTTGAAAATTTTGTAGAAAAATTGAATATGAATGACATTATGCCTATTCTCGCATGCACAGAACTTAGCTGTTTAAAATTTTCAAATCCAAACCTTCACTATATAGATGCAATGGATATATTGACTAATAAATCCATTGAAAAATCTATTGAGTAGGTATCTAAAATGAAATACAAAAAATTTCTTTTAAATACCCTATTTTCTATTGTTGGTGTTTTGATACTCAGTTTTGGTGTTGCCATATTAAATATAGGTAATGTTGGCGTTGATCCTTTTACCGCTTTTAATATTGCAGTAGGTGGAGCTTTTAAAATTACCCTTGGGAATTTTCAGTTGCTTATGAATATTATTATGCTTGTTTTGCTACTTGTTTTTGGAAGACAGTTCTTGGGACTTGGTACTTTAATAAGCATGACCATGATAGGTTATAGTGTTGAGTTCTTTACTCATCTTTTCTATGGATTAACAATATACCAATCAAATTTAATTTTTAAAATAGTGACTTTAATTTTAGGTTCTTCAATATTTTCGCTTGGAATTAGCATCTATATCATTTCAGGCTTAGGAGTTGCTCCCTATGATGGCTTAACATTATTAATTGAAGACAAGACCAGCCTTAAATATAGATTTCTAAGGATAATACAAGACTCCTCTTTTACTCTCATTGCATTTATTTTTAAAGGGCCCATTGGTGTTGGTACAATTATATCAGCCTTCTTCACAGGTCCTCTGATAGATTTTTGGTATAAGATAATTTTAAAATACAAAAAATTTTAACCTCTAACAATTCTTCTCTCTTAGGGAGGAGAATCATTAGAGGTTATTTTATATCTCTTCTATAAATTTTAAAGTCAGCTCTGCAGCTCTTTTACCTGCAATGAATTCAAACTTGTCGTAATCATCATCGCCTGAGCTGTTGGCTAAATCGGAAATGGATCTTATAACTAAAAATTTAGTATCATTTAAATAGCACACATGGGCAATGCTTGCTCCTTCCATCTCAACACATAGAGCATCAAAATTATTTTTCAATTCTTTTTTTATATTATCATCTACCACAAACTTATCTCCAGTTATTATAAGCCCTTCGTAGTATGAACCATCTTTTAAAAGTTCTTCAAATTTTAAAAGTAATTTTTTATCTACTTTAAAGGAATTCACAAATGGAGAATATTTTTTTAAAAGTCTTCTTTCATAGTCATGATAGGTAAGTTCATTTCCTATTACTAAATCAAGATGCTTTAACTTATCATCAAGTGCTCCTGCAATTCCAGAATTGATAACAATATCAGGACTATATCTATCTATTATCCCTTGAGTTAAAATAGCTGCATTTACTTTTCCAACTCCACAGTCAGTAAATACAATATTCTTGTCTTTAAACTTTCCTTCATATATCTTTCTCTTACATATATATGAAACTTCTTCTAATTCTACTTTATCTAAAAAGAATTTTATCTCAGACTCCATAGCACAAATAATCGCTATGTCTTTTTTTTCTAAAAGCATATTATAACTCCACCTAAGTTTGCATATACTGAAGTTAAAAGTCCTGTTTCTACAATATTGATGCTTTTGTTTTTGAAATTCTCATCAATATGATTTTTTATCTTATTTGTCATATCCAAAGATTTGCAATGTGAAATAACAAAATTTCTTTCGCTCAAATTTGACTCCGTAGATATTGCCTCATATAGTTTCTTCAAAGCATTAACATATCCTCTTGTCTTTGCATATACTTCTATCTCTCCATCAACTCCACACATAACTGGCTTAAAGGATAAGAGTTTTGCAATTTTACCTTTAATCATAGATATTCTTCCATTTTTAATCAAATTATCAAAATTATCTAAGATAAAATAGGTCTTCATTCCTGAAATAAATTTTTCAACATTTTCTACAATGTCTTCAAAAAATAATTCTTTCTCTATAAGTTCTTGAATTTTTAGTGCAACGACCGTTTCTCCAGAACCTGCTGACTTTGAATCAAAAACATGTACTTTTGCATTTGAATTTTCAGAAAACATTGCTTTTGCCAAAACCGCATTGTTATAAGTTGCACTAAGTTTCTTTGAAATAGTTATTATAAAAATTTCTTCATAGTCTTTGAATTTTTCTAAGAACTGATTTGGTGACGGAGCTGCAGAACCTATAGGAGATGTTGTCTTTTCCATTTTTTTTAAAAATTTATCTCTATTAACATCTGAGGTATCTAAAATACTCTCACCATCTATATCTATATGAAAAGGAACTAAATCAATATTAAGTCTTTTTTTTATCTTATCATTAAGGTCACACGCCGAATCGGCTAATATCAATCTCTTTGCCATAAAATCTCCTATAAGAACTTTGATTCTATTAGTGAAGCAAGCTTATTTGCCTCTCTTTCTAAAACCTCTAATTCCTTTCCCTCTATCATAACTCTAACTAAGGGCTCAGTTCCTGATGGTCTTATAAGAACTCTTCCCTGACCTTCAAAAATTTCTTCAACTCTCTTTATTTCCTGTTGAATGTCTTTATCTGTCTCATAAGCTCTTTTAAATTCATTTTTAACTTTTGCATTAACTAAAACTTGTGGATAGGTTGTCATTAGGCTATTTAATTGAGACACTTTTACTGACACCTCTTTTACTACCTTCATTAAAAGTAACGAAGATAATACTCCATCTCCTGTAGTTGCATGCTCTTTAAAAATTATATGACCTGATTGTTCTCCTCCAATAGAGTAACCTTCTTGTAACATAGTTTCAAGGACATATCTATCTCCTACAGAAGCTTTTATTAAGTTGATATCTTTAGAATTGCAAAATTCTCCAAGTCCAATGTTAGTCATAACTGTTCCTACAACTCCATTATTTTCCAACTTGCCTTTTTCTTTTAAATACATTGATAAGATAGCTAAAAAGTGATCACCATCTAAAAGATTTCCTTTTTCATCAACAGTTATTAGTCTATCTCCATCTCCATCATATGCAAATCCAATATCACAATTATTTTCTACAACTAACTTTTGCAAGTCTTCTGGATGAGTTGAACCACATTTGTCATTGATGTTTATACCATTCGGCTCGGTATTTATTGCTATAACTTCTGCACCAAGCTCTTTATATATTTCAGAAGCTATTTTGTATGTTGCACCATTTCCACAGTCAAGAACAATCTTGTATCCAGCAAAGTCACTTGCAACACATTTTTTCAAATATTCTTTATATTTTTCAAATCCGTCATTGCTATGGATTACCTTCCCTAAATCTTTTCCAACTGGTCTTTCTTCAATTTTCTTATAATTATCTATTAAATCTTCAATATCATTTTCAACTTTGTCAGGTAATTTATATCCATCACTTCCAAAATATTTTATCCCATTAAATTCAAAAGAATTATGGGAAGCGGAAATTACAATACCAGCTTCTGCTTTATACTCTAAAACTAAATGGGCAACCGCTGGAGTAGGTATTACCCCTAAAAGTTTTACATTAAATCCCATAGAAGTATAACCTGCTACTAATGCAGCTTCAAGCATATCTCCTGAAATTCTGGTATCCTTCCCAATTAATATTAACTTGTTATCATCTTCTTCCAATCTATATGCTGAAGCTCTTGCAAGTTTATATGCTAACTCTGGAGTAAGTTCACTGTTAGCAACCCCTCTTATTCCATCGGTTCCAAAATATCTACCCATTTTCCCTCCATTATTCATTAACTATTTTAATTTTAATTGATGTTGGATATACTAAAGTATTAGTTATCCCTTCTTTGTTCAATTCAATAATTATAGGAACTGAATGTTCCCCATCTGTTAAATCTTTTAAGTCTATTTTTAATTTGAAATCCTTTAGTTTTATCGTTTCAATAACTTTTTCATCTCCAAACACCCTTACGGATATCTCTGATAACTCTGGAGGAAGTATTAATGCTTTTCCTTTTTCTTTATTAATAACTTCTATATTTTCAGTACTTACATTAAATAATTTACTTGGTTTTCCTTCCCCAACATTTGATGAATAAGTTACGTCTATAAATCTATCTTCCCCTGAAAGAGGTGATATACCTTCAGGAAATTCTAACTTAACATTTTTAGTTGTATTATTTACAAATTCCGAAAGATCTACAACTTCTGTATTAATCTCTTTTATCTTATCTAACTTTTCCTTCTGACCTATTATTGTAATCTTGCTTTTACCAAGTTTTAAATCTCCTGAATTAAAATCAAATGGTTGATTTTTATAAGCAATTTTAATCGGTACTTGTTTTGTAGAAGACACAAAAACATTTACAGTTACATCTGTATTTTCTATATTCAAATCTTTTATTTCTGTATCATTTGAATCAAAAACTTGAACTTTTTTAGAAATAGAAGTATCTTGTGTTATAACTGATAAATCAACAGGAACAATAACTTTAGAAATCTTATCTATAAGCTCTTTTTGATCGGTTATCTTAACCTCACCAGGAACAACTTCAATATCTGTAACTGTAGTATTATCAGATGGCAATTCTCCTATTCTCTTCACTTCTATCTTTTTTACAAGTGTCATTATTTCATCTAATTTTAAAGCTATTTTATAATCTGATTTTTCAATTATAGAAGTACCTTGAGGTGTAGAAAAGTTCAAACTCACTTCGCCATTCTCATTAATTTCATTCATGTCTGCATATACTAAGATATCATCCCGGCTTACTCTTGATATAACATTTCTCTTACCCTCAAGAGTGATATTTACAACAGGATCTATAGGATCAACAATTGTCAAATTCTTTTTCTTTAAAACATCCTCATTTTTATACATTACAGGAATAGACTTGTAATCTTTTTTTATGTTTGGATTGGTTTCTGAAACAACATAATACCAAAGTGCTATTGCGAAAATCAAAGAGATTAATTTGAATGGCCAGTTTTCTTTAATCCTCTCCATTTAAAACCCCTTTCTTTCCATCATCATAGTTATAGAACCTGAGTAAAATTTCTTTTAAGGTCTCTTCATCCACATATCTTTTAAGCTCTCCTTTTTCTGCAACAGAAATACTTCCAGTTTCTTCCGATACTACAACGGAAAGAGAATCTGATCTTTCTGACATTCCAAGAGCAGCTCTATGTCTTGTTCCAAGTTCCTTAGAAATAGCTTGACTATCAGACATTGGTAAAAAGCAAGACGCTGCAATTATCTTATCTTTTCTTACTATTACAGCTCCATCATGTAATGGAGTATTAGGAATAAAAATATTTATTAAAAGCTCACTTGATATATCTGAGTTTAACTTTGTTCCAGTTTCAATAACTTCATTTAGTCCAGTTTTATTTTCAAATACGATAAGCGCTCCTATCTTTTGTCTTGATAAGGAACCCATTGCAGAAACCACTTCTGATGCTACTTGGTTAATAGTTTCATATTGCAAATCTATAAATGATTTTCTAAAGATGTTACTTGTACCAATATATTCAAGCATTCTCCTTAGCTCAGGCTGAAATACTACAATAAAAAGGATTAAACCTGCAGTCATTGCCTTACCAAGAATCCATGTTACAGTGTATAGATTAAGAAGCTTACTAATAATTGCAAATGTAAAAATAGCTAAAACGCCCTTCATCAATTGCTCTGCTCTTGTTTGCTTTATTAGAACAAATATTTTATATATCGCTAAAGCTACAATTATTATGTCAATAATATCTCTTATTCTTATAAATGAAAGAGCTTCTAATAATCTACTTGCCCCTTGCCCCATAATGCACCTTTACTTTCTAACCTTTTAAAACTTTATCAACTACACCATTTACAGTCTTACCATCAGTTTTAGAACCAAATTTTCCTAAAACATGTTTAATAATTAGACCTTTGCTCTTAGGAGAAATTTCTAAACTCTCTTCTTCTATAAAAGTCCTAACTTCTTTTTCTATTTCTTCATCTGAAACCTGTTCTGGTAAGTAAGACTCAACAATTTCAATTCTTGCATTTGTTTCATCAATAATATCTTTCCTGTTTTCAGGAGTTTGCGCCAAAGTATCCTTAAGTTGCTTAAGTTCTCTTTGAACAAATTTAATTGCTTCATCATCGCTTAGTACCTTTTTAGATTCTTTTTCTTCCAATGCAATTGATGACATAAGTAAGGTTATAACATTAACCTTTAATTTATCTTTATCCTTTAAAGCTTGCATCTTATCTTTTCTTAATTTGTCTAAAAAACTCATAATTTCCTCCTAATTTTAAAATAATAATTTAATATAATATCCTGTACTGAAAAGAAATATTACCCAATAACAGCAAATGGCACCAAGTAGTAAACCTATAACAACATCTGTAAACCAGTGTACTCCCAGTACAAGCCTTGAAATCCCTATCATTATCCCTAAAAATCCCATTCCAATTACGAAGATGGGGCTACCTCCCGTCATATCGGAGAGTACAAATCCCAGAGTAAGATAGTAACTCATACCAACGGTGGAATGGCCACTTGGAAAAGAATAACCTAAATCATAAAATTCCTTTGCCGTTTCAGGTCTATGAACCCTAAATAGAATCTTTAGACCCTGACTTGCTATAACTGCAGTGATTATTGAAAGAATAATAGCCGATGCCGCCTCGTATTTCTTTTCTGAAGCCAAATAGAACAAAATTGGCAGTGTCATAATCCAAATAGAATCTACATTTGCCAAGTTAGTTATAGTTTCCATAACTTCTCTCATGTTCTTTGAAGTCTTAGCTACCAAAAAATCTCTAACCTTTACATCAAATTTAAATCCATTTGACCTTCTTCCAATTATACCAACTGTAAGTACCGTTAAAATAAGTAGTACCGTAATAGTTGTGGGTAAATTTTTAATCATAATAATTCCTTCTTATATTTGTAATCTACAACCGAAGATATGGAATAGCCTAATAATAATCCTGTTATAACATCTGTCGGCCAATGTACCCCAAGTGCAAGCCTGCTAAAACCTATTAGTAATGGAAAGATGACTAAAAAAACTTTGTAGGGATTATTTCTTAAATCATTTATTCTGTAAATTGTCCAGTATGTTGCAGCAGAAACTATAGAGTGACCACTTGGGAAGCTATAACCACCCTGCTCTATAACAAAAAAATCAATTGGTCTAATTCTTCTTACTGTATTTTTTATAGCCACCATAATCAAAGTTGCAATTAATATAGAAGCTAATATATATATAAATTTCTTACCTTTCTTTTTATAAATCATCCATATTCCCACTGGAATAAAAATGTAGAAGTAGGTAGTGGTGTTTCCAAAAAATGTTATAAACTTATAAAAACTTGTAAGATGTGTATTGCTTCTAATAAAACTTAGAATATTATAGTCATAATTTTCGAAAAAATTTGTATTCATCTTAAAAGAAACAATCAAAGATATTAACCATGCAAAGGCAAATAATATAATAATTTTGTCTCGCTTTTTCATTAAATCCCCTTACCATATTGGCAATTAGGATAATGACAGTTGTCACATCCTAAACAAAATCCACCGTAGCCAAGTTCTGCAATTATTTCTTTAGTTACTTCCGTGTCTGAAAGTATAAATGGAAGTATAACATCAAACACTGTCGTCTTCATAAACATAACACAACCTGGAAGACCCAAAATAGGAATATCTTTCAAATAGGATAATAAAAACATCGACCCGGGTAGCATTGGACTGCCATAGGAAATGATGTTTGCCCCCGTTTCTTTAATTGCTCCAGGAGTTAAGTCATCTGGATCAACAGACATACCCCCAGTGCATGAAACAAAATTACATCCTGAGTCTATAGCTTCCAGTATGGCTTCCTTTATTTGATTTAAATCATCATCACAAGTTTTATGAAATATAACTTTAGAATCAAAAGTTTCTACCTTTTCTTTAATCACAGGTGTAAACTGATCTTTGATTCTACCATGATAAACCTCTGACCCAGTTGTAATAATTCCAACTTTCTTTTTTATAAAGGGTTTTAAATTTAAAATCGGTTCGTTATTCCAGATTGTTTTAGCTTCATTTAAAACGTCTTCATCAACTAATAATGGAATAACCCTCGCGCCTGCTAAGCTATCTCCCTTTTTTACTGGTAAATTCCCATGTCTTGTAGCTATAGCCACATCATCTATAATATTAAGTTTGAATAATCTATCTCTATCAACTTGAAAGAATCCGTTTATATCTGCCTTTACTCCAATCTTTCCTTCTGAAACTTCAGTAAGTATCATATTATCTCCCTTACAAATACTTCCAAGGACTTGTGCAGCTTCAACTTCATGTATCATATTTTCATCTTTTTCAAGTACATAAATATGCTCCTTACCCATATTTAAAAGTACTGGTATATCAGACTCTTCTATTATATGTCCTTTTTTAAATGCCGGACCTTTGAATTCTCCCTTTACAATTTTAGTTAAGTCGTGGGGAATAACATGTCCTATTGCATCTTCAACTCTAATTTTTTTCATTTTTACTCACCTATAATACTATTTTAACACAAACTCACTCTCAAAAATAAAGTTTTCTTAATTTATACATCTCATTGTACTATTTTTTTATATGTAAAAGGAAGCCTATCTATAGACTTCCTTAATCGTTGTAATTATTATTTTGTATTTGCAGTGTGAATTGATGCACCTAACATTGCATGTGAAGCTTCCATGAAAGTTTCAGCAAGTGTTGGGTGTGCAAAAATAGTCTTATTTAGATCAGCTACTGATAAATCATTTGACATAGCTATTGCTCCATAGTGAACTAAGTCATTAGCATGAGGTCCAAATACATGAACTCCAAGAATTTTCTTATGATCTTTTGTAGCTAAAATCTTAACAAATCCATCAGTTTCTCCCATTGATACAGCTTTACCATTTCCTGAGAATAAGAACTTAGACTTATCGTATTCGATTCCTTCTTCTTTTAATTGCTCTTCAGTTTTACCAACTTGAGCTATTTCAGGTAATGTAAATGTAGCTGCTGGAACAACTTCTTCGTTTATATGAGGTTTATTACCCATTATAGTTTCAACAAGGTTAAGTCCTTGATTTGAAGCTACGTGAGCTAATTGAGTATTTCCTGCAACACAGTCACCTATTGCATAGATGTTAGGAACAGATGTCTTACAACCTTCAGATGTAACTATTCCACCTCTGTCAGTTTCTACTCCGATACCTTCAAGGTTTAGACCTTCAGTATAAGGAATTCTTCCTATAGCCATAAGAACAAGTTCTCCTTCTACTTCAAGTTCTTTACCTTTTTTATTTTTAGCAAAAACTTTTAGACCATTTTCTGTCTTTTCAATTTTTTCTGCTCTATATCCTTTGTTAATATTCATTCCCTTTTGTTTGAATAAGGATTGAATTCTCTTAGTTATTTCTCCATCACTTGCACCAAGAACTTCAGAACCTAATACTGTAACTTCAGTACCAAATGAATTATAGATTGAAGCAAATTCCATTCCTATAACTCCAGTTCCTATTACTACAAGACTCTTTGGTAAGTAGTCTAAATCAAGTAATTCAGTAGATGTTAAAACTCCATCTAAAGTTGAACCTTCAAAACCTGGAACTAATGCTATAGATCCAGATGCTATGATAAAGCTATCAGCTGTAACTTCAACTTCTCCATCTTCTTTTTTTACTATAACTGTCTTTTCATCTTTGAAAGAAGCAGTTCCTTGAATATATTCAAGATTTGGATAAGATTCAACTAAGAAATTAACACCTTGGTTCATTCTATCAGCAACATAATCTTTTCTTTCTCTGACAGCTTTCATATCAATACTTGGATTTTCCAAGTTTATACCGAAAGTTGAAGATTCTTTTACTTGATCATATAGTTCAGCAATCTTCCAAAGTGTCTTTGTTGGTATACAACCAATGTTTAAGCAAGTTCCCCCTGCTCTTCCTTTTTCTATTAAAACAACGTCAGCACCAAGCTGAGCAGCCCTAATGGCTGCTTCATATCCACCTGGTCCTGCGCCTATTACTACTATTTTAGGCATTTAAGTCCCCTTCATATTTTAATATTAAATCTTTTGCAGCTTTTGTTTCATCTGGTCTTCTCACAGGTGTGTTGTGAGGAGAATCTTTAAGAATTTCTACATCTTCCTTTAATTCTTCTGCAATTTCTAATAAAGCATCAGTAAATGCATCTAAAGTTTGCTTAGATTCAGTTTCTGTTGGTTCAACCATTATAGCTTCTGGAACAATTAATGGGAAGTATACTGTAGGTGCGTGGAATCCTTTATCAAGAATTCTCTTTGCAACATCTAAAGTTGTTACTGTATGAGTATCATCCTTAATACCAGCTAAAACAAATTCGTGTTTGTAGACTCTATCGATTGGTAAATTGTAAGCACCTTTTAGTCTTTGTGCTAAGTAGTTAGCATTTAAGACTGCCATAGCACTTGCATGTTTAAGTCCGTCAGAACCTAAAGTAAGAATATAAGTGTAAGCTCTTACTAAAATTCCAAAGTGTCCATAGAATCCTTTCATTTGTCCATATGATTTTTCTAAGTCATAATTTAGATAGAATTCTCCATCTTCCTTTTTAGAAATAATTGGAGTTGGTAAAAATTCTTTTAAGAAACTCTTAACTCCAACTGGACCGCCACCTGGACCTCCACCACCATGAGGTGTTGAGAATGTCTTGTGTACGTTATAGTGTAAGATGTCAAATCCCATTTTTCCAGGTTGGCTGTATCCCATGATAGCATTCATATTTGCGCCGTCATAGTAAACAAGTCCACCTGCTTCATGAACTATATCAGTAATTGCTTTGATGTTTTCATCATAGATACCTAATGTGTTAGGATTAGTAATCATAAGACCTGCTGTGTCTTCGCCAACTACTGATTTTAATAAGTCAAGATCAACCATTCCATTTGGCTTAGATTTTATTTCTATAGTTTTATATCCAGCCATCGCAGCTGTTGCAGGGTTTGTACCATGTGCTGAATCAGGGATGATTATCTTATTTCTCTTATCGTCTCCTCTTGACTCATGATATGCTTTAATAAGCATAACCCCGGTGATTTCACCATGAGCTCCTGCGGCAGGTTGTAGAGTCATATAATCCATTCCTGCAACTTCAATAAGTGAATTTGCAAGATTGTACATAAGCTCTAAAGCACCTTGAACAGTGTCTTCAGGTTGATATGGATGGATATTTGAGAAACCGTCCATAGCGATAACATCTTCATTTATCTTAGGATTGTACTTCATTGTACATGATCCTAATGGATAGAATCCTGTATCAATTCCATAGTTTTTAGTTGAAAGAGCTGTGTAATGTCTAATTACATCAACTTCACTAACTTCAGGAAAGTCTAATTCTTTTTCTGCAAGATATTCTTCAGGAATGTATGAAGATAAGTCTGTAGTGTCGAATTCAGATTCTGGAATCATATATCCAGTTTTACCTTCTGAAGATAGGTCAAATATTAATTTATCATAATCTATTAACATTATAGTACCTCCTTCATAACTTCAACGAACTTATCCATTTCTTCCTTAGTTCTCTTTTCTGTAACGGCAATAATTAAACCATTTCCTAATTCTTTATTTATCTTAGAAAGTCTTATTCCACCTAATATTCCATTTTCTTCTAATTTCTTTAATACTTCTTCATCAGAAGCATCAAATCCAATAGTAAATTCTTGGAAGAAAGGTTTGTCAGCTAAAACTTTTACTTTATCCAACTTTTTAAGTTCATCGAATAAATAGTGAGACTTAGCAATACATTGAGCAGAAACTTCCTTCATGCCCTTCTTTCCTAAGATTGACATATATACTGTTGCTGCAAGTACATTAAGTCCTTGGTTAGAACAGATATTTGAAGTAGCTCTTTCTCTCTTAATGTGTTGTTCTCTTGCTGAAAGTGTTAGCACATAAGATCTTTTTCCATCAAGATCTGTAGTTTCTCCTACAATTCTTCCTGGAATCTTTCTAATAAAATCTTTTTTGAAAGCTAAAAGTCCTAAATAAGGTCCTCCAAAACTTAGAGGAATACCTAATCCTTGTCCTTCACCTACAACTACATCTACGTCCATTTCCCCTGGTTTTTTCATGTTTGTAAGTGCATGAGCAGAGGTTGATTGAACGATATATCTTTTTTTCTTTTCGTGAGCAAGCTCAACGAATGAAGGCATGTCTTCAAAATATCCATAGAAGTTTGGACTTTGAATTATAACAGTACCTACTGTATCGTCAACAAGTTCTTTAGCTTTATCTAAATCTGTAACCATATCTTTACAAGGAATAATAACTACTTCATATCCTCTTGCATGTGCATATGTCTTAAGAACTTTAATTGCTTGTGGATCTACTGTTTCAGAGATAGCAATCTTGTTCTTTTTAGACATTGATACGGTCATTATAGCAGCTTCTGCAACTGCTGTTTGTGAGTCATAAAGTGATGCATTTGCATATTCCATACCTGTTAATCTTGTCATTAATGTTTGGAATTCAAATATATATTGAAGAGTTCCTTGACTTATTTCAGGTTGGTAAGGAGTGTAAGCTGTATAGAACTCAGATCTTCCTGTAATATGGTGAACTGCTGTAGGAATATAATGATCGTAAGCTCCTCCTCCAAGGAAACATGTTAAGTCGTTAACTGTTTTATTCTTCTTAGCTAAACGACCTAAATATGAAAACACTTCCCCTTCAGATTTAGCTTTAGGCAAATCCAATTCGCCCTTTACTCTCAATTCACTTGGAATATCTGAAAAAAGATCTTCCAGTGATTCAACACCTATGACATCCAACATTTCCCTAACATCGTTGTCGGTGTTAGGGATATATGGATATTTGGACATATATTATGCCTCCTTAATAAAGTCTTCGTATTCTGCGTCAGACATTAAGTTGTCTAATTCTGCCTTGTCAGCTATTTTAATCTTGCAAATCCAGTTTTCATATGGTGCTTTGTTTAGAAGTGCTGGATCGTCGTCTAAGTCTTCGTTAACTTCAACAACTGTTCCTGCTACTGGAGCCATAACTTCAGAAGCAGCCTTAACTGATTCTACTGATGCAATTTCTTCTTCAGCGTCAAATTCGTCTTCTTCGTCTGGTAGGTCAACATATACGATGTCTCCTAAGTGGTTTTGTGCATAATCACAGATACCGATTTCTGCAACATCTCCGTCAACTCTTACCCATTCATGATCCTTTGTGTATAATAATCCTTTTTCTACTCTAATTTCTGCGTCCATTTTAATCCTCCTATAATTTTGATTTTTATAATTTTAAAAGCTTAAAAAAACTTTTATAATTTAATTTATTTTTTCTTTAAATATCTTCTACTAATTACCTTAGCTGGGTCTTTTTTGTTTCTTACAACAACTTCTAATTCATTGCCCATTTCTGCTTCTTCAATGTCAATTAAAGCATTTGCGATTCTCTTATTTAAAGTAGGTGATAGGTAACCTGTGGTTATAAAACCAATCTTCTTACCATCCTTTTCAACTTCATATCCTTGTCTTGGAGGTCTCTTGCCCAAGACTTCAAGACCTACTAATTTTCTCTTAGGTCCTTCTTCCAATACTTTTTGCATAGCAGCTTTTCCAATAAAGTCATCTTTATCAAATTTAACTGCAAATTTAAGTCCTACTTCTAATGGAGAAATGTCATCTGCCATTTCATTTCCATATAGAGGCATTGAAGCTTCAAATCTTAGAGTATCTCTACATCCAAGTCCACATGGTTGAATATCAAATTCCTTACCAGCTTCTAAAATCGCATCCCAAACAGCAACGATTCCTTCTCTTGTAGTATAAATTTCGAATCCGTCTTCTCCTGTGTATCCTGTTCTGGATACAAGAATTTTGTGACCTTTGAAATCAATATCATCAGCAAAGTGATAATATTCAATTTTGTCAAGATCATAGTCAACGACTTTTTGTAATACTTTTTGAGAGTTAGGACCTTGAATTGCAATTTCTCCAACTTCATCAGAGATATTTGTAATTTCAACATCATACTTTTCAGCAATTGGGCTTAAATGATCCCAATCTTTTTTAGTATTTGCTGCGTTAGGTACAATTAAGAAGTGTTCATTATTGTACTTGTAAACTAATAGGTCGTCAATGATTCCACCATTTTCATTTCCTACAAGTGTATAGGTAATTTGAAAATCATCTGCTTTTGAAAAATCGTTAGTGAAAACGTAATTTAAGAACTTAAGAGCATCTTTTCCCTTAACTTCAAATTCTCCCATATGAGATACGTCAAAAATACCAACATTTTCTCTTACAGCTTTGTGTTCTTCCTTTAGACCTACATAGTCTACAGGTAACATCCAACCTGCATAGTCAACAACATTGCCACCTAATTCAATATGTCTTTCATATAAAGGTGTCTTTTTTGCGCTCATTTAATTCCTCCTTAAGAATAGCATATTAACAAGTTTAGAAACTACCCTCGTTATGATTATAGTTTAAAATCAAGTTTTTTACAACTTAAAAGGTTATCAATATAAATAATTCTTAAATTTCTTTAGAATCATCAATAATCCTCTATTTTGCTATATACCCATTTACTACTTTTTAACTCTAATAGCAAAAAATATTTCTACAATAAAGTAATCTCTATCTAATCTAATTTGAAATTCTCCATTTAAAAGTTCTACAGATGCCTTAGCTATATATAATCCAAGACCAGAGCCTTCAATACTCTCTGTATTAGTTGACCTTATAAATCTATCTTGAAGATTTTTTATATCTTTATCATACTTAATCTTAGATTTATTCTTAACTGCAATTTTGAGTTTATTTTTATTATTTGTTATATCCACATTGACTATACTGTTCTCTTCTGAATACTTGATAATATTTGAAAAAATATTTTCAAATACCCTATTAAGTCTGTCTGCATCAAGTTTTATAAAAATATTGTCTTTAAAGGAATTGTATTCGAGCTTTAAACCATTTTTTTCAAAATCCTTATCAAATTGTCCATAGGTTTGAAGTATTAGCTCATTTAATTCTATAACCTGCATATTAAGATCTACTGAACCAGAACCAGTTTTCGAAGCTTCAATTAAATCCACAATCATCGATTTTAGTCTCTTGGCGTTATAGCTCAAAATCTCAAGATACTCCTCTCTTTTTTCCTCTGTCTTTGCCCTCTTTACAAGGTCTACATAATTTATAATCGATGTAAGAGGTGTCTTGATGTCGTGGCTTACTCCTGTAATGAGCTCAGTTTTTAGCTTTTCACTTCTATACTCTGCATCTATTGAGTTTTTCATTGCTGAATATAAATTATCCATTAAGAAAATCGAATTGTTGAATGTGGTGTCATTTATAAATATATCTTCATATTCTCCATTATATAAAGATTCTATCTTTCTATTCAAAAGCACCTTGCCTAAATAGTTTTTTAAAATTGATATTGCAATTTTATATACTAACATCCCCATAAGCACAAGTCCTATTGGGTCTTCGTTGTCCTTCATTAAGTAGAAAAATAATATAGCTAAAAGCCCCACTAAAATAAAGGCTTCAAAGTAAACATTTATATACTTTATTTTAAAACCATATACTAAGTCTGCAAATAAAAAAGCATGGATACCATGTTTTTTTACAGCCTGAACAACTTTTATCATAACAAGTACAAATGAATAGGCTATAAATAAAAGTTCTACCCAATTTCCATAAATCCCAAAAACAAGAACAATTAAACTATATATAACGTACTGGAAAGCAAGATGAATACCTATTATAACCACTTGTTCTTCTAAATATCCGTCGATACTCATAAATAAATTTTTATAGTATACTAATGCCCTTTTAAAAATATTGTCCTTTTTTTCCATACTATTCAATTTTATATCCCATTCCATATACGGATTTCAAATGATCTGGCTTTTTAGAATCAATTTCTATCTTATCTCTGAGCCTTGATATGTGAACTGAAACTATCTTCTTTACATCATATGGTGGTGCATTCCATACATTTTCATAAATTTCTTCTGAAGAGAATACTCTTCCTTTATTAGAGATTAGAAGATATAATATCCCATATTCGTAAGGGGTTATTGAAATTGTATCTCCATCAATTTGAACTTCTTTTTTTGTGTTATCTAACCTTATTCTTCCAGCACTATGTATTTCATGTCCTGAATTATTTTTAAAATTGTTTTGAAGTTCCACTCTTCTAAGAGCAGACTTAACTCTTGCGAGTAGCTCAACAGAGTCAAAAGGCTTGGTTATGTAGTCATCAGCACCACTTTCCAAGCCATCAACCTTATCTTCCAGTTCTCCTTTAGCTGACAGTATCAAAATTGGTACAGAGGATATTTCTCTGATTCTCCTTGTGAGTTCAATACCGTCCATTACAGGCATCATAACGTCTGCAAGAACTAAATCAAAAATATTATCTTTTAAAATTAAATCTAAAGCCTCTTTTCCATTGTAAGCTTTGTAAACCTTATATCCACTTTCTTCTAAATAAAATTCTATCGCAAGAACTATGTCCTTTTCGTCATCACAAACTAAAATATTATACATATAATCACCCTAAATTTATTATATCAATAATTTTATGATTTAATTCATTGAAATTGCTACAATATGTCAACGATTATCTCAAACTCTCTGCAATCTCATGTATTTTTTTAAGTCTATGATTTACTCCAGACTTTCCTACAGGTGGGTCTATTCTTTCTCCTAACTGCTTCAAAGAGTCCTCTGGGTACGCAAGTCTTGCTACCGCAATTTGTCTTAAGTTATCATTTAGGTAGTCAAGTCCCTTTGCATTTATAATAAATTCTATATCATCCACATGTTTAATAGAAGCGTTGATGGTCTTATCCATATTTGCCGATTCAAAATTCATTACCCTATTTACATTGTTTTTTATTTCTTTAAAAACTCTAATGTCCTCAAATTTAAACATACTTTGGTAGGCTCCTATGAGGGCAAGAAAATCAGCAATAGATTCTCCCTCTTTTAGATATAGAAAATAATCACCTTTTCTTTCTGCTATTTTCGGATATATATTAAAGTGTTCTAAAATTTCATTAAGTTCTTTTCCATAACTCAATTGTCCTACAATTATTTCCATGTGATAGCTCTTATCTGGACTTGTAATAGAACCAGCGCCTAAAAAACTTCCTACAATATAAGCTTTCTTAAAACTTTTTTCTTTTATGAGATTTTTAGGAACCTCTGTAGCTTTTATGGAAAAGGGATCGGGAGTAAGTCCAATATCTTCTAAAAATTTTTTTGAAATTGGACTTTCAATTGAAATCTTATAGAGATTTTTTCTTCTAAAAGCAGATCCTTTAACCACCTCTATGCTACATTCATAGTTATATAATTTCTTTATATCTGCAAATATGCGTCTTGCTATTGCATTTGTCTCCGTAGAAAATTGTACCTTTATATTTTCAAAGTTATATAAAAGAGAACCATTGACTCTGTATAGTCCAGCAAGAAAGGCGAGTAGCTCTCCTTTAGATTCAAAGACGAGTCTACTTACCTCATTTTTTACCTCTGTTGAGAACGACAAGTCTATCCCTTTCTTTCATTTCTATAAAATTCTTTAACTTTGCGAATCATATTCTTTTCCGCATTATGTCTAACCAATCTTATAGCCTTATCAAAAGGCATATAAACTGCATCAGAAAAACCTTCCTCTTTTTGAGGTTTGAGTTTTTGAGTATCGCTTTTCATATAATAATAATGTACAGTTTTTTGTACCTTCTCTCCATTGAAGTTTCGATACCAATACTTCACATATCCAATGTAACGAACTATGGAAGCGTCAGATCCTGCTTCTTCTTTAACTTCTCTAAGAGCAGCTTCTTCTTTGGTTTCTCCTTTCTCTAAACGACCTTTTGGAAGGACCCAATCCCCACGGAATTTTCTTAAAACGACAACTTTACCATTACGGACAATCACTCCGCCGCCACTTGTTTCTTCCATATGTCCTCCTTAAAATATCAAACTATTATTTATTATACCACTTCCTGTAATTAATTATAATTATTAAATCGAAACATGTGCCTTGAGAATATTTATTACTTCCCTCTTTATATTTTAAAGTGTGATAAAATTATATTAGGTGATATTTATGGAGCGTGATTATTGGCCTACAGATGGCTTTAAATATAAAAATTTTGATTTTGATGAAAAAAAGATGGAAAAACTAAATAGGGTACTTCAAAATGAATATAGCAACATAACTGGAATTATGATTGTCAAGGATGGCTATTGTATTTTTGAAGAGTATTATAATGGAATAGATGAAAAGGATAAAAAACCACTTGCCTCTGTCAGCAAGTCCATACTTTCTGCACTTTTTGGAATTGCCTTAGACCAAGGATATATTGAGTCAGTTGATACCCCTATGTATAAATTTTTTCCAGAATATGGAATAGAAGATGAAAATCTAAAAAAAATAACTTTAAAAAATATTTTAAATATGACCGCACCTTTTGATTTTAAAGCTTGGGACGAGCCTTTGGGAGACTTTGTAAGTTCTGATAACTGGACGAAGTACGCTCTAAACTTGCTTTCAAGCGAAAAAAACAAAGAGAGATTTAAATATTCTACTATAGGAACTCACCTACTTGCAGTAATTTTATCCAGAGCTGTAGGAATTCCTCTAAGGCGATATGCAAACAAAAATCTTTTTTCAAAAATAGGAATGGATTTGATTCCATACTATCCAATGACAGGATTTGGCTTTGATAATCTTTTTGGTAGATATGTCAGAGGTTGGATACATGACCCACAGGGCTATTCAATTGGAGGTTTTGGAATAAATATGAGCCTTAGAGATATGACCAAGTTTGGTTTTTTATATCTTAACAAGGGAAACTGGAATGGCACCCAAGTTATTCCAGAAAGTTTTATAGAGGAGTCCTTTACAAAAGAAAAATATGATTATGGTTACCTATGGTGGCTTTATAACTACAAAGAGTATAATGCCTACTGTGCCCTTGGAATAGGTGGTCAATGTATATGTGTTATTCCAAAACTGGACATGGTAGTATCTATAAGTTCAAGTTTTATTAGAGACTCCAGAAATAGATGGATGTTTATAAGAAATATAATTCTACCAATGTTTTTAGAATAATTTTTCGAGAGGGTATTCCCTCTCTATTAATTTGCCAAAACTTACCAATATTATTTAATAAAAAGAAGATAAGGATCATCCCTCATCTTCTTTATTTGTTTTACTTCTATATTCTATAGTTCTGAACTATCTAAACTAAACGTATCCCAACCAGACAAATCTCCAGCCTCATATCCTTTTTTATACCATTTAGCTCTTTGTTCGCTGGTACCATGGGTGTAGGATTCAGGTCTAACCTCTCCAGTAGCCCTTTTTTGAATTGTATCATCGCCAATTACCCAAGCTGTTGAAATTGCTTCATCAAGGTCTCCTGGGTCTAAGTAGCCTTTGTCCTCTTGATACCTTGCCACAACTCCAGCTAAATAATCCGCCTGTAGCTCAAGCCTTACTGTAAGTGCATTTTGTTGTTCTTTCGATAATTGAGCCATTTGCTTTTGATATTCACTCATTATTCCTGTGACATTTTGTACATGATGACCTATCTCATGACTTATGACATATGAAAGGACAAAGTCACCTTCCTTAGCCCCGAATCTTTTTATAAGCTCATCATAAAATGACAAATCCATATAGAGTGCATTATCAACGGAGCAATAAAAAGGACCTGTCCTTGAACTTGCGAGACCACATCCAGACTTTATTGCATCTTTAAATACCTTCATCTCTGCTGGCCTATACTCTATCCCTTCTTTATTTAAAATCTCTTCCCATGCATCTTCTGTATCAGCTAAAACAACTGAAGAATAATCATAAAGCTCCTGTTCTTCAGCACTTAGTCTATATTCTTCTTGATTTTGTGGCTGATTGGAATTACCACCTTGTGAAGCAGTTTCAAGGGCAGCCTGTGGGTCTCCTGTTAAAAGATAAACTAAAAGTGCAAGTATTAAACCTCCACCACCAATTGCTACACCTCTTCCTCCGCTTCCTCTTCCTGCGTTACTAATATTTTTAGATTGTCTTCTACCTTTCCACTTCATAAAAATCTCCTTAACATTTTTAAATTTTTTTCTTTCTCATAAGATATATTTATTATACCCCTTTTTTGAAATTTCAAGAAAATAAATAATTATATTGAGATTCTAAAGTTCACCAATAATAAAAAAGCATAACATTTCAAATACATGTTATGCCTTTAAATTTATTTTACAACTTTCACTCTCTCGTCTATATTTTCTTTTTCTTTTGCTTCAGGTTCACTTACAATGCCACCAAATGGCATTTGAGCAAGTAATTTGTATTCCTTTGGTATATCAAATAATTCTTTTACTTTCTCATCTATAACTGGATTGTAATGTTGTAGGGACGCTCCTACATTTAATTCCCTCAGCAATGACCATATTGAAATTTGTAACATTCCATTTGCTTGGTTTGCCCAAACTGGAAAATTGTCAGCATAGGTGCTGAAGTCTTCTTGCATCTTCTTAACAGTTTTTTCATCATACAAGTATAAAACTGTTCCAGCTCCTGCTTTAAATGAATCTATCTTTTCCCTTGGAACTTTACCTTCAAATACATTGTAAATTTCATCCCAAAGCTTATCATGCTTTTCGCCAAATAAAACTACCACTCTTGCGCTTTTCATATTAAAGGCATCTGGCACAAGCTCTGTAACTTCTTTAATCTTTTCTTCAATTTCACTTTCTGAAACTGGTAAATTCTTATCGATATTGTAATATGTTCTCCTCTTTTCTAATGATTTTATAATGTTCATTTCTGCCTCCTATTTTTATTTAAATCTTATATCAATTAAATTAATAATCTACATTTTCCTTTATAAAAGTTTCATTCCTAAGTTCCAAATATGCCATTTGTAACTCTCTTGGTGTGTTCATTACAATTGGACCTCCCCATGCGATAGGTTCATTTAATGCCTTTGAATTGATATAAAGCACTTGAGATTTTTTATCGCCATTCTTAATCGTAAGGCTTTCACCATCTGTTAATTTAACAGCAGTTTTCTCTTCTATATATTCACCATCAATATAGATGTCACTTAATAGAGTAAATACTATAACAGAGTCGTCTTCCTTTGTATCAATTGTAAATTCAGCATTAGGTTCTAAGTGAATATCGTAATAATTAATTGGAAGGTGTTCTCCTTTGTAGCCTTGGTGGTCTTTGAAACTTCCAGCTAATAGTCTAATCTTTCCACCTTCTATTCCAACCTCTTCTATCTCACTCTTTTTAATACTATTGTAACTTGGCTTGCTCATCTTTTCTTTAGCTGGTAGATTTAGCCACAATTGTACACCTAATAGCCTTTTTGAATCTGGAATCATCTCTTCGTGCATAATACCAGAGCCAGAGTTCATCCATTGAACTTCTCCATCTCTAATCATATCTTCATTACCCAGGCTATCTCTATGAATCATATTTCCACTTGATAAATAACTTATGGTTTCTATTCCCCTATGTGGATGCATTGGAAATCCTGCTCTGTAGTCTTCAGGATTTGTACTGTCAAATGAATCAAGCATTAATATCGGATCAAATTCCTCTGCAGTGTCTTTACCTAAAACCCTAACTAAGCTTACACCTGCACCGTCCCTTGTATTAAATCCTTTAACTTTAGTCTTAACTCTTCTATTCATTTAATCTTCCTCCCATCTTTTTCAAAAGATATAAAAGTTCCTCTTTCTCTTCTTTTGTCAATACCTTCATACTTTCTACTATCATGGCTTCATTTTTTGGTATCACTTTACTAATAACATTCCTTCCCTCTTTAGTTAATCGTAATATACATACACGCCTGTCCCTTTCGTCGGGAAGCCTTTCAATATAATTCATCTTCACTAAATTGTTAACTATGACTGATATGGTGCCAACGCTACTTAAAATCTTTTCCCTAACTTCTCCCACAGTCATGTCTCCCTTGCTATAAAGTGCTTCTAAAACCATAAACTGACTAAAGGTCAAGTCATGTTCAGCTGCTATCTTTAATGTTTTTTTATCTATATCATTTACATTTCTGTGAAGTCCTATTAAAATTTTCATTTCTGTTTTACTCAAGAGTGCCACCTCCATCGAAATTATATCTAATTAGATATTATCTACATAGATATATTACCCCCTTTTTGTTTTATAAACCATTTTCTTTTTTAAAATTAAAAACGGCACCTGATTAAAGTGCCGTCATCTCATTCAAATATTTCATTAGTCGATTTTAAAAACTTTTGCAATTGTCATTACATTTGATTTTGAATTTTCTCCTTTAGAGTCTTCTCCAATCACTTTTCCTACGGATTTGTCAAATATAAATTCACCAGTTACGGAGGCTCTAAAGCTCTTGTCATCTTTTTCATTTATATTAAATCCACCATTTCTAAATTCTATAAATGGACTTTCTCCATAGATGTATTGACAACCAGTGTCTACAATGGAAACTTCATTGTCTGTAATATTTTCAAGTACAATCACTTCAGAGTACATGGTTATATTAACGTCTCCACTTTTCTCCGTTGGAATTGATACATCTTCCTTTAAAGTTCTATAACCTATTTTTATATCCTTGTCCTTGTACTGTGACTTAAGTTCTTCTTCCATTTCGTCCAGATTATCTTTTTCTTCATCAACTTTAAAATCAGGAATAGCTTTAGTTACTTCCTTTGCCTTTAAATATCTTTCTTTTGAATTTTCTTCTAAGGAAATAATTTCAGAAATTCTACTACTTTCTGAAGAATTATTTTTGTTTTGTCCAGCAAAATAATAAATTGCTGCAGCTACTGCCAAAACTAAAATTAATATAATAATATTTTTCTTTTTCATTTTGCACCCCTATGTATAATTAAATTTATCTTATTTGTATTTATAATATACCCCCCCCCATTTTTGTTTAAACAAATATATACTAAAAAAAGGACTAAATTAATAATCCCTTTTCTCATAATCTTCTATTAAATATTTTCCAATTCGATTATAGTCGTGGCGAACCTTGTCTTTATAGTCATTAAAGCATTCCAGTTCTACAATTTCATAATCTTTTAAAAACTCTCTGTCTTCATCTCGTAGATATACAGGAGTGCTCTTATATCTCTTCAAGGTGTTGTCTGGAATTTGTTCCTTGTTCACTATTATTTTATCTATCACTGAATAGTCCATATGTGAATTTATTGCTTTAACATGATCAGAAACAGAATAATTTTTTGTCTCTCCATACTGAGTCATTAAGTTGCACACATAGTACACTGTAGCCTTTGTTTCTTTTAATGCCCTTGCAATATCTTTTACAAGTAGGTTTGGCATTATGGAAGTGTATAGACTTCCTGGACCAATTAATATTATATCCGCACTTAAAATTTCATCTACAGCTTCCTTCATAGGCTTTGGTCCATCTGGCTTTAGATAGACCCTCTCTATTGAAACGTCTTTATCTTTTGTAGAATTTCCAATATTAGATTCGCCTTTAATTGTTGTGCCGTCACTCATCTGAGCATAAAGAGTTACATCTTCTAAGGTCATGGGAAGAACTTTTCCAGTTATGGCAAGTACATTTGAAGCTTCTTTAATAGCTTTGTCAAAATCGCCATATATATCAACCATAGCCGCCAGGAATAGATTTCCAAAGGACTGTCCTTTGAGTACACCTTCTTTAAATCTATAATCCATCAGATCTTTCATCTGTGGTTCTGCATTTGCAAGAGCAAGTAAACAGGCTCTAATGTCTCCAGGAGGAAGAATTCCCATGTCCTTTCTTAAAACTCCAGAGCCTCCTCCATCATCAGCTACAGTTACAATCGTAACGATATCTTTAGTTATCTTTTTTAATCCTTTTAAAATTGTAGAGTTTCCCGTTCCTCCACCAATAGTCACTATTTTCATATTTTACCAATATCTATAATCCCTATGGGACACATAGACAGTTTCTCCTTTTTCTTCAAATTCTCTTCCAAGTTCGTTTGCTATAGCTACAGACCTGTGTCTTCCTCCAGTACAACCGATGCCTATAACAAGGTTTGACTTGCCCTCTTCTTTGTAAAATGGAAGTAGATAATTTACCAAGTCTTTAACCTTCTCCAAAAATATTTTAGTTCTCTCATACTTGAATACAAAATCTCTAACTTCATCATCTTCCCCAGTTTTCTCTTTTAGTTCATCTACATAGTATGGATTTGGAATAAATCTTACGTCAAATACCAAATCTGCATCAAGTAATGTTCCATTTTTAAAACCAAAGGACATAATCGTAATATTTATATTTTCTTTCTTGGAGTCTTCACTTCCATAAAAAGACAAAATTCTACTCTTCAGTTCTCCAAGGGTAAGAGTTGATGTGTCGATAATATAAGTTGCATTATCTTTTAAATGCTTTAGTCTACTTCTCTCTTCTCCAATCTCTGAAAGAATATTTCCCGTGTTTCCCAGTGGATGTGGTCTTCTTAACTGTTTAAATCTTCTAACAAGAATTTCATCTCTTGCATCTAAAAATAGAATGCTTATATCTTCCCCAGCATTTTTAAGGAGTAAAATTTCTTCATATATCTTACTGAACAAAACGCCACTTCTAATATCTACCACTATGGCTGTCTTTGTTATATTGGATTTATTGTTACTTAAGAGTTTGATAAAGTCCTTTATTAAATCTGGAGGAAGATTATCCACTGCATAGTATCCCATATCTTCTAAGGCATTTAACGCTGCAGTTTTACCTGCTCCAGACATTCCTGTTACAATGACTACTTTCATTGATCATTTCTCCTTTTGAAATTTAACACTCTTGAACTATCTATTCCAGCTCTTTCCATCCTTTCAAGGGCGGATTTTAAATTTCCCACATATTTTGGTCTATGGGCATCTGAACCTAAAGTAAAGTTAATATTATAATTTTTAATAAGATTTAACTGTTCAACTGTTAGGTTCCTGTGTGACGAGTTTATTTCAAGAGCAGTACCAGTTTTTTCGCAGGCCTTTGCAAGCATCTCTATGTCCACAGGAACTTTGTCCCCTGGATGTGTAATCGTAAAGATATTCTTTTTTTCAATTATCTTTATTAGTGCTTCTGTATTTTTTTTTGTAACATACTCTTTTATTTTATTTGAAAACTTAATCTTATTTATAAAGCGATAGTGAGCGTAACTATAAAAATCCTTAAATACAACTCCATTATGAAATCCCAAATTTATAATATCAAAATACTTTTCATACTCTTCGGGAATGTCGTATGTTCCATCATAACCTACCACATTGGCCTCAACTCCAAGGAAGATGTCAATTCTATCTTTATATTCTTCTTTAAGTTTATCTACTTCTTCCCTTGCAGTCTTTATTAAATCTTTTTTTATTCCATATAGATAATGTCCTGGACCATGATCTGTAATATAAATCTCCTTTAGTCCAACTTTTATAGCACTTTCGACATTTTCTCTTATGGTTCCTTTTCCATGATTATTTTTACTATATATTGTATGAGTATGGTAGTCTGCAATTACTTTACTCTTCAAATTCTCCAATAATTCTAACCTCCGGTTCTAAATTTACACCGAACTTTTCAAAAACAACATCTTTCACATGATTAATCACATATAGTACCTGCTCACAGTTAGCATCTCCTGCATTTATAACAAATCCACAATGTTTTTGGCTAACCATGGCATCTTTATATCTATATCCCCTTAGCCCACTGTCATCAATTAATTTTCCTGCGTAATAACCTTCCGGTCTCTTAAAAGTAGAGCCTGCTGAAGGATATTCTAATGGCTGCTTAGATTCTCTTTTAAAAGTGAGTTCATCTTGATAAGCTTTAATTTCATTATAATCTCCTTCTTTTAAAGCTATTGTGGCTTCAAGAACGATTAAGTTTTCATCTTGTACTCTCGAATTCCTATATCGCAAATTCATTTCTGACGAATCTATATCAACCACATTTAAGTCTTTGTCAATAACTTTTACACTTTGAAGCACATCTTTCATCTCACCACCATAGGCTCCTGCGTTCATAGTCACAGCTCCACCTAAGTCTCCTGGAATTCCAGAGGCAAATTCAAAACCTGTTAGGCTTTGTTCAAGTGCAAAGTCTGCAATCTCTTTAAGTGTCGCTCCTGCTTGTGAAATAATTTTATTTCCTTCCAAAGTAATTTTAGAAAAGTTCTTATGTAACTTTATAATAACCTTCTTAATACCTTTATCCGATACAAGTAAATTACTTCCATTTCCAATTATCATGTATGCCAAGCCATTTTCTTTTATCACCTTTAAAGCATCTATTATTTGCTCTATTGTACTCGGCATAATAAGAACATCGCAAGGTCCTCCTATTTTGAATGTGGTATGGTTTTTCATAGGTTCATCGTAAAACACTTCCCCTATGTCAACCTTTGAAAAAATATTTTTATAATCAACCTTCATTTGTTACTCCTTTAAAGTATACTGCTGCTTTTGACACCAAAGAAAAGGATCCATATACTACTATGACTTTGTCTTTAAACTCTTTTGTTACAAATTTTAGAGCCTTTTCAACGCATTTCATATCGTAAACCCGACTCACATACTCCCTTGCAACATCATAGAGTTCACTTGATGCAAGGGACCTCTCGCTACCACTGTCACAGCAAATTATTCCATAGGCTATGTCCTTATTTATTTCTATTAACTTCCTATAGTCCTTGTCTTTGTAAAATCCAACAACAAATACAAATTTTTCCATTGGAAAATCTTTTAATAGAGTCTCTTTTAAGGTCTCTACAGCCTGAGGGTTGTGACTTCCATCCACAATTACTATTGGGTCTCTATTTACTACCTCATACCTACCTGGAATAGTTGTTTTATTTATACCCTTGATAGCATCTTCCAAAGATATATCGAAATTTTCTTTTATTTCTTTTAAAACTTCAAAAGAAACTACTGCATTAAACCTTTGTACTTCTGAATGTAGTTTTAAATCAAATCCATATCCATCGTAACTAAATCTATAACTATCAAAGGAAATTTCATTGTCTTTTATATTTTTGAAATCAGGTTTTATAATTTTTGCATCCTTCTTTAAAGCTTCTTGTTCAATTACTCTATTGACAGACTCTTCTTGAGGATAGTAGACCACAGTACCAGACTCTTTTATTATACCAGCCTTTTCGAATGATATCTCTTCTATGGTGTTACCTAAAAGTTCCATATGGTCCATTCCTATCTTTAAAATAACTGAAACAAGCGATTTCTTTATTACATTGGTAGAATCAACACGTCCTCCAATTCCAACTTCTATCACTGCAAAGTCACACTTTTCTTCATAGAAGTACAAAAATGCAATTATAGTTGCAATGTCAAATTCATGAATTGTGAGATTATTTTTTTTCGCTATGCTTTTGATATCCTCGTAATATTTTAATAGTCTTTCTTCATCTATGTTGGCATGGTTTATTTGAAACCTATCGCTATTTGAAAAAATAGCAGGAGAAGTATATAGTCCAACCCTATATCCATTTTCTTCAAGTGCATTTGAAATAAAATTACAAACAGATCCCTTGCCATTTGTTCCTGCAACATGAATTATATTTAATTTATCTTGAGGATTACCTAAGAGCTTCAGAACTTTTTCTATATTTTTAGCTCCATTATATGCTTTTTTATCGTTTGAAATGTCTAAAATATTTTTATCTTTCATAATTCACCTACTAAATTATACCATATGAATTTTAAATGTATTTTATTCCATAAAAAAGGATAGCCAAAAGCTACCCTAATAATTTTAATTTTTCAGTTTGATCGTAGGTTATAAGAGCGTCAATCATCTCTTCAATATCTCCATCAAGAAAATCTTGAAGTTGATAAATTGTCATATTTATTCTATGATCAGTAACTCTTCCTTGAGGAAAGTTATATGTTCTAATTCTTTCAGATCTATCTCCTGAGCCTACTTGTGACTTTCTCGCATCGGCAATGTCTTTATTTTGTTCTTCCAACATCTTGTCATATAGACGTGACTTCAATATCTTCATAGCCTTGTCCTTGTTTTTTAGCTGTGACTTTTCGTCTTGACATGAAACTACAATTCCTGTTGGAATATGAGTAATTCTTACGGCAGAGTCTGTTGTGTTTACAGATTGTCCACCATTACCTGATGACCTAAACACGTCAACCCTTATATCATTTTGGTCTATTTGAACATCAACATCATCCGCCTCTGGTAGAACTGCAACCGTTGCAGCTGATGTGTGGATTCTTCCGCCTGATTCTGTTTCTGGAACCCTTTGTACTCTATGAACACCAGATTCATATTTTAACTTTGAGTAAGCTCCTTCTCCAGTTATCATAACAACAGCCTCCTTTATTCCACCTACTCCCTGTTCTGAAATATCCATTATTTCTGTCTTCCAGTTCTTTGAGTCTGCAAACATCTTATACATTCTTAAAATTTCCCCAGCAAAAAGTCCAGCTTCGTCTCCACCAGCCCCTGCTCTAATTTCTAAAAATACATTCTTGTTGTCATTAGGGTCCTTAGGTAATAAAAGAATCTTAAGTTCTTCTTCAAAACTCTCTATGTCCTCTTCAAGTTGTGAAACTTCATCTTTTAAAAGCTCTTTCATCTCGTCGTCAAGGTTTTCGTTTAACATTTCCTTATCTTCTTCAAGAGTATCTCTTGCCTTTTTAAGTTCATTGTATTTTTCAACAATAGGCTTTAAATCAGCATGTTCTTTTATAAGCTTTTGCCAATGATTCATGTCTTTCATAACTTCAGGATCGGCAATTTCAAATTCAAGCTTTTTATATTTTTCTTCTACTGCTTCTAAATTTTCAAACATTTAAAACACCTCGTTGTTTTTTCTTATAAACTTTTTATAAACTATATTCCAAATTCCAAAACCAAGTATTAATAATATTGGACTTATTTTAAAAATTTCTACCGATGCCGCTATGGCAATTGCTATTATAAATTGTATCACTTTAAATCCAGACTTTTTCCCAAGGCTATAAACAGATGCTGCAATTACTGCAGCTACCGCAGGGATTGCCCCTTTGAAAATCTTCTGAGCTATGTCAAGACTACCCACCATATTATAAAAATGCGCAATTACCGTAACTATTAAAAATGATGGAAGGACTGCTCCCAAGGCACAAAAAAACGCTCCTTTTGCTCCCTTTATCTTTAGTCCTATGTATATGGACATGTTTACTGCTAAGACTCCAGGCATACCCTGTGCCACCATCAAAGCTTCCATAAACTGTTCATTATCCAACCATTTTTTATTATCAACTACTTCTCTTTCTATAATTGGTATCATTGCAACTCCTCCACCAATTGTAAAGGCACCTATTATAAAAAAAGTTTTAAATAATGAAAAATAAAACAAAATACCTCCTAATTAGTGAAAATACCGATTACACCTGCTATAAGTATAACAGGAATTGGATTTACTTTTTTTATTCCAACAGCATAAAAAGATAATATAAAAACTATAATTCCAACTATTGAAGTAAGTCCCTCCTGAGCTAAAGACAAGAATCCTGCGCCAATTAATCCAATAATAACCACTTTTATTCCATCTAAAAACAAATTCAAATACTCATTATCTCTAAATTTTTGTATAAACACATACATTAAGCTTACAAGTATTATGGATGGAAGCACAACTGAAGTTGTCGCTGCAAGAGATCCTAATATACCCTTCAAATTATATCCGATAAATGTAGCAATATTAATGGCTATCGGTCCAGGGGTTATCTGAGATATGGATATTATGTTTATAAAATCCATCTTTTGAATCCAAGAGTGGTTTGTCACAACTTCCTGCATTATCAGAGGTATCATTGCATAACCTCCGCCAAAACTAAACAAACCTACTTTAAAAAATGTAGTAAATAGCTGTAAAAATATCATATCATACTCCTTGCTATAACACATCTATCAAATCTGTTGTAATCTTTTATCAAAGTGATATCTTTATATCCATTAAAACTTAACAACTCTTTTACAGGTTGTCCTTGATTATATCCAATCTCAAATGCAATATATCCATTTTCATTTAAGTAATTATGAGATTTTTTTATGATTTCTCGATAAAAATAGAGTCCGTCCTCTCCACCAAAAAGTGCAAGTTCTGGTTCTTTTTTCACTTTATTATCAAGTTCTTCCATATCCTTGGCATTTATATAGGGTGGATTTGAAACTATTAAATCAAAACTTTCTGCCTCAATGGACTCAAAGAGATTAGAATATTTAAAACGACAATTTTTCACCTTTAAATCATCTTTGTTTTTATTTGAAACAGAGAGTGCCTTAGTTGATATATCAATCCCTAAAACAGTTGAACTTGGTATTTCTAAGGCAAGTGTTAGTGAAATTATACCACTCCCACAGCCTATATCTAAAATCCTTTTAAACTCAATGCCAAGTTTGAGTATTTTTTCAATTAAAATTTCCGTTTCAAATCTTGGTATTAAAACGCCTTCTTCTAAATAAAAATCTCTTCCATAAAAATTCTTTTTCCCGATTAAATAATTTATGGGATAATCATCTAAATACTTTTCATAAATTTCATTTATTTTTATTTCAACCTCTTTTGGTACATCCATTTTGTGATTAAAAAAAATTTCTGTTTTACTTAATCCAAGAAGATTCTCTATAAGAAAACTCCCATCAACTGTACCAAATTTTTCTAATATTTCTTTTAATTTCATTTTTAATTTAATCTATACCCTTTATCCCAATTTTGTTTTCAAGATTATTAGGTTACTTCTACAATAATTTTAAAATCAAAAAGGCAGAACTCCTTTTGTCTGCCCTTTTAACACTATTTAATATTGTATTTTTCTTTAAACTTCTCAACTCTACCACCACGTTCAGCAGTTCTTTGACGGCCTGTGTAGAATGGATGACAGTTGGAGCAAACTTCAACTTTTATATCTTCTTTAGTTGATCCTGTTTCAAACGTATTGCCACAAGTTGTACAAGTTACTGTAGCTTTATGATATTCTGGATGAATTCCTTCTTTCATTTTATTTTCACCTCTTTCAACACAATTAAACATTTAGCCTAATAAGTATACCACAGCATTCTATTCATTTCAACTGTGAAAACTAATTTTATTCATGGCTGTAACAAAATCTTTATTATTTTTAGTATTGCTTAACATTTCAAAGAAATTATCAACTACAATTTGATTTGATTCTCCTGTTAGAGATCTTCTAAGCTTTCTAACTGCATCAAGTTCTTCTTTATTTAAAAGTAGCTCTTCTTTTCTTGTTCCTGAAGATGAAATGTCAATAGCAGGGAATATTCTTAGCTCTGAAAGATTTTTATCAAGCTTAACTTCCATATTACCTGTACCCTTAAACTCTTCAAAGATAACATCGTCCATTCTGCTTCCCGTATTCACAAGTGCAGTGGCAAGTATTGTAAGGGATCCTCCCTCTTCCAAGTTTCTCGCAGCTCCAAAAAATCTCTTTGGATGGTTAAGTGCCATTGGATCGAGTCCCCCAGAAAGAGTCTTCCCAGAGTATGGGCTTGTAATGTTGTAGGCTCTTGAAAGTCTTGTCAAACTGTCCATTAAAATAACAACATCATGTCCATGTTCAACCATCCTCTTTGCCCTCTCAAGAACAATCTCTGCAACTCTTGTATGATTTTGAGGCATCTCATCAAATGTTGACGCTACCACTTCCCCATCGACAGACCTCTTCATATCCGTAACTTCTTCTGGTCTTTCATCAATAAGAAGTACAATAAGATATATATCTGGATTATTTTTCTTTAAAGCCTTCGCTATCATTTTCAATAGAGTTGTCTTCCCAGTTTTCGGTGGAGCAACTATCATACCCCTCTGTCCTTTACCTATAGGACAAATTAAATCGATTACTCTTGTTGCAAGATCTTCTTTATCATGTTCAAGAACAAATCTATCTTTAGGGTAGATTGGGGTAAGATCTTCAAAATTTCTTCTATTTCTTAAATTTTCAGGTGTTTCGTAATTTACTTTATTGATGTAGATAAGTGGAGAAAATTTTTCCTTATCATTTACATCTCTTGTTAAGCCTTCAACAAAATCTCCTGTCTTTAATTTAAATCTTCTCACTTGCACAGGTGGAACATATATATCATCATCACCAGAGTCATATCCATTTGATCTTAAGAATCCAAAACCATCAGGAAGAATATCTAACACACCTTCTATTTCTCTTATGTTTGATGAGGAATTATCCGAATTTTCATTTTTATTTTCTTCCGATTTATCATCTACCTCTACTTCTATCTCTTCTTTTGAGTTCACTCTATCATTAATTTTAACTTGTTTTTCAATTTCCTCTATTAGTTCATTTTTTCTATACTTAGAAATTCCAGCAACTCCTAAAGCTTTAGCTATAACTTTCAAGTCCTCTAATTTTTTTTCCTTTAAAACTGATAAATCCACAGTTTCCTCCTACCTAATAAAAACAAATATCCGCCCTAAGGCAGATATTTACAGATTTATAAATTTTTAACACTTTCCCAGTCCTTTAAGAATTTTTCAATTCCAATATCTGTTAATGGGTGTTTTAACATTTGATTAAATACCTTATAAGGAATAGTTGCAACGTCTGCTCCCGCTTTTGCACATTCCACCAAGTGAATAGGATGTCTTACAGATGCAGCTATTATTTCAGTTTTTATATCATAATTACAAAAAATTTGAGCTATATCATCTATTAAAATCATTCCATTGGAACTAATATCGTCAAGCCTTCCAAGGAATGGACTTACATAAGTGGCTCCAGCTTTTGCAGCAATTAGAGCTTGTGAAGCAGAGAAGATTAAAGTCACATTTGTCTTTATTCCTTCGTCTGATAACTTCTTACACGCCTTTATCCCTTCCTTTGTCATTGGTAGCTTTATTACGATATTTTCATGTATCTTAGCAAGTTCTCTTGCCTCTTCAAGCATACCTTCACATTCAAGACTAACAACTTCTGCAGATATAGGTCCATCTACAATTTCTGTAATCTCTTTAATAACATCTTTAAAAACTCTACCTTCTTTTGCTATTAAAGACGGATTTGTAGTTACTCCATCAACAATTCCCCAAGAAGCTACCTCTTTTATTTCATCAATATTTGCAGTGTCAATAAAAAATTTCATATCTTCTCCTATTATAAGTTCTTTAGCATTACAACTTCTAACTCATCAGCAACGGTTTCGCAAGAATCAAGACATTTTTCCATTAAGTCGTAAACCTTGCTCCATCTTATTATATAATCGCTGTTACCATTTTTATAAAGATCTCTCATAACCTTTATATAAAGTCTATCACCTTTTTCCTCAATTGAGTTAACCTCTACAATTAGATCCTTTAACTTTTTTGATTTTTTATAATTTTGAAACTCCGCTACACATTGAGATAACATATCTACACAACTTAATATTAAATCAACAAATTCCAATGCTTCATCTGTTACAGAATCTAAATTAAGTATGTACATCTTTACAAGTATATCTTCAATGTTGTCAACAACATTATCAAGATAGTGAATGATGTTTGTAATATCTTCTCTTTCAATTGGTGGCAAGAATTCCTTTACTAAGTTTGCCATAATTTCATGTTTAATCAAATCACTGTTGTGTTCAATCTCATGAATTTCTTCAGTTTGCTTTTCAAGACTATTCTTATCATAGGAATTTATTGCCATATTTAAATAATCAGCACATTCTTCCGCCTTTTCAGTCATTTTAATAAATCCATCAAAGTAATTGTAAACAGACATAACTTCTCCTTAAAATAATTTTATAAAAATTTTAGCCATAATAAAGCCAATTAAACCGCATCCTGGGAAAGTCAACACCCAGGTAAGTACCATTTCTTTAACAACTTCTAAGTTTACATTTCTTATTCCCTTAGAAGCTCCTACCCCCATTATAGCAGTCGTTTTAACATGAGTTGTACTTACAGGTATCCCAAACAAAGATGATATAAGCAAACATATTGCAGCTCCCACATCAGCTGAAAAACCTTCATATTTTTCCATCTTAACCATGTCCATACCAACTGATTTAATTATTTTTTTACCACCTATTGATGTACCAATTCCCATAAGAAGAGAACAAAGTATCATAAGCCATATAGGTATATGAAAATTATTTACATGAGCTTGACCCTGAGATAAAAAAACACCCAAAAGAAAAACTCCCATAAATTTTTGTCCATCCTGTGCTCCATGCATAAATGCCATGGCCATTCCGCCAAATATTTGTCCATTTTTAAATAGATTTGCGGTCTTTCTTCTATCTGTTTTCCAGAACAATAATTTGACAATAGATACTACTACGTACCCAAGACCAAATCCAAGTACAGTGGACATAACCAAACCATAAATTACCTTAATCCACTCTGATCCATTAATTCCATCAATAGAACTTTGAATAGCTATAGCAGCTCCAGAAATTCCCGCAATCAAAGCATGAGATTCAGAAGTAGGAATACCAAAATACCATGCGGCAGTTGCCCATAAAACTATAGCAAAAAGTGCTGCAGATAAACCTACAAGGGCCATCTTTGCATCGTCTCCGAAATCAACCATTTTATAAAGTGTCTCAGCTACATTAGCGTTTATCATAGTCATGACTAATACGCCAAAAAAGTTGAAGATAGCAGCCATTATTATCGCCCTATCCACATCCATTGTACGAGTTGAAACCATGGTCGCAATAGCATTAGGTGCATCTGTCCATCCATTTACAAATATAACTGCGCATGTCAAAACCGCAGTAATAAGCAATGGAGTATTTACTGGTAGTTCCTTAATGAATTCTAAAAATGTGATAGTCATAAATGCTCCTTTAAAGTATATTATAATTGAATTTTATAACATTATTATGTTTATGTAAACATATTGTAAGTTTTTGGTAAAATTATCAAATTAAATCAGTAAAACATTTCATAATTCAAATTCTTTTTTAACAATATCTAAAACAATTGGATATGAAAAACTATTTAAAAATTAAAATGATAATCAATAGAAATCTGATTTATTTGATGAAACACTTAAAATATTTTTTGAAAATCTAAACTTTACCATCACATTACAAACTCAATTAATAAACCTAATCCGCAAAAAAAATAACTTGAAACTTAAAATATTTTATCTCTAATACTTAACTACTATTTTACATCATACTATAATTTCTAACAAGAAAAAGAGCCTACTTTTATGTAGACTCTTTAAATAAAATTCAATTAAATTAATCCTGTTATGAATATTATAACTAAAACTATTGGCAATAAATATGCTATAAATTTCATTACTTTTGGAATTTTAAAACTTGTTGCCCCCTCATCAATATCATTTTTAAATCCTTCAAATTTCCAATGGAATAAAACATAAAATATTAAAGCTATTGCACCAAGAGGCATCAAGATATTACCAGATAGAAAGTCTGCAAAGTCAAATAAATTTCTTCCTGCTATTTGTACATTCGCTAAAATATTATGTCCAAAAATTGTGAAAAGTCCTACTACAAAAATTGAAATTAGAGCATATATTACACCTTTTGCTCTGGAAACTTTTAAAAGTTCTGAAAATGATGAACTAACAGGCTCTAAGTATCCAAGTGCAGATGAAAGAGCTGCGAAAAACATCAGCATAAAGAACAATACTCCAAATAATCTTCCGAATGGCATATTCATAAAAACATTACTCATAGTTATAAAAAGTAAATTTGAACCAGAATCAGGTTTAAGTCCTAAGGCAAATACCGCAGGGAAAATTGCAAATCCTGCAATTAAAGCTGCCAAAGTATCAAAACCCACAACCATTAATCCATCCACTGGAATATTCGAATCTTTCTTTAAATATGAACCATATACAAAAGCTCCACCACTTGCTATACCAACAGAGAAGAAGCATTGTCCAAGTGCCAATAGAAACGTTTTCGTATTAACTTTAGAAAAGTCTACTTTAGTATACCATTTAACACCTTCCAAAGCCCCTGGTAGAGTTAGTGACCTAATTACCACCAATATAAGCATTATAAATAGTGCAGGCATCATTACTGAACAAGCTTTTTCAAGTCCAGAACTTAAATCCTTTGCAGATATAATCGCAATTATAACAACACAAATCAAGGTAAATAAAATAAGCATCTTTGGATTCATCATCAAGTCATTAAATGATTGACTATATTCTTCTGCTGTAAATCCTTTCATACTTCCTGTAATCATCTTCAACAAATAAGCAACAATCCATCCCATAATTTGGATATAGTAAGTTAGTATAAAATATGCACTAAGAACTCCTAACCATCCAAAACTTATCCAAGGAATTCCCTTCTTAGTGAGCTTTCTCATTCCAACTATTGGGCTTGCTTGAGCCTTCCTACCAAGAGTTACTTCCATATAAAATAGAGGTACACCAATTAAGATACATATTAATAAGTATATAAGGACAAAAGCCCCTCCTCCATTTGTTCCTACTAAGTAAGGAAATCTCCAAACGTTTCCAAGTCCTATAGAAAATCCTGCCGCCGCCATTATATAACCGAAGCGACTATTCCAACTACTTCTATTTTCATTACTCATGATACCCTCCCATTATTTAAGCAGTTGATATTCTTTTAACATCTCGATTTAAAACCCAGACAGAGCAAAAGCTCTGTCAGATTTTATTTAAATATTGTACTTTCTTTTATGTCTGTTGCCAATGACTTAACAGCTCTTTCTACCATTTCATGTCTAAACTTATCTTCCTTTTCTCCCAAATCTGGATTTCCTACTGGATATGGGATTGCAACTGTTGGAACAATTCTATTGGCGCCAACAGATTGAGATATTGTAGTAATAGTAGCCATGTGTACTATTGGGATACCATATCTTTCAATTTCTTTAACCATAGTTGCACCGCAACGTGTACAAGTACCTCATGTTGAAGTTAAGATAACGCCATCAACACCGGCTTCTTTAAGTTCTTTACCAATTTCTTTACCAAATCTTATAGCGTTCGCAACGGCTGTACCTGTTCCTGTAGTAGTATAGAAGTATTTATATACATTTCCTATAACTCCTTCTTGTTTTAAATCTTCTAACATATCAAGAGGAGCAACTCTATCAGGTTTTGCATTTGCATATACAGGGTCATATCCACCATGGATTGTATAATAATCGTTGTTAAGATCTTCCCTTCCACTTACATCATATTTTCCCCATTTTTGAGCAGATGCAGATTGAATTCTATCAGGGTTACCATTTGGTACAATACCACCTGAAGTAACAAGTGCAATTGTAGCTTTTGATAAATCTTTAATTGCTTCAGCAGGTTCTACTGAATCAAAGACTGGCATAGGTAATTCTGTTTCAAACTCATCCCCATTAAGTCTCTTCATAAGCATTTCAATAGCTCTTTGAGAACCAATTTTCTCAACGATTATAGTACGTCTTTGACCTTGTGGGAAATAATCATCTACAGATGGATCTAATTCTTCATCTAATGCAAGTTTATTAACAAGCTTAACCATCGCAGGCATTGCTTTTCTCATTGCCGCTGCAGAGTTTCCAGTCGCTACTGTATAAGCATATTTTCTTGCTTCATCAAGACCAGGATTTTCCTCATACATACCAGTTATACAAGGTACGCCCTTTTCATTGAAGAACTTACAAACTTCAGCACATGCAACACCATATCTACCAGCATTAAATGCAGGTCCTGCCACAACCATTTCAGGTTTGTGTTCTTCATATGTCTTTTCAAGAAAAGCCATTGTCGCTTCTCTATTTTCATTAAAATAGTTATCACCACATATAATGGTGCCTAAAAGTTCTATCCCCTCAGCTTTTTTCTCGAAAGCAGCTGAAGGACCAACTCCTCCATCTCTATATTCAGGAGCTATATGTGCCATTTCTTCTCCACCAATTTGGCCGAAGAACTGATTTAGATAATAAATAACTTTTTTACTCATATTCTCCCCCTAATATAATTTACAAGTTGCATTATGATAGCCAATTTCAGAAGTAGCCCCAATTACAGCATTAAGTTCACATTTCATAGTTCCAGTTTCAGGGTCATAAGCTCCTGCCCAACCACCTGCTAAATTAGCTATGGCTTCAGGGTCGCCAATTACCTCGTCAGCTTTTTCAAGTTCAACTATGTGACTTACATTTCCAGTAGAAATAACTGCAACAGCTTCTTTAGCAGTATCAGTTAGAGGTTGACTCGTTCCGTCCCATCCTGAACATTCATCAGTTATAAGAACTGTTTTTATACCTTGCTTTTCAAGTCTTGAACAAATCATTACAAGATCTGAGTCTGGATTTCCATAACCTTCTTCAGAAATAATTACACCATTAGCCCCTACCATCTTACATAGTTTCGCAGTGTAATCACAAGATACAAACTTACCATTTAGAGTTGTCATTTCAGGTGTCATTACTACTCCAAGGAAGTTTATTTCCTTGCCATGTTTATTGTAAAGTTCTCTGATAACATTATTATTTTGATGTTGATATGTTGTTATCTTATCACAAGCAGCTACACAGTTACCTGAGATAACAGCATTGTCAAGTTCTTCATTTGGATGTAAGAAAGTTGGTAAAATATGAGCAGAATCTGTACCATATATATATCCTGAATGTAGTAGCCCTTGAGATATTAGCATTTCAACATAAACTACCTTAGGTAAATCAGGATACTTTTCATTTTCTTCACTATGATCACCCATTTCAAAAACTTGAATATCCTTAAATTCCTCAATATCCTTAGCAGCTTCCCCAACAAATTCAGAAGCCTTTAGTCCGACAATTCTACATACCTCTTCATGTTCATGTGGATTTAATCCTTCAACAGGTGTTATATCAACAACAATATTCATTGTCTTTGAAAAAGGAGTCCACTTAGCTCCCTCGCCCCACATATCAATAACGCCTTCTTGGAATCCTACTATATCACCAATTGTGACAATAGCAGTTCCATCAAGTACATTAACCTTTCCATCACCACATGGTCCTACATCTGTAGTAACTCCAGGGAATCCCTTAGTACCCTCAACAGTGTACCTTGGTTCAATAACGTCCTTTACAGGAATTATTCTCTTCTTTTCCCCAGGTCGTGCTAAATCAACCTTAATATCTTTTACCCCAGATATTTTTTTCATCTCTTCAATAAAGGCTTCTTTGTTGATATATAAACATTTATCTTTAACAATAGTTTCATCACCAAAGTTTAAGTCCTCTATTTCGACTTTTCTAAGTTCCAGCTTCAACCTATTCACCCTTTCTTATAAAATTAAACCTATGAGCTTCCTCCAAAGAAGACTTATAAAGTTCAAAGTCAAGTAATTCATAATCATCTTTGTGTCTATATTCAGGTTTTCTCTTTCCCAAAGTAAAGTCGTATTTCAAAATACTATTTTCAATTAATTCTATCGAATGTTCAGAAATACTTCCCCTTTCTTTTGAGATGAGGATAGACTTTACTGGAGAAAAAAACATTTTTATACTGGCATTTAAAGGATAGGAAATAAGTTCATGTCCAATATAAACCATATCTCTTACTTTGATCAGTACATCCCTATAATCACCAGAAACCCTAATAACATTAACATCATCTTCAATTTTACTATTATTAGTTACAGTTAAAATATCCATTTTCTCTCCTTGTGAAAACCTTTTAATATTATCTTCCTCAACTATAGTCTACCATTTAATTTTTCTAAATAAAGTTGTCACTACAACACTTGAATATTTTTTTATGTTAGGAAGACGACAGTTTTAGATATATAACTTTTTATTGATACTTATTAAAATTAAGGAATTGAGAGCATTATAAAAAGGAGAGAATACACCCTCCTTTTTATAAAGTTAATTCATTTTTATTTTTCTCTTGGAACATATCTATCATATGGAAGAGCATATGGTTTTTGTTTTATATATTGACCAGTTCCCTTATCCCCAACGAATTTGCCATTTTCCGCCATAAGTTTTCCTCTTAAGAATACCTTTTCACATATTCCGTCTCTTTCAAATCCTTCAAATGTATCATAGTCACTACCTTCATAGTTGTCTTTGAAGGTAATAGTTCCTTTAACATCAGGATTATATATAACTATATCCGCATCTGAGCCTGGTAGTATTGCTCCTTTTTGTGGATAGAATCCACAAACCTTAGCTGGATTAGTAGAAGTTAATTCTACGAATTTTTGTCTAGTAATTCTATTCTTCATAACCCCTTGAGTCCAAATCATATAAAGTCTGTTTTGCATTCCAGGGCATCCATTAGGTATCTTAGTAAAATCATCAATACCTTTCTTCTTAGCTTCAAATCCACCCTTAACAGCAGCGCTGTCAGAACCTATAGCTTTCAAATATCCTTTGTCTACAGCATCCCATAAAGCCTCTAAGTGATCTTTTGTTCTTAACGCTGGAGCACATACATATTTTCCACCTTCAAAGTTAGGCTTTAAGAAATTTGATTCATCTAGAGTAAGATAATGTGTACAAGTTTCACCATATACACTATATCCTTCTTCTCTAGCTTCTTTAATGAATCTCATTGCATTTTTAGTTGAAACATGCACTACATATAGAGGACAATCAGCTATTTTTGCCATTTGAATCCCCCTAAAAGTTGCTTCATCTTCAACAATTGGTGGTCTAGAGAGAGAGTGTCCTATAGGATCTTTAACTCCTTCATCTTTATATTTTTTAGCCAAAGCTTCAATAAAGTCTCCATTTTCACAATGTAGCATAGATGTAAGACCATATTTTTTAGCCTCTGTCATTCCCTTTATAATCAATTCATCATTGGCATAAAAAGGAGTTCCTTTATAAGCCATAAAGAATTTTAAGTTTGCAACGCCATTTTCTGCAAGCTCAGGAATACTCTTCATGAGTAAGTCTTCATCATTATCCATTACCATAGTATGGAAAGAATAATCACAAGATGCTTTTCCTATTGCATTTTCCTTTTCATGCTCTTTTAAAGATTCTATAAGAGTTTTGCCTTTAAACTGTGGAGCAAAGTCTACGATTGTAGTAGTTCCTCCAATTAGCGCAGCATGAGATGTTTCAAAAGAATAAGATCCGAAAGGTCCCATATGAACATGCTCATCTACTCCGCCTGGAAAAACATATTTTCCAGTTGCATCTATAACTTCACAGCCATCTTCAGGCAAGTTCAATCCAATTTCAACAATTTTTTCTCCATCTATTAATATATCTGCAACATATTCTGAAGTAGCGGAAATAATAGTACCATTCTTAATTAATTTTTTCATAGCATCTCCTTAATAAAAAACGCTGGGCATTTATTGCATAATGCCCTAAATTGCCACAGCGTTTATTTCTATTACTTATCTAATTTTCTTTCATGCTTAGTATAAACAGAGCTATCAATACTTTCTAAGTATTTAACAACTTCATCTACAGGAAGAACGTCAGCAAATTTAGCTTCCATATCGAACATATTCCATTCAATTACTCCAGGAACTCTATCACCAACTGTTCCTTCAGGAATAAGTGTCTTAAATCCATATCCAGTAGAATCCATTACAGTATGTCTAACACATGCGCAAGAAGTTGCACCCATAACTATTACTGTATCTACTCCTAAGAAAGTAAGTGTTTGAGCTAAATGTGTACCAAAGAAGTTAGAAGCGTATTTCTTATGGATAACTGGTTCTTCAGGTTGTGGTTTTAATTTAGGATCTATTTCTAACCAGTCAGTATTAATATCAAGAGCACTCATAGGTATTTTTTCATCCCATCTAGGTAAATCCCATTGTGTTTCCCCTACATAACCTGTAGTAGTATGGAATATTGGAACACCAGCTTTTCTACCAGCTTCTAAAACCTTTAATGCATTTGCACAAACTTCTTCTGACTTATCACATGTAAATGGGTGACCTTCACTCATCCAAGCTTTAGCCATATCTACAGTAGTTATAGCTGGAGCTTTACCTTGACCCATTTCTCTCATGAAGCCTCTTTCCTTATAGATTTTTCTAGCTTCAGCAAATGCTTCCTTAAGTAACTCTTCATTAAATCCATATTTGTCAACAAATTTAAAATCAGGGTTCATTTTTTCAGTCATAATATTCTCCTTTGTTTTTTGTAGTATCGTTTTCATACATTCTAAATATCTTCATTTGAGCTCGTAATAAAGACTGATCATCAAAGCTTAAAATCCAATCGAATTTGTTATCGTTTTCTTTTTCTATTGGATTTGCTTTCTGATTCTATATTAACAGCGTTTTTACTATGTCACAAGTTCGTATTCGAACATGAAAAGGTTTTTTACACATCATTAAGTATATCTTCTAAATATGATTCATCTAAAACCTCAATTTCATTAACATCAATTCTAACCACTTTTAGACTTTCAAGCTTTTTCAATTCCTGATTAAGGCTTGGCCTTGTAACCCTTAAAGTATCAGACAACATCTTTTGAGTCATAGGTATTTTACAAGTGTCCACATATTTTTTCATCAATAGCCAATAGGCAAGTCTTTGCTGAATTTTTTTATATCTTGTGGCATTTAATATAATTTTAGTGTGACAAGTACAGCTTGCAGTAAATCTTAAAACATTGTTAGTAAGGGTTTCACTTGAAGAAATAATTTCTTTTAAATCATTCCAAGGAATAAAATAAATATCACTTTCTGACTCCGCATATATATTATATGGCCAGTGTTTAATTCCTTCATAAAATAAATGTAGTGGATAAACTTCGTTTTCATAGTAGTATGCCACTACCTTTTCACTTCCATCGCTTAAGTACTTTGCCTGTTTTAGCAATCCTGATTTTATAACAAGGAGACTATTAAGTTCATCCCCCCTAGAAACCACTAAATCTCCGGACTCAAAATTCACGTGATCCATGTCAAGACTATAAACTTTATTTATTACTTCATCTTCAAGATATCTAAAAATAAAAATAGAATCAAAATTAACTATATTGTCCATGTTCACACCTCCTATTTTAATTCTATAAAAATAAAAAAAGAATTGCAAATTAAAAGTATATTAAAAATTGTAGCCAATAAAAAAACAATAATAAACATCCCCCGGCATAGCCGGGGGTTTTTCACATGCGGCCCAAAGGGCCTGTATTACAAGCCACGCCGCAAAGGCGTTGTTCGATCTGCCACTTGCAAACTTTACTTGCTACCCTTTAAAAGGGTCAACTACATCAAATGTTAACTGCTCGCTTAATCGGTCTGTCTTAAGTTGATTTCTTATATATTCTTCTATTTTCTTTGCATTCTTTCCTGCTGTATCTACATAATATCCTCTACACCAAAATTGTCTTCCCCTGTATTTGTATTTTAAGTTTCCCCACCTTTCATATATCATTATGCTACTTTTCCCTTTCAAAAAACCCATGAAGCTTGATACTGATATTTTTGGTGGTATCTCCAATAACATATGAATGTGATCGGGACAAACTTCTGCTTCTATGATATTTACTTCTTTCCAACTACATAATTCTCTTAATATTGCTCCTATGTCTAATCTTTGTGATCGTTAAAATTCTTTTCTTCTATAATTTGATGCAAATCCTCCATGATTTCACCATTTCCCTTTAGTATGTGATAAACTATGAGTGTCATTTAACGATGTCATTCAATACCTCCTTGATTTTTTATTTTGCAGTTGGCAGACCGCAATTTTATTATATCACTGAGGTATTTTTGTTTGGCTCGAAA